>NZ_JBIBBM010000011.1:0-264167 GCF_042900645.1 Streptomyces sp. NPDC012888 | reverse complement strand
GGTGGTGACCGGAACGCCGGCGGGCAGCCCCTCCAGCGTCGCCACCAGCGCCGGTCCGTGGGACTCCCCGGCCGTCAGCCAACGCAACCTGCTCAGCACGTTCACAGCTCCTCGTTCGGTTCGTACGTCGTACGGGTCTCAGACGGTCTTCTTGTCCAGCACCAGGTCGTGGCCGACGACGAACGAGGCCTCACTGGAGCAGAGCCACAGCACGGTCTCGGCGACCTGCTCCGGGGTGGCGCCGTCGGCGAAGGACGTGCCCGGCTCGTGCGCCGGCCCGGGGCTGATCGCGTTGATCCGGATGCCCTTGCCGATGTACTCGTGCGCGGCGGTGCGGGTGAGGGTGGACAGCGCCGCCTTGGAGGCCGCGTAGGCGCTCTGGCCGACGAGACGGCCGGTCTGGGCCATGTTGCAGGCGGTGTTCACGATGACACCGCTGCCCTGGGACTCCATGTGGACGAGCTCGTGCTTCATCGCCATCCACACCCCGGTGAGGTTGGCGGCGAGGGTCTCGGCCCAGTCCTGCTCCTCGATCTCGGCGAGGTTGCTCGTCGGCCCGGAGACGGTGGCGTTGTTGAACGCGATGTCCACCGAACCGAACCGCTCCACCGTCGCCGCCACCATGTGCGCCGAGTCCGCGGACCGGCCGCTGGCGATGTCGGCCGCCACCAGGTCGGCCTCACCGCCCTCGGCGCGGATCTGCTTGACGGTTCCCTCCAGCTCCTCCTGGTCGGGACCGGCGACCATCACGGTGGCGCCCTCGCGGGCGAACGCGACCGCCGTCGACCGGCAGATGCCGTCGCCCGATCCGGCGACCAGGACGACCCTTCCAGCAAATCGTGCGGACATCGATCAAGCTCCCTTTTCCGTGTGTTCTCGGTCGTCCGCGTCGTCCCTCGGACGGGCGCGGTGAGGTGGCCGGTGACGGCGGCCGGTCAGAACTCGACCCGGACCCGGTACTCGGTGACCCAGGTGTTGAACTCGATGAGCCGTTCCATGACGGCGCGTGCGCTCCAGGGACCGCCGACGCAGTAGGCGCCCTCCGGGGCGTCCAGGAGGCGGCGGACCTCGGACTCGGACACGATCTGCAGCACCGGCGCGCCCTCGACCAGGATCTTCTCGACCCGCTCGCGGAGCGCCAGTTCGTACCCGAGGTCCTGGGTGGCGGGGTAGGGGTTCTTCTTCCGGTTCAGGACCGACTCCGGCAGCACCCCGCGCATCGCGGCGCGCAGCAGGCTCTTCTCGCGGCCGTCGAAGGACTTGAACTCCCACGGGGTGTTGTAGACGTACTCGACCAGGCGGTGGTCGGTGAACGGGACGCGGACCTCCAGGCTGGCCGCCATGCTCATGCGGTCCTTGCGGTCCAGCAGGAACTTCTCCCAGCGGGTGAGGTTGAGGTAGGTCCGCTCCCGCATCCGCTCTTCCAGGCCGGTCTCGCCCTCCAGGCGGGGAACCTCGTCCATGGCCTGGGTGTAGCGCTCCTTCACGTACTCGGTCAGGCCGAGCCTGTCCCACAGACCGATGGTCTTCAGGGCGCCGATGCCGCCGGCCTTCTCGAAGGGGTGGTGCCAGGGGAAGCTCTCCAGTTCCACGGCCTCCTTGTCGTGGAACCAGGTGTAGCCGCCGAACAGCTCGTCGGCCGCCTCGCCGGACAGGGCGACGGTCATCCGCTCCTTGAGCTTCCGGCACAGGATGAGCAGCGAGTACTCCATGTCTCCGGTGGAGACCGGCAGGTCCTGGGCGCGGAGCACCGTGGAGCGGACCTCGTCGGAGAGGATGTCCTCGTTGTCCAGTGTGACGATCTCGTGCTCGACCCCGGTGTGGGCGGCGACCGCGACGGCGAACGGGGTGTCGGGGTCGGCCCACTGGACGTTGGCCTCGAAGCGCTCCCCGTGGCCCTTGAAGTCCACCGAGAAGGCGCGGATGGGGTCCTGGATGCCCTGCTTGCGGTAGGCGTTGGCGGCGAGCGCGGTGATGGCGCTGGAGTCCAGGCCGCCGGAGAGCAGGGTGCCGACGGTGACGTCGGCGACGAGCTGCCGCTCGACGATGTCCTCCAGCAGTTCCCGGACGCGGGCGATGGTGGTGTCGAGGTCGTCGGTGTGCGGGCGGGCCTGGAGCGTCCAGTACGCCTGCTCGGTGCGGCCCTCGCGGGTGAAGCGGAGGACGGTGGCCGGCAGGACCTCGTACATGCCCTGGAACACGGCGTGGCCGGGGGTCTTGACGATGGAGAAGATCTCCCGGAGGCCCTCCGCGTCCACCACGGCCTCGACGTCGGGGTGGGCCAGGATCGCCTTCGGCTCGGAACCGAACAGCACGCCGTCCGCGGTGGGGTAGTAGTAGAGCGGCTTGACGCCCATCCGGTCGCGGACCAGGAGCAGTTCCTCGGTGCGCGGGTCCCAGATGGCGAAGGCGTAGACGCCGTTCAGGCGGTCGGCGAAGTCGACGCCCCACTCCAGGTAGGACCGCAGGACCACCTCGGTGTCACAGGTGGTGCGGAACTCGTGACCGAGGGACTGGAGTTCCTCGCGCAGCTCGCGGAAGTTGTAGACCTCGCCGGTGTAGGCGATGACCGGCTGGTCGTCCTCGTCCAGGACGTGCTCGGCGAACGGCGCCATCGGCTGCTTGCCGCCCTTGAGGTCGATGATGGCGAGCCGGCGGTGACCGAGGATCGCCCGCGGCGAGACCCACAGGCCGTGGCCGTCGGGACCGCGGCACTCCATGGTGTGGGTCATGGCCGAAGCGATGTCCGTGTGGGACGTGGTCGTCAGGTCCCGCTGGAAGCTGACCCAACCGGCAAGGCCGCACATGACTGATGGGTTCCTCTCGGCTGAGGTGTGGCGCGCTGAGGCACTCGGGGATGTGGCCGGGGGTCGGATGGTGCCGTACGCCCTGGGCGACAACCCGAGTTTCGGAGAGCGGGAATTGGCCGGTCCATTGCGGTTGGTTCACTTCGTCAGGTGACCGGTACTTCTGGAAGTCGCCTGTTCTGTCCGCCCGCCGGCACCTGACCGAGTGAGCCCGCACGTGTTGCCCCGACGGTCACAGCCGCTCGGATCCGCGTGCGCCGGCCTCGACGTCCCGGGAACGAGAACGAACCGGGGACCGGGGCTGTGAGCCCCGGTCCCCGGTTCGTCGCCGTCGGACGTGCCGGTCGGTTACAGGTCAGCCGGCCAGCTGACCGCGCTTGAGCGCGCTGGTGATCTCCACCACGCGACGCGCCTGGTACGCGACGGCGGAGAGGTTGGCCTCCGCGACGTTGGCCGGGTTGTTCGAGGAGATGCTGCTCGCCCCGTAGGGGTTGCCGTTCTCCGGGTCGAACTGGACCGGGTCCGCGAAACCGGTGGGAACGATGATCGCGCCCCAGTGGTAGAAGGTGTTGTTCAGCGCCAGGACGGTGCTCTCCTGACCACCGTGGGTGGTGGAGGTGGAGACGAACGAGGACACGACCTTGTTCACCAGCTTGCCCTGGAACCACAGGCCACCGGTGGTGTCCAGGAACTGCTTCAGCTGGGCGGCCGGCAGACCGAAGCGGGTCGGGGTGCCGAAGAGGACCGCGTCGGCCCACTCCAGGTCGGCCAGCGTGGCCTCGGCGACGTCGGCGGTCGCGGCGACGTGGTCGGCCCAGGCCTGGTTGCTCTCGATCGCGGCGGCCGGGGCGAGCTCGGCGACCTTCAGGAGGCGGACGTCGGCACCGGCCTTCTCCGCGGACTCGGCGGCCGCCTGCGCCATCTTGTGGACGTTCCCGGTCGACGAGTAGTAGATGACGGCAACATTGGTCATTCGAATACAACTCCCTTGTCAGATCCGCTCGGGACCTGCGCGCGGTGGATGGCCCTGGAACACTGTCCGAGGGGCAGCGGGGCCGTCTCAACTGGGGGCGGCCGACTATGTCAGCTGACCCAGGCACAGGACCACGGTGCGGCGCGCACGCGCCACGATTCTGCGCAGCCTGGTCAACGGAGCCTCTCCCCGTGCAGCCAGGCAACCTTGTCGTACATGTCCTCGGCGGACAGGCCTGCCAGCATCTCGTTGCGCTCCACGGCCGCCTCACCCACCGGGTGGTAGAGCTGTCGGCCCATCTCACGCGCGACCAACTGGGTCCGGGCGGTGCGCTCGCGCCGCTCCGCGCTGTACTTCTCCAGCCGCTGGACGACCTCGTCGGGCGTGCAGTCCAGGGCGTCGCCGATCACCACCGCGTCCTCCAGGGCCTGGCAGGCTCCCTGGGCCGCGTACTGGAGCATCGGGTGCGCGGCGTCGCCCAGCAGGGCCACGCGGCCGTCGGTCCAGGTCTGCACGGGGTCGCGGTCGCACAGCACCCAGGCCCGCCAGTCCTTGCCGAGCTCCAGCAGCCGGCGGGCGATCTCGCCGAGCTCCGGGAACTCGCCCAGCACGTGCTCCCGGTCGAACGGCTCGCCGATCAGCGCTTCCTGGGCGTTGTCGTCGCGGGTGGCGGCGAGGTTCAGGAAGGCGCCACCGCCGATCGGGTAGTGGACGAAGTGCCACTTGGGGCCGGCCCACAGGGTCACGGTGTTCCACCGCAGCTCCTCGGGCACCAGCTCCATGGGGATGACGGACCTGTAGATGGTGTGGCCCGAGACCCGCGGGTCCCCGTCGCCGACCAGCTGGGCGCGGATCGCCGAACGGATGCCGTCGGCGCCGATCAGGGCGTCCCCGGTGAGGCGTTCCCCGTTGGCGAGGACGGCGGTGACCTTGGCGGAGCCCTGGCCGCCCTGCTCGTACCGGACCACCGCGCAGTCGTTGTGGAGGTCGATCAGCGGGTGGCTGCGGCAGCCCTCCAGGAGCGGCTCGTACACGTCGGAGCGCTGCACGACCGCGTACGGGTTGCCGAAGCGCTCCCGGTACTCGCCGGTCAGCGGCATGGAGGCGACCTTCCGGTCGGTGGTGCCGTCCATGAAGCGCAGCTCGTCGATGTACACGGCGCGGGCCCGGACCTGGGGTCCGACGCCGAGCAGGTCCATCGCGCGGAAGGCGTTGGGGCCGAGCTGGATGCCGGCGCCGAGTTCGGCGAAGGTGTCCCGCTTCTCCAGCACGGTCACGTGGTGCCCGTGCTGCGCGACCGCGAGGGCCGCGGCGAGGCCGCCGATGCCTCCGCCTGCGATGAGTATGTTCGCCATCTGTGGTTCACACCCCTTGTGGTGTCGTGTGGTCGGGGAAGATTCGGCGGAGTTCGTCGTGGAATCCGGGGAAGGTCTTGCCCACGCAGGAGGGGTCGTCGAGCGTGATGCCGGCGACGCGCAGTCCGAGGACGGAGAAGGCCATCGCGATCCGGTGGTCGCGGTAGCAGGCGATCTCGGCGGGCCGGGGAGTGCCGGGGTGGATGGTGATCCGGTCCGGTCCCTCCTCGGTCCGTATGCCGAGGGCACCCAGGTTGCGGGCGATCGCCTCGATGCGGTCGGACTCCTTGAGCCGGGCGTGCGCGATCCCGTGGACGGTGATCGGGCCGTCGGCGAGGGGCGCGATGGCCGCCAGGGTCATGAAGGTGTCCGAGATGTTGCCCATGTCGACGTCGAATCCGCCGGTGAGGCCGCCGTCCGGGCGGCCGGTGACGGTGGTCGCGGAGTCGGTGATCTCCACGTGGGCGCCGGTGCGGCGCAGGACCTCGACGAAGCCGAGGTCGCCCTGGGTGCTTCCGCTGCCCAGGCCGGGCACCGTGATGCTGCGGCCGGTGACGGCGGCCGCGGCGAAGACGTAGGAGGCGGTCGACGCGTCGGGCTCGACGGTCAGGTCAGCCGCGGTGTAGCCGCCGGGCAGCACGGTGAGGCGGCCGTCGGCGTCCTCCTTGGTCCGGGCCCCGAAGTGGTGCATCAGGGCCAGGGTCATGTCGATGTACGGACGGCTGACCAGGTTCTCGACCCGCACGGTCAGGGGTTCGCGCATCAGGGGGGCCGCCAGCAGCAGGCCGGTGAGGTACTGGCTGCTGAGGGAGGAGTCGAGGGTGAGGTCGCCGCCGGCCAGGCCGGCCGCGTCGACGGTGAGCGGCAGGCAGCCGTCCGGTGCGGCGGTGACCTCCGCGCCGAGCGCACCGAGGGCGGACACCAGCGGGCGGAGCGGGCGGGCACGCAGCTGCTCGCTGCCGTCGAAGACGAACCGGCCGCGGCCGGTTGCCGCGAAGGGCGGCAGGAAGCGGGCGGCGGTTCCCGCGTCCTGGCACCACACCTTGGCCTCGCCGGCGGGTCCGTGTCCGGTGCCGGTGATCTCCCAGAACCGCTCGGAGCCGGAGACCCGGATGCCCAGATCGGTCAGCGCGGTACGGAAGGCGAGGGTGTCGTCGCTGATCAGCGGCGCGTGGAGCCGGGTGACGCCGACCGCCGAGGCGGCCAGCAGCAGGGCGCGGTTGGTGATGCTCTTGGATCCCGGGATCCGCGCCGCAGTGCCTGTTTCACGTGAAACAGCGTGCGCGCGGACCGGAGGGGCGCCGCTCATGCCCGCCCCCTGGCCCGTGCCACGCTCGCCCGGGCCGCCGCCGCGACCCGCTCGGCGGTCAGCCCGTACTGCTCGTAGAGCGCGAGGTGGGGAGCGCCGGCTCCGAGCGGTTCCGGGGCGGTGGCGTGCCCGGCCGCCCCGACCAGCGCCGGCCAGCCGAGGACCGAGCCGGCCCGTACCGAGACCCGGGCCCTGACCTCGGGAGGCAGGACCTCGTCGCGGTACTCCTGGCTCTGCTCGCCGAACCACTCCTGGCTGGGCATGGTCACCACGCGGGTCGGGATGCCGTCCCGCTGGAGGATCCGCCGGGCGTCGAGGGCGATCTGCACCTCGCTGCCGACCGCGATGATCACGGCTTCGGGGGACCCGCCGGCGGCCTCGGCGGCGATCCGGCCTCCGTGCCCGGCGTCCTTGGAGGTCGCGGGGTCCTGTGGTGGAAGGAGCAGGTACGCGGCGGGGGCCGGACCCGTGGCGGCGCCCGGGTGGCCTTGGCCGTGTCCGGCCTGACTCTCGGGAGGGGTACTCACGGAACTGCTCAGGGCTCCTTGGCTGTTGGTCTCGTTTCGGATCGAGTCGGAACGACGGAGCGGACTCAAGACGGCGGGGCCGGGCCCGGACGACGCCGGCCGGGCCCGGAAGCCGAAGGGCTCTCGCCACCCTGCCGGGAGGGGCGGGGCGGCGGGCAGCAGCACCGGAGCACTTCGTCAGCTGCCCCGGACTGCGTCAGATGTCCCGCATCCGGCCGGGCCGTCCGCGAAGGGGAAGGAACGGCCCGGCCCGGCCGGGGTTCAAACGGGACGGAGGGCCGCCCCCAGGTGCGACAGGCCGGGCGGCAGGGAGTGGAGCCCCTCCACCGTGGCCTCGACGTCGAACAGGGTGCTCTGCACCGGCGGCCGGCCGATCAGCTCGGCCGCCCGAGCGGGCAGCGGCCGTGCCGCGGCCTCGGCGGACTCCCACAGGAGCACCGCACCCCACCGCTGGGTCGCCGGATCGGCGATCCACAGCTTCAGCCGGAGGCCCTCGATCCCGGCGAACCGGTCGACGGCCTCGTCCCGGAGGAACTCCCTCATGGACGCGATGGTCTGCCCGGACCCCGCGAGGTCCCACCAGACCACGGCGGCCTTCACGCAGGCACCTGCGGCAGCTCCTGGAGCAGGCCGGAGAGCGCCTCCCCGATGATCCGCACGCCGTCCTCGGTGAGCACCGACTCCGGGTGGAACTGCATGGACCGGAAGCCCGGGCCGCGCAGCGCGTGGACCTCGCCGTTCTCCGGGTCGCGGCTCACCTCGACCACACCGACTCCGGGCACGTCCGCCTTGTCCTCGGGACTGCGCGCGGCGAAGGTGTTGTAGAAGCCGACGCGCTCGGTGCGCCCGAACAGGTCGATGGTGCGCTGGACCCCCTGGTTGGGGTGGTCCCTGCGGACCAGCGGCAGGCCCAGCAGGGAGCTGAGCACCTGGTGGCTCAGGCACACCGCCAGGAACGGCCGCTCCTCCCGGAGGAGCCTGGCGACGGCGCCCCGCAGATGGGCGATCTTCGGGTGTTCGTGGTCCTGCGGGTCACCGGGTCCCGGACCCATCACGACCAGGTCGTACGGGGCGAACTCGTACGGCTCGTCGAACCGCCGGACCGTCACCACCGCGCCGCCGGCCCGGAGCTGGTGGTCGAGCATCGCGGTGAAGGTGTCCTCCGCGTCCACGACCAGCACCTTGCGGCCGGCCAGCCCGGCCACCGGGCGGACCCGCTGACCGTCCTCGGACAGCCAGAACCCGGAGATGTTCTCGTTCCGCCGGGCCAGCGCGGACCGCACCTCGGGGTGGTCGGCGAAGCTGCGGGGGTCGCCGTCGCCGAGGACGGCGAGCAGCCCGGCCGCCTTGGCCCGGGTCTCGGCCACCTCGGAGAGGGGGTCGGAGTGCCGCACCAGCGTGGCGCCGACGGAGATCGACATCCGGCCGGTGGGCCCGATGTCGGCCGTGCGGATCAGGATGGCCGAGTCCAGCGTCCGCGCCCCCTGCCCGTCGCGGCCGATGAGCGCCAGGACCCCGCTGTAGTAGCCGCGCCCTTGCGGCTCGTAGCGGTTGATCACCTTGCTGGCGCTCTCCAGCGGCGAACCGGTGACGGTGGGCGCGAACAGCGTCTGGTGCAGGATCTCGCGCGGGTCGCGCGAGGTCCGCCCCTCGATGAAGTACTCGGTGTGCGCGAGGCGGGCCATCTCCTTGAGGAACGGGCCGACGACCCGTCCGCCCCCGTCGCAGACCCGGGCCATCATCTTCAGTTCCTCGTCCACGACCATGTACAGCTCGTCGGACTCCTTGCGGTCGGCGAGGAAGTCCAGCACGCCGCCGAGGGCCGGGCCGGAGGACGGGTACCGGTAGGTACCGCTGATGGGGTTCATCACGGCCACGCCGTCCGCGAGGCTGACGTGCCGCTCCGGGGACGCGCCGACCAGGGTCCGCTCCCCGGTGTGCACGACGAACGTCCAGTACGCCCCGGACTCGCGTTCCAGCAGCCGGCGGAAGAACCGCAGTGCCACGTCGACCCCGTAGTCGGCGATGTCGGCGACGAAGGACCGCTTGATGACGAAGTTGGCCCCCTCGCCGGTGCCGATCTCGTCGGCGATGACCCGGCGGACGGTGGCCGCGTAGCTCTCGTCGTCGGTGTCGAAGTCGCCGCCCTCCGCCAGGTGCACGGGCGAGTCCGGGATCCGGCGCCACACCTCGTCCAGCGGTACGGAGGCCTGCTCGGCGATGCTCATCGCCAGCAGCGGGGTCCCGTCGTCGGGGGCCTCGTAGCCGCGTTCGGAGATCTGCCGGTACGGCACCAGCGCCAGCACGTCCTGCCGCTCGTCGGCGGCGGCGGCGTCACGCCCCGCCCCCGGCTCCCCGTCGCCGGCGGCGGGCAGCGGCAGCTCGGCCAGCGTGCCCACCTCGTCCATCGCGCCGATGAACACGCCGACCCGGTCCGGCCCGGTGCTCTCGGGGCGGTGGATCAGGGCGAAGGCGGGCGGCCGTCCCTCGGAAGACCCGGCCAGGATGCGGCCCAGCAGGTCGTCCGTCATGACGACTCCTTCCCGCTGCCCGCGCCCGCACGGGACTGCGGCAGGGCTTCGAGCAGCGCCTTGGTGGTGGTGAGGGTGGCGCACCGGGCGGCCGCGTACTCCAGGGCCATCCGGTGGTCCTTCCAGCTGAAGTCGGCGACGGCGTCGGCGACCAGGAAGGGCTGGATGTTGTGGCTGAACGCGTCGACGGCCGTCATCAGGACGCCGACGTGCGCGTACACACCGCAGACGATCAGCTGGTCACGGCCCGCGGCGCGCATCTGCTCCAGCAGCTCGGTGTGGTGGAAGGCGCTGTAGCGCCACTTGGTGAACACCCAGTCGCCCTCGCGGGGCGCCACCGGGTCCGCCACCCGCTTGTGCTCCGGGCTCGGCTGCATACCGGGACCCCAGAAGTCCTTGAGCAGGCCCCGCTGCTGCGGGGTCATGCCGCCGGGCTGGGCTGTGTAGGCCACGGGCATGCCCAGGGCCGCGCAGCGGTCGCGCAGCAGGGCGGAGTGGCTCACCAGGTCGGTGACGGGCTGCTCCCCGGCCGGGAACGGCGCCAGGAAGAACTTCTGCATGTCGTGGAGGAGCAGGACCGCACGGTCCGGGTCCACCGTCCACTGGGCCGGGCCGGACGGAAGGTCGCCCTCCCCGGGCATCGGGTACGCGCTGATCTCGGGTATCGACCTAGACACCGAGCGCCGCACCCCCGTCCACCGTGAGGTCGTGCATGGTGATGTGCGAGGCCTGGTCGGACAGCAGGAACACCACCGCGTCGGCGACGTCGTCGGGACGGGCGAGCTTGCCCAGCGGTATGCCCACCCGGTAGGCGTCCGGGTTGCCCTTGATGGACACCTGGGCGCTGGAGTCGTCCTGCCACATCGAGGTGAGCATGGGGGTGTCCGTGGAGCCCGGCGCCACCAGGTTGGCCCGGATGCCGTACTTGGCGATCTCCAGGCCCAGGCACTTGGTGAACATGGTCGCGGCCGCCTTCGACGCCGCGTACGCGGACATCTCGGCGCGTGCCGTGCCGGCCGCGTTGGAGGCGACCGTGACGATCGCGCCGCTGCGCCGGGGCACCATCCGGTTGACCACGGCCCGGGACACGAAGAAGACACCGGTGGTGTTGACGGCGAAGGTGGTCGACCACTCCTCGTCGGTGAGGGCGCGCGCCTCCGCGAGACGCAGCACCCCCGCCCCGTTGACGAGGTAGTCGAGCGGGCCGAGGGTGTCCTCGATGTCGGCGACGAGCGCGTCCACCTCGGGGCTGAGCGTCACGTCGGCCGGGAAGGCCGTGACGTCCATGCCCTCCTCACGGGCACCCTTGACGGCGACGCCCAGCCGTTCGGCGTCCCGGTCCACGGCGGCGACGCGCACTCCGCGTGACGCCAGCGCCCGGACCACCGCCTCTCCGATTCCTCCGGCGGCGCCGGTGACCAGAGCGGTTTTTCCTTGCATGATGGGTGAACTCCTTTCTCAGCCGCGCCAGGCAGAAGCGACTTCGACCGCCTGCTGCGGGTTGAGCCTGGGGTCGCAGAACGTCGTGTACTTCTCGCCCAGTTCACCGAACCGGGAACCGTCGGCCACGCATTCGTGGACATTGTCCGGAGTGGTTTCCAGGTGCAGGCCGGCCGCGACGCCGCCGTTTTCCGAAACGGCGTCCTGGAATTCCTCGACCTCCTGGATCACCGTTTTGACGAGTCGCGTCTTTATTCCACCCGGCGCGGAAACGGTGTTGCCGTGCATCGGGTCGCACAGCCAGCCGACCGGGAACCCGGCCGCCTTGACCGCCCGCACCAGCGCCGGCAGGCGCTCGGCGGCCGTGCAGGCGCCCATCCGGGAGATCAGCGTCAGCCGGCCCGGCTCGCGCTGCGGGTCGAGCCGCTCGCACAGGGCCAGCAGCTCGTCGGGCGTCATCTTCGGCCCGACCTTGACGGCGACCGGGTTGGCGATCTCGGCGAAGAAGGCGACGTGCGCGCCGTCCAGCTCGCGGGTCCGCTCGCCGATCCACGGCAGGTGCGTGGAGGTCAGCACCCTGGAGCCGTCCTCCTGCACCCGCACCATCGGGCCCTCGTAGTCCAGCAGCAGGGCCTCGTGGCTGGTCCACACCGGGGCCTCGGCCGCGGACGGCCCGCCCTCCGCGGTCCAGCCCAGCAGCTCCACCACGTCGGCGGCGGCCCGGTAGCCGGACAGCAGCCGCTTCGGGTCGGGCCGGCGCAGCTCGGGGTCCGGCTCGGGGCTGTTGACCATGTGGCCGCGGTACGAGGGCAGCTCGACGCCGTTCACGATCTCGGTGGAGCTCGAACGGGGCTTGCCGAACTGGCCGGCGAGCCGGCCGATGCGCAGCACCGGCTTGTGCGAACGGGCCTTCATGGTGCCGGCCAGCACGTCCAGGAGCGCCGCCTTGCGGGCCACGTGGCCGCGGGTGCTCTCGGCCGGGTCCTCGGCGCAGTCACCGCTCTGCACCACTTGTATCTCGCCCGCGGCGGCCCGGCCGAGAAGCGCGCGCAGCGCCGCCACGTCCTCGGCCCGCACGAGGGCGGGAACAGCCGACAGTTCTTCGCGCACGTTCTCCAGAACAGCCTTGTCGGGCCAATCCGGCTGCTGGCCTGCATTTAGCGTTTTCCAGAGCGCAATCTCTTGCACGTGGTCCCTCCCAGTGCTGGCTGCCGACATAGCGATGCACGAGGAGTCTGTAAACCAGCGAACCGGGTGGACCAATAAGGATGCGCCACTACGTCAGGTGGCGGTCACTTGGTCAGGTTGGCGTGAATCGATACCGACTTGACAAGGACTGGAGCGGATTATGCCCACCTGCCGGGACCGGGCCTAACATCGGCCCATGATGAGCCAACCTGCCATGGAGCTGCTCAAGCAGCTGGCGGCAGAGGGAGTTTCGCCCTGGCTGGCCGCGGGCGGCCCGGAATTCCTCCCGGGCGCGCTGTACCGCCCCACCGGAGCCTCGCTCCTGCACGGCGCCGTCGTACCGGATGCCGACCCGGACGCCGCCCGCCGTGCCTGCGACACCCTCTGGGACGTCTTCCTCACCAGCGGCGGGCGGCACGGCCGGGTGTCCGTCCCGGTCGACCCCCGCGTCGCCCATGACGCGCAGGCCCTGCTCGCCGAAGCCCGCGCCCTGCGCGCCGCCGTCGGCCGGCCCAACCTGCTGGTCCGCGTCCCCGCCACCGCGGCCGGGCTCGCCGCCCTGGCGGACTGCCTCGCCGAGGGCATCAGCGTCGACGCCGACCTGGTGTTCTCCGCCGAGCGCTACGACGAGGTGCTCACCGCCTACCTCACCGGACTCGAACGCGCCCTGGCGGCCGGCCGGCCGCTGCACGAGACCGTCGCCGTCACCTCCGTGCCCGTCGGCACCCTGGACACCGAGGTCGACACCCGGCTCGCCGGGCTCCCCGCCGGCCCGGACCGGGACGGAGCCCGGAACACGGCCGCCGCGGCGGTGGCCCGCCTGATGTACCGCACCCGCGAGGAGCGGATGGAGGGCGACTGGTGGCGGGTGCTGCGCGCGGCCGGCGCGGTACCCCCGGGGCTGCTGTGGACCGCCGTCGAACCCCGCCACATCGGCGCCCTCGTCGGCTGGAACACCGGCCAGGCCGCCACCGCCGACGTGCTGGAGGAGGCCGTCGCCACCGGCGGCCTCAGCGGCGACACCCTGCTCAACGCCCACGAGGACGGCCGGAAGGCCCTCGCCCTCCTCGAAGACCTCGGCATCCGCATGGCCGAGGTCACCGAGGTGCTGGAGACCATGGAGCTCACCCGGCTCCAGCACGCGTGGAAGCTCAGTTCCTGACCGGCTCCGCCGGCAGGATCTCCACCAGCATGTGCTCCACCATCTCGTCGCCGTACTCGCCCTCGCGGACCCGGGTGCTGCGCAGCACCCGCAGCTCCCGGCCGCACTCGTCGGCGATCGCGTGGAGGGCCGGTACGTCACCCCGGTCGCTGAAGTGCAGCAGCGCCGAACCGCCCGGGGCGAGCCAGCGCAGCGCCTGCTCCAGGTAGCGGCGGTGCGCCCGGTAGCCGGAGTCGACGTACGCCCGCTCGTGCACCGACCGGTACTCGTAGTCGGCGGGCGCCATCACGTAGTTGGAACTCCAGAACACCGTGTCGAAGCGCTCTTTCTCGCACAGACCCGAGAACAGGTCGCTGTGCACGGCGCGCAGCCGGTCCTCCACCCCGTGCCGCTCGGCGTTGGCCGCCGCGTTCTCCACCGCCCGCGGGCTGATGTCGGAGGCGACCACCCGCTCGCAGCCGGCCAGCGCCGCCATCACCGCGGTCACGCCGGTGCCGCAACCGACCTCCAGGAAGGAGCCGCCGCGGCGGCCCGAGAGAGGCTCGTTCAGGTCGAGGAACTCCAGGGCGATCCCGGTGGACGGCGAGAACACCGGCGCGAACACCTCGTCCAGCAGGTCCCACTCCCGGCCGCACATGGAGAACACCTGCGGCCGGTCGTCGCGCGTCAGAGACCGCCGACTGCGGAGAAGGGAACGTTCGAAACTCCGGACCTGCGTCATCGGTCTCCCCCTGGCAACTGTCGGATACGACGCCCCTCGGCGCCCGGAAGCAAGATTTATCCGCGGCGGGCCCCTCCCAGAAGGTGGCCGGACAACCCAGTCGGTCACCCGCCGCGGTGCCCCAGCCACACCCCGCCTTCCTGACCTGGCATTCTTGGATCAAGGGAATGTTGACCACGCGCGGGGGGCCGCACTACGTTCGCCGACGGGGCAAGTCCGCAACCGTGCGGCAGGGGGGGGACGAATGTGATGTCGGGAAACCAAACGCCTCACACGGACGTCTCGGAGATGCTCGAACTGCTCGCGCGGGAGGCACCCGCCGAGGAATTCGAGAAACTGGTGCGCGACGCCCGCGCCGCCGGCGCCGGTGAAGCCGAACTCGTACGCCTGACCCGCGCCAAGGAACTCTCCCTGAGCATCCGCGGCCTGTTCGCCCGCCGCCAGCAGCGCGAGGCGGGCCTGAGCGCGCTCGTCGACACCGCCCGGGACCTCACCTTCCCGTACAACCTCGACACCCTGCTCAAGGTCATCACCCGGCGGGCCCGCCTGCTGCTGGGCCTGGACATGTCCTGGGTGACCTTCCACGACCCCGGCGAGCACCGGTCCGTCGTACGCGCCGCGGACGGCCACACCTCGGCCATCACCGTCGGCTTCGCCGTGCCCATGACCGGCGGTATCGGCCGGCAGGCACGCCAGCGCTCGGCCCCGTTCTGGTCCGCCGACTACCTCCAGGACGACAGCTTCCAGCACTCCGACGTCATCGACAACGTGGTGCGCGCCGAAGGCCTGCACGCCCTGATGGCCGTCCCGCTGCGGCACGAGGACTCCGACCTCGGCAACCTGTACGTGGGCGGCCGCCGCATCCGCCACTTCGACCCCGACGAGCTGTCCCTGATGAGCTCGCTCGCCGACCTGGCCGCCGTCGCCATCGAGAAGGCACGGCTGCTGGACCAGGTCCGCGACGAGGTCGCCGACCTGGAGCTCGACACCTCCCGGGCCATGGACTCCTCCGCCGCCGCCCACCGCCTGCGCAACACCCACAGCCGCCTGATCGAGCTGGTCCTGGAGGGCGGCGGCCTGCACGCCCTGGCCGAGGAGGCGGCCACCCTGCTCGACGGCACGCTGCTCATCCGCGACCAGGCCGGCCGCGACCTGAACAGCGCCCCGGGCTTCCCCGAGCCGGACGAGGACACGATCCGCACGGCCTCCCTGGACGCCCACACCGAACGCCGCCCGGTCCGCTCCGCCGACGGCCTGTGGGTGGCCCCGGCCGTCGCCGGACAGGAGATGCTCGGCACCCTCCTGCTGGCCCCACGCGACGACCGGCCCGCCGCCGGGGACCCTGATGGGGCCGCCGACGGCCCCGGGGACACCGCCGACCGGGCCCAGCTGCTCGGCCTGGTCGCCCAGGCCGCCGCCCTGATCCTGGTGATGCAGCGCAGTGCCGCCGCGGCCGAGGGCCAGGTCCGCGACGAACTCTTCAACGACCTCCTCAAGGAGGACCAGCTTCCCGCGGCCAAACTCGCCGACCGGGCCCGCCGCCTGGGCGTCGACCTCGACGGCCCCCACGTGGTGGTCGTCGCCCGCCCCGAGGGGGGCTCCCTGGGCCGCGCCGTGATCTGGGCCTCGTCCTACGCCCACCAGCACTCCGGCCTCAAGAGCGTGGACGGCGGCTGCATCATCCTGATGGTCCCCGGCACGGACCCGGGAGCCGTCGGCAAGACCGTCTCCACGGAACTCTCCACCGCCCTGGGCCACCCCGTCACCGCCGGTACGGCCGGCCCGGTCAGCGACCTGACGGCCATCGGCCGCACCTACCAGGAGGCCCGCTCCTGCCTGGACGCCCTGACCGCGCTGGGCGGGGCGGGCGGCGCCGCCTCGCCCCGCGAACTCGGCTTCCTGGGCCTGCTCCTCTCCGACAGCCCCAACACCGGCGACTTCATCCACAACACCATCGGCCCCGTCCTGGACTACGACGCCCAGCAGCGCACCGACCTCGCCCACACCCTGGAGGCGTACTTCGCCTCCGCCGGCAGCCCCACCCGGGCCGCGGAGACCCTGCACGTCCACCCCAACACCGTGTCGCGACGGCTGGAGCGGATCACCGAACTGCTCGGCCCCGAATGGCTGGAGCCCGCACAGGCGCTGGAGGTCCAGCTGGCCCTGCAGATGCAGCGCACCCGTCGCGCGCTGCAGCGCGGCCGCCGCGATCAGGCCGGGCGGGCCACCGGCTGAGACCGGCGCGGGACACCACCGGAGAGCACCTGCACGGCGTGCGCCGAGGAGGCGAGCGTGACGTGCCGGTGCCAGCCGCCGAAGGAGCGGCCCTCGAAGTCCACCATCCCCACCCCGGTGGAGATGTCGGTGAAGTCGCAGGCCACCCGCTGGGTCAGCTTGGCCAGCCGGAGCAGCCCGCCCCACGGCACCGTGACCAGGTCGGTCAGCCAGCAGTGCTGCGGCCAGCCGCCCGGCCCGCTCCACTCGCCGAGCAGCAGCAGCGGACGCCGCGTACCGGGCAGCCGTACCGGCACGGCCGCCACCAGGCTGGTGCGGACCGCCGCCGTCTCGGGGTCGGTCCAGGTCACCGGGCGCCGCAGGGTCCGCACCATGCGCAGCAGCTGGTCGGCGGTCACGTCACGGTTGTCGTGCCCCAGTACCGGCGCGGCGGGCGTGATCCGCGTGGAACCCCGTACGCCGGCCACGAACGGCATCGCGGCCGCCCCGAACCGGCGGGCCACCGCCGCGGGCTCGGTGTCGGGCAGGTCCAGCACCACCGGACGCGGCGGGCCGCCGACCCAGCCCTGGAGCTCGGACGCGGCCCCCGCCACGCACTCCAGCGGGGTACCCGCCAGGTTGGACTCCGACGGGCGGGGCGAGCCCAGCCGACCGCTCTCACGCCAGTCGTCGGAGAGCATCAGCCGCCAGTTGGCGGGCGCGCTCATCTCGTCGTTGGCGGCCCAGAGCCCGAACACCTCCTGGCTGTTGACCACCTGGCCGAGACTGGGCACGAAACGGCGCCCCACCCCGACCGAGTGCCGGCCGGCCTTCGGGATCACCACCGCGTGGGCCACCCATGCCCGCGGCCGCAGCGCACGCTCCAGGTACTGGGCGAGCGCGGCCCGCACCGGATTCCAGTCCCAGGTCGAGGAGGAGATGAAGTGGTGAAGGCTCTGCTCCGCCGCCCGGTCCCCCACGCAGGCCGCGATGTTCCGGATCGACTTGCGGCCGCCGGCCGACAACAGGCCCCGCAAGTACAGCTCGCCCTTGCGGCGCTGATCGCTGCGCGGCAGGGGGGCGAACAGCTCGGCACACAGCTCCCCCACGGCACTGTCCGAAACCCGATAGCTACTTCTTTCTTCCCAAGCGAGACGCATCCCCACGATCTCCCCATTCTCGGCAACCCGCTGCTCCCAGCGGGCACCTCAACCGTGCTCGGCGGGCCGAGGGGTTGCCCAGGTGGGCCGGTCACACACCTGGGCCGGTGGATGCGCTCGCGGCCACCCCCGCGCAAAGAGCGCGAACGGGGATCAACAGCGCCGCGATCGGCAGGGAAAAGAAATTGCCGGTCGATACGCGCGGATCCCTCCCGTCGCGTCGGCGGATTATGGAAAACCCCTGCTCGGACCGGACGGGGCGGCAGAGCGGAACACGGTCGTCGGCACATCACCAGCCACAGACCAGCCAATTGACGGCGCTACGGCTCGTACCGGACTCCACGCCTCCCGCCGCATTCACCCGGCCACGACGACATTCCGACGGTGGCCGGATTCGCTCCGAGTTTCGTTCCGCGCGGGCGGGCACGAGCGCTCCGGCGGCCATTCCGCGGATCCGTGCAGACGTAAAGGGACCCCCGTCGCATTCCCGCCACCCGCACAGGACCGGTGGTGGGCGGACCACACCCGCGTCCGAGGCCCGGACGCCCGTCCGGCCGCAGACGGCCCCGCCCGCTCCGCGGTCCGGCCCGCCCGGCACCCTCCGCGCCACCCACCCCCGGGCGGCACCCGGCTCCCGGCCCGCCCCACACCCCGCCCCGCACCCCGCCACCGCCCGGCCGCCCCCGGCCCGCCCCGGTACCGGGCGCGGCAGGCTCCGGCGCAGCCCCCGCGGGCCCCTCGCCGTACGGGCGCGAAAAAGGCCCCCCGACCGCGTCAACGCAGGTCAGGGGGCCTTTGAGGAGTGGAGCCTAGGGGAGTCGAACCCCTGACATCTGCCATGCAAAGACAGCGCTCTACCAACTGAGCTAAGGCCCCGTGAAACGGGTGGGAGCGGCGCCCGCGACGGGACGGCCACTTCCGCAGACCAGAGTACCGGGTGTACCCCCCGATCCCGCAAAAGGATAGGGACTCCCGCCCCACGACCACGCTCCGTAAGATGCTCGCGAGGTTCGCACCAGCGAAGGGGAGTACCAAGCGTGGACGCAGTACAGCAAGAGGCAACCGCCAGAGCCAGAGAGCTCCAGCGCAGTTGGTACGGGGAGCCGCTCGGTGCGCTCTTCCGCCGGCTCATAGACGACCTGGGCCTCAACCAGGCCCGCCTCGCCGCCGTGCTCGGCCTGTCCGCGCCCATGCTCTCCCAGCTGATGAGCGGCCAGCGGGCCAAGATCGGCAACCCGGCCGTCGTGCAGCGGGTCCAGGCCCTGCAGGACCTCGCCGGACAGGTCGCCGACGGCAGCGTGAGCGCCGTCGAGGCCACCGAGCGGATGGACGAGATCAAGAAGACCCAGGGGGGCTCGGTGCTGAGCAACAGCGGTCAGACCGCGACGGGTTCGGGCGCGCCCACCGTCAAGCGCGTGGTCCGCGAGATCCAGTCGCTGCTCCGCTCGGTCGCCGCCGCCGGTGACATCATCGACGCGGCGGACACCCTCGCGACCAGCCACCCGGAACTGGCAGAGTTCCTCCGGGTGTACGGGGCCGGACGCACCGCCGACGCGGTCGCCCACTACGAGGCCCACCAGAACTGACACGAAGCACGAAGCACGAGGCACGGGGGACGGGGGACGGGCGCAGCGATGGGTGAGATCTTCGCCGGTCGGTACGAGTTGATCGACCCGATCGGACGCGGCGGAGCCGGAGCCGTCTGGCGGGCCTGGGACCACCGGCGCCGCCGGTACGTGGCCGCCAAGGTGCTCCAGCAGTCCGACGCCCACACCCTGCTGCGCTTCGTGCGCGAGCAGGCCCTGCGGATCGACCACCCGCACGTGCTGGCACCCGCCAGCTGGGCCGCCGACGATGACAAGGTCCTGTTCACCATGGACCTGGTCAGCGGCGGCTCGCTCGCCCACGTGATCGGCGACTACGGGCCGCTGCCGCCCCGCTTCGTGTGCACCCTGCTCGACCAGCTGCTCTCCGGTCTGGCCGCCGTGCACGCGGAGGGCGTGGTCCACCGCGACATCAAACCGGCCAACATCCTGATGGAGGCCACCGGAACCGGGCAGCCACACCTGCGGCTGTCCGACTTCGGCATCTCCATGCGCAAGGGCGAACCGCGCCTGACCGAGACCAACTACGTCGTCGGGACGCCCGGTTACTTCGCCCCGGAGCAACTCATGGGCGCCGAGCCGGACTTCCCGGCCGACTTGTACGCCGTCGGCCTGGTCGGCCTCTACCTGCTGCAGGGCCGCAAGCCCGACTCCCAGGCACTGGTCGACCACTTCCGCGCGCACGGTACGCCGGCGGCCCCCGAGGGCGTGCCCGCGGCCCTGTGGCAGGTCGTGGCGAGCCTGCTGCAGCCGGATCCGCAGGCACGGTTCCGCACCGCCACGGGTGCCCGCAGGGCGCTCGCGGAGGCGGTGGAGCTGCTCCCCCCGGCCGATCCTGCCGCGGGCTCCGTCGAGGTGTTCGACCAACTGGGTCCGCTGCCCGCCGGGTTCGGTCCCGAGGGCCCCCGGTCCGCCGCCCCGGTATCCGCCGCCGCCCCGGGCGCTCCCGCCCCGGTGCTGCCTGTCCAGCCGTCGCCCCAGCCGTCGCCCCAGCCGTCGCCCGAGCCGCCGGTACAGCCTCCGGTGCAGCCGGTGCCCGCCGCCTGGTCCGCCACCGCGACCGCGGCCGTGGCCTCCGCCGAGCCGACCCGTACCGATCCGCGGGGTACCGCGACCACCCGCCCGTACGGCACCGCCACCGGCAGCGGTACGGGCACCGCCGCCGTCCCGGCGCCGCAGGGGGTGTCCCCGACCGGCAGCTTCCACCTGGCGCCACCGTCAGCCGCCGGGCCAGCCGCCGCGCCCTACAGCGCACCGCCCGCGGCGGCGCCCACCGTGACGCCGGTCCGCCCGGGGCCGACCCGCACGGTCACCGTCTCCGTCCTGCTGGCCGCCCTGGCCTGCTTCGCCGTCGGGGTCTGGGCCCTCACCCTGATGTAGCGCGCCCGGCGGAGCGGCGGGCCAGCCAGATCCACCCGCCCAGCCCCGCCAGCAGGAGCGTGCCGGTACCGAAGCCCGTGGCGGCGACCACCGCCATCAGCGACCGCGTGTCCGCTGCCTCGGCCGCCTCCGGGCCGGTCAGGCCCTCCTGGGCGGCCGCCCGGTCCGCTCCGGACACCCCGAAGCCGGCCTCCGCGAGGCTGCCCGCGTAGGACGGGCCGGGCCCGGCCGTGCCCGAGACCTTCACCCGCATCGTCAGCTGGAGCGGCACGTCCTGCGCCGTGAACTCGCCGACCTTCTTGTCCACGGTGACGGACAGGTAGTACCAGCCGGCCACCCGCATCGGCCGCGCCGCCCGCGCGTCCGCGAACCGGTTCTCGTACGCCACAGGGGCCAGCGGCCCCACGTCCACCTTCGCGGCCTTGCCGTCATAGGACTCGCTGACCGAGGTCACCGGCCCGCGGGCCGGGTTCCACACCGCGGTGACCAGCCCGTTCCCGGCGTAGCCGGAGCTCTGGGTGAGCTTGCCGCCGGTCAGCTCGGTGCTGACGCTCAGCTGCTGGCCCCAGTCCACCGGCACCCGGTAGAAGAGGGTCTGCCCGGGGTGCACGGTGTCACCCCACACGCCGGTGTCCAGCGCCCGCGCGTCGTTGAAGCCGCCACCGCCCCGGCGCACCACCCGCTGGTCGGAGGGGGCCGGCACCGGCGCCGACGGCCAGGCGCTGGGAGCGGTCTGCGGGGCGTTGCTGCCCGCCAGCTTCGGCTCCCGCATCAGGTGCAGCTCCACCGGCCAGGGCGCCCGGTCGGACTCCTTGCCGCTCTCGCGCGTCAGCTTCACGTAGTAGGTGCCCGCCTGCTGGCACTTGCCGTCCTCCTCCAGCCGGCGCACGGCGACGTCCGCGACCGGCCGCGCCTGCTCGGAGGAGAAGTCGGCGCCCTCGGTGCTGGTGCAGGGCTGGTGGCCGGTGTCCAGCAGGGTCAGCTCGATGCCGTCCCCGTACGCGACCGTGCTCTTCGGGTCGGGGCGGGCCACGGCGGAGACGTACACGCTGGACGCGTCGTCCAGGACCACCTGGTAGAAACGCTCCTGCTCCGGGGCGAGGGTGTCCTCGTAGAACCGGCCGGCCTCCAGGACCGGCCCGACCGCCGAGTTCGCCCCGCCCTGCACCTTCGTGCTGCCCGGCCCGGTCCGGTACGCCGGCCCCGGCGCGGGATCAGCCGCGTACGCCGCGTTCGCCGTGCCCGGCACCGCTCCGGCGGCCCCGCACAGCGCCACCGCGACCACCACGGCCGGCGCCAGCACCCCGCGGAACCGACCCATCACTCCACCCCGCACAAAGCTCGATCTTTCGCCCCGAAACGCGCGGAACCCCGGCCGCAGCGGCAGCCGGGGTCTCGCGTCACAACGTGCGGTCTCACACACCGGAACCGGACGGCACGGAGTCGGTCGCCTCCGTCCACAGGTCCTGCTCGGCGCGGTCCGCCTGGATCTGGCGGTACACGAGGAGCCCGCCGATGGCGGCCAGTGCGACCAGGAGCAGCTTCTTCACCGCGCGACCTCGTCTTTCGTTGACGTAGGGGACTTCTGGCGCCCAACAATACACACCGATCGATACCGATCAGTTACCTGGGAAGGAGTCCATCAGGACCGCGGGCGGTCCGGGACACGGGAACGGCGAAGGCCCGGCGGATCATCTCCGCCGGGCCTTCGCCGTGACTGTGGGGCTAACAGGATTTGAACCTGTGGCCTCATCCTTATCAGGGATGCGCTCTAACCAACTGAGCTATAGCCCCTCCGCGCTGCGCGCTGACTCCTGAAGGTTAGCGCACAGACCCGGGAGTTCCCAAATCGCTGGTCAGAGCCCTACTCGTCTTCGGCGAGGGTGAGCTCCACGCCGCCCACGAAGCCCGCCGAGAGGTTGTAGATGAAGGCGCCGAGGGTGGCCAGCGCCGTCATCAGGACCACGTCGATCACCGCGATCACCGAGGTGAAGATCAGCACGCGCGGCAGTGACAGGAAGGACTGCAGGTCGAAACCGTTGCTCTCGTTGGAGCCGGTGGCCTCGCTGATGGTGCCGCCGACGGTCGAGAACACGCCCATGGCGTCCATGACCATCCACAGCACCGCCGAGGCCACCACGGTGCAGATGCCCAGGGCGATCGACAGCAGGAAGCTGACCTTCATGACCGACCAGGGATCGGCCTTCGCCACCCGCAGCCGCGCCTTGCGCGTCCTCGGCGTCGTCCGCACGCCCGTCCGCGGCTTCCGCTGGGCCGCACCGCCGCCCTGGCCCGCCTCCGGGCGCTGGGCGCCCGGGCCGGCGTAGGCCTGCGGCGGGTGGTACGGCTGCGGCTGCGGCTCTCGTGTATCCGTCACCGTGTTCCCCCTGGCTCCGGCGGGGGCGGCCCCGCCCTCGGAGTCCGCGGCGGGGCCACCGGCACCGTTCGCTCCGGAGGTGGACGGTCCGGCGCCCGTGGCTCCACTCACGATTGCTCCTACTGCTCCACGGCCGAGGACTCGGTGCCCTCGGCGCCCTCGGTGGCCTGTCCCTCGGCCGTCTCGGGCTCGTCGCCCTCCTCGGCTTCCTGACCGGCCTCGGCGTTGCGCGCGATGCCCACGACGGCGTCGCGCTTGCCCAGGTTGATCAGCTGGACGCCCATGGTGTCACGGCCGGTCTCCCGGACTTCGTTGACGCGCGTACGGATCACACCTCCGCCGAGGGTGATGGCGAGAATCTCGTCGCTCTCGTCCACCACCAGCGCCCCGACGAGCGAACCGCGGTCCTCCACGATCTTGGCGGCCTTGATGCCCAGACCACCACGACCCTGGACGCGGTACTCGTCGACCGGCGTCCGCTTGGCGTAGCCGCCGTCGGTCGCGGTGAAGACGAACGTACCGGGCCGGACCACGCTCATGGAGAGCAGTTCGTCACCTTCGCGGAAGCTCATGCCCTTGACGCCGGAGGTCGCGCGGCCCATGGGGCGCAGGGCCTCGTCGGTCGCGGTGAACCGGATCGACTGCGCCTTCCTGCTGATCAGCAGCAGGTCGTCCTCGGCGGACACCAGCTCGGCGCCGATGAGCTCGTCGTCGGTGCCGTCCTCGCGCTCGCGCAGGTTGATCGCGATGACACCACCCGAACGGGGCGAGTCGTAGTCCTTCAGCGGGGTCTTCTTCACCAGACCGGCCTTGGTGGCCAGGATCAGGTACGGGGCCGCCTCGTAGTCGCGGATCGCGAGGATCTGCGCGATCTGCTCGTCCGGCTGGAAGGCCAGCAGGTTCGCCACGTGCTGGCCGCGGGCGTCACGGCCGGCGTCGGGCAGCTCGTAGGCCTTGACGCGGTAGACCCGGCCCTTGTTGGTGAAGAACAGCAGCCAGTGGTGCGTGGTGGACACGAAGAAGTGGTCGACGATGTCGTCCTGCTTCAGCTTGGTGCCGCGCACGCCCTTGCCGCCGCGCTTCTGCGACCGGTAGTCCTCGGTCTTGGTGCGCTTGACGTAGCCGCCGTTGGTGATGGTGACGACGATGTCCTCTTCGGCGATCAGGTCCTCGATGGACATGTCGCCGTCGAACGGCACCAGCTTGGAGCGGCGGTCGTCGCCGTACTTCTCCACGATCGCCGCCAGCTCCTCGCTGACGATCGAGCGCTGCTTCTCCGGGGAGGCCAGGATCGCGTTGTACTCGTTGATCTTCGCCTGCAGCTCGTCGTGCTCGGCGACGATCTTCTGCCGCTCCAGGGCGGCCAGCCGGCGGAGCTGCATCTCCAGGATCGCGTTCGCCTGGATCTCGTCGATCTCCAGCAGGCCCATCAGGCCGGCGCGGGCCACCTCGACGGTGTCGCTGCGCCGGATCAGCGCGATGACCTCGTCGATCGCGTCCAGCGCCTTGAGCAGGCCGCGCAGGATGTGGGCGCGCTCCTCCGCCTTGCGCAGACGGAAGCGCGTGCGCCGGACGATGACCTCGATCTGGTGCTGCACCCAGTGGCGGATGAACGCGTCGATCGACAGCGTGCGCGGCACGCCGTCCACCAGCGCCAGCATGTTCGCGCCGAAGTTGGTCTGCAGGTCGGTGTGCTTGTACAGGTTGTTCAGCACGACCTTGGCGACGGCGTCGCGCTTGAGCACGATCACCAGGCGCTGGCCGGTGCGCGACGAGGTCTCGTCGCGGACGTCGGCGATGCCGCCGATCTTGCCGTCCTTCACCAGGTCGGCGATCTTCTGCGCGAGGTTGTCCGGGTTGACCTGGTACGGAAGCTCGGTGACCACCAGGCACTGGCGGTTCTGGATCTCCTCGACCTCGACCACGGCGCGCATCGTGATGGAGCCGCGACCGGTGCGGTACGCCTCCTCGATGCCCTTGCGGCCCACGACCAGCGCGCCGGTCGGGAAGTCCGGGCCCTTGATCCGCTCGATGAGCGCGTCCAGCAGCTCCTCGTGCGTGGCCTCCGGGTGCTCCAGCGCCCACTGGGCGCCGGCCGCGACCTCGCGCAGGTTGTGCGGCGGGATGTTGGTGGCCATGCCGACCGCGATGCCGGCGGAGCCGTTGATCAGCAGGTTCGGGAAGCGCGCCGGCAGGACCGTCGGCTCCTGGTTGCGGCCGTCGTAGTTGTCCTGGAAGTCGACGGTCTCCTCGTCGATGTCCCGGAGCATCTCCATGGCCAGCGGCATCAGCTTGCACTCGGTGTAGCGCATCGCCGCCGCCGGGTCGTTGCCCGGGGAGCCGAAGTTGCCGTTGGAGTCCACCAGCGGCATCCGCATCGACCACGGCTGGGCGAGGCGCACCAGGGCGTCGTAGATCGAGGTGTCGCCGTGCGGGTGGTACGTACCCATGACGTCACCGACGACGCGGGCGCACTTGTAGAAGCCCTTCTCGGGCCGGTAGCCGCCGTCGTACATCGCGTACAGCACGCGCCGGTGGACCGGCTTGAGGCCGTCCCGTACGTCCGGCAGCGCGCGGGACACGATGACGGACATCGCGTAGTCGAGGTAGGAGCGCTGCATCTCCGTCTCGAGCCCGACCGGCTCGATCCGCAGCTGCGGCTCCTCTTCGGGGGTGTCGGTGGTCGTGGGAGTGTTCTCGTCGGCCATGGCCGGCTTCAGGTCCTTTCAGGCGGGCAGGCAGCGGTCAGCGTGCGGCCGACTCAGATGTCGAGGAAGCGGACGTCCTTGGCGTTGCGCTGGATGAAGGAGCGCCGCGCCTCGACGTCCTCGCCCATCAGCACCGAGAACAGGTCGTCGGCCTGCGCCGCGTCGTCCAGGGTGACCTGGCCGAGCACCCGGTGGTCCACGTCCATCGTGGTGACGCGGAGCTCCTCCGCGTTCATCTCGCCCAGACCCTTGAAGCGCTGGATCGAGTCTTCCTTGATCCGCTTGCCGTTCTGCTTGCCGAGCTCGACCAGGGCGTCGCGCTCGCGGTCCGAGTACGCGTACTCGAAGTCGTCGCGACCCCACTTGATCTTGTACAGCGGCGGGCGGGACAGGTAGACGTGACCCGCCTCCACCAGCGGCCGCATGAAGCGGAACAGGAAGGTCAGGAGCAGGGTGTTGATGTGCTGGCCGTCGACGTCGGCGTCCGCCATCAGGATGATCTTGTGATACCGGAGCTTCTCGATGTCGAAGTCCTCGTGCACACCGGTGCCGAAGGCGCTGATCAACGCCTGGACCTCGGTGTTCTGGAGGATCTTGTCGATCCGCGCCTTCTCGACGTTCAGGATCTTGCCGCGGATCGGCAGGATGGCCTGGTACATCGGGTTGCGGCCCGACTTCGCCGAACCGCCGGCGGAGTCACCCTCGACGATGAAGATCTCGCACTTGGTGGGGTCGTTCGACTGGCAGTCGGAGAGCTTGCCCGGCAGGGACGCGCTCTCCAGCAGACCCTTGCGACGGGTCAGGTCACGGGCCTTGCGGGCGGCGACGCGCGCGGTGGCGGCCTGGATCGCCTTGCGGATGATGTCCGCGGCCTCGTTGGGGTTGCGGTCGAACCAGTCGTTGAGGTGCTCGTGCGCGACCTTCTGCACGAAGGTCTTCGCCTCGGTGTTGCCCAGCTTGTCCTTCGTCTGGCCCTCGAACTGCGGCTCGCCGAGCTTGACCGAGATGATCGCGGTCAGACCCTCGCGGATGTCGTCACCGGTGAGGTTGTCGTCCTTCTCGCGCAGCAGCTTCTTGTCCCGCGCGTACCGGTTGACCAGCGAGGTCAGGGCGGCCCGGAAGCCCTCCTCGTGGGTACCGCCGCCGTGCGTGTGGATGGTGTTCGCGAAGGAGTACACGCTCTCCGTGTACTGCGAGTTCCACTGCATCGCGAGCTCGACCGAGAGCATCCGCTCCTTGTCCTCGGCCTCCAGGCCGATGACGGTGGGGTGGATCAGCTCGCCCTTGCGCGAGTTCAGGTACTTCACGAAGTCGACGATGCCGCCCTCGTAGTGGTACGTGACCGTGCGCGCCTTCGGCTCCTCGGCCTCGGCGTCCGGGTCGTCCGCGCCGACCGTGGCCTTCGCCGACTCGCGCTCGTCCGTCAGCGAGATGGTCAGGCCCTTGTTCAGGAACGCCATCTCCTGGAAGCGGCGCGAGAGCGTCTCGAAGGAGTACTCGGTCGTCTCGAAGATGTCCCCGTCGGCCCAGAACGTCACGGTGGTGCCGTGCTCGTCGGTCTCCTCGTTGCGGGCCAGCGCGGCCGTCGGGGCGCCCATCTTGTAGTCCTGGGACCACCGGTAGCCGTCGCGCTTGATCTCGACGGCGACCTTCGACGACAGCGCGTTCACCACGGAGACGCCGACACCGTGCAGACCGCCGGAGACGGCGTAGCCGCCGCCGCCGAACTTGCCTCCCGCGTGCAGCACCGTGAGGACGACCTCGACGGCCGGCTTGCCCTCGGACGGAACGATGTCCACCGGGATGCCGCGGCCGTTGTCGACCACCCGCACGCCGCCGTCGGCCAGGATCGTCACGTCGATGCGGTCCGCGTGACCGGCCAGCGCCTCGTCGACCGAGTTGTCCACGACCTCGTAGACGAGGTGGTGCAGGCCGCGCTCGCCTGTCGAGCCGATGTACATGCCGGGCCGCTTGCGCACAGCGTCCAGGCCCTCGAGGACCTGGATGTTGCTGCCGGTGTACTGGTTGTTCTCGTTGGAGTTGCCGGAATCGGCCACGAAGCGCCCTTTCTGGCACAGCACAGGCCGGACTCCGGGCCAGCAGGCATGCAAGCAGGAGCGGCTGCGTCGATCTGCGTTGTCAGCGGTTGTCAGCGGTTGGGTCGAGCCGCCGCGGGCAAGCGCGGGACTCTACTACCAGTCTACCGGTAGCGCTGACATGAATGGGGGTTTGCCGGTACCTGAGTACGCATGTGCCGCCCTGAACCTCCCTCGGAGGACTCCCCATATTCAGACCGGGGCTCCAAGAGGCTCACGCGGGCATCCAGCGCTTCGGCCTGTCAACCTCCCGCTACGGTGAGGGACACCACTGGCCACAGGCCCGTCGGACGGCAGTTCGACGGGCCCGCGGGGGGTCGCGGCTAGCCCCAGGTGTCGCCCGGGCCGGTGCTGCCCGGAGCGCGCAGCGGCCCGTACCGGCGGGGGCGGCCGCCCGGTCCCTGCACCTTGATCAGACGAACGGTGCCCTGTCCGAGTTCCTCGTTCAGCCGGGCGACCAGCCGGGGCGCCAGCAGCTTCAGCTGGGCCGCCCACGCCGAGGAGTCGCAGCGGACCACCAGCTCGCGCTCCTCGTACCGCTCCGGCACGCAGTGCGCGGCGATCTCCGGACCCACGATCTCCGGCCAGCGCTCCATCACGCCGGCCACCGCCATCGGCATCTCCCAGCCGCGCTCGGTGCGCAGCCGTTCCAGCGCCGCCATCAGCGGCATCGGGTCGCGGCCGTCCGCCCGGGCCCCGGACCGCAGCCCCGGCTGGCCCTGCCGTTTGCGGCCCTGCGCGGCCTGACCGCGCGCCCGCGCCTGCTCCCGGGCCGCCGCCAGCGCCTGCCGGGCCAGGTCCACACCGGAGGGCTCGGGCGTCTTCCGCCGCTCGCCGTCCGTACCGCCCGGCCCGCCGGTCCCGCCGGCGGAACCACCGCCTCCGCTCACAGCCGGGTCACCTCCCCGCCCGAGACCGCGTACCGGGCGCCCACCAGCACCCCCGGTACGTCGTCGTCCACGGCCGCCGTCACCAGCACCTGCTCGCCCGGGGCCACCAGCTCCGCCAGGCGCTCCCGGCGGCGCGCGTCCAGCTCCGCGAAGACGTCGTCGAGCACCAGCACCGGCTCGTTCCCCTCCGAGCGCAGCAGGTCGTACGAGGCCAGCCGGAGCGCCAGCGCGTAGGACCAGGACTCGCCGTGGCTGGCGTAGCCCTTCGCCGGCAGCTCGCCCAGCTTCAGCACCAGCTCGTCCCGGTGCGGCCCGACCAGCGTCACCCCGCGCTCGATCTCCTGCTTGCGGGCCTCGCCCAGGGCCGCGACCAGGGCCGCGCACAGCTCTTCGCGGGAATGCGCCCCGGCGGTCTCCGCACTGCCCCGGTAGGCCAGGGACAGCGGACCGCCGCCGGGCGCCAGCTGCTCGTACGCCTTGTCCGCCAGCGGGCCGAGGACGCCGACGAGGTCCAGCCGCTGGGCCAGCAGCTCCGCCCCGGCGTGGGCCAGGTGCTGGTCCCACACGTCCAGCGTCGACAGGTCCATGGAGCGGCCGCCGTGGCGGCGGGCCATCGCCGCCGACTTCAGCAGCGTGTTCCGCTGCTTGAGCACCCGCTCGTAGTCCGAGCGCACCGCCGCCATCCGCGGCGACCGCGCGGTGATCAGCTCGTCGAGGAACCGGCGCCGCTCCCCCGGATCGCCCTTGACCAGCGCCAGGTCCTCCGGCGCGAACAGCACCGTCCGGACGATGCCCAGCACGTCCCGCGGCCTGACCTGCGAGGACCGGTTGATCCGGGCCCGGTTCGCCCGCCCCGGGTTCAGCTCCAGCTCCACCAGCTGCTGCCGCTCGCCCTGCCGGACGGCCGCCCGGATCACGGCCCGCTCGGCCCCCGCACGGACCAGGGGCGCGTCCGAGGAGACCCGGTGGCTGCCCAGGGTCGCCAGGTAGCCGACCGCCTCGACGAGGTTGGTCTTGCCCTGGCCGTTGGGGCCGACGAAAGCGGTGACGCCCGGGTCGAGGGGAACCTCGGCCCGGGCGTACGAGCGGAAGTCGGCCAACGACAGATGCGTGACGTGCATGACGGCGCCGACCTCCCCCGGCTACTGCTGGTACTGCGGTACTTCGGGTACTGCGGTTTCTGCTGTTTCGTTACTTCTTCTCGACCGCGTGGCCGCCGAACTGGTTCCGCAGCGCGGCGATCATCTTCATCTGCGGGGAGTCGTCCTGCCGGGAGGCGAACCGGGCGAACAGCGAGGCGGTGATCGCGGGCAGCGGCACCGCGTTGTCGATCGCGGCCTCCACCGTCCAGCGGCCCTCGCCCGAGTCCTGTGCGAAGCCCTTCAGGCCCTCCAGGTGCTCGTCCTCGTCCAGCGCGTTCACGGCCAGGTCGAGAAGCCAGGAGCGGATGACCGTGCCCTCCTGCCAGGACCGGAACACCTCGCGGACGTCGGTGACCGAGTCCACCTTCTCCAGCAGCTCCCAGCCCTCGGCGTAGGCCTGCATCATGGCGTACTCGATGCCGTTGTGGACCATCTTGGCGAAGTGGCCGGCGCCGACCTTGCCGGCGTGCACCGAGCCGAACTCGCCCTCGGGCTTGAGCGCGTCGAAGACCGGCTGGACGCGGGCGACGTGCTCCTTGTCGCCGCCGTACATCAGCGCGTAGCCGTTCTCCAGGCCCCACACACCGCCGGAGACGCCGCAGTCGACGAAGCCGATGCCCTTGGCGGCGAGCTCCGCGGCGTGCTTCTCGTCGTCCGTCCACCGCGAGTTGCCGCCGTCGACCACGACGTCGCCGGGCGAGAGCAGCTCGGCCAGCTCGTCGATGGTGGACTGGGTGGCCCCGCCGGCGGGCACCATCACCCACACGACCCGCGGGCCCTTCAGCTTGCCCACAAGCTCTTCCAGGCTGTGGACATCGGCGAGGTCCGGATTGCGGTCGTATCCGATGACGGTGTGGCCTGCGCGGCGGATGCGCTCGCGCATGTTGCCGCCCATCTTGCCGAGACCGACGAGACCGAGCTCCATCAGGTGGTTCCTTAGGTGTGTGAGTGCGGTTGCGTTCCCGCGTCCGAGCCTACGCCCGGACGCGGGCCGCCACTCTTTCCCGGGCTCCGCCCGGGGTACTCACAGGGGTCAGCCGGACAGCCGCACCGGCATGATCAGGTACTTGTAGGCCTCGTCCGCCTCGGCGTCCACCGCCGGGCGGCCGCTCAGCAGCGCCGGCTTGGTGGAGGTGGTGAAGCTCAGCTGCGCCGCCGGCGAGTCGATGGCGCTCAGACCGTCCAGCAGGAAGGTCGGGTTGAAGGCGATCGAGATGTCGTCGCCCTCCAGCTGGGCGTCCACGCGCTCCACAGCCTGTGCGTCGTCGGAGGAACCGGCCTCCAGGATCAGGACGCCCTGCTCGAAGCTCAGCCGGACCGGGGTGTTGCGCTCGGCGACCAGGGCCACGCGCTTGACGGCCTCGACGAAGGGGGCGGTCTCGATCACGGCGACGGAGTTGAACTCGGTCGGGAACAGCGTGCGGTACTTGGGCAGGTCACCTTCGAGCAGGCGCGTGGTGGTGCGCCGGCCGGCCCCCTCGAAACCGATCAGGCCCTCACCGGCACCGGAGCCGGAGAGCGCCAGGGTGACCGTGTCGCCGCTGGTCAGGGACTTGGCGGTGTCGAGCAGGGTCTTGGCGGGCACCAGGGCCACGGCGGAGGCGTCCGGGTTCTCCGGCTTCCACAGGAACTCGCGGACCGCGAAGCGGTAGCGGTCGGTGGAGGCCAGGGTGACCCGGTCGCCCTCGATCTCGATCCGGACGCCGGTCAGCACCGGGAGGGTGTCGTCGCGGCCGGCGGCGATGGCGACCTGGGCGGCGGCGGAGGCGAAGACCTCGCCGGGGACGGTGCCGGTCGCGGTCGGCATCTGGGGCAGCGACGGGTACTCCTCCACAGGCAGGGTGTGGAGGGTGAAGCGGGAGGAGCCGCAGACCACGGTCGCCCGTACACCGTCTGTGGAAATCTCCACCGGGCGGTTGGGGAGGGCGCGGCAGATGTCGGCGAGCAGCCGGCCGGAGACGAGGACGGTGCCCTCCTCCTCCACGTCCGCCTCGACGGAGACGCGGGCCGACACCTCGTAGTCGAAGCCGGAGAGGCTCAGCGCGCCGTCCTCGGCCTTCAGCAGCAGGCCCGCGAGGACGGGGACCGGCGGCCGGGCCGGGAGGCTGCGGGCCGCCCACGCCACCGCCTCCGCGAGTACGTCGCGCTCCACCCGGATCTTCACCGGAAACCGCCTCCTGCTGTTGCTGGCTCGCCCTGCTGGCCTTCGTCGTCGGCATCACGCCGCCAGACCAGTTTGACGTACGGCACCGACAGCCGGTGCGGTCGGCCGTCAAATCGGCAGCGAGGTGTTGGGAGGGCCTCCGAGGCGAGTTGTGCACAGCCCCTGCTTGAAAACCGATCCGGCCCTAACTGTCTATGGGAGTAGTAGTAGGGCCTGTGGATACGGTGGATAACCTGCTTTTCGCAGGTCAGCGGCGGTTTTTTATCCACCGGGCCTGTGGGTGGAGGCGGTGGACAACCGGGTGCCTCTGTGGAGAAAGAAAAGTTCTGCACAGCCCGTCCACAAGACGGGCCACATGGTCCACAGCTGTGTCCCCAGTTTTCCCCCGTCGCTCCACAGCCCAAACGTCGACTTCCGTGTGACGGCTTTCACTCGGCGCAGTGACCGGTGCCCTCCCGTTGCCGAACAGTGGACAAGGATGTGGACGAGAGGTCCGATCCTGTGCACAGGGTGGGGGAAGCTGTGGATTGCCTGGGGACGGCCGGGTGGGCGCGCCTGTGGACAGAATGATCGTCCACAGCCTGTGGATTACTTGGTTCCACAAATGCACAGGGCTGTGACCTGGTCTGATGAGTCCTCAACAGGCAGGCCTGTGGACAGATTGTGGGCAGCGCTCGGAGTCCCCAGTCTGTGGACGGAAGAAAGTCCCCCAATCTGTGGACGAGTTGGCCTGCGAGGGGCGTATTCGAACAGGTCGGGGGCGCGCGAACGACGAAGGGCGCCCCCGGAACCTCCCGGGAGCGCCCTCGAAGCGGGTTTGAGGAGCCGGCCTCAGCCGTTCTTGATGCGGTTGGTGAGCTCGGTGACCTGGTTGTAGATGGAGCGCCGCTCCGCCATCAGCGCGCGGATCTTGCGGTCCGCGTGCATCACGGTGGTGTGGTCACGGCCGCCGAACTGCGCCCCGATCTTCGGCAGCGACAGGTCCGTGAGCTCCCGGCACAGGTACATGGCGATCTGACGGGCGGTGACCAGCACCCGGCTCCGCGAGGAGCCGCACAGGTCGTCCACGTTCAGGCCGAAGTAGTCGGCCGTGGCGGCCATGATGTCCGCCGCGGTGATCTCGGGGGCGGTGTCCTCGCCCCCGCCGGGGATCAGGTTCTTCAGCACGTCCTCGGTCAGCCCGACGTCCACCGGCTGCCGGTTGAGGCTGGCGAAGGCGGTGACCCGGATGAGCGCGCCCTCCAGCTCGCGGATGTTGCGCGAGATCCGCGAGGCGATGAACTCCAGGACCTCCGGCGGGGCGTTGAGCTGCTCCTGCACGGCCTTCTTGCGGAGGATCGCGATCCGGGTCTCCAGCTCGGGCGGCTGGACATCGGTGATCAGACCCCACTCGAAGCGGTTGCGCAGCCGGTCCTCCAGCGTGACCAGCTGCTTGGGCGGCCGGTCGGAGGAGAGGACGATCTGCTTGTTCGCGTTGTGGAGGGTGTTGAAGGTGTGGAAGAACTCCTCCTGCGTCGACTCCTTGCTCGCGAGGAACTGGATGTCGTCGACGAGCAGGATGTCCATCTCGCGGTAGCGCTTGCGGAAGGCGTCGCCCTTGCCGTCGCGGATGGAGTTGATGAACTCGTTGGTGAACTCCTCCGAGCTCACGTACCGCACCCGGGTGCCGGGGTAGAGGCTCCGCGCGTAGTGCCCGATGGCGTGCAGCAGGTGGGTCTTGCCGAGGCCGGACTCCCCGTAGATGAAGAGCGGGTTGTAGGCCTTGGCGGGGGCCTCGGCGACGGCCACCGCGGCCGCGTGCGCGAAGCGGTTGGACGCGCCGATGACGAACGTGTCGAACAGGTACTTGGGGTTCAGGCGCGCGGTCGGCTCCACCGGGCCCGAGGAGGAGCCGCCGGAGGGCGCCGGGGGCGGCGCGGACCGCCCGGGGGCGGGCAGGACGGCCGCCTCGTAGGGGTTCTGGTCGTACGAAGCCTTGTCGTAGGGCGACTGCTCGTACGAGGGCTGCTCGTAGGAGGACTCGTACGGCGCCTCGGGCTGCTGGAGGTAGCCGGGCTGCGGCGAGGCGTACGGGTCGCGCTCGGGGAAACCGCCGAGCCGGGGCTGCTGCCAGCCGGGCCAGGCGCCGGGCTCGGAGCGCGGCTGCTGGTAGTCGGGGTAGGCCGGCCGGGCGGTGGGGGCCTCGTAGGACTCGCGGTCGCGCGGGGTGGGCGGCGCCGGGGGCGCGGGCTCGCCGGCGGAGTCGTCCACGGTGATCGCGATCCGGATCGGCCGGCCGCACTCACGGCTGAGGGTGTCGCTGATCAGGGGGGCGAGCCGGCCCTCCAGGACGCGCTTGCCCCATTCGTTGGGGACGGCGAGCAGGGCCGTGTCCGCGACGAGGGCCAGCGGCTGGCAGCGCTCGATCCACTGCTTGTCCTTGGGCTCGATGCCCTGCTGTCCCTCCGCGAGCAGATGCTCCAGCACGCGTGGCCACACTGCGGCAAGATCGGCAGGTACGTCAGCCACAGGGCACGCTCTCTCACAGGTCCCACGAATGTGTGGTTCTTTGGGACGGTCGGGACAAAAAATCGGGGGTCAGGCAACGGTAGTCAGCCTGACGGTCAGGGTTCAAGTCGTTGTCCACAGGCTGTGCACAGTGGAGCCCGTCGCGGGCTCGGTTTGACCGGATGGCGTAGCCGCGCGTACCGTAACCAGGTCGAGTTGTCGATGGCTGCTGCCGCCTGCCTACCGATGGGCGAAGATCACAGAACGTGATCATTTAGCGGTGTCCACTCGGGCGATCACGCGATAGTTCCTCGTGGGCGCACGGTGACAGCCAGGCGATGTACCGCCACAACGATTCATTCTCTGGAGCCCCCGAGTGAGCAAGCGCACCTTCCAGCCGAACAACCGTCGTCGCGCCAAGACGCACGGCTTCCGCCTGCGTATGCGTACCCGCGCCGGCCGCGCGATTCTCGCCGCCCGCCGTGGCAAGGGTCGCGACCGCCTGTCCGCCTGACCAGTCAGGTCATGACGTCGTGCTGTCTCCCGACCATCGGCTGAGGCGGCGCGAGGACTTCGCGAACGCGGTACGTCGAGGCCGCCGGGCAGGTCGCCCGCTCCTCGTCGTCCACCTACGTACCAGCGGTACAACGGACCCGCACGGGCCGGGGGAGATGCTTCCCCCGACACGTGCGGGTTTCGTCGTCAGCAAGGCCGTGGGCGGCGCCGTGGTCCGTAACCGGGTGAAGCGCAGACTGCGCCATCTGATGCGGGACCGCCTGTCCGGGCTGCCCGCAGGTAGCCTGGTGGTGGTGCGGGCCCTGCCCGGATCCGGTGACGCCGGTGCTGAGGACCTGGCCCGTGACCTGGACGCCGCTCTGGCGCGGCTGCTGGGAGGCGCGGCTCGATGAAGTACCCGCTGCTCGCTTTGATCAAGCTGTACCAGTGGACGATCAGTCCGCTGCTCGGGCCGGTGTGCCGCTACTACCCCTCGTGCTCGCACTACGGGTACACGGCCATCGACCGGCACGGTGCGGTGAAGGGAACGGTTCTTACCGCCTGGCGGATCCTGCGGTGCAATCCGTGGTCTCCGGGCGGTGTGGACCATGTCCCACCTCGTAAACGCCCGCGTTGGCATGAGCAGCTGCGCAGTGCGTTGCGTAGACCTCGCAATGCTCAAGGAGCCTGATTAGTGGACACGATTGCCAGTCTGTTCAGCTTTATCACCACACCCGTCTCGTGGATCATCGTCCAGTTCCACTCGCTGTACGGTGCGCTCTTCGGGCCGGACAGTGGGTGGGCCTGGGGCCTGTCCATCGTGTCCCTGGTGATCCTGATCCGCATCTGCCTGATCCCGCTGTTCGTGAAGCAGATCAAGGCGACGCGCGGCATGCAGGCGCTCCAGCCGAAGATGAAGGCGATCCAGGAGCGCTACAAGAACGACAAGCAGCGTCAGTCCGAAGAGATGATGAAGCTGTACAAGGAGACGGGCACCAACCCGCTCTCCTCGTGCCTTCCCATCCTGGCGCAGTCGCCGTTCTTCTTCGCCCTGTACCACGTGCTGGCGACCGTCGCCAACGGCAAGACCATCGGTGTGCTGGACCAGCAGCTGGTCGACAGCGCCCGGTCGGCCCGCATCTTCGGCGCCCCCATCGCGGCGAAGTTCATGGACAGCCCGGAGAAGGTCGAGGCGCTGGGCGCCTCGCTGACGGACGTCCGGATCGTGACCGCGGTCATGATCATCATGATGTCGCTGTCGCAGTTCTACACCCAGCGCCAGCTGATGCAGAAGAACGTGGACCTCACGGTCAAGACCCCGTTCATGCAGCAGCAGAAGATGCTGATGTACATCTTCCCCGTGATCTTCGCGGTCATGGGCATCAACTTCCCCGTCGGTGTCCTCGTCTACTGGCTGACCACCAACGTCTGGACCATGGGTCAGCAGATGTACGTGATCAACCAGAACCCGACGCCGGGCAGCAAGGCGCAGGACCAGTACCTGACGCGGCTGCTCAAGCACGTGACCTCGCACGGCGAGGTCAAGGGCCGGGGCAAGAAGAAGGTCGTCGCGGCGATCGTGGCCAAGGGCCCGGACCGCAACGACGTGGAGCGCAAGTTCATCACGGCGCTCAGCAAGCAGGGTCTGGCCGCGCAGGCGGACGGCTCTGTGATCAAGAGTGTCGAGGCGACGGCGGATGCGGATGCGGCGAGCGGCGGTGTCGCGAAGCGACAGCAGCCCAAGCGGCAGTCGAAGTCGCAGCGTCAGTCCCCCGGCAAGCCCTCGTCCAAGAAGTAAGAAGGAGTCCATCCCGTGACGGAAGGCACCACCTCCGCCGCTGCCGAGGGTGGCGACACCCTGACCCGCCTGGAGCAGGAGGGCGAGATCGCGGCCGACTACCTCGAGGGGCTGCTGGACATCGCCGATCTGGACGGCGACATCGACATGGACGTCGAGGCCGACCGGGCCTCGGTGTCGATCATCAGCGACTCGTCCAGCCGCGACCTGCAGAAGCTGGTGGGCCGCGACGGCGAGGTCCTGGAAGCCCTCCAGGAGCTGACCCGGCTCGCCGTGCACCGGGAGACCGGCGACCGGAGCCGGCTGATGCTGGACATCGCCGGGTTCCGTGCGAAGAAGCGCGAGGAACTGGCGTCGCTGGGCGCCGAGGCGGCCGCCGAGGTGAAGGCCTCGGGCGAGCCGAAGAAGCTGGCGCCGATGACGCCGTTCGAGCGCAAGGTCGTCCACGACGCGGTCGCGGCCGCGGGTCTGCGCAGCGAGTCCGAGGGCGAGGAGCCGCAGCGCTTCGTCGTTGTGCTCCCGGCCTGACCGGAAGCATGTGTGTTCGGCCCCGCCTGTCTCGCAGGCGGGGCCGAAGTTTGTCAGCCTGGTATTTCAGAGTGCGGTACGGAAGGACGGTTCCCCGTGACGGAGGCAGCGGAGCTTCCCCCGGCGCCGGAAGAGGCGCGTAGGGTCTTCGGCGAGCATTTCCCGCAGGCTGTCCGGTACGCGGAGCTGCTGGCGGACGCGGGTGTGAAGCGGGGGCTGATCGGCCCCCGCGAGGTTCCCCGCCTGTGGGAGCGGCACCTGCTGAACTGCGCGGTACTCGCGGAAGCGGTACCCGAGGGCGTCACCGTGTGCGACGTGGGCTCCGGGGCAGGGCTGCCGGGCATCCCGCTCGCCCTCGTGCGCCCGGACCTGAAGATCACGTTGCTGGAGCCGCTGCTGCGGCGGACCACCTTCCTCCAGGAAGCGGTGGAGCTGCTGGGCCTGGACCACGTGACGGTGGTGCGTGGCCGGGCCGAGGAGATGCTGGGCAAGCTACAGCCCGTCCATGTGGTGACGGCACGTGCGGTGGCCCCCCTGGACCGCCTGGCCGGCTGGGGCGTCCCGCTGCTGCGGCCCTACGGCGAGATGCTGGCGCTGAAGGGGGACACCGCGGAGGAGGAGCTGGTGAGCGCCAAGGCGGCCCTGACCAAGCTCGGTGTGGTGAAGACCTCGGTCCTGCACGTCGGCGAGGGCGTCGTGGAGCCGCTCTCCACGCTGGTTCGGGTCGAGGTCGGGGAGAGCCCGGGCGGGGTGCGGTTCGCGGCCAAGCGGGCGAAGGCCGCGCGCACGGGCCGGACCCGGCGGCGTCGCTGAGCCCGTGGCGGTGCTGGTTGATCCCTATAGGTATGGATTTCGGAGTGTCGTAGAGGGCTGAAGACGCCGTCCGGGCATCGTGTTTCACGTGAAACGTCGCTCTCTGCTGCACGGAATCATCAACCGCGGCCGAGCCGCTGCGTCCCCGCGTCCCCGGACGGAAGCGGGGGCCGCCGAACCGGTCACGGAAGTGTCCACATCGGTGGATTCATCCACAGGAGTACGGGCCCCGCTGGTTCACCACCCCGATGGCATGGCAGGCTCTGTCCATCGCGAGCCTGATGTCGAGGAGAGTGAAGCCGTGCGGTCAGACGCCAACCTCGCGGGGCCGATGGCCGATCCGGTCCCCGGCCCCCGCACCGAATCGGTGGCCGAAGATGTTTCACGTGAAACATCGCCGCCGTCGCTGGTGGACAACCACAGTGACACGCCGATCGGGCGTGCCGCCCAGCTGGCCGTGGAGGCCCTGGGACGGGCCGGCGCGGGTCTGCCCCGGCCGGCCGAAACCCGGATCATCGTGGTGGCGAACCAGAAGGGCGGCGTGGGCAAGACCACCACGACCGTGAACCTGGCGGCGTCGCTGGCCCTGCACGGGGCCCGAGTGCTGGTGGTGGACCTGGACCCGCAGGGCAACGCCTCGACGGCGCTGGGGATCGACCACCACGCCGAGGTGCCGTCGATTTACGACGTCCTCGTGGAGAGCCGGCCGCTGCTGGAGGTCGTCCAGCCGGTGGTGGATGTGGAAGGGCTGTTCTGTGCCCCGGCCACCATCGACCTGGCGGGTGCCGAGATCGAGCTGGTGTCGCTGGTGGCGAGGGAGAGCCGGCTGCAGCGGGCGATCCAGGCCTACGAGCAGCCTCTGGACTACATCCTCATCGACTGTCCCCCCTCGCTCGGGCTGCTGACGGTCAACGCCCTCGTGGCGGGCGCGGAGGTGCTGATCCCGATCCAGTGCGAGTACTACGCGCTGGAGGGCCTGGGGCAGCTGCTGCGCAACGTCGACCTGGTCCGGGCCCACCTGAACCCGGCGCTGCACGTGTCGACCATCCTGTTGACGATGTACGACGGCAGGACGCGACTGGCCTCCCAGGTGGCGGAGGAAGTGCGCAGCCACTTCGGCAGCGAGGTGCTGCGTACGAGCATCCCGAGGTCGGTGCGCATTTCGGAGGCGCCGAGCTACGGACAGACGGTTCTCACTTATGATCCGGGGTCCAGCGGGGCCCTCTCCTATCTGGAGGCGGCGCGCGAGATCGCGCTGCGGGGCGCGAACAGCATGCAGAGTACGGCGGAGGGGATCCAGTGAGCGAGCGACGTAGGGGTCTGGGGCGGGGGCTCGGCGCGCTGATTCCCGCTGCTCCCCAGGAGAAGGTGCCCCCGGTGGTGGGGTCGGGTTCGACCTCCCCGTCGGCGGTGCCGGTGCTGACGGCGGAACGCGGTGTGGCGGCGGCGAAGGTGGCTTCGCTGGCGCAGGCCGACGCGGCGGTCGTGGACCGGGCTGCGGGAACCGGCGGTGACAGTGGGCCGGCGGCCGGGAACACGGTGGCGGGAGCGACGTTCGCGGAGCTTCCGCTGGACGCCATCACGCCGAACCCGCGGCAGCCCCGAGAGGTGTTCGACGAGGACGCCCTGGCGGAGCTGGTGACCTCGATCCAGGAGGTGGGCCTGCTCCAGCCGGTGGTCGTACGGCAGACGGGCGCGGACCGGTACGAGCTCGTCATGGGCGAGCGGCGCTGGCGGGCCTGCCGCGAGGCCGGCCTGGAGCACATTCCGGCGATCATCCGCGCGACCGAGGACGAGAAGCTCCTCCTGGACGCGCTCCTGGAGAACCTCCACCGCGCGCAGCTGAACCCGCTGGAGGAGGCGGCCGCCTACGACCAGCTGCTGAAGGACTTCAACTGCACGCACGACCAGCTCGCGGACCGGATCGGGCGTTCGCGCCCGCAGGTCACGAACACGCTGCGGTTGCTGAACCTGTCGCCGCAGGTGCAGCGCCGCGTGGCGGCGGGTGTCCTGTCGGCGGGACACGCGCGGGCCCTGCTGTCGGTGAAGGACTCCGAGGAGCAGGACCGGCTGGCGCACCGGATCGTGGCCGAGGGGCTCTCGGTGCGGGCGGTCGAGGAGATCGTGACCCTGATGGGTTCGGAGCCGGCCGGCCCGGCGAAGCCGAAGCCGCGGGCGGGTGCCCGGGTGTCCCCCGCGCTGAGCGAGCTGGCTTCGCGCCTGTCGGACCGCTTCGAGACCCGCGTGAAGGTGGATCTCGGGCAGAAGAAGGGCAAGATCACCGTCGAGTTCGCGTCGATGGAGGACCTGGAGCGGATCCTGGGGACGCTGGCGCCGGGCGAGGGCCGGGTGCTGGAACAGGGGCTCGCCGGGGAGTAGCCGGCGGTCCCCGTGCGGGGCGGGTGGCACCGGCCGTCGGTCGGTGCCACCCGCCCCGTCCCCTTATACGATGCGTTCATGGGGCGTCGGCTGGTACCACTCACGCTGGACAACCTGCAGGACCTGCCCAAGCGTTGCCGGTCCTGCGTGTTCTGGGAGCTGGATCCCGTCACCGGTGAGGCGGCGGTCAAGGCCGGTACGTCGGAGACGGAGAAGGAAGCCTGGATCTCCGCGGTGCTCCTGGAATGGGGCTCGTGCGGCCGGGTGGTCTACGTCGACGAGGTCCCGGTGGGTTTCGTGCTCTACGCACCGCCCGCCTATGTGCCCCGGTCCACTGCTTTCCCGACCAGCCCGGTGTCCGGGGACGCGGTGCAGCTGATCACCGGATGGATCATGCCGGGCTATCAGGGGCAGGGGCTGGGCCGGGTCATGGTGCAGACCGTCGCCAAGGACCTGTTGCGCCGTGGCTTCCGGGCCGTCGAGGCGTTCGGCGACGGCCGCTGGGAGGGGCCCGGATGCCTGCTGCCGGCGGAGCACCTGCTGGCCGTGGGCTTCAAGACCGTGCGGCCCCATCCGGCGCACCCGCGGCTGAGGCTGGAGCTCCGTTCGACGCTGTCCTGGAAGGAGGACGTCGAGCTGGCGCTCGACCGGCTGCTCGGGGCGGCACGGAAGGAGCCGGTGCTGCGTCCGCTGTGAACCCGCCCGGATACGAAACGGGGCCGTCTCCATGAGGGGACGGCCCCGTTCGGGCTTCGGGGTGTCAGCCGACCGGCTTGAGCTCGACGAAGCCGTCGAGGTCGCGGAGGATGGCGGCCTTCGGCTTGGCACCGACGATGGTCTTCGCGACCTCGCCGTTCCGGTAGACGTTCAGGGTCGGGATGGACATGACCCCGTACTTGGCGGCGGTCTCCGGGTTCTCGTCGATGTTGAGCTTGACGATCTCGATCTGGTCGCCGTACTCCGCCGCGATGGCCTCCAGCGACGGCGCGATCTGGCGGCAGGGGCCGCACCAGGCCGCCCAGAAGTCCACCAGGACGGGCTTCTCGCTGGCCAGGACCTCGGTGTCGAAGTTGGCGTCGGTGACGTTCTTCAGGGTGCCGGCCACAGCGGCCTCCTCTTTCTTCCTGCGGGGTGGGGTGTGGGGTGGAGCGGTGGGTCAGACGTTCGCGGTCGCGTGCTCGGCGTCCGTGAGGGCGGCCAGGAAACGCTCGGCGTCGAGCGCGGCGGAGCAGCCGGTGCCCGCGGCGGTGATGGCCTGGCGGTAGGTGTGGTCGACCACGTCGCCGGCACCGAACACGCCGGTGACGTTGGTGCGGGTCGAGGGGGCGTCGACCTTGAGGTAGCCCTCGTCGTCCAGCTCCAGCTGGCCCTTGAAGAGCTCGGTCCGCGGGTCGTGGCCGACGGCGATGAAGAGGCCGGTCACGGGCAGCTCGGAGGTCTCACCGGTCTTGGTGTTGCGCAGGGTGAGGCCGGAGAGCTTGGTGTCGCCGTGGATCTCGGCGACCTCGCTGTCCCAGGCGAACTTGATCTTCGGGTCGGCGAAGGCGCGGTCCTGCATGGCCTTGGAGGCGCGCAGGCTGTCGCGGCGGTGGACGATGGTGACCGACTTGGCGAACCGCGAGAGGAAGGTGGCCTCCTCCATCGCGGTGTCGCCGCCGCCGACGACGGCGATGTCCTGGTCCTTGAAGAAGAAGCCGTCGCAGGTGGCGCACCAGGAGACGCCGCGGCCCGAGAGGGCGTCCTCGCGGGGCAGGCCCAGCTTGCGGTGCTGGGAGCCGGTGGTGACGATGACGGCCTTGGCGCGGTGCACGGTGCCGGCGGTGTCGGTGACGGTCTTGATCTCACCCGTCAGGTCCACGGAGACGATGTCGTCCGGGACCAGCTCGGCTCCGAAGCGCTCGGCCTGGGCGCGCATGTTGTCCATGAGGTCCGGGCCCATGATGCCGTCGCGGAAGCCGGGGAAGTTCTCGACCTCGGTGGTGTTCATCAGCGCGCCGCCGGCGGTGACGGCACCCTCGAAGACCAGGGGCTTGAGCGAAGCGCGTGCGGTGTACAGGGCGGCGGTGTAACCGGCCGGCCCGGAGCCGATGATGATCACGTTACGAACGTCGCTCACGGGTTGTTTCCTCGTCTCTGCGGACTGCCTGCTGTCTACCGGGGGCCGGTGCGGACTCTCACCCCACCCAACGGATCCTAAGGGGCCCGCATTCCCCGGAGGTCCGCTGACAGTGCGGAGTCCTCAGGGCCGTGAGTAGGTGGCGGTGAGCAGAGGGGCGCCGGCGGCGGTTCCGGGGATGGTCTCGCAGGTGCTGTCAATGAGGAAGGCGTCGACACGGCCGGCGTCGACGGGGTGCGGCAGGACGACGAGGTAGACGGGAGTGCCCTGGTAGGTGCCCCGTTCGCTGGCCAGGGGCTCCTGGGCGCGCCCCGTGGCGTCCTGCACGCAGGCGGGGATCCCTTCGGCCCGGCGGTCTTCGGACGGGGCCAGGCCGGGGCCGGTGTTCTCCATGCCGTACGGGGTGTTCTCACCCGGCTTGCGCTGGGGCGGGGGCCCGGTCAGGAGGACCCGGACGGAGCCCTCCAGACCCTGGGCGGTGAAGGCGGTCCCTTCGGGGCTCCCGGCGACCCGGGGCTCCGCGGCGGTGGCCGCGCCGGCGTCCTTCCGGGCGCTCTGCGAACCGTTCTCGGTAGTGGGGAGGGCGCCTGCCAGGAAGAGCCCGAGGACGCAGGCGGCCGCGGCGGCCAGCCCGGAGAGGGCGGCGATCCGCCGCCTCGCCCGCCGCCGGGTACGGCCGGGCCCCGTGGCGGCCGGGGCGTGCCCGGCCGGTGCCACGGGGACGGTGCGCGATGTTTCACGTGAAACATGGGCGGAGGCCGGTGCCGGCTCAGCCTCGGAAGGGGCGGCGGGTGGCGCCGTCCGGTCCAGGAGGGCTTCGGCGGCCAGGGCGGCGTCGATGCGGCCCGCGATGTCGACGGGCATCCGGACCGGTCCGGGCAGGGTGCCCAGAAGGCCGCGGATCTCCTCCAGTGAGGTGCGCACGTCCGCGCAGAGGGCGCAGTCGGTGAGGTGGCGGCGGATCTCCGCGGTGCGGGAGGGGGAGAGCAACCCCTCGGTGAGGTCGGAGATCTCCGAGACATCAGGGTGCCCGATCGTGCCGGTCGTGGAAGTCACGCGCGTCCACCTCCGCCCTTCACAGCATTCGGGTCCCTGGGTTCTGCTGCTGGTGGGACGGGAGTCCCCTGCGACCGGTTCCTTCCCCGCGGGGAGGCGGTGTTATCCCCGCCATCGGTGCGCAGATGAGTGAGCATCGGGACGAGTTTGGCGCGGCCACGGGCGCAGCGGCTCTTGACGGTCCCGGCGGGGACGTCGAGGATCCGGGCGGCCTCGGCCACGGGGTACCCCTGCATGTCGACGAGGACCAGGGCGGCCCGCTGGTCGGCCGGGAGGGTGGCCAGGGCGGCGAGGAGCTGGCGGTGCAGGTCATGGCGTTCGGCGGGGGCCTCGGCGGATTCGTGGGGCTCCAGCAGCCGTTCCAGGCGCTCGGTGTCGTCGAGGGGGGAGGTCCGGCGGGTGGCGGCCTTGCGGGCGCGGTCGAGGCAGGCGTTGACGGTGATGCGGTGCAGCCAGGTGGTGACGGCGGAGTCGCCGCGGAAGGTGTGGGCGGCGCGGTAGGCGGAGACGAGGGCGTCCTGCACGGCGTCCGCTGCCTCCTCGCGGTCCCCGCCCAGCGTCCGCAGTGCGACGGCCCACAGCCGGTCGCGGTGGCGCCGTACGAGCTCACCGAAGGCGTCGGGGTCCCCGGCGACATGGTGGGCCAGCAGCTCGTGGTCGTCGGCCTCGCCGGGTTTCGCGTCGGTCATCACACCTCCCCTCCCGGTGGGAGCGTACGGGGCGGGCAGGCCGAAGACGAGCGTCCGCCACGAGCTGGTGCGGCGGACCTCCGACCACGTGCGTTCCGGTCGGTCAGAGGTCGGCGCCGAGCACCTTGACGTCGAGGACGCCGCCCCGGTAGCCGTCCTCCGTCCGCGGCAGCTCGGTGATGTGGATGAGGACGTACCTGGTCTTCACCGGGGTGTCGAGGGTGGACTTGAGCCTCCGCTCGGCGGTGCCAGGCTTGCTGATCTGCTGTGGGAAACCGGACACGGACGTGGGCCGCGCGCCGGCGTCCGGACCCGCGGCGCGGAGTTCCGCCGTGTGGCCGGAGCCGTTGAACTCCACCTCGAGGCCGGTCACGTTCTTCACGCTGCCGAGATCGACCACGATGCCGCTGCCGTCCTCGTAGGCGGGGAGGTTCCCGAAGTTCGCGTGGCCGATGAACTTCAGCGTGATCCAGCCGGATTCGGGGTCTCCGTCGACGGCCTTGCCCGCGGCTTCCGGCTTGATCGGCTCCCTGCCGAACACGGTGGCCCGGCTGATGGGCAGCGGCTTCGCCTCGATCTTCTTCGGGAGCTCGTTGCCGTTGTTGGACGGCGGCTGGTTCTGGGAGGTGCCGGGGTTCTGGTTGCTCTTGTTCAGCAGGGTGTCGGCCAGCTGCCAGCTGCCCAGGCCGAGGGCGGCGATGAGCAGCGCGCCCACGCCCCACTTCAGGACCCGGCCGGTACGGCTCTGCAGCGGGGGCGGCGGCGCGACGATGGGCGCCGCGGGCGTGCCCGGCCGCGGGTTCGGCCGGCCGTAGGGCCCTTGCTGGTAGGTGCCCTGCTGGTAGGTGGTGTGCTGGTATTCCGGCGGGGCGGTGAAGGCGGGCTCCGGCGGCCGGATGCGCGGCATCGCGGCGACCGCCTTGGCCAGTTCCTCCGGGGTGGTGCAGGCGGGCTCCTGCCGGGAGGCCGTGGCGCCGTCGTTGGCGAGGGCCCGCATGGCGAGTTCGCCCAGGCCCCGGTGGACGCCTGCGCGGACCTGGTCCGGCGGCAGCAGGCCGACGCCCTTGGGCAGGCCGCTCAGGCCGTAGGCGTCGTTCTCGTACGGCCACCGCTGGGTGAGGGCGGCGTACAGGAGCGCGCCGATCGCCTCGGTGTCGGTGCGCTGCGGGCTGTCGCTGGTGATGCCGCGCAGGGCGGCGTTCACGGCCAGTCCGCGGATGCGGTACTGCCCGGTGGAGGTGCGCAGTATCGCCCCGGGGGTCAGCCGCAGGTGGGCCAGGCCCTCGCGGTGGGCCGCGGCCATGGCCTGGGAGACCTGGCTGACGAGCTGGTACGCCTCGTGGGGCTCCAGCGGGCCGGCGGCGAGCAGCGCGGTCAGCTCGGTGGCGTCCGGCAGCCACTCGTGGACCACGTAGACGAGGTCGTTCTCCTCGACGGCGTCGAGGACCTGCACGAAGCGGGGGTCGCCGAGGAGGGCGGAGGAGCGGGCCGCGGCCAGTACGGAGCGGGCCCGCGGATGGTCGGCCGGGAGGAGGTGGACGCCGACGGCACGGCGCAGCTTCTCGTCCACCGCACGCCAGCTGCTGAAACCGTCCAGACGGGTGACGCACTCTTCGAGCCGGTAGCGTCTGGCGAGTTTGTGGCCGCTGTGGAGGTCGGGAGTCGCGGTGCCCGCCGCGGTCCTTCGTTCGCCGTCGGGTTCGGTCGCGGGCTCGTCCGTGGAGAGTCGGGCGTTCTGGGTGTCCACCCCGTCGGCCGTGGCCTTGGCCGCTGTTGCGGCCAGCGGCTCGTCGCCGCTGTTGTCGGCCACGTCGACGGCAGCTGTGCTACGTTCCGCCACCGTCGTTCCTGCCTCCCCATCCGTTGCGCGCTGTCGGCCAGTCTGCGAAGCCAAGCCAATTGTGCCCACAGTCCGGTGCTATGCACGACACGCGATCTGTTCCGATGGTTGCGCGCATCAGCGTCCCAGGCGTCCGCGCACCATTCCCACCATGGCGTTGAGCTCCTCGATCCGCATGCGCTTGGCCGCGGCGAGGAATACGGCCGCGAGGGCGATGCCGCCGACCGCGAGCGAGGCGAGGGATCCGAGGACCCCGCTGCCCAGGTAGTGGGTGACGGCCCAGGCCGCGGCGCCGCCGACGAGGGCGGCGGGTACGCAGGCGCCGGTGAGGCGGGCGTAGGTGCGCATGACGTGCGCCCCGTCGAGGTCGCCGCCCAGACGGGTCTTCAGGCGGCGCCAGGCGACGCCCACACCGACGGCGTAGCCGAGACCGTAGGCGCCGGCCATGCCGACGACCGCCCAGCGGGCGGGCAGCACGAAGAACGCGGCGGTGGAGACGACGGCGTTGACCGCGGCGACGATCACCGTGTTGTAGAAGGGCGTCCGGGTGTCCTCGTAGGCGTAGAAGCCGCGCAGGACCACGTACTGCACGGAGTACGGGATCAGGCCCAGGCCGAAGGCCATCAGCACGTAGCCGATGTTCTGGGCGCCGGAGCCGGAGCCGGCGTAGAGCAGGGTGGCCATCGGCACGCCGAGCGCCAGGAACGCGAAGGCGCAGGGCACGATGGCGACGGCCGAGGTGCGCAGGCCGTAGGAGATGTCGTCGCGGACCGCTGCGGCGTCACCGTCGTGGGCCGAACGGGAGATGCGCGGCAGCACGGCCGTCATCACGGATACGGTGATGATCGCCTGCGGCATCTGCCAGAGCAGCAGCGCGTAGTTGTAGGCGGTGATACCGGTGCCGGGGTGGCCCTGCTTCTCGGCGACGGAACCGGCCCAGGTGGCCAGCTGGGTGACGACGACCAGGCCGACCTGGTTGGCCAGGACGAAGAAGAACGTCCACTTCGCGAGGCGGGCGGCCTTGCCGAGGCCGTGGCCCTTCCAGTCGAAGCGCAGCCTCGGCTTGAACCCGGCGTCGCGGAGGTAGGGCAGCATCGCCAGGGCCTGGACGACCAGACCCAGCAGGGTGCCCACGCCCAGCAGGCGCACCCCGTCGGCCGTGACGGTGGCGGCGCTGACACCGGAGGTGGTGAACCCGCCGAAGGCCCAGATGAACGCACCGAAGGTGGTGATGACCACGATGTTGTTGAGGACCGGGGTCCACATCATGGCACCGAACCGGCCGCGGGCGTTGAGGATCTGACCGAGGACCACGTGCACGCCCATGAAGAACATGGTGGGCAGGCAGTAGCGGGCGAACGCGACCGCGACCTCCATCTGCTGGGGGTCGGACGCGATCTTCGGCGACATCATCGTGATGAACAGCGGGGCCGCGAGCACGCAGACGGTGGTGACACCGGCCAGCAGGACCACGACCAGGGTCAGCAGCCGGTTGGCGTAGGCCTCGCCGCCGTCGCTGTCGTTCTTCATGGCCCGCACCAGCTGCGGGATGAACACCGCGTTCAGGGCTCCGCCCCCGACCAGGACGTAGATCATCGTCGGGAGGGTGTTGGCGATCTGGTACGTGTCGTTGAAGGTTCCGACGCCGATCGCCGCGGCGATCACCAGGGTCCGCAGGAAGCCGGTGATCCGGGAGACGATCGTGCCGGCGGCCATCAACGCGCTGGACTTCAGCAGGCCGCCCGCACGGCCGGCGGGCTTGGCGGGCGCCGGAGCGGCGACCGGGGCCTCCTCCGCCACGGGCCGCGGGGCCGCCTGCTGGTCGCGGTACAGGTGGGCGAACGCGTCGGGCTCGGGCTGCTCCTCTGCGGCCTCGGTCACCAGCGACTCCACCCCGACGAACTCGGTGGTGGCGGAGCGGTCGCCGTACGGCATGTGCCGGGAGAGGCCGTCCGGCTCCGGCGGCGGGGTCTGCGCCCACACCCGCGGGTCCGGGGCGTACGGGGGAGCGGCCGGGGAGCCGTACAGCGGTCCGGGCTCCTGGTAGGTGCCGGGTGGTGGCGGGGGGTGCGAGGCCCGGTCGTAGAGCGCCTCGGTGACCGGGTCCTGGGCGGACAGGTCCTGCGCCCGGTACGGGTCGCGGTCGTAGGCGTCCTGGACATACGGGTCGCGGTCCGGCCCGGGGGCGGGCGGAGGTACCTGCCCCGGCATCGGGGTGCCCGGGGCAACGCCCTGGCCGGGCGCGCCGGCGCCCTGCGCTCGGTCACCGTCGTACGGCGCGTTCATCGAAACCCCACCTCATCGTCCCCAGGCCGACCGGCCACGGCATCGCTCAACGGTCCACTGTCTCACCCGGGCCGGACGCGCTCGCGCTTTGCGGTCCGGTGTCCGTGCTCTCGTCACTCGGCTGCGTGCTCTCCTCGGCGGCGGCCCGCTCGGCGACGCGCTTGCGGCTGGCGTACATCTTGACGCCCGCCAGCACCAGGAGCAGCACCCCGCCGGCGATGACGAGCATCACGGTGGCGGTGATCTCGGTGGCCTCGACGGTGAACTTCTGCTCCTTGCCGTAGGGCACGCCGTCCTTGGTGAACAGCTGAGCGGTGACCTCGACGGGGCCGCTCGCGGTGGCGTTGGCGGTGAACTTCACGGTCTGGGTGTGGGCGCCCTGCACGGACACCTCCTGCCGGGCCTCGCCGCCGTCGTCGAACATCAGACGGGTCGGGTTGGCCGACTTCACCCGCAGCACCAGGCCCTGTACGTCCTGGACCAGGCTGTTCTGCACGGTGACCGGGATGGTGGCGCTGTGGCCCGACAGGGTGGCGTCGGTCTTGGGGATCAGCCGGACCTTCTCGGTGAGGCCGATCAGATACGCCTGGACCTCGTCGCGGTACTGCCGGGACTCCTGGGGACGGCCCCGCCAGGACGTGGACATCTCGCGGTTGGTGGTGTTCCCGAACGGGATGGTGACCCGGTCCGGGGCACTGAGGATGACCTTGAAGTGGTCCAGGGTGTTCTGGGTGGTGCGGATCTTCTCGAAGGCCGCCTGCGGGAGCTCCGTCTTCCGCAGCGCCTCCGGGTACTGCCCCGCCCCGGGGACCTGGGTGGTGGCACCCGGGTCGGGCTTGGCCCTGGCAGCCGCCTCCAGGTCCAGCGGCTGGGTCCAGCGGCCGGCCTGGAGGCCCCGCAGGGCCGCCGCCATGGTCTCGGCCTGGCTGACCGTGGGCATCCGCTGCGGCGCGACCACGAAGCTGCGCTGGGCGTCGGTGTCCTGCAGGTTCAGGGCGAGGCTCTGGGCGAGGAACTCCTGGACGGCGAGGGTGGCGTTCCCGGCGGGCAGCATGTCGCCCTCGAAGGCGGTCGACAGCCCCGCGTCGGCCACCACCGCGGTGGCCCCCGCTCCGATCGGGCGGGCCGCGGAGGGCGTGTAACCGAGACCGCCCGTCTCCTGGAGGCTGTCGCTGCGGGTCAGGACGTTGTGGGCGCCCGCCGAGGTGGCGACGTTGACGATCGAGGGGTCGATGGCACCGTCGACGGGCCAGGAGAAGTCGGTGGAGGGCGTGACGTGCAGCACGGTCTCCACCGCCTGGGCGGCCTTGTCGGTGGCCGGGCGCAGCTGGCCCAGGGTGCCGGAGACGTCCTTGCCACGGTGGGCGAGGGAGGCCAGGTCGGGGTCGGCGAAGGGAAGTGCGACCACCTTCTTGCCCTGGACGGCCTGCTCCAGGGAATTCAGCCACCGCTCGGCGACGGCCTTGCTCCGGCCCGGCACGGGCTTGCCGCCCGGGACGCGCACCCGGTAGCCCTTGGTCATCGCGTCGACCGTGTACAGCAGGTCCGGGTCGATGACCCAGGTGATCGGGAGCTCCTTGCCCAGGCTCACCATCTGGTCGAGCCGGCCGCCGGGTGCCAGCTCGGCCGCCAGGTCGTCGTTGAGGAAGACCGGTGTCTGGGTCTCGTCGGACATGGTCTCGGCGGTCAGGTGGGTGCTGGAGATCAGCGGCCAGACGAAGGTGAGCTGGGACTTCTTCGCCGCAGCCTCGGGCTGCCAGGGCAGGAAGGTCCGCTCGATGCCCAGGACCTGCTCGGAGGGACGGCTGCCCGTGCTGCCCGAGAGCGAGACGCCCAGCTGGTAGACCCCGTCCCCGTCGAGGGACAGCTTCTCCACCGGGACCTTCAGGGTGAAGGTCTGACCGGTCTTCGCGGGGAGCGAGGGGATCTTCACGGCGTAGGCGGAGTCGATCTCCGCCGGGTCGACCCCGGGCCGGAAGCGGGTCCGCTGGGAGACCTCCTCCATGGCGTCACGGCCGGGCAGGGCAGGGCCGAGCCGCAGCCCCACGTGCGCGTTGTTGATCGTCTCCTTGCCCGTGTTGGTCACGGTGCCGGAGACGGTGAGGGTGTCGCCCTTCACAGGCGCGCTGGGGGTCATCTCGGTCAGCTGGACGTCCACGCCGCCGGCATCGGCCGCCTGGGCCGTGGGTGCCGGAGAGTAGACCAGGGCCGCCAGTACCGGCGTCCCGGCCAGCAGGACCATCGTGCGCCGCAGCCAGCGGCGGCGGGCAGGAGCGGGGGCCGGCCCGTTGAGTTCTCCCGTGTCTGCCGGCTCGGCCACGCGTTCGCCCGTCCCTCGAAGTGTCAGTGGTCGCCTCAGTGCGTCCACGCATGGTAACGAGGCCCGCCGGGCCCGAGTGCCGCGCACTGCTCCACATGATCGGACCCCGGGAGCGGGGGCGAGCCCCGGGGTACCGGTAAACAGGGCGGTTCCGGCTGGGCGGGGCACGTACCCTTTTCTGTTGTGCCGAACGCCAACGAAGACAACCCCAGCGCCCTGAGCCAGGTGCAGCACCGCGCGGTCAGTGAACTGCTGCGGGTCGCGCCCGTCGCCGACGAGCTCGGCCGCCGCTTCCAGGAGGCGGGCTTCCGCCTCGCCCTGGTCGGTGGCTCCGTCCGCGACGCCCTGCTCGGGCGCCTCGGCAACGACCTGGACTTCACCACCGACGCCAGGCCCGAGGACGTCCTGAGGATCGTCCGGCCCTGGGCGGACACGGTGTGGGACGTGGGCATCGCCTTCGGCACCATCGGCTGCCAGAAGGGCGGCTTCCAGATCGAGGTCACCACCTACCGGTCGGAGGCGTACGACCGGTCCTCCCGCAAGCCCGAGGTCTCCTACGGCGACTCCATCGAGGAGGACCTGGTCCGGCGCGACTTCACGGTCAACGCCATGGCCCTGGCCCTGCCCGAGCAGGAGTTCATCGACCCCCACGGCGGCCTCGCCGACCTCCAGGCCAAGGTCCTGAGGACCCCCGGCACCCCGGAGGAGTCCTTCTCCGACGATCCGCTGCGGATGATGCGGGCCGCGCGGTTCGCCGCCCAGCTGGACTTCGAGGTGGCTCCCGAGGTGGTGGCTGCCATGAAGGAGATGTCCGACCGGATCGAGATCGTCTCCGCCGAGCGGGTCCAGACCGAGCTGAACAAGCTCCTGCTGTCCGGCCACCCCCGGAAGGGGCTGGGGCTGTTCGTGGACAGCGGGCTCGCCGACCGGGTCCTGCCCGAGCTGCCGGCCCTGCGGCTGGAGAGCGACGAGCACCACCGGCACAAGGACGTCTACGAGCACTCCCTGACCGTCCTCGAGCAGGCGATCGACCTGGAGGAGAACGGCCCCGACCTGGTGCTGCGGCTGGCCGCGCTGCTGCACGACATCGGCAAGCCCCGCACCCGCCGCTTCGAGCCCGACGGCCGGGTCTCCTTCCACCACCACGAGGTGGTGGGAGCGAAGATGACCAAGAAGCGCATGACCGCGCTGAAGTACTCCAACGACATGGTCAAGGACGTCTCCCGGCTGGTGGAGCTGCACCTGCGGTTCCACGGTTACGGCGCCGGCGAGTGGACCGACTCCGCGGTCCGGCGCTACGTCCGGGACGCGGGACCGCTGCTGGAGCGGCTGCACAAGCTGACCAGGTCCGACTGCACCACCCGCAACAAGCGCAAGGCCAACGCCCTCTCCAAGACCTACGACGGCCTGGAGGAGCGGATCGCCCAGCTCAAGCAGCAGGAGGAGCTGGACGCCATCCGCCCCGACCTGGACGGCAACGAGATCATGAAGGTGCTGGGCGTGGGACCCGGCCCGGTCATCGGCAAGGCCTACGCCTTCCTGCTCGACCTGCGCCTGGAGAACGGGCCCATGGGGCACGACGCCGCAGTCGCCGCCCTGAAGGACTGGTGGGCGGCCCAGGCCTGAGCCGCACCGCGCACTCCGGTCCGCGGCCGTGTTTCACGTGAAACGTCGGAGCGGACCGGAGCCGGCGGGGCGCGATGTTTCACGTGAAACGCCGGCCGTCGCGCTCCCTTCGTGCCATCCCGATCGCCGTGACGGCGTAGAGGACGGCCACGGAGAGGACCAGCACCACGGACTTCCCGTCGGGCGGCAGCATCAGCGAGGCCGTGCCCGCCGCGGCTACGAAGGCCACGTTGAAGAGGACGTCGTAGACGGAGAACACCCGGCCCCGGAAATCGTCGTCCACCTGTGACTGCACCACCGTGTCGGTGGAGATCTTCGCCCCTTGCGTGGCCAGCCCCAGGACGAAGGCGGCCGCCAGCATCGGGCCGGGGGCGAAGAAAAGGCCGAGCGCGGGAACGAGGACTGCGGATCCCGCCGCGCAGGCGGTGATCCAGCCCCGGGTCCCCAGCCGGTCCACCGCCCCCGGCGTGATCACCGCGGCCGTGAAGAAGCCGGCTCCGGACACCCCGACCGCCAGGCCCAGCCAGGCCAGGCCCTCCGCCTCGGTCCGCGACCAGGCGTACCGGCAGAGCATCAGCAGCATCACGAACAGGGCTCCGTAGCAGAAGCGCATCAGCGTCATGGCGGTCAGTGCACGGGCCGCGTCCCGCCGGCCGGACAGGTGCCGCAGCCCCTCGGCCATGCCCCGCACGGTCAGCGCCATGCCCTCCGGAACGGACGGGTGGCGGACGCCCGGCTCGTGGTCGGGGCCGAGGAGCCCGATGGCGAGCCGCAGCGAGATCAGCGCGGCGCCCAGGTACAGGACGGCCCCGAGCAGCACGACCAGCGCGTCCGAGTCCTCGGCCACCAGACGCAGCAGGAAGGCCAGGCCTCCGCCGGCCGTGGCGGCCAGGGTGCCGGCCGTGGGCGAGAGGGCGTTCGCGGTGACGAGCCGGTCGGGGCCCACCACCCTGGGAAGGGAGGCGGCCAGGCCCGCCAGAACGAACCGGTTGACGGCGGTGACCGACAGCGCGGAGGCGTAGAAGAGCCAGTCCGGCACCTGGGCGACGATGAGCACGCCGGTGCCGCAGGCGAGGGCGGCGCGGAGCAGGTTGCCGTAGAGGAAGACCTGGCGGCGGCGCCAGCGGTCCAGCAGTACTCCGGCGAAGGGACCGACGACGGAGTAGGGCAGCAGCAGGACCGCCATGGCCGAGGCGATGGAGGCGGCCGAGGTCTGCTTCTCCGGGGAGAACACCACGTAGGTGGCCAGGGCCACCTGGTAGACGCCGTCGGCCGCCTGGGAGAGCAGTCGTACGGTCAGCAGGCTCCGGAAGTCCCTCAGGCGCAGCAGCACGCGCAGATCCCGTACGACAGGCATGAGGGCTAGCGTCACATACGCGGAGGGTCCCCGGGCAGATTGCCCGGGGACCCTCCGCGGAAGAAACGAGCGGACCTTAGCGCTCGACCTCGCCCTTGATGAACTTCTCGACGTTCTCGCGGGCCTCGTCGTCGAAGTACTGGACCGGCGGGGACTTCATGAAGTACGAGGACGCCGAGAGGATCGGGCCTCCGATGCCGCGGTCCTTGGCGATCTTCGCGGCCCGCAGGGCGTCGATGATGACACCGGCGGAGTTCGGGGAGTCCCAGACCTCCAGCTTGTACTCCAGGTTCAGCGGGACGTCGCCGAAGGCGCGGCCTTCGAGGCGGACGTACGCCCACTTGCGGTCGTCGAGCCACGCGACGTAGTCGGACGGGCCGATGTGGACGTTCTTCTCGCCGAGGTCCCGGTCGGGGATCTGGGAGGTGACGGCCTGGGTCTTGGAGATCTTCTTGGACTCAAGACGCTCGCGCTCGAGCATGTTCTTGAAGTCCATGTTGCCGCCGACGTTCAGCTGCATGGTGCGGTCCAGGATGACACCGCGGTCCTCGAACAGCTTGGCCATGACGCGGTGCGTGATGGTCGCGCCGACCTGGGACTTGATGTCGTCGCCGACGATCGGGACCCCGGCCTCGGTGAACTTGTCCGCCCACTCCTTGGTGCCGGCGATGAAGACCGGGAGGGCGTTGACGAAGCCGACCTTGGCGTCGATGGCGCACTGGGCGTAGAACTTCGCCGCGTCCTCGGAGCCCACGGGCAGGTAGCAGACCAGGACGTCGACCTGCTTGTCCTTGAGGATCTGGACCACGTCGACCGGGGCCTCGGCGGACTCCTCGATGGTGGCGCGGTAGTACTTGCCCAGGCCGTCGAGGGTGTGGCCGCGCTGGACCGTCACACCGGTCTGCGGGACGTCGCAGATCTTGATGGTGTTGTTCTCGCTGGCGCCGATCGCGTCCGCCAGGTCGAGCCCGACCTTCTTCGCGTCCACGTCGAACGCGGCGACGAACTCCACGTCGCGCACGTGGTACTCGCCGAACTGGACGTGCATCAGTCCCGGGACCTTGCCCGCCGGGTCGGCGTCCTTGTAGTACTCGACGCCCTGCACCAGCGAGGCGGCGCAGTTGCCCACGCCGACGATGGCTACGCGAACCGAACCCATTCCGGTTGCTCCCTGTTTGTTCTCGGACGAGGCCTGCGAAGTGCAGGACCTCATGTTGCGGTTTCGTCGGGCGGCCCGGGACGTCTCTGGTCCCGTCCCGCCCGCTCGCTCTCGATGAGCTCGTTCAGCCAGCGCACTTCACGCTCCACGGATTCCATTCCGTGCCGCTGCAGCTCGAGCGTGTAGTCGTCGAGGCGCTCCCGGGTCCGGGCCAGGGAGGCGCGCATCTTCTCCAGACGCTCCTCCAGCCGGCTCCTGCGGCCCTCCAGCACCCGCATGCGCACCTCGCGTTCGGTCTGGCCGAAGAAGGCGAAGCGGGCGGCGAAGGACTCGTCCTCCCAGGTGTCGGGACCGGTGTGGGAGAGCAGCTCCTCGAAGTGCTCCTTCCCCGCCGCCGTCAACCGGTAGACGATCTTCGCTCGCCGCCCTGAGAGTGAAGCGGCGAGAGCGTCCTCCGGTGCACTGCCCGGTTCCTCGATCAACCAGCCGTTGGCGACCAGCGTCTTGAGGCAGGGGTAGAGCGTTCCGTAGCTGAAGGCCCGGAACACCCCCAGCGAGGTGTTGAGCCGCTTGCGCAGCTCGTAGCCGTGCATGGGGGATTCACGGAGCAGTCCGAGGACAGCGAACTCGAGGATGCCTGAGCGTCTGCTCACCCGCCCGCCTTCCCTCCTCCGCCCCTGAAGTCCTTTATGCCGAGCTGATGTATCGACTCGATACATCCAGAAGATAGAACGGGCGGCCCGACGCGACAAGCCCGGACATGGTGACCGGCGTCACATCACCAATTCGATGGAGTCGAGTTGCCTGATTTGGGGTGAACTTGGGCAGTGAGTGAGTTTTGAGCGTGCGTAGTCTGTGCGCCATGAGCGAGCACCGCCGCAAACCGCCGCAGCCGCAGGGCGGCGGCCGCGCAGCGTCCCGCCGGGCCGCCCAGCAGCGCCCCGGCCGAGGCACCGTGCCCGGACGCAACGTCCCGACCGCCTCGCCCAGCGGCCCCTACGGCGCCCCGTACGGAAGACCGCAGGCCCCCGGAGGCCGCGCCGACGCCCGGCGTGCCGCCCAGCAGCGCTCCGGCCGGGGCGGCGGCTCGGGCAGACGCGGCGGCCCCCAGGACAAGCGGTTCATCAACTACCCCCGCTCCGACAAGGACGGGTGGCAGCGCTTCCTGCCGTCCTGGAAGCTGGTCGGCGGTACGGCACTGGGCTTCTTCGCCATCGTGACGGTCGGTTCCGGCATCGGCATCGCGATGGTCGGCAAGCCCGACCCCCACAAGGCGGCCGAAGCGCAGAACAACGTCTACTACTGGGCCGACGGCACCCAGATGGCGGCGACCGGCGGCAGCACCAACCGCCAGATCGTCAGCATCGACAAGATCCCGAAGTCCATGCGTAACGCCGTGATCGCGGCCGAGAACGAGTCCTTCGAGACCGACAAGGGCGTCGACCCCATGGGCATCGGCCGGGCCGTGTACAACATGGCCACCGGCGGCTCCACCCAGGGCGGCTCGACGATCACCCAGCAGTACGTGAAGAACAGCTTCCTGAGCTCCGAGCAGACCCTCAAGCGCAAGGTCACCGAGCTCTTCATCTCGCTCAAGCTGGGGTTCACGGAGGAGAAGGACACGGTCCTCGCCGGCTACCTCAACACCGCTTACTACGGCCGCGACGCCTACGGGATCCAGGCCGCCTCGCGCGCCTACTTCGGCAAGGACTGCGAGCACCTCAACCCCTCCGAGGCCGCCTTCCTCGCCCAGGTCCTCAAGGGCCCCAACCTCTACAACCCGGACGGCGGCATCGGCGAGGCGGCCACCCCGGAGGCCAACCGGCAGCGCGCCGAGAAGCGCTGGAGCTGGGTCCTGGACCGCGAGGTCGAGGTCGGCCGCATGACCTCCGACGAGCGCGACCAGCTCAAGGTCGCGGGCTTCCCCAAGCTCATCGACTCCGAGCAGGCCCGCTCGCTGTCCGGCCAGACCGGCTACCTGGTCGAGACCGCCAAGCAGTACGTCATGAAGTCCAAGCAGCTGACCGTCGAACAGCTGGCCCTCGGCGGCTACCGGATCTACACCACCTTCAAGAAGGACAAGGTCGACGCCCTGACCAAGGCCGTGGACGACACCCGCAAGGACTTCCTCGACCCGGTCGCGCGACCCGAGTACGACACGCACGTGCAGTTCGGCGCGGCCTCGGTGGACGTGAAGACCGGCGCCATCGTCGCCCTGTACGGCGGCCCCGGCTGGGACCAGAAGTACTTCAACAACAACGCCAACACCACCGGCGTCCCCGTCGGCTCCACCTGGAAGCCGTACGTCCTGGCCGCGGCCATGGAGTACGGCACCAAGAACTCCGACGGCGAGGGCATCTCGGCCGACAGCAAGTACATGGCCAACGACCTCACGGTGATCAACAACCGCGAGGGCAAGCCGCTGCGCGACGCCAAGGGCAAGCCGTTCCGGCAGAAGAACGAGAGCACCACCCCCTACGGCTTCGTCACGCTGAACGAGTCGATGGAGAAGTCCATCAACGTGCCGTTCGCCCAGCTCGTCTTCGACGTCGGCCACGACAAGGTCCGCAAGGTCGCCGCGGCCACGGGCATCCTCGACGAGTCGATGAACCCCAACAACGACGCCTCCTTCGCCCTGGGCACCTCCACCCCGAGCGCCATCCGCATGGCCAACTCGTACGCCACCTTCGCCGCCTCCGGCACCCACCACGAGCCGTACTCGGTGACCAAGGTCATCCACAAGAGCCAGGAGCTCGACGGGTTCCAGGCACCCAAGGCGGAGCGCGCGATGAGCAACGGGATCGCCGACAACATCACCAAGGTGCTCGAGAACGTCGTCGAGAACGGCACCGGCAAGAAGGCCCAGAAGCTCGGCCGGCCCTCCGCCGGCAAGACCGGTACCACCGACGAGAACAAGTCGGCCTGGTACGTCGGCTACACCCCCGAGCTGTCGACCGCGGTGACCCTCTTCCGCACCGACCCCAACGCCAAGGAGAAGAAGCTCGAGTCCATGAAGAACGTCGGCGGGATCCCCTCCATCCACGGTGGTGACATCCCGGCCGAGATCTGGACCGAGTACATGAAGGCCGCACTCAAGGGCACCCCGGTCAAGGACTTCCCCGAGGCCGAGGACATCGGCGTCACCGCCGACGGCGACGGCGCTCCCAGCCCGACGCCGACGCCCACTCCGACGCCGACCACCTCGGCGACCAAGACGCCCGAGGTCACGCCCACGCCGACGCCGACCCCCAGCAAGGGCGGCAAGCCCACCTGCAGGCCCTGGCAGTGGGACTGCAACACCGACGCGGGCACCACCAACGGCGGGCCCACCTACCCGACGCCCACCGGCACCACCCGTCCGGGCCGCCCCGGCGGCACCACCAACGGCGGTACCACCACCGGCGGGACCAGTACGGGCACCACCACCGGCGGCACGAGTACGGGCACCACCACCGGCGGTACCACCGACGGCGGCACAAGTACCGGCACCACCTGGGGCTTCACCAGCGGCGGCGACTGACCCGCCACCGGAGGTACGGCAGGATGAACGCATGACCAAGGTGCACGAGGACCACCCCGTACCACCCACCCGGCAGGACGAGGTGGCGGCCGCCGGCAGCGGGATCATCGGCGGCCCCCTCGGCCGCCACGCGCTGCTCGGCGGCCACTGGCTCAACCCCGTCCGGGTCGTGGTCCTCGTCGCCCTCGGCATGTTCGCCCTGGGCATGGTGCAGAAGCTGCCCTGCTACGACTGGGCCTGGTTCAAGGGCGCCAGCTCCCAGTACACGCACGCCTGCTACTCCGACATCCCGCACCTGTACGTGGTCCGCGGCTTCGCCGACGACCTCACCCCGTACTTCGACCGGCTCCCCGGCGACATGGAGTACCTGGAGTACCCGGTCCTCACCGGCCTCTTCATGGAGGTCGCCTCCTGGCTCACCCCCGGCGGCGGCTCGATGCAGCACCGCGAGCAGATCTACTGGATGGTCAACGCCGGCATGCTGATGGCCTGCGCCGCCGTCATCGCCGTCTGCGTGGCCCGCACCCACCGCCGCCGCCCCTGGGACGCCCTGCTCTTCGCCCTGGCCCCGGCCTTCGCCCTCACCGCCACCATCAACTGGGACCTCCTCGCGATCGCCCTGACCGCCGCCGCGATGCTCATGTGGTCCCGCGGCCGGGCACTGGCCTTCGGCATCCTGATCGGCCTGGCCACCGCCGCGAAGCTCTACCCCGTCCTGCTGCTCGGACCGCTGTTCGTGCTGTGCTGGCGGGCCGGGAAATGGCGGGCCTGGGCCACCGCTTTCCTGGGCGCGGCCGGCTCCTGGCTGCTGGTGAACCTGCCCGTCATGCTCGGCGCCTGGGAGGGCTGGACGAAGTTCTACACCTTCAGCCAGGAACGCCCCGTGGACTTCGGCTCCGTCTGGCTGCTGATCTCCCAGCGCACCGGCAACCCCCTCGAAGGCGCCAACACCTACGCCACCGCGCTCACCCTGCTGCTGTGCGCCGGGATCGGCGTACTCACGCTGACCGCCCCGCGCCGGCCCCGGTTCGCCCAGCTCGCCTTCCTGGTCGTCGCCGTGTTCATCCTGACCAACAAGGTCTACTCACCGCAGTACGTGCTCTGGCTGATCCCGCTCGCCGCCCTCGCCCGCCCCCGCTGGCGCGACTTCCTGATCTGGCAGGCGGGCGAGGTCGTCTACTTCCTCGGGATCTGGACCTACCTCGCCTACACCACCAGCGGCGACAAGCACCAGGGTCTGCCCGTCGAGGGCTACCAGCTGGCCATCGCCGCCCACCTGCTGGCCACCCTCTACCTGTGCGCCGTGGTCGTACGCGACGTCCTGCTGCCCGAGAAGGACCCCGTACGCCGGGACGGATCGGACGACCCCTCCGGCGGGGTCCTCGACCGGGCCCCCGACGTGTTCGTGCTCCCGAACGCCGCGAGGGCGCCGCGGCAGGCGGCGCCCTCGGAGGGTCAGCGGGTCGAGTGGGGCGTCAGCGATCGATGACCCGGTCGAACTGGGTGGTGGTGTGCCGCAGGTGCGCCACCAGCTCGTCGCCCACCTTCGGCTCCGTCGAGTCAGAGGGAACGAACAGGATCGACACCTGCATGTGCGGCGGCTCCGCGAACCAGCGCTGCTTGCCCGCCCAGACGAACGGCGACAGGTTCCGGTTCACCGTCGCCAGACCGGCCCGGGCCACGCCCTTCGCCCGCGGCATCACGCCGTGCAGCGCCTTGGGCGCCTCCAGGCCCACCCCGTGCGAGGTACCGCCGGCCACGACCACCAGCCAGCCGTCCGACGCGGCCTTCTGCTGCCGGTAGCCGAAGCGGTCGCCCTTGGCCACCCGGGTCACGTCCAGCACCGCCCCCCGGTACTCGGTCGCGTCGTGGTCGCCCAGCCACAGCCGGGTGCCGATGCGGGCCCGGAAACGGGTCTGCGGGAACTGCTGCTGGAGCCGGACCAGCTCCTCCGCCCGCAGATGGCTGACGAACATCGTGTGCAGCGGCAGCCGGGCGGCCCGCAGCCGGTCCATCCAGCCGATGACCTCCTCGACGGCGTCCGAGCCGTCCGGGCGGTCCAGCGGCAGGTGCAGGGCGAAGCCCTCCAGGCGGACGTCCTCTATGGCCGACGGCAGCTGCGCCAGATCGGCCTCACTGACCCCGTGCCGCTTCATCGAGCTCATGCACTCGATGACCACCCGCGCGCCGTGCAGCCCGCGCAGCCCCTCCAGCGAGGCCACCGAGCGGATCACCCGGTCCGGCAGCGGCACCGGCTCCTCGCCCCGCCGGAACGGGGTGAGCACCAGCAGGTCGCCGCTGAACATGTCCTTGATCTTCGCGGCCTCGTACGTGGTGCCGACCGCCAGGACGTCCGTGCCCATCCGGGTCGCCTCCTCGGCGAGCCGTTCGTGCCCGAAGCCGTAGCCGTTGCCCTTGCAGACCGGAATCAGACCCGGGAACTGGTCGGACACCTGCTTCTGGTGCGCACGCCAGCGCGCGGTGTCGACGTAGAGCGTGAGCGCCATGTCCGTTCCGACCCTCTCTCTCAGCGGCGCGACATGTAGATGTCGAGCGCCTTGTGCAGCAGCTTGTTCAGCGGGAAGTCCCACTCGCCGACGTACTCGACGGCCTCGCCGCCGGTACCGACCTTGAACTGGATGAGACCGAACAGGTGGTCGTTCTCGTCCAGAGTGTCGCTGATGCCGCGCAGGTCGTACACGCCGGCACCGAGCGCGTAGGCGTCCCGCAGCATCCGCCACTGCATGGCGTTGGAGGGCCGCACCTCACGCTTGTGGTTGGCCGAGGCGCCGTACGAGTACCAGACGTGCTGGCCGACGGTCAGCATGGTGGCCGCGGCCAGCGGCTCCCCCTCGTGCTTGGCGATGTAGAGCCGCATCCGGTTGGGGTCCTCGGAGTTGAGGGCCGTCCACTGGCGCTGGAAGTAGCTGAGGGGACGCGGACGGAACTTGTCCCGCTCCGCGGTGATCTCGTAGAGGTGCTGCCAGGTCCCCAGGTCCTCGTAACCGCCCTGGACCACCTCGACGCCGGCCTTCTCGGCCTTCTTGATGTTGCGGCGCCACAGCTGGTTGAAGCCCTTGAGGACGTCGTCCAGGGAACGGTTCGCCAGCGGCACCTGGAAGACGTAGCGCGGCTGGACGTCACCGAAGCCGGCGCCGCCGTCCTCGCCCTGCTGCCAGCCCATGCGGCGCAGCTTGTCGGACACCTCGAAGGCGCGCGGCTCGATGTGCGAGGGCTCCACGTCCCGCAGGCGCTTGACCTCGGGGTCCTGGATGCCTGCCTTGATGGCGGCCGCGTTCCAGCGGCGGATGACCACCGGCGGGCCCATCTTCACGGTGAAGGCACCCTGCTGCTTCAGGTGCGCCAGCATCGGCTGGAGCCACTCGTCCAGATTGGGGGCGTACCAGTTGATGACCGGGCCCTCGGGCAGGTAGGCCAGGTAGCGCTTCACCTTCGGCAGCTGGCGGTACAACACCAGTGCGGCGCCCACCAGTTCACCGCTCTTGTCGAACCAACCGAGGTTCTCGGAACGCCACTCGTTCTTCACGTCGGCCCACGCCGGGACCTGGCAGTGGCTCGCCGAGGGCAGGCTCTGGAGATAGGCCAGATGCTGCTCTCGGCTGATGGTCCTCAGGGACAGGCTCATGCGGGGCGTCTCCTCCGGCGGCTTCGCTGGGTATGCCGCGAAGCCTACTGCGACAAGGGCGCCACCCATCCGGGGGACGGGCGGCACCCCCGCCGGAGGTGCCCCGGCTAGCCCAGCACGCCGCCGAACAGTCCGCCGTTCGCCATACCCAGGTAGAAGCCGATACCGGCGGCGCCCAGCCCGATGATCATGCCGAAGCGCTCGCGTGTGGTCTCGGAGACGAACTGTCCGTACGCCCCGGTGAGGATGCCGAACAGGCCGGCCCACGAGGTCAGCAGGTGCAGCTCGTGGAAGAACGCCGTGATGAACGCCACGGCGCCCAGCACCAGGGTCGCCGCGAGGAGGGCGTCCTGGAGCGGATGGGCCTTGTGGTCGGTGGACAGGAGGGAGATGGGGGACTGCTGCTGGGGTCGCATTGCCTGTGCCATGGCCGGCACCTCCTGGCTGAAGCGGGCATAGCACCGAGCAAGCCCGATGCCTACAGATTGTGTGCCTCCCCCGCCGGATTTCAACCGCAAGGACCCGACCGGGTACTCTGTACGGTCTGCACTGGTGTCTGCCCTCGTGGGCACCGACACCGTGCGGCACGCATCACGACCCTCCTGCCACGGAACGACCGTGGCCGCTGAGTCCAAAGGAGGTGGGTTCCACATGCGTCACTACGAGGTGATGGTCATCCTCGACCCCGATCTCGAGGAGCGCGCTGTCTCCCCGCTGATCGAGAACTTCCTCTCCGTCGTCCGTGAGGGCAACGGAAAGGTGGAGAAGGTCGACACCTGGGGCCGTCGTCGTCTCGCTTACGAGATCAAGAAGAAGCCCGAGGGCATCTACTCGGTCATCGACCTGCAGGCCGAGCCTGCGGTCGTCAAGGAGCTCGACCGCCAGATGAACCTGAACGAGTCGGTCCTCCGGACCAAGGTCCTCCGTCCCGAGACCCACTGAACCCCTTCGGTTCAGCGGTAATCGGGTCCGAGTAGCACAAGCAGCCAGAAGCAATCCCCGCCGAGAGGTTCATCCATGGCAGGCGAGACCGTCATCACGGTCGTCGGCAATCTCGTCGACGACCCCGAGCTGCGCTTCACCCCCTCGGGTGCGGCGGTCGCGAAGTTCCGCGTCGCGTCCACTCCCCGCACCTTCGACCGCCAGACCAACGAGTGGAAGGACGGCGAGAGCCTGTTCCTGACCTGCTCGGTGTGGCGGCAGGCGGCTGAGAACGTCGCCGAGTCGCTCCAGCGCGGCATGCGCGTCGTCGTACAGGGCCGGCTCCGCCAGCGCTCGTACGAGGACCGCGAGGGCGTCAAGCGCACGGTCTTCGAGCTGGACGTCGAGGAAGTCGGCCCCAGCTTGCGCAACGCCACGGCCAAGGTCACCAAGACCTCCGGTCGCGGTGGCCAGGGTGGATACGGCGGCGGCCAGCAGGGCGGCGGCGGTGGCGGCGGCTGGGGCGGTAGCTCCGGCGGCGGTCAGCAGGGCGGCGGAGCTCCCTCCGACGACCCCTGGGCGTCCAGCGCCCCGGCCGGCGGCCAGCAGGGCGGCGGAGGCGGCGGAGGCGGCTGGGGTGGAAACTCCGGCGGCTCCGGCGGCGGCTACTCGGACGAGCCGCCCTTCTAGGGCGGCCCGTACCCAAACTTCTTGATCACACAGGAGAAACACCATGGCGAAGCCGCCTGTGCGCAAGCCTAAGAAGAAGGTCTGCGCGTTCTGCAAGGACAAGACCGCGTACGTGGACTACAAGGACACGAACATGCTGCGGAAGTTCATTTCCGACCGCGGCAAGATCCGTGCCCGCCGCGTCACCGGCAACTGCACGCAGCACCAGCGTGACGTCGCCACGGCCGTGAAGAACAGCCGTGAGATGGCGCTGCTGCCCTACACGTCCACCGCGCGCTAAGGAAAGGGTGACCGACTGATGAAGATCATCCTGACCCACGAGGTGTCCGGCCTCGGTGCCGCCGGTGACGTCGTCGACGTCAAGGACGGCTACGCTCGCAACTACCTGGTCCCGCGTGGTTTCGCGATCCGCTGGACCAAGGGTGGCGAGAAGGACGTGGCGCAGATCCGCCGCGCCCGCAAGATCCACGAGATCGCGACCATCGAGCAGGCCAACGAGGTCAAGGCCAAGCTCGAGGGCACGAAGGTCCGTCTGGCCACCCGCTCGGGTGACGCCGGCCGTCTCTTCGGCTCCGTGACCCCGGCCGACATCGCCACGGCGATCGAGGCTTCCGGTGGTCCGAAGGTCGACAAGCGCCGCGTCGAGCTGGCGTCCCCGATCAAGACCCTGGGTTCGTACACCGTCTCCGTGCGTCTGCACACCGAGGTGGCCGCGAACGTGGGCATCGAGGTCGTCGCCGCCTAAGTGCTGCGAAGCGAAGGGCCGCACCCCTCGGGGTGCGGCCCTTCGTCGTGTTTCACGTGAAACACGACGCCTATCGCGTAGCGCCGGTGACCAGCCAGCGGCCCGAGCGGGCCCGCAGCTGGAGCGTGACCATCCGGACCAGCATCATCAGCGTCATCGCCCACCACAGGGCGGTCAGCCCTCCGCCGAGGGCCGGCACCAGCAGGGCCGCCGGGGTGAACACCGCCAGGGTCACCAGCATGGCCCCCGCCAGGTACGGGCCGTCCCCCGCGCCCATCAGGACCCCGTCCAGGACGAAGACGATCCCGGAGACCGGCTGGGAGACCGCGACGACCAGCAGGGCCGGCAGCAGGGCGGCCTCCACCGCCGGGTCCGAGGTGAACAGCGGGATGAACAGCGGCCGGGTGACGATCACCAGCAGTCCCAGCACGAGGCCGGAGACGATGCCCCACCGGACCATGCGACGGCCGACGGCCCTGGCTCCCTCGGTGTCCCCGGCGCCCAGGTAGCGGCCGATGATGGCCTGGCCCGCGATGGCGATGGCGTCCAGGGCGAAGGCAAGCAGGCTCCACAGGGAGAGCAGGATCTGGTGGGCGGCGATGTCCGCGTCGCCCAGCCGGGCCGCGACGGCCGTGGCGATCATCAGGACGGCGCGCAGCGAGAGGGTCCGCACCAGCAGCGGTACGCCGGCCTGGGCACAGGCCCGGATGCCGGCCGCGTCGGGCCGCAGGGAGGCGTCGTGCTTCCGGGCCCCGCGGACGACCACGAACAGGTAGGCGGCTGCCATGCCCCACTGGGCGGCCACGGTTCCCCAGGCGGATCCGGCGATGCCGAGTCCGGCGCCGTAGACGAGGGCGACGTTGAGGGCCGCGTTGGCGGCGAAGCCGCCGACCGCCACGTAGAGGGGGGTCCTGGTGTCCTGGAGGCCGCGCAGGACCCCGGTGGCCGCCAGGATCACGAGCATGGCGGGTACGCCGAGTGCGGAGATCCTGAGGTAGGTCAGTGCGTGCGGGGTGGCGGTGTCCGAGGTCCCGAAGGCGGCCACCAGCCAGGGGGCGGTGGCCAGGAGGAAGGCGACGACACCGGCGCCCAACAGCAGGGCCAGCCAGATGCCGTCCATGCCCTGGCGGATGGCGGCCTGGAGGTCGCCGGCCCCCACCCTGCGGGCCACCGCGGCGGTGGTGGCGTACGCGAGGAAGACGAAGACGCTGACGCCGGTGGTGAGGAGGGCGGCGGCGACGCCGAGCCCGGCCAGCTGGGGGGTGCCGAGGTGCCCCACGATGGCGCTGTCCACCATCACGAAGAGGGGCTCGGCGACGAGTGCGCCGAAGGCGGGGACGGCGAGCGCGAGGATCTCGCGGTCGTGCCGCCCCGGGCCGGTCTTCGGGGTGGGGGGAGCCTGTGTCATGCGCTCAATCTAATCTTCCACAGGTAATAAGTGCAATGACCTTTGGTCCCTTACCGTCGAGCTGGTGCGCGGGTTCCGGCGGCCGCTCGTGCGCGTGAGCGGGGCCGCCTCGGATTATTTTCTGCGCCCACAGCCCGTGGATGGAGAAATTGCAGGTCAGATGGGGTAACGGGGTGGCCCAGGTGATTTTGTCCACAGTGTCGTCCCCCGGTCCGTACACAGGACGGAGCGGGTTACCCACAGCTTCCGCCGCGTCATCCACATCTCATCCACACACCCTGTGGATAACAAGATTGGCTGACGCCGTCCGCGGCCCTACCGTTGTGCGTTGCCCGACCCGCCGAGAGCGGTTCCGGGCGCCCCATTTGTCAGAGCCGTGTCGTAGAAAGAGTGGCACGGCGAGGTCCGCGTGGCGGACGGGAGGAGGCGGCCCGGTGAGCATCTCCGAGCCCTTGGACGATCCCTGGGCCGACAGTGGTCCTGGTGACCGTCTGCCCGTCTCCCGTCAGCGCCGGGGCGAGGGCCGGGGTCGCGGCGACGAGCAGCACGAGCGCGGCCGCGAGGGCGGCTCCTGGGACGGCGGCGGCGCCTTCGAGCGGGTACCCCCGCAGGACCTGGACGCCGAGCAGTCGGTGCTCGGCGGCATGCTGCTGTCCAAGGACGCGATCGCGGACGTGGTCGAGGTCCTCAAGGGCCAGGACTTCTACCGGCCGTCCCACGAGACGATCTACCAGGCGATCCTCGACCTGTACGCCAAGGGCGAGCCGGCCGACCCGATCACCGTCGGCGCGGAGCTGACCCGGCGGGGCGAGATCGGCAAGGTCGGCGGCGCCTCGTACCTGCACACCCTGGTGCAGTCGGTGCCCACCGCGGCCAACGCCGAGTACTACGCGGAGATCGTCCACGAGCGGGCGGTGCTGCGGCGGCTGGTGGCAGCCGGTACGAAGATCACACAGATGGGTTACGCGGCCGACGGCGACGTCGACGAGATCGTGAACAAGGCCCAGGCCGAGATCTACGCCGTCACCGAGCAGCGGACCTCCGAGGACTACCTGCCGCTCGGCGACATCATGGAGGGCGCGCTCGACGAGATCGAGGCGATCGGCTCGCGCAGCGGGCAGATGTCCGGCGTGCCGACCGGGTTCACCGACCTGGACTCGCTGACCAACGGGCTGCACCCGGGCCAGATGATCGTCATCGCCGCCCGTCCCGCGATGGGCAAGTCGACGCTGGCCCTGGACTTCGCCCGGGCCTGCTCGATCAAGAGCAACCTGCCCAGCGTCATCTTCTCCCTCGAAATGGGCCGCAACGAGATCGCGATGCGTCTGCTGTCGGCCGAGGCGCGGGTGGCCCTGCACCACATGCGCTCGGGCACGATGACCGACGACGACTGGACGCGGCTGGCCCGGCGGATGCCGGACGTGTCGGCGGCGCCGCTGTTCATCGACGACTCGCCGAACCTGTCGATGATGGAGATCCGGGCCAAGTGCCGCCGGCTCAAGCAGCGCAACGACCTCCAGCTGGTGGTCATCGACTACCTCCAGCTGATGCAGTCCGGCGGCGCCCGCCGTCCCGAGAGCCGTCAGCAGGAGGTCTCGGACATGTCCCGGAACCTGAAGCTCCTGGCGAAGGAGCTGGAGGTGCCGGTGATCGCGCTGTCCCAGCTCAACCGTGGCCCGGAGCAGCGTACGGACAAGAAGCCGATGGTCTCGGACCTGCGTGAGTCGGGATCCATCGAGCAGGACGCCGACATGGTCATCCTGCTGCACCGCGAGGACGCGTACGAGAAGGAGTCGCCCCGCGCGGGCGAGGCGGACCTGATCGTCGCCAAGCACCGTAACGGTCCGACTGCCACCATCACCGTGGCGTTCCAGGGCCACTACTCGCGGTTCGTGGACATGGCCAACACGTAGTCCACGGCCCCACCGGCTGCCGGGTCGCTCAGCGCCTCGTCCCGTACCTGGTCAGGACCACGCCGCCGGGAAACGTCCGCGTCTCCACCAGGTCCAGGTCCACCCAGCCGTCCAGCGCGGTGAAGAACGGCGTGCCGCCGCCCACCAGGACCGGATGGGTGGCGATCACGTACTCGTCGATCAGCCCGGCGCGCACGGCCGCCCCGGCGAGCGTCGCACCGCCGATGTTCATCGGGCCGCCGTCCCCGGCCTTGAGCCGGGCGATCTCGGTGATCGCGTCGCCGGTGACCAGGCGGGTGTTCCAGCCGAGGGTGGTGTTCTCGTCGATCGTCGAGGAGAACACCACCTTCGGTGTGTCCCGCCAGTTCCGCGCGAACTCGATCTCCGCCGGGGTGGCACCCGGCTGCTGGTCGCCGGCCGGCCAGTAGGAGCTCATCGCCTCCCACAGCTTGCGCCCGTACAGCGACAGGCCACTCGCCCGCTCGTGGTCGAGCCACCACCGGAACAGCTCGGGGCTCGGCGGACCGCTCCAGCCGATGTCGTCGCCGGCCGCGGCGATGTAACCGTCCAGGGACTGGTTCATGCCGTAGATCAGTGTGCGCATGGCCAAGCCTGTCACGGATCAAATGGAGCTGCGGGTAGGCGGTGCCATGCTCTATGCAGGAGCCATGAGAACTCACACGGGCGTGACGGATGTGCCCGAAGACGTCGCGCTGTTGCCCACCACACGTCGTTCGCTGCTGCACCGGATCGCGGTGGCCCAGGCCGAGGGGAGGGCGCCCTCGCTGGTGGCCGCCGTGGGCCGCGGTGGGGAGGTCGTCTGGGAGGGGGCCCGGACGATGACGGAGGGGCACGGGCCGGACGGGTCCGTGCAGTACCGGATCGGTTCGATCAGCAAGACCTTCACCGCGGTCCTCGTCATGCGGCTGCGCGACGAGGGGCTGCTGGAGCTCGGGGACCCGCTGGAGAAGCACCTGCCGGGCACCGGCGTGGGTGAGGTGACGATCGCCCAGCTGCTGTCGCACACGGCCGGTCTGGCGGCCGAGACCCCGGGCGAGTGGTGGGAGCGGACCCCCGCCGGGCAGCGGCCCGAACTCGCGGACGTGCTGGGGGAGCAGCCGTTCAAGCACGTTCCCGGGAGCCTCTTCCACTACTCCAACCCCGGCTACACCCTGCTGGGTTCGCTGGTCGAGGCGGTGCGCGGGCGGCCGTGGGAGGAGGTGCTGCGGGCCGAGGTGCTGGAGCCGCTGGGCCTGGACCGGACGAGTGCGGAGCCCCGGCAGCCCCACGCGGGCGGCTGGGCGGTGCATCCCTGGGCGGACGTGATGATGCCCGAGCCGATGGAGGACCTGGGGCTGATGGCCGCGGCCGGTCAGCTGTGGTCGACCAGCCGCGACCTGGCCCGGTTCGCCATGTTCCTGACCCGGGGCGACGACCGGGTCCTGAGCGCGGAGTCGGTGCGCGAGATGCGTACGCCGGCCGCGCCGCCGGAGGCGGGCAACGCGCAGCTCGGCTACGGGCTGGGCCTCCAGCTGCTGCAGGTGGACGGGCGGTCGTGGGCCGGTCACGGGGGTTCGCTGCCGGGGTTCGTCGCGGGCCTGTGGTTCAGCGAGGCGGACGACGTGGCAGCGGTGGTGCTGGCCAACTGCACCTCAGGACTGCCCCCGATGACGGTGGCGGGCGACCTGCTGCGGATCGTGGCGGAGGCGGAGCCGCGCATCCCGGAGCCCTGGCGGCCGTTCCGGGAAGCCGATCCGGTGTCCCTTGAGGTCGTGGGCCCCTGGTACTGGGGGACCACCCCGTTCGGCCTGCGGCTGGGCGCGGACGGACTGCTGGAGCTCGGCCCGCTGGGAGTGACCGGCCGGGCCGCCCGGTTCCGTCCCGCCGGGGACGGCACCTGGGTCGGGCTCTCCGGCTACTACACGGGGGAGACCCTGCGCGTGGTCCGCGGACCGGACGGCTCGCTGAGCCACCTGGACCTCGGCTCGTTCGTGTTCACCCGGCTGCCGTACGACGCGGGGGCGCCGGTGCCCGGCGGGGTGGACCCGGCGGGCTGGCGGGGCATCGGCTGAGGCGGGCGCCGGCCGGCACCCGCCCGGGGGCCGGCCGGTCCGCTCAGAGCTCCAGCTTGAAGCCGACGTGCGAGGCGGTGAAACCGAGCCGCTCGTAGAAGCGGTGGGCGTCGGTGCGGCTGGCGTCGGACGTGAGCTGGACCAGCCGGCAGCCCTCGCGGCGGGACTCCTCGATGGCCCACTCCATGAAGAGGGTGCCGAGGCCGCTGCCCCGTTCGTCGGCGTGGACGCGGACCCCTTCCACGACCGAGCGGGTCGCTCCCCTGCGCGAGATGCCCGGGATCAGGGTGAGCTGGAGGGTGCCGACCACCCGGCCCTCGCGTTCGGCCACGACGACCCGCTGGTTGGGGTCCTCCGCGAGCCTCTTGAACGCCGCCGCGTAAGGCGCGAGGTCGTCCGGCGACTCGCGGGTGGCGCCGAGCGGATCGTCGGCGAGCATCGCGACGATGTCCGGCAGATCGGCTTCGGTGGCGGGCCGGATTCCGAGTCCGGTGGCCGGGGACGGGGTCATGGTGGTTCCTTCGGGTCAGGCGGCGACGGTGAGCGGTGCGAACCGGTGCGTCCAGCGGCCGGGCAGTTCGGGCAGCGAGCGGGTCATCACCGCGTTGCGGGCGACGGGTTCGAGGCCGCGGGCGGCGAGCCACTCGACGAACTCGGCGTGGCGTACGTCGACGTCCGTGCGCAGGGCCCGGTCGGTGCCCCGGGCGAGGGTGCTGACCAGGGCCTTGGCGGTCCGGGTGTCCGGGGCGACCAGGGGGCCGATCACGTCGCTGTCGGTGTTGGGCCAGGCCGCGGCGTAGCCGGTGAGGGCGCCGGCGGCGTCCTGGGCGACCAGCAGCCGGTCCGCGAAGGCCGGCAGACGGGTGATCAGGTGGGTCCGGTCGGTGCCCAGCACCTCGTGGTCCAGGTCCAGGATGCGCGGGAGGTCCGCGGCGGTCGCGGGCCGGACCCCGGAGGTGTCCACGCCCGGGTCGGGCCGGAAGGCGCCGCGCAGCATCTCGGCGTGGCCGACGGTGGTGAAGCCCAGTTCCTCGTAGAGGGGGCGCCCGTACGGGGTCGCGTGCAGGGTGAGCGGGACACCGCCCAGGACCTCGTCGCAGATGGTGGTCATGAACCGGCGTCCCAGGCCCTGGCGGGCGTAGCGCTTGGCGACGAGGACCATGCCGATGGCGGCGAGATCGGGGCCGGTGCCGTAGTGGGTGACGGTGCAGGCCGCGGCCAGGCCGTGTCCGTCCGGTGCGTCGATGCCGTATCCGGTGCCCGCGGTGAGCAGGAGCCCCCACTTGCGCTCCTCGCGGTGCCATTCACGGTCTTCCGAGAGGTCGGCGCAGCGGGTGCGATCGTCCACGGTCAGCGGCCGGATCGGCAGGTCGGTGAGGTGTGATGGTGTCACTGGGCCAGAGTGGATCACCGGGCGGAGGTCGTCCAGAGGATTTGGTGTTTCACGTGAAACAGACCGATTAGCCTCGACGCCTATGACGCGTCTTCACCTGTTCGACCTCGACGGGACCTTGATGTACGGCTCGGCGGCACCGGTGGAGATCTCCCGGCAGCTGGGGCTGTCGGCTGAGATCGCCGCGCTGGAGCGGTCCTTCAGCGCCCGCGAGATCGGCCCGGCCGGCTTCGCGGTGCGCCTGTGGGAGCTCTGGGCCGACCTGCGCCCCGAGCACGTCCGCGCCGCCTTCGACGGGTCGCCGTGGCTGGCGGGCATCCGGGAGGTGTGGCAGGAGATCCAGGAGCGCGGCGAGTACTGCGCGGTGATCTCCCTGTCCCCCTCCTTCTTCGTGGAGCTGCTCCTGGAGTGGGGCGCGCACGCCGCCCACGGGTCGGTCTTCCCCCGGGTTCCGTTCACGCAGCCGGTGGAGGAGGCGGGGATCCTCACCCCCGAGGGCAAGCTGACCGTCGCGGACCGGCTGTGCGAACGGTTCGGAGTGGGCCGGGCCGCCTGCGTGGCGTACGGGGACTCGATGACCGACTCCGTTCTGTTCGGGGCCGTCCCGGTCTCGGTGGCGGTGAACGCGCGGCCGTACCTGGCGGCGCGGGCCACCCACGTGTACGAGGGGCGGGACCTGAGGGAGGCCTACCAGCTCGCGGCCCTCCCACGCCCGGGAGTTGGGGCATCTTAGGAGGAAAGGGGGTTCGAAGCGCTGATTTCGCTCAATCGCCCGCGTACTTCCGGTGCGGCTGGCATGCTGCGAAGCCATGGAGCCCTCCCCCGATGCCGTGCTGATCCGCCGGACCCTCGACGAGATCGCACCCGTCGCCGACAAGGTGACCTCCTACTTCTACGCACTGGTCTTCACCGGCCACCCGGAAGTGCGCGAGATGTTCCCCGCGGCGATGGACGCCCAGCGCGACCGGCTGCTGAAGGCCCTGCTGACGGCCGCCGAGCACATCGACGACCCGGCCGTGCTCACCCCCTACCTGCGCCGGCTGGGCACCGGCCACCGCAAGTACGGGACCCGGTCCGGCCACTACCCGGTGGTCGGCGAAGCGCTGATCGGGGCGCTGGCCCGGTACGCGGAACGGACCTGGGGCCCGGCCGCGGAAGCGGCGTGGGTCCGGGCCTACACGGCGATGTCCCAGATCATGATCGACGCGGCCGCGGAGGACGAGCGGACGAGCCCGGCCTGGTGGGACGCCGAGGTGGTCTCCCACGAGCTGAGGACCCCCGACATCGCGGTGGTGACGGTGCGTCCGGACAAGCCGTACCCGTTCCTCGCCGGCCAGTACGCGGGTGTGGAGACCCGGTGGTGGCCCCGGGTGTGGCGGCACTACTCCTTCGCCTCGGCGCCGCGGGCCGACGGGCTCCTCTCCTTCCACATCAAGGCCGTCCCGGCGGGCTGGGTCTCCAACGCGCTGGTGCGCAACGCCCGCCCCGGGGACGTCCTGCGCCTCGGCCCGCCGGCCGGGTCGATGGTGGTGGACCACACCACCGACAACGGCATGCTGTGCCTGGGCGGTGGCACCGGCATCGCTCCGATCAAGGCGCTGATCGAGGACGTGGCCGAGCACGGCGCACGGCGCCCGGTGGAGGTGTTCTTCGGTGCGCGCAGCGACAGCGGGCTCTACGACAAGGACACGCTGCTGGGGCTCCAGCGCTCGCACCCCTGGCTGTCGGTGCGACCGGTGGTCGGTGACGGGCTGGCCGGCCAGCTGCCGCAGGCCATCGGCGAGTACGGCCCGTGGAACTCCTACGACGCGTTCATATCCGGGCCGCCGGGGCTGATCCGCAGCGGGGTGGACGCGCTGAAGCGGATCGGGATCCCCCGGGAGCGGATCCGGCACGACGCGCTGGACGAACTGGCGGCTGCCGGAGCCGGAGCCGGCGCGGGCGTGGGCGGCTGAGGGCCGCGATCGCCGGTCACCGGTCACCGGTCGCCGGCCGTCGCACCGGCCCCGGCCCCGACCCAGGCGCGGAGCCGGATCCGGACCGGACGGCCTCAGCCCAGGTCGGGGGCGTGCATCGCGCGGACGCCCTCGATGTTCCCGTCGAGGTAGTGCCGCAGGGCCAGCGGCACCAGATTGACCGCGGCGATGCCCACCCGGCTGAACGGCACCCGGACGATCTCGTACTCACCCTCCGGCTGCTCGACCTCCGGGCCGTGCCGCTGGCTCGGGTCCATCGATTCGAGCCGGCAGACGAAGAAGTGCTGCACCTTGCACCCCGTCGCACCGCCGCCGGCGATGTGCTCGACGGTGTCCACGAAGCACGGCACCACATCGGTGATCTTTGCGCCGAGTTCCTCGTGGACCTCGCGGTGCAGGGCGTCGACCACGGTGGGGTCCGTCGGCTCCACTCCCCCGCCGGGAGTGAGCCAGTACGGGGCCATGCCCGGCTTGGTGCGTTTGATCAGGATCAGGTCATCACCGTCGAGCAGGATCGCGCGGGCGGTGCGTTTGACCACGGGACGTTCGGTCATGGGGAAAGAGTGGCCCGCTATTCCGCTTCCGAAACGCCAGGAGCTCCGGCCGCCCCGTCCAGCGCCCGCAGTACGTCGGCCACCAGGTCCGCGGTGTCCTCCACACCGGCGGAGAACCGGATGAAGCCCTCCGGCACCGGGTCCCCGCCCCAGCGGCCGCGCCGCTCGGCGGTGGAACGCACCCCGCCGAAACTCGTGGCGTCCTCGACCAGCGTCAGGGAGGCCAGGAAACGCTCGGCGTGCGCGCGGTCGGGCAGGGTGAAGGAGACCACCGAGCCGAAACCGCGCATCTGCCGGGCAGCCGTCCCGTGCGAGGGGTCCGAGGACAGCCCCGGGTAGCGCAGGCCGGTCACCTCGGCACGCCCGGCGAGCGCCTCGGCCACGGCGAGGGCGTTCTCCCACTGCCGCCGGCCGCGCAGCTGGAGGGTGGCCAGGGAACGGTGGGCGAGCCAGGACTCCATGGGCCCCGGGATGGCCCCGATGATCTTCCGCCACTGCCGGACGCGAGCGGCGAGCTCCGGATCACGGCAGGTGACGTAGCCCAGGAGCAGGTCCGCGTGGCCACTGAGCCCCTTGGTGCCGCTCGCCACGGAGAAGTCAGCGCCGAGCTCCAGGGGCCGCTGGCCGAGCGGGGTGGCCAGGGTGTTGTCCACGGCCACGAGGGCGCCGCCGGAATGGGCGGCCTCCGCGAGCCGCCGGATGTCGCACACGTCCAGGCCGGGATTGGAGGGGCTCTCGATCCAGAGCAGCCGGGCCCCGTCCAGCGCGTTCAGCTGCGCGTCCCCGGCGGTCGGGGCGGTGCGGACCCGCACCCCGAACGCCTGGAGCTGGTCGCGGACCAGCGGCAGCGCCTGGTAGCCGTCGGAAGGCAGGACGACGGTCTCCCCGGCCCGTACCTGCGAGAACAGGACGGCGGAGACGGCGGCCATGCCGGAGCCGAAGACCACCGTCTCGGCGGACGCGTCGCCGGGTGCCTCCAGCTCGCCGATGGCACGCTCCAGCAGGGTCCAGGTCGGGTTGGTGTCGCGGGCGTAGGTGTAGGGGCCCTCGACGTCACCGGGGAGGTGGAAGTGGGACGCGAACACCGGTCCGGGGAGCGCGGGCTCGTTCTTGGCCGGCTCGGGGAGTCCGGCGCGCACCGCGCGCGTGCCGTCGCCGAGCCCGCGCCCCGCCCCGGATCCGGGGCCGCTCGCGTGCTCGTGCCGGTGTCCGTGGTCGTCGTGGTTCATGCCTGCCGCTCCTTCAGTGCCGCGCGTACCTCGTCCAGCAGACCCGTCGTCGCCGCCTCGATCAGTTCCAGGCACTCCTCGAACCCCTCCCGGCCGCCGTAGTAGGGATCGGGTACGTCCGTGTCCCCCGCCGTGGCGGCCGGGTCGTAGGAGCGCAGCAGCCGCACCTTGGCGGCGTCCCCGGGGCCGGGGGCGAGCCTGCGCAGGTCCCGCAGGTGCTCCGCGTCGAGCGCGACCACCAGGTCCAGCCGGGCGAACCAGGACGGCAGGAACCGCCGGGCGCGGTGGTCGTGCTCGTAGCCGTTCGCGTCGAGGACGGCCAGGGTACGGGGGTCGGCGCCGTCCCCTTCGTGCCAGCCACCGGTGCCGGCGCTGTCGACCGCCACCAGGCCGTCGAGGCCGGCCTCTGAGATCCGGGCCCGGAAGACGGACTCGGCCATGGGGGAGCGGCATATGTTGCCGGTGCAGACGAAGCAGACGCGGTACATGGACTCGGCTCAGTTCTTGTCGGGGAGGGCGAGGTTCACGGCCCAGGAGACGACAGCGATGATCAGACCGCCGAGTACCGCGGTCCAGAACCCGTCGACGTGGAAGGAGAGGCCGATCTTCTCGGAAAGCCACGAGGTGAGCAGCAGCATCAGGGCGTTCACCACGAGGGTGAACAGGCCGAGGGTGAGGATGAACAGCGGCAGCGAGAGCAGCTTCACCACCGGCTTGACGATGAGGTTGACCAGCCCGAAGACCAGCGCCACGAGGATCAGGGCGAGGGCCTGGCCGGCCGTCGAGTCGTCGCGGCCGTCCAGCGAGATGCCCTGGAGCACGGCGATGGCCACGGCCAGGGCGGCGGCGTTGGCGAGCGTTTTGACTACGAAGTGCGTCATGGGTCCGATCGTTGCAGACGAGAGATGAAGGGTCACGAGGAGAGATGAAGGCGTTCCGACTGGAAGACCTTGAGGCGGAGCGGATCGCGAACGAGGGCGCGTATCTGCAGTTCCTGCGCGAGCGGAACATGTCGGTGGGGCTGTACGCGCTGGACGCGGGCCAGACCGACCCGCAGTCGCCGCACCGCCAGGACGAGGTGTACTTCGTGGTCAGCGGGCGGGCAGCGATCACCGTGGGGGAGGAGACGACGACGGTGGCCCGGGGCAGCGTGGTGTACGTCCCGGCGGGCGTTCCGCACAAGTTCCACCACATCAGCGAGGACCTGAAGGTGCTGGTGGTGTTCTCCCCGCCGGAGGCCTGACGGCCCGGAGGCCGCCCCTCCCCTAGGGGGCGGATCAGGGGAGTTGGGGGGCCGGGAGGCCCCGAGTCCGGGATCCCGGCTCCTAGCATCGATGTCAGGAACCGGGGGAAGGACCCGGCGAAGAGGAAGAGGTCGAGGCGATGGACGGCATCCGAAAGACGTTCGCGGGCATGCCCTGGTGGGTGAAGTGGGTCGCCGTTCCGCTGCTGTTCCTGCTCGTCTTCGGCGGGGTGATCACCAGCGTTCTGACGGCGTTGATCGGCTTCGCCTTCAAGCTGGTGGTGTTCCTGGCCCTGGTCGGCGGACTGGTCTTCCTGGTCCGGAAGTTCTCCGGGTCCGGCAGCGCCGGGAAGTCACGCGCGGATTGGTAGCGGACCGGTAGCGGACTGCCGGGGGACACGGTGGGGCCCCTCGGGCGTTAACCCACCTGGGGGAACGCACTCTGCCGGACCCGTCCCGGCCCCGGTATCCGCGGATAGAGTCGCGATCTGTGCCGCCCCCTGGGCGCCGGGGCCTGTGACTCCGCTCTGACCTGCGGATACGTGAACCAGCTGTTCGAGCAGACCCCCAGGACGCCCGCCACGGGCGGGGGCGGCCCCCGCAGGACGGGCCCGCACCGGCCCGCCGCCACGCCTGGGGGTGTGCTGTGTCTTCGGTTCACAATGCCGCTGTGCCGACACTGATCGGTTCGGTGCAGCGGGCGCTGAGACTGCTCGAAGCCGTGGGTTCGCATCATGAGGGAGCCCCGGCCAAGCAACTCGCCCGTGAGGCCGGGCTCCCGCTCCCCACCGCGTACCACCTGCTGCGCACGCTCACCCACGAGGGCTACCTGCGCCGGGAGGACGGAGTGTTCGTCCTCGGCGACGCCGCCGGGAGGCTGGCGGGCGGCGGATTGCAGCAGAAACGTCGCAGCATGATCCTGGACTCCCTCGCGCACTTCCGTGAAGTGGTGGGGGCACCCGTGTACTTCGCGGTCTACCGCGAGGGGGAGATCGAGGTCGTCGGCGTCTCCGACACCCCCGCCATGCCGGCCTGCGAGGAGTGGGCCGACTTCCGCCGGACCGGCCACGCGCACGCCATTGGCCAGTGCCTGCTCGGGCAGCTCGACGAGGAGGCCCGTCAGGACCACTTCGACCGCCACCCGGTCGAGTCCGTCACTCCTTACACCGTGCGGGACATGAGGGCGATGGAGCAGCGGTTTTCCGCCATGCGCCGGACGCAGCCCGTCACGGAGAGTCAGGAGTACGTCCTGGGCACGGTATGCGCGGCCATCCCGATCACGGCCGGCGACACCGTCGCAACCATGGCGATTTCTCTACCCCTGCACCAGAAAGGCCGGTTGCCCTATGCAGTCGACCGACTACGGAGTGAAGTAGGCGCGCTGTTGAGCACGCTCTCGTTCTCTATCAGTATCTGAAAACTCACTCCTTGTGATCTGCTAGCGGGTCCACCACTCTTGTCAAGAGGGCTTGGGGGACCATTCCTGGCCACTTCCAACACTGCGGGGTAGGAAATGCGCGAGTCGGTACAGGCAGAGGTCATGATGAGCTTCCTCGTTTCCGAGGAGCTCGCGTTCCGGATCCCGGTGGAGCTCCGGTACGAGGCACGTGATCCCTACGCGGTACGCCTGACCTTCCACCTTCCCGGCGACGCTCCCGTCACCTGGGCGTTCGGCCGCGAGCTCCTCCTCGACGGCATCAACAAGCCGTGCGGTGACGGCGATGTGCACATCGCCCCCACCGACCCGGAGGAACTGTCCGACGTCCACATCAGGCTCCAGGTCGGCAGCGACCGGGCCCTGTTCCGGGCCGGCGCCGCGCCCCTGGTGGCGTTCCTCGACCGGACCGACCGGCTGGTGCCGCTCGGGCAGGAGCGAAGCCTCGGGAACTTCGAGGACAACCTCGACAACGCCCTGGACCGGATCCTCGCCGAGGCCCGGCAGAACGAGCAGAACGCCGGCTGACCGCTTGCCGGCTCAGCGCGCCTTGCGACGGCGCCCCCGCCCGCCGCGGACCGGGCCCGACCCGGCCGGCGCGGCGGCCGGGGATCCCGGGCGGTCGGCCGAGACCACCAGGGCGGCCAGGGCGGTGGTCACCGGCACCGAGGCGACCAGACCGATCGAGCCGATGAGGGTCCGTACGATCTCCACCGCCACCAGCTCGCTGTTGGCCACGGCGCCCATGCTGCTGTTGGCGATCGAGAACAGCAGGAGCAGCGGCAGGGCGGCGCCGGCGTAGGCCAGCACGAGGGTGTTGACCACCGAGGCGATGTGGTCGCGACCGATGCGGATGGCCGCCCGGTACACGGCGCGCGGCCCCATCGTCGGGTCCGCCTGGTGGAGTTCCCACACCGCGGAGGTCTGGGTGACCGTCACGTCGTCCAGAACCCCGAGGGATCCGATGATCACACCGGCCAGCAGCAGGCCGCTCATGTCGATGCCGGGGTAGAGCCCGTGGATCAGCCCGGTGTTGTCGTCGGTGTTGCCGGTCAGGAACGCCCAGTCGATGAACACCGTGCCCAACAGGCCGATCAGCAGCAGCGAGACCAGGGTGCCGAGGACGGCCACCGAGGTCCGCGCGTTCAGGCCGTGGCACATGTACAGCCCCATCAGCATGATGGCGCTCGCCCCGACCACCGCCACCACCAGCGGGTTCGAGCCCTGCAGGATGGCCGGCAGGATGAAGAGGGTCAGCACTCCGAAGCTCAGCACCAGCGCGATCAGCGCGAACAGGCCGCGCATCCGGCCCACCACGATCACCACCAGGGCGAACACGCCGGCGAGCAGCGCGAGCGGGAACTTCCGGTTCACGTCGATGACCGAGTACTGCAGGTCCCGCGGCGCGTCCGGCGCGTACGCGACCACCACCTCCTGCCCGTTCTCCAACTGCCGCGGCGCGCCCGGCTGGACGACCTCGACGAAGGTCCGCCCGCGGTCCGGGCCGGTGCCCACCTCGACGGTCGCCTTCTTGCAGGAGCCGTTCTGCGCGGCCTGGGCCTCGCGGCCCGAAGGGGTGGACGTGTCCCCGGTGGGCGGGACCTGGGCGGCGTTCACCGATTTGCAGTCGACCTCCTGCAAAGCGACCACCTTCGCCTGCTGGGTCTGGCGGTCGAAGCCCACGCCGGTCCGCTCGTGCGCGGGCGCGCCGCCCGGCCAGAGCACCACCAGCCCCACCAGGACGGCGGTGGCGAAGGGGATCAGCACGGCCGCGATGACCTTGCGCAGGTGCTTGGACACCGGGGCGGCGGGGCCGTGACTGTGCCCGTGCCCGTGCCCGTGACCATGTCCGTGCCCCGGCCCGCGGCCGGACGCGTGTCCGTGGCCGGGCGCGTTTCCGTGCTGCTGACCGGAGGCGTACGGGGGCTCGGCGGGGGGCTGCGGTGAGGACGTCACAGCCCGATCATCGCAAGAGATGAGGGGGCCCACTGTTCAGCACGCCATGGATGACGCTAGCGTGGGGGCACCTTTGCACAACGCGGGAGCTCGGAGCACCGGGCTGAGAGGGCGCTGATCACCGTACGCGCGTACGGGAGGAGGCTGCGTCGACCGCCGAACCTGTTACCGGGTAATGCCGGCGTAGGGAGATCAGGTCACATGACCATTCAGGACGCACGCACGCCTGCCGTCAGCCAGAACGAGGACGGGCAGGGAGAGCGCAAGCCGGGCTGGCACAAGGGGTACGTCGAGGGTTCGCGCCCCGACATCCGCGTGCCGGTCCGCCAGGTACACCTCACCAACGGCCAGGACGTCACGCTCTACGATACCTCCGGCCCGTACACCGACCCCAACGTCGACACCGACGTGCGGCGCGGCCTCCTCCCGCTGCGCGAGAACTGGATCATCGGCCGCGGGGACACCGAGGAGTACGCCGGCCGGCCCGTCCGCCCCGAGGACGACGGCATCAAGCACACCTCGCCGCGCGGTGGCCTCAAGAACCTCGACGCGGTCTTCCCCGGCCGACCCCGCCTGCCGCGCCGCGGCCGGGACGGCCAGGCCGTGACCCAGCTCGCGTACGCCCGCCGCGGTGAGATCACCCCGGAGATGGAGTACGTCGCGATCCGCGAGAACGTCTCCCCCGAGGTGGTCCGCGAGGAGATCGCGGCCGGTCGCGCCGTCCTCCCGGCGAACGTCAACCACCCGGAGATCGAGCCGATGATCATCGGCAAGAAGTTCCTGGTGAAGGTCAACGCCAACATCGGCAACTCCGCCGTCACCTCCTCCATCGAGGAGGAGGTGGAGAAGATGACCTGGGCCACCCGCTGGGGCGCCGACACGGTCATGGACCTCTCCACCGGCCGCAACATCCACACCACCCGCGAGTGGGTGCTGCGCAACTCCCCCGTCCCGATCGGCACCGTCCCCCTCTACCAGGCCCTGGAGAAGGTCGACGGCAAGGCCGAGGAGCTGACCTGGGAGATCTACAAGGACACGGTCATCGAGCAGGCCGAGCAGGGCGTGGACTACATGACCGTCCACGCCGGCGTGCTGCTGCCGTACGTGCCGCTGACCGCCCGCCGCAAGACGGGCATCGTCTCCCGCGGCGGATCGATCATGGCCGCGTGGTGCCTGGCGCACCACAAGGAGAACTTCCTCTACACCAACTTCGAGGAGCTCTGCGAGATCCTCGCGACGTACGACGTGACGTACTCGCTCGGTGACGGCCTGCGCCCCGGCTCCATCGCGGACGCCAACGACGCGGCGCAGTTCGCCGAGCTGAAGACGCTCGGCGAGCTGAACACCATCGCCAAGCGCCACAACGTCCAGACCATGATCGAGGGCCCCGGCCACGTCCCGATGCACAAGATCAAGGAGAACATCGACCTCCAGCAGGAGATCTGCGAGGAGGCCCCGTTCTACACGCTCGGCCCGCTGACCACGGACGTCGCCCCGGCGTACGACCACATCACCTCGGGCATCGGCGCCGCCATGATCGCCTGGTGGGGCACGGCCATGCTCTGCTACGTCACGCCCAAGGAGCACCTGGGCCTTCCCAACCGGGACGACGTGAAGACCGGCGTGATCACCTACAAGATCGCGGCGCACGCGGCCGACCTCGCCAAGGGCCACCCGGGCGCCCAGGAGTGGGACGACGCCCTCTCCGACGCCCGCTTCGAGTTCCGCTGGGAGGACCAGTTCAACCTGGCCCTCGACCCGGACACGGCCCGCGAGTTCCACGACGAGACCCTCCCGGCCGAGCCCGCCAAGACCGCGCACTTCTGCTCCATGTGCGGTCCCAAGTTCTGCTCGATGAAGATCTCCCAGGACATCCGCCGGGAGCACGGCGGCGACCTGAAGGCGGACGAGATCCAGGCGGGCATGGCCGAGAAGTCGGCCGAGTTCGCCGCCGCCGGCAACCGGGTGTACCTCCCGCTCGCCGACTGACCATGCCGGCCGGGCCCCGGGCCCGGCACGCCGTGGCGGGGCGGCCCGCGACCTCATGGGGGGAGTCGCGGGCCGCCCCGGTGTTCCCGGCCGCGGGCGCAGGCAAGGGTGTTGACCTGGAGCGCGCTCCAACTCCTAAGCTCCGCCGACATGACCATGCGCTACCGCCATCTGGGTGGGACCGGGATCGAAGTGAGCGTGCAGGCGCTCGGCACGATGATGTTCGGGGCCGTCGGCAACCCCGACCACGACGACTGCGTGCGGATCGTGCACGCGGCGCTCGACGAGGGCATCAACTTCGTGGACACCGCGGACATGTACTCCGCCGGCGAGTCCGAGACGATCGTCGGCAAGGCGCTCCGGGGCCGCCGCCGCGACGAGGTCGTGCTCGCCACCAAAGGGCACTTCCGGATGGGCGAGGGCCGCAACCGCAGCGGCAACTCCCGCCGCTGGCTCGTGCAGGCCGTGGAGGCGAGCCTGACCCGGCTCGGCACCGACTGGATCGACCTCTACCAGGTCCACCGGCCCGACCCGTACACCGACGTGGAGGAGACCCTCGCCGTCCTGGGCGACCTGGTCCGGGAGGGCAAGATCCGCGCCTTCGGCTGCTCCACCTTCCCCGCCGAGGAGATCGCGGAGGCCCACCACGTCGCGGAGCGGCGCGGGCTGCCGCGCATGCGCACCGAGCAGCCGCCGTACTCGCTCCTCGCGCGCGGCGTGGAGCGCGACGTGTTGCCGGTCGCCCGCCGGTACGGGATGGGCGTCCTGACCTGGAGCCCGCTCGCCTCCGGCTTCCTGAGCGGGAGGATCCGGCCGGGCCGGGACGTCGACATGACCCGCGGCCGCGCCGCCCTGACCCCGGCGCGGTTCGACCCGGCGGTGCCCGGCAATCTCGCCAAGCTGGAGGCCGCCGGGCGGCTGATCGAGGTGGCCGACGGGATCGGCCGTACGCTCCCCGAGCTGGCCGTCGCCTTCCCGCTGGCGCACCCCGCCGTCACCTCGGTGATCATCGGGCCGCGCACCATGGAGCAGCTGCGGGACCTGGTGAAGGGCGTCTCGCTGGTGCTGGACGACGAGACCCTCGACCGGATCGACGAGATCGTGCCGCCGGGCACCGACCTCTACCACCCGGACGGGGTCTGGCGGCCGCTCGCCCTGACCGACCTGGCGCAGCGCCGCCGGCCGCTCGCGGACCGGTAGCCCGCCGGGCGGCGCGGGCGGCGCGGGCGGCGCGGACGGCGCGCGGGAGGCGGCCGATCGGGTGTCCGGGATTGCGCCGATCCGCTGAAGGCCGGGCGGGGCTGCGAGCCGCTGGGGGCACCGGTCCCCAGGATGACCACCGGAAGTGCCTGCTCATTTCGTGAGCATCGTCCTATCGGGAGGTCCGGTTGTCCGGTTGTCCGATCATTTCGAGGAGTGGCGCATGAGTGCCGCGATGAAGACCGACAGAGCCACGCTCGGCCCGCTGCCCCGGCGGATGGGCCGGCTGACGGGTGGCGCGCTCGCCGTGTTCGCGCTGGCGTTCTCGGGGCTCGCCACCCAGACCGCGACCGCGGCCGCGCTTCCGGCGCCGGCGGTCGCGTCCGAGGCCGCCCCGGCAGGCGGCGGCAACGACGGCTGCATCACGCCGTCCAGGCCGAACGCCGGCAAGAAGAAGACCGCGAAGCCGGCCGACCGGGGCGGCAAGGACAAGGTGAAGTGCGTGGTCGGGCCGCCCGGGCCTCCCGGACCTCCCGGACCCCCCGGAGCGGCCACGTGCGTGGACGTCGACGCCGTACGGGACAACCAGGACCGCGAGTTCAAGGCGATCATCCCCGGCGACGGCAACACCTACGTCGGTGTCCGCGAGGTGCAGGGCGACACGGAGGGGGACTGGGACTGGACCGACCTGACCACGAACCCCGCGGGCAGGTACCCGGCGGACGCCTGCGCGGTGTCCATCGCCCACCAGGCCAACCGGCTGGTGATCGAGGTGGTCACCGAGGAGGGCGTGCTCTGGGAGACCAGCTGCCGACGGGTCAACGATCCCCCGCAGGATGAGACCCTCGCCTGCACCGGAGTCTGGGAGGAGGCCGAGCCGCAGCCCCAGCCCGGTGACAACGGGCCGCTGCCCACCCCCGACGACATCGCCGCCGGGCAGGCCCCGGCGGCTCCCGCCGCCCCGGCGAACCCGGACCGGACGGTTTCCACCCAGGGGTAGTGGGGAGCGGTACGCGCCGGCCGCTCAGCCGGGGTCGCGTTCGGGCCCCCCGAAGTCGGGGCTGGTGAAGTCCGGCGAGCTGTAGCCGGGCCGCGGGCCCTGCGACGGCGGGCCCGGGCTCGTGAAATCGGGCCGGGTGTATCCCAGATCGGGGATGCGCCCGGCCCCCGGCGTACGTGGCACCGGGTAGCCGTGGCCCGCGGTCGGGTCGGCCAGCGCGTCCCGCAGGAACGGCATGATGCCGCGCTCCAGCAGGGCGTGCCGCCAGGCCTCCCGGGCCCGCTGGACCTCGTCGGGCACGGCCTCGGCCACATCGGCAGCGACCTCGGTGGCCCGGTTGCGCACCGCGGTGACCAGCAGCGCGACCACCGCGAACAGCAGGGCGGCCACGGTCAGCGCGCCGAACAGCCAGCCGGTGGTGAGGATGGTCTCGGCGAAGGCCGGCTCGGGATCCACGAGCTTGAGGGCGTACCCCACCAGCAGGAAGATCACCATGGCCGTCAGGGCCAGTACCGGCGCCAGCACGGCGACGACGGCACTGAGCCCGGCGCCGGTCCCGGAGCCGTCGTCCAGCACGTCGCCGGCGGGGTCCGTCGAGGACGAGGCGGCCGAGGCGGCCGCGGCGGCCGCCTCGCGCAGGTCCCCGCGCACCTTCACGTAGTGGTCGTACTCGGCGGAAGCGGCCGTGGTCAGCAGCACGGTGGCGTTGAGCGCCATGGTGCGCAGCTGCTCGGCGTTGAGCCGTTCGCCGAGGGTGGAGAGTTCCGGACGTTCGTGCGCGGTGCGCAGCGCCTCGTCGAGGAGCCGATCGAACTCCGGGCGGTCTTCGTTCAGCAGGTGCCCAGCGCTGGTCATTGTGCACTCCCCCGCTACGGATGTAAGCGATGGTAGAGCGACTCCGGCACCCTCTGACAGGGGCTTGGGCGAATTGGCAACCGCTAGTCGGTCAACGGAAGTTGAACGACCAGGAGTTTCCCTTCCATGGTGACGCCGCCGTCCATGGCGATGGCGAGGCCGTCCGCGTACACGTGCGGGCCGTCCACCGCCTCCGGGCCGTGGGAGTCGTCGCCGTCCTCGGTGCCCACCTGGCCGAGCAGGTAGGGGATGGGGCTGTGGCCGTGGACCACGCGACCGCCGCCGTAGGTGTCGAGGAGTTCGCGGACCGCGTCCGGGCCGGTCTCCTGGTCACGGAAGGCGAACCGCTTGGTGAACTTGCGGAACAGGTCCCAGGTCTCCTCGGCGTCGTTGAGGTTGAGGAGTTCGTGGATCCGGTCGTTGACGTCCTCGATGGAGTCGCCGTAGTCGAGGTAGGCGGTGGTGTCGGAGTGCAGGAGGAGGTGACCGTCCTCCAGGGCGGCCGCGTCCAGCCGGGACATCCACTGGAGGTGGACGTCCTCCAGGCGCTCCATGTCGGTGCGCTGGCCGCCGTTGAGGAGCCAGGCGGCCTGGAAGGTGGCGGTGCCGGCGCCGGAGGAGACCGGGGTGTCGCCGAACCGCTTGGCGCCGATGAGCAGCAGTTCGTGGTTGCCCATCAGGGCCTTGCAGTAGCCGCCGGCGGCGGCGGCCTCGGCGGAGAGCCGCATGACGAGGTCGATGACGCCGATGCCGTCGGGGCCGCGGTCGGTGAAGTCGCCGAGGAACCAGAGCCGGGCGTTGCCGGCCGACCAGCGGCCGTCGGCGTCGATGAGGCCCTGGACGTGGAGTTCGGTGACCAGCTGGTCGAGGTAACCGTGGACGTCGCCGACGACGTAGAGCGGGCCGGGTCCGGAGCCCGGGCCGGTGGGCTGGGCGTCCTGGGGGACGTAGTGGACCTGGACGGTGTCGCCGGGGCCGCCGGCGGCGCCGCGGCCGATGACGGGGAGGTCGCGCTGGGTGGGGGTGTAGCCCTCGGGGTCCTCGTCGTCGGTGTCGTAGCCGTCGTACGACTTCTCGTACGGCGGCTCGTACGCCGGCTCCTGCCGCTGGTCGTGCCGGTGCTCGTGCGGCGGCTCGTACGGGGCGGGGTCGTGCCGGCCGTCGTGGGCGGGCTCCTGCGCCTGGCGCGCGGCCGGGACGGGGGCGGGTTCGTCGTAGTACGCGGGGTACTCGCCGTAGACGGGTGCCTCGGTGACGGCCGGGACGGCGGGGACCTGGAAGTCCCGCAGCGTGTCCGTCCGCATCACGGGTCCCTGACCGGCCCCCTGAGTCATCGACCCCTCCACCACCGTCGCGCTGCCGTACACCTGCGGACCCTCCTGCCCCTCCGGGGGGAGGGTCCGTGATGTCGTGCGCCCATCATAGGAATGCGGCTCGCGCTCTGTGACGCACCAGGGGTGGTGAATCCTGGGCGGAACCTGATCTTCCGCCTGCTTTGTCCTGAATTGCCTCAGTCGCGGGCGGGTGACCGGGGCGGGCTGACGGTGGTGCGGGGCTGCCTCCGCTGGGAGGAGGTCCTGACGATCAGTTCGGTCGGCACGACCTGTTCCACCGGGCGGCCGGTGTCCACGCCCTCGATGGCGTCGATGAGGAGCTGGACCACGGCGGTGCCGATCCTGCGCGGTTTGAGGGACAGGGTGGTGATGGGCGGCTCGGTGTTGGCGTACACGGTGGACTCGCTGCAGCAGACGAGCAGCAGGTCGTCGGGGACCCGGAGCCCGTACCGGCGGGCGGCGGCGAGCAGGTCCGTGCCGTTGGGGTCGAAGAGCCCGTAGACGGCGTCCGGCCGGTCGGGGCGGGCGAGCAGCCGGTCGGCGGCGACGGCTCCGGCGCACGGGTCGTGCGCGGGGTAGGACTCGTAGACGGGATCCTGCCCGACCCGGGCGCACCAGTTGAGGTAGGCGGTGGTGGACAGGTGGGTGTAGGTGTCGGTGCTGGTGCCGGTCAGGAGGCCGATGCGGCGGGCGCCGGCGGCGGCGAGGTGGTCGAGCAGGTTGAGTACGGCGGCCTCGTGGTCGTTGTCGACCCAGGCGGTGACGGGGAGCGAGCCGGCCGGACGGCCGTCGGAGACGACCGGCAGGCCCTGGCGGACCAGCTCGGTGACGACCGGGTCGTGGTCGGAGGGGTCGATGACCACGGTGCCGTCGAGGGCCACGTTGGACCAGACGTCGTGCCGTGAGGTGGCGGGCAGGATGACGAGGGCGTAGCCGCGGGCGAGCGCGGCGGAGGTCGCGGCCCGCGCCATCTCGGCGAAGTAGGCGAACTCGGTGAAGGTGAAAGGTTCATCCCCGTACGTCGTCACGGTCAGACCGATCAGACCGGACTTGCCGGTACGGAGGGTCCGGGCGGCGGCGGAGGGGCGGTAGCCCAGCCGGTCGGCCACCTCGCGGACGTGGCGGCGGGTGGCGTCGGGGAGCCGGCCCTTGCCATTGAGCGCGTCGGAGACGGTCGTGATCGAGACGCCCGCCGCGGCGGCCACGTCCCTGATGCCGGCCCGGCCCTGTCGGCCGGCGGCCCGCCGGGTGGTCTCGGTCCGGCTCACCTGATGCTTCCCTGCTGCTGTCATGGCGAGCCGATAGTAGGGCTCGGTGGGGTGGGTGGTCCGTATGCATATGCACGCGTTGACAGGAACGTTTCTGCATGGTTCGCCACCCCCAATGACCTTGGAAATGGAGGGAGTTCGTGGGGTTGAGGGGTGTGGTTGCCTGTCGGCGGGTACGAGCATGCCAAATCGGAAACATCTCGGACTGGTCTCAACTCACCTTCACGAGGGATGCGCGCCACGGCGCGGGCCACCGGCGCGTGCATATATGTGCGCGCTCCCCCCTATTCCCGGCGCCGACCATTTCCGGTCGGGCGGAATCCTCATAAGGTGAGCAGTATTGAGTTGTACGGGAAGGTCGAGGAGGACCTGCGGTGAGCGAGAAGAGCCCGAAGCTGCGCGCCGAGCTGGACGGCATCCCCACCTACAAGCCGGGCAAGCCGGCTGCCGCGGGCGGACCCGTGGCCTACAAGCTGTCCTCCAACGAGAACCCGTATCCGCCGCTGCCGGGTGTCCTGGAGAGCGCGGTCGCGGCCGCGTCCGCCTTCAACCGCTACCCGGACATGGCCTGCACGGGGCTGGTGAACGAGCTGGCCGAGCGGTTCGGGGTCCCGGTCGAGCACATCGCCACCGGCACCGGCTCGGTGGGCGTGGCCCAGTCGCTGATCCAGTCGACGGCCGGACCGGGCGACGAGGTGATCTACGCCTGGCGGTCCTTCGAGGCCTACCCGATCATCACGCAGATCTCGGGTGCGAAGTCGGTGCAGGTCCCGCTGACCGCGGGTGACGTGCACGACCTGGACGCCATGGCGGACGCGATCACCGACCGGACCCGCCTGATCTTCGTGTGCAACCCGAACAACCCCACCGGCACCGTGGTGCGCCGGGCGGAGCTGGAGCGGTTCCTGGACCGGGTCCCCTCCGACGTCCTGGTCGTGCTCGACGAGGCGTACAAGGAGTTCATCCGCGACGCCGAGGTGCCGGACGGCATCGAGCTGTACCGGAACCGGCCGAACGTGGCGGTGCTGCGCACCTTCTCCAAGGCGTACGGCCTGGCCGGCCTGCGGGTGGGCTTCGCGGTGGCGCACGAGCCGGTGGCCGCGGCGCTGCGCAAGACGGCGGTGCCGTTCGGCGTGAGCCAGCTGGCGCAGGACGCGGCGGTGGCCTCGCTGCGCGCGGAGGACGAGCTGCTCGGCCGGGTCGGCTCGCTGGTCTGCGAGCGGAACCGGGTCTACGAGGGTCTGCTGGCCCAGGGGTGGACGGTGGTCCCGGAGACCCAGGCCAACTTCGTGTGGATGCGGCTGGGAGAGCGGACCGCGGAGTTCGCGGCGGCCTGCGAGAAGGCCGGTGTGGTGGTCCGGCCCTTCCCGGGCGAGGGCCTTCGGGTCACGATCGGTGAGACCGAGGCGAACGACCTCTTCCTGCACACGGCGGAGGCCTTCTTCAAGGAGCTGTAGCCCCGGGACTGGGTCAGGCCAGTTCCACGCGGATGGGGTCGCCGTCGCGGACGGTGGCAAGCAGGCGGGGGTCGCCGTCGAAGGAGCCGAGCACGTTGCACGGGCTCGCCAGGCGGCTCTCGCCTCCGCGTGAGATGGGAGTGGGGCCGTAGGGGAGGGCCAGTGCGTCGCCCTCGGTCCAGAAGGCGACCGTGCCCGGGTCGACGACCTGCTGGGCGTCGTCCTCCAGGGCGACGGAGACGCCGGTGTCGAAGTAGACCTCCTCGCCCCAGGTGTTGGCGGTGGCCGCCAGGGGCAGCGCCTCGGCCAGGGCCTTGGCGGTGGGTGTCTCGTCGAGGGTCGCGGTGAGCTGGCCCGCGGGCCAGGAGATTCGAATCTGCATGCCCAAATTCAACATTATGTTGAATTCCCTGACTAGGGGTGTACCCCCCGGATGAATGAGCGAGGGGGGCATGCGTCATAATTGCTTGTGAATGTGAACGCGTTCACAAGCGTGTCCTGCTTCCGCCCATATGGGTGGAACCCGCCAGGCAGACAGCCCGCTGTGACCACGACGTAAGGAGAGGCGACGTGGACCTGGCTTTGGCGCCCGAGACATTGGCGCGCTGGCAGTTCGGCATCACCACCGTCTACCACTTCCTCTTCGTCCCCCTGACGATCTCGCTGGCCGCGCTGACCGCGGGCCTGCAGACCGCCTGGGTGCGGACGGAGAAGGAGAAGTACCTCAAGGCCACCAAGTTCTGGGGCAAGCTGTTCCTGATCAACATCGCGATGGGTGTCGTCACCGGCATCGTCCAGGAGTTCCAGTTCGGCATGAACTGGTCCGACTACTCGCGGTTCGTCGGTGACGTCTTCGGCGCCCCGCTGGCTTTCGAGGCGTTGATCGCCTTCTTCTTCGAGTCCACCTTCATCGGACTGTGGATCTTCGGCTGGGACAAGCTGCCGAAGAAGATCCACCTCGGCTGCATCTGGATGGTCTCCCTCGGGACCGTCCTCTCCGCCTACTTCATCCTGGCGGCGAACTCCTGGATGCAGCACCCCGTGGGCTACCGGATCAACGAAGCCACCGGCCGCGCCGAGCTCACCGACTTCTGGCTGGTCCTCACCCAGGACACCGCGCTCACCCAGTTCTTCCACACCATCACGGCCGCCTTCCTGGTCGGCGGCGCGTTCATGGTCGGCATCGCCGCCTTCCACCTGGCCCGCAGGAAGCACGTCACCGTGATGCGGACCTCGCTGCGGCTCGGTCTGATCACGCTGATCATCGCCGGCCTGTCCACCGCCATCAGCGGCGACCTGCTCGGCAAGGTGATGTTCAAGCAGCAGCCGATGAAGATGGCCGCCGCCGAGGCCCTCTGGGACGGCGAGGCGCCCGCGCCGTTCTCCGTCTTCGCGTACGGCGACGTGGACGAGGGCCACAACAAGGTGGTCATCGAGATACCGGGCGTGCTGTCCTTCCTGGCCAACGGCGACTTCGACTCCTTCGTCCCCGGCATCAACGACGTCAACAAGGCCGAGCAGGAGAAGTTCGGCCCCGGCGACTACCGTCCCAACATCCCGGTGGCCTACTGGGGCTTCCGCTGGATGATCGGCTTCGGCATGGCCTCGCTGGCCATCGGCATGCTCGGGCTGTGGCTGACCCGCAAGAAGTTCATGCTCCCGCCGGGTCTGCGGACCGGTGAGGACGAGGTGCCGAACCTGGTCCTCTTCAGGAACAAGGCCCTCAGCCCCCGCCTCGGCCGGTGGTACTGGACCTTCGCGCTCTGGACCATGGGCTTCCCCCTGATCGCCAGCTCCTGGGGCTGGATCTTCACCGAGATGGGCCGCCAGCCCTGGGTGGTCTACGGAGTCCTGCGCACCAGGGACGCGGTCTCCCCCGGCGTCTCGCAGGCCGAGGTGCTCACCTCGATGATCGTCTTCACCACGCTGTACGCCGTGCTGGCCGTGATCGAGGTCAAGCTGCTGGTCAAGTACGTCAAGGCCGGCCCGCCCGAGCTCACCGAGGCCGACCTGAACCCGCCCACCCGGATCGGCGGCGACCCCAAGGACGCCGACCGCCCGATGGCCTTCTCGTACTGAGGCTGGGGAGACCACATCATGCAACTCCACGACGTCTGGTTCGTAATCATCGCGGTCCTGTGGATCGGCTACTTCTTCCTGGAGGGCTTCGACTTCGGAGTCGGCGTCCTCACCAAGCTGCTGGCCCGTGACCGGGCCGAGAAGCGCGTCCTGATCAACACCATCGGGCCGGTCTGGGACGGCAACGAGGTCTGGCTGCTCAGCGCCGGCGGTGCCACCTTCGCCGCCTTCCCCGACTGGTACGCCACCCTCTTCTCCGGCTTCTACCTCCCGCTGCTGCTGATCCTGGTCTGTCTGATCGTCCGCGGCGTGGCCTTCGAGTACCGGGCCAAGCGCCCGGAGGAGAAGTGGCAGCGCAACTGGGAGCAGGCCATCTTCTGGACCTCGCTGATCCCCGCCTTCCTGTGGGGCGTGGCCTTCGCCAACATCGTGCGCGGCGTGAAGATCGACGCCCAGAAGGAGTACGTCGGCACCCTCTTCGACCTGCTCAACCCCTACGCGCTCCTCGGCGGCCTGGTCACGCTGACCCTGTTCACCTTCCACGGCGCGGTGTTCACCTCGCTCAAGACGGTGGGCGAGATCCGCGAGCGCTCGCGGACGACCGCCGTCCGGCTGGGTGCGGTGACCGCCGTCCTGGCCCTGGTCTTCCTGGTCTGGACCCAGGTGTCCAGGGGTGACGCCAAGAGCCTGGTGGCGCTGGTCGTCGCGGTGGCGGCCCTGGTGGGCGCGCTCGGGGCCGTCCGGGCGGGCCGGGAGGGCTGGTCGTTCGGCCTGTCCGGGGTCACCATCGCGGCCGCCGTCGCCATGCTGTTCCTGACGCTCTTCCCGAACGTCATGCCGTCCTCGCTGGACGCCGCCTGGAGCCTCACGGTCACCAACGCCTCGTCCAGCCCCTACACCCTGAAGATCATGACGTGGTGCGCGGCGATCGCGACCCCGCTGGTGCTGGTCTACCAGGGCTGGACGTACTGGGTGTTCCGGAAGCGGATCGGCACCCAGCACATCGCCGAAGCCCACTGACGCCTCGCGGCCAAGGAGGCATGTTTCACGTGAAACCGATCGACCCGCGCCTGCTCCGTTACGCCCGCTCCACCCGCCTGTTCCTCGGCGCGGTGGTGGCCCTCGGCCTGGCCGGGGCAGGGCTGGTCGTCGGTCAGGCGATGCTCCTCGCCGAAATCGTGGTCGGGGCCTTCGAGAAGGGCCTCGACGCCCAGGCGCTCCGGGTGCCGCTGCTGCTGCTCGCGGCGGTGGCGCTCGGGCGCGGCCTGGTGGCCTGGCTGACCGAACTGGCCGCCCACCGCGCCAGTGCGGCCGTGAAGTCGGAGCTGCGCGGCCGGTTGCTGGAGCGGGCCGCGGACCTGGGGCCGGGCTGGCTGAGCGGGCAGCGGACGGGCTCGCTGGTGGCGGTGGCCACCCGGGGCGTGGACGCTCTCGACGACTACTTCTCCCGCTACCTCCCCCAGCTGGGCCTGGCCGTGGTGGTCCCGGTGGCCGTGCTGGCCCGGGTCGTCACCGAGGACTGGGTCTCGGCGGCCATCATCGTGGGCACCCTGCCGCTGATCCCGGTGTTCATGGTGCTGATCGGCTGGGCCACCCAGGCGCGGATGGACCGGCAGTGGCGGATGCTGTCGCGTCTGTCCGGGCACTTCCTGGACGTGGTGGCGGGGCTGCCCACCCTGAAGGTGTTCGGCCGGGCCAAGGCCCAGGCCGAGTCCATCCGGAAGATCACCGCCGAGTACCGCCGGGCCACCCTGCGAACCCTGCGGATCGCCTTCCTCTCCTCGTTCGCCCTGGAGCTGCTCGCGACCCTGTCGGTGGCGCTGGTCGCGGTGACCATCGGCATGCGGCTGGTCCACGGCGAACTCGACCTGTACACCGGCCTGGTCATCCTGATCCTGGCGCCGGAGGCCTACCTGCCGCTGCGCCAGGTGGGCGCGCAGTACCACGCGGCCGCCGAGGGGCTGGCCGCGGCGGAGGAGATCTTCGAGGTCCTCGAAACCCCCGAGCCGCGGGCCGGCGGGTCCGCCGGACTTCCGGCCGGCCCGTCCCCGCTGACCTTCGACTCCGTTTCGGTCCGGTACGAGGGCAGGGCGGGGGCCTCCCCCGGCAACGTCTCGCTGACCGTACGGCCCGGGGAGTGCGTGGCCCTCACCGGACCCAGCGGGGTCGGCAAGTCCACCCTGCTGTCGGTGCTGCTGGGGTTCGTCCGGCCGACCGCGGGCCGGGTGCGGATCGGCGGGGTGGACCTCGCCGAGCTGTCGCCGCGGGCCCTGGAGGAATGGCGGTCGCGGATCGCCTGGGTGCCGCAGCGGCCGCACCTGTTCGCCGGCACCGTGGAGGAGAACGTCCGGCTGGCCCGCCCCGGGGCCACCGACGAAGAGGTCGAGGCCGCTCTCAGGTCGGCGGGGGCCTGGGAGTTCGTCGCGGCGCTGCCGCTCGGCCGGCGGACCGCGCTCGGCGAGGGCGGCCTCGGCCTCTCCGCCGGCCAGCGTCAGCGGCTGGCGCTCGCCCGGGCGTTCCTCGCGGACCGGCCGGTGCTGCTGCTGGACGAGCCGACGGCCGCGCTGGACGGCGCCACCGAGGCCGCTGTGGTCGACGCGGTACGGCGGCTCGCCGCCGGGCGCACCGTGCTGCTGGTGGTGCACCGGCCGGCGCTGCTCGCCGTCGCGGACCGGGTGGTCCGCCTGGAGCCGGCGGCGGATGCAGCGGCGGATGCGGCGGCGGCGGTCGGCGCGGGCGTGGGTGCGGGACCGGGTTCGGGTACCGGCACCGCCGCGATCACGGGTGCCGACGGTGCCGGCGACCCCGGGCAGTGGATCCTCGGTGCGGCGCCGGATCCCGAGCCGGTGTTCCCGGCCGGGCCCGGGACGGGGGACGGCGAGCGGGACGTACGGCCCGGCCCGGGTCCGGCGGAAGCCGGCTCCGGCGCGGAGGCCGGGGGAGGTGCCGGAGCAGACGCGCTGGCCCGGGTACGGGCGGCCGCCCGCGAGGCCCGTGGCCGGTTCGGGCTCGGGCTGCTGCTCGGCGCGCTGGCCGTCGGGTGCGGCGTCGGGCTCATGGCCGTCTCCGGGTGGCTGATCTCCCGGGCCTCCGAACAGCCCCCGGTGCTCTACCTGATGATGGCCGTCACGGCCACCCGCGCCTTCGGAATCGGCCGCGCCGTGTTCCGGTACGCCGAACGACTGGTCTCCCACGACGCCGTCCTGCGCATGCTCGCCGAGCTTCGGGTCTCCGTGTACCGGCGGCTGGAGCGGATCGCCCCGGCCGGGCTGCGCGAGCAGCGCCGCGGGGACCTGCTGGCCCGGCTCGTCGCCGACGCGGACGCCCTGCAGGACTACTGGCTGCGCTGGCTGCTCCCGGTCGGCACGGCCCTGGTCGTGGGCACGGGGTCGGTGGCCTTCACCACCTGGCTGCTGCCCGGCGCCGGAGCGGCCCTGGCGGTCGGGCTGCTCGCCGCGGGTGTCGGGGTCCCGCTGGTCACCGCCACCGTGGCCCGGCGGGCCGAGCGGAGGCTGGCCCCCGCCCGGGGCGAACTCGCCACCAGGGCGGCGGAGCTGCTGTCCGGCACCGCAGAGCTGACGGTCGCGGGTGCGCTGGCCCGGCGCAAGGCCGCCGTCCGGGAGAGCGACCGTACGCTGCGGGAGATCGCCGCGCGCGGGGCGGCGGCCGCGGGGATCGGCTCGGGGCTGGCCACCGTGGTGTGCGGGCTGACCGTGGTGTGCGCCGCCGCCCTGGGGGCCGCCGCCGTGCAGGGCGGGCGGCTCTCGGGCGTGGCCATGGCCGTGGTCGTGCTGACCCCGCTCGCCGCGTTCGAGGCGGTCACCGGGCTGCCGCTGGCGGTCCAGTACCGCCAGCGGGTCAAGCGCAGCGCCGAGCGCGTGTACGAGGTGCTCGACGCGCCCGTGCCGGTCGCCGAGCCGGAGCGGCCCGCCCCGGCACCGCAATCCCCGTTCCCGCTGCGGCTGACCGGACTGACCGCCCGCCACCCCGGGCAGGAGCGGCCGGCCGTCTGCGGCGTCGACCTCACCCTGGAGGCGGGCCGGCGGGTCGCGGTCGTCGGCCCGTCCGGGTCCGGCAAGACCACGCTCGCCCAGGTGATGCTCCGCTTCCTGGAGCCCGTCGAGGGCACGTACACCCTCGCCGGGACGGACGCGCGGACCCTGGACGGCGACGAGGTCCGCCGGCTGGTGGGGCTGTGCGCCCAGGACGCGCACCTGTTCGACAGCTCGGTGCGGGAGAACCTGCGGCTGGCCCGCCCCGGTGCGAGCGAGCCGGAGCTGCGCGGGGCGCTGGCCGCGGCCCGTTTGCTGGACTGGGCCGACGCGCTGCCGGACGGCCTGGACACGCTGGTCGGCGAACACGGCGAGCGGATCTCCGGCGGCCAGCGGCAGCGGCTGGCTCTGGCGCGGGCGCTGCTCGCGGACTTCCCCGTACTGGTCCTGGACGAGCCGGCCGAGCACCTGGACACGGAGACCGCGGACGCCCTGACGGCGGATCTGCTGGCCGCCACGGAGGGCCGGACCACGCTGCTGATCACCCACCGGCTGGCGGGCCTGGAGCGGGTCGACGAGGTGCTGGTGCTGGCCGGCGGCGAGGTCGTCCAGCGCGGCCCGTACCGGGAGCTCGCGGCGGCGCCGGGTCCGCTGCGGGAGCTGGTGGAGCGCGAGCGGGCCGCGGACCTGGCCGCGGACCCGGGGACGGGGCCGGCGACGGAGGCGGCCGACTTTCCTCGATAAAAGGGACTAATTAGTCTCAAGGGCATGTCAGTGCAGGAGTCGCCGCAGCCGCCCGAGCCCCCCGACCCGGCCCAGGCCGCCGCGGAGGCCACGCGCAGTCTGCAGGGGCTCTCCACCGAGCTCACCGCCCGGGTCCCGCAGCTGCTGGAGGCGATGCGCTCGGTCGGCACCGGGCTGGAGCTGCACTCCACCCTCGACCGGATCTGCGAGACCGCGGCCGAACTCGCCGGCGCCCGCTACGCGGCCATCGGCGTGGTCGACACCGAGGGCCGCGGGCTGTCCGATTTCGTGACCCACGGCATCGCGGAGGAGCAGGCCCGGAGGATCGGGCACCGGCCGGACGGCAAGCGCGGTCTGCTGGGCGCGCTGATCAGGCACCCGGACCCGGTCCGGCTCGGCGATCTGACGCAGGATCCGAGGTCTTCGGGGTTCCCCGCGCACCATCCGCCGATGAAGACCTTCCTCGGGGTGCCGATCCGCGTGCAGGGCGAGATCTTCGGCAACCTCTACCTGGCCGAGAAGCGGGGCGGTGAGGAGTTCAACGACTACGACGTCCACATGGTCCGGGTGCTGGCCACCGAAGCGGGGATCGCCATCGGCAACGCCCGCCTGTACGAGGCGGCCACCCAGCGGGAGCGCTGGATCGACGGCTCGGTGGCCGTGACCACGGCCCTGCTGTCCGGCGGGGACGCCGACGACGCACTGTCGGTGGTGGCCGAGCAGGCCCGCCGCCTCGCGGACTCGGCGGCCGGGATCGTGATGCTGCCCGCGGCCGCGGACGGCGGAGGCATGGAGATCGTCGCGGTCTCCTCGGAGAACCAGGCGACCTCGCTCGGCATGCTGATCCCCGCGGAGAGCCCGGTGGTGCGCCGGCTGATGGAGGGCGAGCCGCTGTTCGTGGACGACGCGGCCGCGGATCCGCGCATGGTCAGCCGCCTGACCAGCCCGTACGGGCCCTGCATGCTGCTTCCGCTGCAGAGTGGCGGGCGGGTGCTGGGTGCGCTGGTGACGCCGCGGGCCAGGGGCGACCGGCCCTTCAGCGAGGCGGAGCGGACCCTGGCGACGCAGTTCGCCTCCCAGGCGGCGCTGGCGCTGATGATGGCCGAGGCGCAGCGGGACCGGGAGCGGCTGGCGGTGTTCGAGGACCGCGACCGGATCGCCCGGGACCTGCACGACCTGGTCATCCAGCGGCTGTTCGCCACCGGGATGATGCTGGAGGGGGCGCAGCGCCGGTCCGTGGTGCCCGAGGTCCGGGACGGGGTCGGCAAGGCCGTGGACGAGCTGGACGTGACGATCCAGGAGATCCGTACGGCGATCTTCGCGCTCCAGCAGGGGCCGGCGGAGGCCCCGTCGGGGTTGCGCACGAGGGTGCTGCGGGAGATCAACATGGCAGCCGTGCCGCTGGGCTTCAAACCCTCGCACCGGTTCCTGGGGCCGGTGGACGCGATGGTCGGGGAGCTGGTCGGCAAGAACCTGATCGCCGCGTTGCGGGAGGCCCTGTCCAACGCGTTCCGGCATGCCGGGGCGACCCGGATCGAGGTGGTCCTGGACTGCACGGTCACCCTGCCCGACGGCCGTCCGGGGGTGCGGCTGGAGGTGGCCGACGACGGGGTGGGCATCCCGGAGGGCGGCCGGCGCAGCGGGCTGCGGAACCTGCGCCGGCGGGCCGAGTCGCTGGGCGGCTCCAGTTCGTACGGGCCGGGCATCGGCGAGGACGGCGGCGGCACGACCCTGGTGTGGGAGGCGCCGCTGTGACCCGGCCCCGCCGCGGTCGGCCGGGCCCACCGGGCCGACCCGGCAGACCGGGCCGACCCGGCAGACCGGGCCGACCCGGCAGACCGGGCCGACCCGGCAGACCGGGCCGCCCGGTCTGCCGGGTCGGCCTGGTTCGCTAGACGCCGTGGGCGGCCTGGTCGCGTTCGGCGAGGATGCGCTCGATCACCACGGCGACCCCGTCCTCCTCGTTGGCCACCGTGCGGCCCGACGCGGCGGCGATCACGGCCGGGTGGGCGTTGCCCATGGCGTAGGAGGTGCCGGCCCAGGTGAGCATCTCCACGTCGTTGGGCATGTCGCCGAAGGCGACCACCTCGGCCGCGGAGATGCCCCGCTCGGCGCAGGCGAGGGCGAGGGTGCTGGCCTTGGAGACGCCGGGGCCGCTGATCTCCAGCAGGGCGGTCGGGCTGGACCGGGTGATGGAGGCGAGGTCGCCGACGGCGGCGCGGGCCAGCGTGAGGAACTCGTCCGGGTCCAGCTCGGGGTGGTGGGCCAGCAGCTTCAGCACGGGGGCGGAGAGGCTGCCCTGTTCCTCCCGCTCCTCCCGCAGCAGCTTCTCGGCGGTGGCCACGGTCGCACCCGGGTCCTGGAAGAACGGAGGGTACGCCGGCTCGTAGTGGATGCCGGTGGTCAGCTCGACCGCGAAGGAGGTGCCGGGGGCGGCCTCCCGCAGCAGGTCGACCACGGCCCGCGCGGCCGGCCGGGCCAACGGGCGGACCTCGATGATCCGGCCGTCGGCGTGCAGGTCGACCACGGCCGCGCCGTTGGCGCAGATGGCCAGGCCGTGGCCGTGGACGTGGTCGCTGACCACGTCCATCCAGCGGGCGGGCCGGCCGGTGACGAAGAAGACCAGGATGCCGGCCTCCTCCGCCGCGGCGAGCGCGGCGACGGTCCGCGGGGACACGGACTTGTCATCACGCAGCAGCGTGCCGTCGAGGTCGGTGGCGATGAGCCGGGTCACGGGGCGCGGGGAAGCCGAGGTCACGGGACCATCTTCACCCATGGCGGGTCCGGCCGGACGCGCGCGGGGCAACCCGCGGGCATACCCGTCAGGTAGGTGCCCGGTGGCGGTGCCGGCCCGCCGGTGCGACCCGCGGGGCGGGCGGGACCGGCGGGGGGCGCCGTAGGCTCTGTGGCATGAGTCTGCGTCTGAGCACCGTGATCCTCCCGGTACGCCGCTGGCACGAGGGCGGCCGCGACCAGTGGCTGCGCGCCGAACGGCTCGGCTTCCACACCGCCTACACCTACGACCACCTCGCGTGGCGGAGCTTCCGCGAGGGCCCGTGGTTCGGGGCGGTCCCCACGCTCACCGCGGCCGCCGCCGCGACCGGGCGGATCCGCCTGGGCACCCTCGTCACCTCGCCGAACTTCCGGCACCCGGTGACCCTGGCCAAGGAACTGATCTCGCTGGACGACGTCTCCGGCGGCCGGATCACCCTCGGCATCGGCGCGGGCAGCAACGGCTTCGACGCGAGCACGCTCGGGCAGGAACCGTGGACCCCCCGGGAGCGCGCCGACCGCTTCGGCGAGTTCCTGCCGCTGCTGGACCGGCTCCTGACCGAGGGCGCGGTCAGCCACGACGGCCGGTTCTACTCGGCGGACGGCGCCCGCAACATCCCCGGCTGCGTGCAGCGGCCGCGGCTGCCGTTCGCGGTCGCCGCGACCGGCCCGCGCGGGATGAGGCTGACCGCGGCGCACGGGCAGGCGTGGGTGACCACCGGTGACCCGAAGCTGTACGAGGAGGGCACCCCCGAGCAGTCCCTCGAGGCCGTCCGGGGACAGCTGGAGAAGCTGGGCAAGGCGTGTGCGGAACTGGGCCGGGACGTCGGCGGACTGGACAAGGTCCTGCTGACCGGCTTCACGCCGGAGAAGAACTCCGTCCTGGACTCGCTGGACGCCTTCGTGGACTTCGCGGGGCCCTACCGCGAACTCGGCTTCACCGAGATCGTCGTCCACGCCCCGATCCCCGACTCCGACTTCGCCGCGGACGAGGCGGTCTTCGAGAAGATCGCGACCGAGGCCGCGGCCCAGCTGGGCTGACGGTCCGGCCGGGGCGACCCGGCCGGGGCAGGCCGGCCGGGCCCTCGAAGCCCGGCCGTCCGGCCCCGGCGGCTCAGTCGCGCAGGGCCTCGAGGATCCGCTCGGCGCGCCGCGGCACCCAGTCGGGGACGGCGTCGGCGGGGAGCGAGCGCACCTCCGCGACCAGCGCCTCCACCCGGGCCTCGGCCGCTCCGCGGCGTTCCAGCTCGTGCTCGGTCCACGCCGCGTTGTTCACGCACTGGAGCCGCTCCTGCCAGTGGTCCGCCCCCAGTTCCCGGTAGACCCCGGCCGCCCGGCCCCACAGGCGGACCTCCTCCTCGCGCAGCTGCCGGACCTCGTCCGCGTCCCCGTCGTCCGCCTCTGCGAGGTCGGTGACGCGCCGGTCGAGGACCTGGGCCAGCTGGTGCCAGGTCTGGGCCAGCTCCGCCCGCAGCCGGGGATCGCCCGGAGCCGGTTCCAGCGCTGCCCACAGCACGCGCTCCGCCGCCTCCATCCGGCCCCGGGCCTCCGCGAGCCCCTCCTCGGTGACCCCGTCCCGCAGGCCGAGCCAGACCAGCGAGCGCAGGATCCGCACCTCGGCCACGGGCTGCCCGCCGTGCCGGGAGTGCAGCTCCAGGGCCCGCTCGTACGCCGCGACGGACTCCTCCGGCAGCCCGGCGGAGGACAGTGCCTCGGCCGCCGAGTGCGCCAGGGACGCCTGCGGGCGCGGGTCCGGCCAGTCCTTCGCGATGTCCGCGGCCAGCAGGTACTGCTCCGCCGCCGCCCGGTGGTCGCCCAGCCCGCCCAGCAGGTCTCCGAGGAACTCGCGGGCGCCGACCGCAGCCTCCGGCCCCTGCTCCAGCACGTCCGGCAGGGCCGACTGGAGCACCTCCGCGGCCTCCGCGTTCCGGTCCTCCCGTGCGTAGGCGCGGGCCAGCAGCAGGCGCGCGCGGGCGCCCTCGACCGCCAGCCCCGCCCGGTCGAACCAATGGGCCGCGTCGAGTGCGTGCACCAGGGCCTCCGCGGACGCGCCGGTGTGCAGCAGTACGTTCGCCAGGGTCAGCCGGGCCGAGCCCTGGGTCTCCGGGCCGGTCCGCTCCGCGTGCTCCACGGCGGCGCGGGCCGACTCCTCCGCCTCGGCGACGCGGCCCATGGCGCCCAGCACGTCGGCGCGGAGCGTCAGCGGCTCCACCGCCAGCCAGGGCCTTCCCGCGGCGGGCCCCCGGGAGGCCGCCGAGGCCAGCAGCGCCTCGGCCCGCCCGGTGTCGCCCTGCTCCAGCGCGTACCGGGCGAGCTGTTCCTCCGCTTCGGCCAGCACGTCGGCGGCGCCCTCCCCGGCCGGGCCGGCCAGCGACCGGGCGAACGCGGCAAGCTCCCCCGCGAGTTCGGCGTCCGCCGCGGATCCCTCGTCCCGGCGCAGGTAGGCCTCCATGCGGAGCCGGGTCAGCTCGGTGTGCGCGATCCGGCGGGCCCGGTACGGGTCGTCCTGGGCCAGCGCCCGGGCCGAGCGGGCGGCGTCGTCCAACAGGGCGCGGACCTCCGCCGGCCCGGCGCCGACCTGGGCGGCGGCCATGGCGATGCGGCACTCCGCCAGCACGGCCCGGCCGGCCGCGCCGGCCGCCAGGTAGGCGTCGCGGACCCGGACGAACTGCTCGCGGGCGGTGTCCTCGCCGGCCAGGGCCGCTTCCACGGCCCGGTGTTCGAGCAGGTCGGCGGCGAGCAGCGGGTCCACGGTGTCCCCGGCGGTGTCCGGTCGCGCGGCGGCCCGGGCGGAGACGCGGGCCCACAGCTCCCGTGCGTCCGGCCGGAGCTGGGCCCGGGCCTCCCGCGCGGCGGCCAGCAGATCGGCGAACTCCTCGCGGGCGGCGGCCCCGGCCCGGCCCGTCTCCCCGGCGGTGGCCGCCTCCCGCCCGGGGGCCGGCGGCGCCGGCGCGGCGGCCCCGGTCGCCGGCCGGGGCAGGGCGGGGCTGCGTACGCCGAGCGGCAGCAGGTCGGTGAGCGGGGCCCGCGCGATCCGGGCGGCGAACCGCTCCGAGACCCGGGTGGTGCCGTTGCGGGCGTCGAAGCGCCGGGCGATGGCCAGCGATTCCGCGTGCAGGAACTCGTACAGCTCGGCGACGGTGCGCCGGCCGCCGTCATAGGCGGGGGCGGGCATGGTGCCGTGGCCCAGTTCCGTCAGGCGGCGGAGCAGGACCAGGACGCCGCCGTGGAAGGCGAGCTGGCTGTTGGCGTTGGCGAGCGGGCGGAGCTGGGCGGTGTGCTCGGCGAGGATCTCCAGGCCCCGGGACTCGTTCCCGGTGAGGGCGCAGAACTCCATGTGCCGGCCGATGGCGGGCAGCAGGCTCTCGTTGCCCCGGGACAGCCGGTACCCGTGCAGGTGGTGCGCGCGGGCCTCGTCCAGCCGGCCCAGGCGGAGCAGCGGGAGCAGGGCGCGGGCCATGACCCTGTGCGGCTCCTCGGCGCAGGTCCGCTGCCGCTCCAGGACCGGTGCCCAGACGTCGAGGGCACGGGTGTCGTCGCCGCGGAGCAGGGCGTACTGCCCCTGGCCGTTGATCTCGCAGGCGTGGCAGTCGCTCATCTCGTCGCGTTCGGCCTTCAGCCAGGCGCGGTGGGCGCGTTCGGCGCGGGCGTCGTCGCCGGTGGAGTCGGCGAGCCACATCTCGGCCTCACGGACCGGGCGTTCGCTGTGACCGGCCAGCCGGTAGCGGCGTTCCATCTCGTCGAGCCAGCCGGTGGCCGACTCCAGGGAGATGTCGGGGGAGTTGGTGAGCGCGTTGGCCACCCACTTGAACTGCCAGAAGAGCGTGTGGACCTCCCAGGAGCCGAACGCTCCCGGGTCGTTGTCGTACTCCTGGAGCAGACGGGCGAACGGCACCAGCATCTTCGGGGACTCGGCGCTGAACAGGTAGGCGCCGATCAGGTTGTCCAGGGTGCGGCGGAAGAGCGCGCGGTCGCCGGTGGCCTCGGCGGCGGCGACGAGGGCCTCCGCGTGGGCGTTGCGGGCCGGGCCGCCCGGGGCGGACGCGTTCTCCGCGAGGCCCTTGGCGATCTCTTCGGGGGTCATGGCGCTCACTTCTGCTCCTCCTGGGCCTCGGCGGAGTGGGTCGCCCATTCCAGCAGCCCGAGGAAGGCGCGGTTGAGCAGGGTGGAGTCGGCGGGGCGCAGGGGCCGCTGGGACATCAGGAGCGCCTGGCCGTAGAGGGATTCGACGGCGGTGCCGGCCAGGGCGGTGTCGGGCAGCGAGGCCACCTTCCGTACCAGCGGGTTGTTGTGGTTGAGCACGAGCCGGGCGCGCGGGCCGGAGCCGCGGAGGGCACCGAGGATGCCGGCCCACAGGGAGTCGGCGCCCTCCTCGGCGGCTGCCCGGTCGCGTTCCTGGCGGGCCTGGCGGTCGTCCAGGTAGAGGGCCGGAACGGACACCGGCTGGAAGGAGCGCAGCACCACGTCGCAGCTCTGGGCCTCCAGCCGGGTGCGGGCGGTGGCCAGGAAGGGGGCCAGGGCCAGCTCGGCGGAGGTCGGCACGGGATCGAGCCGGTCGGTGACGGCGCCGGCGTCGAGCTCGGTGACCTTGGTGCCGGGGCGGACGGCGGGCAGGAGGGCCAGCAGGTCCGCGTCGTAGGTGTAACCGGCGTTGATGACGCCGAGGCCGTGGGCCGCGGCGATCGGGGCGATCTGGCGGAACTCCTCGACCGTGCGGGTGAAGTGGATCTCGGGGTGGGCGGCGGCGAACTCCGCCAGGGCGACCGAGCCGTCGCTGGTCTCGAACGGCAGCCAGGGGAGCATCAGGCCGAGCAGCTCCGGGTCGTGCCGGGCGAGGGACTTCACCCCGAGGTGGTGGACGCTCAGGAAGGTGGCGAGGCGCTCAGGTTCGGCGGCGGCGAGTTCGGTGAGCCAGCCGCGGATCCGGCCGCCGAGGGCCTCGCGTACGGCGGCGAGGGTCTCGTCGTCGTAGAGGTTCTCGCGGGAGGCGGTGGGGCGCAGGGTGTCCGTGTCGAGGACGGCGCGGACGAAGAAGGCCCAGTCGGGGAGCAGGTTGTCGGCCCGGTCGGTGAGCAGCATGCCCTTGAGGTGGACGCGGTGTCCGGCGCGGTGGGCGGGGCTGGTCGGCTCGGGGAGGACGTAGGCGACTCCGCGGACGCCGGCGACGGGGAGGTCCAGGTCGATGGTGTCCAGCGGGGTGAAGCCGAAGAGGTCGGTGCAGTGCGCGGCGAGGGCGACGCGGCGGGCGGCGGGGCTGGGGAAGGGGCGGTCCCAGACGGCGGGCCGGTCGGTGACGGGGACGGGGCCGCGGCCGGTGGTGTCGTCGAACGTGATGTCGTACGGCAGCAGGGAGCCGAACTCGCGGGCGAGCTCTTCGACCCGGTCCGGGGCCAGCCATTCCTCGGCGCCGGGGCGGGCCTGGAGGTGGACGGTGGTGCCCGTTTCGGTGCGGGCCTCGTGGGGCAGCTCGCGGACGGTGTAGGAGCCGTCGTCGGTGGCGAGCCACTCGACGGGGGCGGCCTGCGGGTCGCGGGCGGAGCGGGTGACCACCCGGATCTGGCGGGCGACGACGAAGCAGGCGAGCAGGCCGATGCCGAACTGGCCCAGGAACTCCTTGCGGGTGGTCTCCAGGCCGTGGGCGTCCGCGCGTTTGGAGCTGCGGCCGATGGTGGCGAGGAGGGAGTGGGCCTCTTCCGCGGTCAGGCCGATGCCGCTGTCCTCGATGGAGACCAGGCCGTCGGCGGCGGTGAGGCGGATGCGGACCACGGCCTCCGGCTGGTGGGCGCGGCGGGCGGTGACGGCGTCGACCGCGTTCTGCAGGAGTTCGCGGACGTACACCCGCGGGCTGGAGTACAGGTGGTGGGAGAGCAGGTCGACCAGGCCGCGGAGATCGACCTGGAAGTTGTTCGCGGTGTTCGCGGTGGTGGTGTCGGTTCCGTCTGCGGACGTCATGGGTGGTCACCTCGGGTGCGCACGCGTGGGATGGGGCGACCGCGAGGACCCCCCCTCACTGATCGTGCTCACCAGCGTAGGGGGAGGGTATGACAACGCGTTACCCGATTTAGGGGGTGGGCGGCGCGGTGGAGCCCCGCCCGGGCAGGCGCAGGAACTCCGGGGGGACGGCGTCCACCAGCCATACGCCGTTGGCGCTGACGCGGAAGGTGTGGCCGGCCGCGCGCATCGCGGCGGCGTCCACGGAGAGCACCACGGGCCGGCCGCGGCGGGCGCCGACCCGGGTGGCGGTCTCCCGGTCGGGCGAGAGGTGGACGTGGTGCCGGCGCATGGGGCGCAGGCCCTCGGCGCGGATGGCGTCCAGGGCGGCGGGGACGGTGCCGTGGTAGAGGAACGCCGGGGGTTCGGCCTCCGGCAGGTCCAGGTCCACGCCGGTGACGGTGTGGCCCTGGTTGGCGCGGATCCGGGTGCCGTCGACGGCGAAGCGCTGCTTGTCGTTGGTGGCGACGACGTGGTCGAGCTCGGCGCGGCTGAAGGGGAAGCCGTGTGCTGCGGCCGCCCGGAGCAGGTCGTCGATCTCGACCCAGCCCTGCGGGTCGAGTACCAGTCCGATGCGTTCCGGCTGATGCCGGAGGTGTTTCGAGACGTATTTGGACACCTTCACGGTGCGTCTGTCGTCCATGACACCCCAGACTGCCTGGTCGGCGGCGGGCGGCGCAGTGGTTTTCCGCCCGCGGGGCGCGCCGGGGCGGCGTGGGACACCTCTACCGCACTTCCAAGATACGGAATACATTTTCCGTTATGACTTCCACCTCCTCTCTGCGGCGTCGTGCTGCCGCCGAACTGATCGGCACCGCCGGACTGCTGGTCGTGGTGATCGGCTCGGGCATCCAAGCCGCCTCCCTCAGCTCCGACACCGGGGTCGCCCTGGTCGCCAACTCGCTCGCCTCTGCCATCGGCCTCGGCCTGATCATCACCCTCCTGGGCCCGGTCTCCGGGGCCCACCTGAACCCGGTCGTCACCCTCACCGCCTGGTGGGCCCGGCGCACCGGCGACCCGGACGGGCTCACCACCCGGGAGACCCTCTTCTACATCGGCGCCCAGACGGCAGGGGCGGTCAGCGGCGCCCTGGTCGCCGAGGCCATGTTCGACCGCAGCCCCGGAACCCTCGCCACCCAGGTACGCGACGGCGGTCACCTGCTGGTCGGCGAGATCGTCGCCACCGCCGGACTGGTCCTGGTCATCCAGGGGCTGGGCCGGATCGGCCGCCCCCGGCTGATACCCGCGGCCGTCGCCGGCTACATCGCCGCCGCGATCTGGTTCACCTCCTCGGGCTCCTTCGCCAACCCGGCAGGCACCATCGGCCGGACCTTCACCGACTCCTTCACCGGCATCGCCCCCGGATCGCTGCCCGGCTTCGTCGCCGCCCAGCTGGTCGGCGGGGCCCTCGGCCTGTTCCTGGCCGCCGTCCTCTACGGCCGCCGTCCGGCCCGCCGCACCCGGACCACCGCCGTCCGCCTCAACCAGGTCTACGAAGCGGCCAGTTGAGCCGTCCACAGGCAGCAGGTCCTTGTCCACAGCCGATTCGGAGGGAATTGCTCGCAAACGAGTGATCCGCCCTGTGGAAAGAACCGACCGACCTGACTCCCTCCCCGGACCGGCGGGACGGCAGCTACTCCCCGCCCCGCCGCGCCAGGTCGTTCATGGCCCGGGCCTGGAGCTCCCGCTCCGTCGCGGCCCGTACGAACGCCGACACGTGCTCGGCGCCCACCAGCTCCTGTACCGCCCGGACCGTCCCGGCCGGCAGGGCCACCGTGGCCGGGCCGGCCGGATGCGCCGCCCCGCCCGCCCCCAGGTGCCGCTGCAGATGGCGGGTGGCGAAGAGCCGCATCGCCCGCGCAAGCTCCGCGTCCACCGTCTGCTGGGCCAGCGGCCGCAGCCGGCGCACCATGGCGGCCGCCTCCGTGGCCGCCGCGTCCGTCAGCGGCACCTCGGTGCCGCAGCCGTCCTCCGTGCCGTGGCCCAGGTACCGGGCGAAGACGTGCTCGGTGGTGAACTCCAGGAACCTCGACGCGATGTGCTCCACCTGCCCGCGCAACTCCCGCAGGTGCCCGGTGATCGCCGCCAGCGGCACCCCCGCGGCATGCAGCTCCGCCGCCACCGCCAGCTCCTGCGGGGAGGGCACGAGGAACTCGTCCTGGCAGCCCGGGACCCGCTCCAGCACGCCCAGTTCGCAGGCCTCCTCCACCGCCCGGTCGTCCGTGAGGCCGCCGAAGCGCTCGTTCAGGTCCTCACGGGAGATCCGGGCCGCCTCCTCGTCCGTCCACGGCCCGTGCACCTCCGCGACCAGACCCAGGACACCGCCCAGCCCGCGCCCGGCGTCCCAGGCCTCCAGCAGCTCCTTGATGGAGGCCAGGGTGTAGCCCCGGTCCAGGAGGTCGGCGATCTGCCGCAGCCGCGCCAGGTGCGTGTCCCGGTACACGTTGGAGCGTCCCCGCCGCTCGGGCTTGGGCAGCAACCCGCGGTCCTGGTACGCACGGATGGTGCGCACCGTCGCACCGCTGTGGTGCGCCAGGTCCTCGATCCGGTACTCGGCTACCGCCTGATCGGACAATCCCGCTCCCTACGACATGGCCTGCGAGGGATGGTACGACCGCCGGATGGAGCCGGGTATGGCCGTGCCGGGGTCTTCGCGGGCCGCCGGGCGCACACCGGTCCCCCGCCCGCTCACAGCTTGGGCTCCACCCTGGCCAGCCGGCGCAGCAGGCGGGGGGTGTACCGGGACATGAGCAGGGCTCCCTTGGACTCCGGGGTCACCGGCACCACGGCCCGGTTGCGCACCACCGCGTCCAGGATGGCGTCGGCCACCTTCTCCGGCGGGAAGTTGCGCAGCCCGTACAGCCGGGACGAGCGCTGCTGCCGGCGCTTCTCCTCCTCCGGGTCCACGCCGGCGAACCGGGCGGTGGAGGTGATGTTGGTGTTGACGATGCCGGGGCAGATCGCGGAGACCCCGATGGACTTGGACGCCAGCTCCGCCCGCAGGCACTCGGACAGCATCAGCACCGCCGCTTTGGAGGTCGAGTAGGCGGGCAGGGTCCGCGAGGGCAGGTAGGCGGCGGCCGACGCGGTGTTCACGATGTGCCCGCCCTGGCCGCGCTCGGCCATCTGCCGTCCGAAGATCCGGCAGCCGTGGACGACGCCCCACAGGTTGACGTCCAGGACCTTCTTCCAGTCCTCGGAGGTGGTGTCGAGGAACGACCCCGACAGCCCGATCCCGGCGTTGTTGACCAGGACGTCCACGATCCCGTACTCGGCGGCGACCTTCGCGGCGAGCTTCTCCATCGCCGCCTCGTTGCTCACGTCCACGCACTCGCCCCAGGCCGCGGGCGCACCGACGAGCCGCGCCATGTCGGCGGTCCGTGCGGCCCCCTCGGCGTCCCGGTCCACCACCACCACCCGCGCCCCCGCCTCGGCGAAGGCGAAGGCGGTGGCCCGGCCGATACCGCTGGCCGCCCCGGTGACCAGCACCAGTTGCCCGCCGAACCGGTCGGCGTACCTCCCCGGAGCCCGCCGCTCCGGCACCGGCCCGGGCGCCTCCTCCCGCTCGGTGACGAAGTCCGCGATCCACGCGGCCAGCTGGTCGGGCCGGGTGCGGGGCACCCAGTGCTTGGCCGGAAGGGTCCGGCGCACCAGGTCCGGGGCCCACAGCTCCAGGTCGTCGTAGAGGCGCTCGGAGAGGAAGGCGTCCCCGGTCGGAGTGATCAGCTGCACCGGTACGTGCGCGTACGCGTCGGTCCGGGGCCGGCGCAGCCGCGCGCGGACGTTGTCCCGGTACAGCCAGGCCCCGTGCGCCGCGTCCGAGGGCAGCGAGTCCGTCGGGTAGCCGCCGGCCGGCACCCCCTCGACCCGCTGGAGGATCCCGGGCCACCGCTTGCCCAGCGGCCCCCGCCAGGCCAGCTCCGGCAGCACCGGGGTGTGCAGCATGTACACGTACCAGGACTTGGCGCCCTGGCCGAGCAGCTGCGCCGCCCGGCGCGGGGTGGGCCGCAGCATCCGCTTCTTGATCCAGTGCCCGAAGTGGTCCAGCGAAGGGCCGGACATCGAGGTGAACGAGGCGATGCGCCCCTCCGTCCGCCGGACCGTGGCGAACTCCCAGCCCTGCACGGAGCCCCAGTCGTGCCCCACCAGGTGCACCGGCCGGTCCGGGCTGACCGCGTCCGCCACGGCCAGGAAGTCGTCGGTCAGCTTCTCCAGGGTGAACCCGCCCCGCAGCGGCCGCGGCGCCGTGGACCGGCCGTGCCCGCGCACGTCGTACAGCACCACGTGGAAACGCGTGGCGAGCCGCTCGGCGACCTCCGACCACACCTCCTTGCTGTCGGGGTAGCCGTGCACCAGCAGGACGGTCGGCCGTTCCGCGTCGCCGAGCTCGACGACGCACAACTCGACCCCGCCCGTGCTCACCCGGCGTTCGCGCGCCCCGTTGAGTCCCGCCCCGCTCATGCCACCCGCTCCTCGGTCTCGGCCCAGCGCCGCACGTGCGGCAGATCGTCGTCCAACCAGAACGCGCTCTCCTCGGGATCCCTGGAGTCGGTCACCACCAGGAGCTCCTCGAACTTCGCGCCGGTACCCCGGAAGCCCAGGTGCGGCTCCACCGCCCACAGGCCGGGCCGCGGCGGATGGTCGGAGAACCGGTACGGGCTCCACAGCGGGGACCAGCCCTCGCGGTGCCCGTGCAGGGCGTCCGAGAGCAGCCCCTTGAGGGACTGCGTCCCGAACCCGAACGCGGTCGGCGACCAGCGCCGCTCCCTGACCCGGCCCACCTTGTGCGCGATCACCCCGAACGGATAGGCGCGGTGCCGGTTGGCGTACCCCTGCCGCACCATCAGCCGTTCGACGTCCTCGTAGATCTCGCGGAGCGGGCGCCGCTCGCGCACCTCGGCCAGGATCAGCTCGCGGTGCTCCCGCAGGTCGTCCATCAGCCGGTCCTGTACCGGGTTCAGCCCCAGGCTGCCCGAGTAGCCGATGTCCGCCGCGTACCCGTTCAGGATCGGGGCGGCGTCCAGGATGAACGGCATCCCCGGCTCCAGCCGCCGGTTGGTCGGGAAGAACTGCAGCGGTATCCGGAAGTCCACGAACGCCGTCCGGTCCCCGAACCATGCGAACGGCAGGTGGAACCAGTCCCGCACCCCCCGCTCGCGCAGCCACTCGCGCTGCATCCGGGCCGCCTCACGCTCGGTGACACCGGCCTTCAACTGTGCCGCGACCGCCTCCGCGCACGCGTAGGCGAGCCGCTGTACCTCCCTGAACCCGCGAAGATCGTCCCCTGTCATGACCGCCGTCCGTCCCATTGCCGTACGCGCCCGTAAGTTGACACTGATGAATGTGACAATGCCCGAAGGCGACGTCAAGGGTTCTGCACCGAACCGCATCCCCTCGGGGCCCGAGTCGGCTCTCCGGAGCCACGCCGCATCAGCCTCCCGTACGGGCGCGTAGTCCTGAAGGCGGAGACCGGGCCCCTCCGGATCCAGCTCCAGGTCTGACGACCGGAAACGCTCCCCCCACTACCGTCGGAGCCGTGACTGTCATCGCGACCGAAAGCCTGAGCAAGCGGTACCCCCGAGTGACCGCCCTCGACCGGCTCTCCCTGGACATCGGGCCCGGCGTGACCGGCCTCGTGGGCGCCAACGGAGCCGGCAAGTCCACGCTGATCAAGATCCTGCTCGGACTGTCCCCCGCCACCGAGGGCCGCGCCGCCGTGCTCGGACTGGACGTCGCCACCCACGGCAGCGCCATCCGCGAGCGCGTCGGCTACATGCCCGAACACGACTGCCTGCCACCCGACGTCTCGGCCACCGAGTTCGTCGTCCACATGGCCCGCATGTCCGGACTGCCGCCCACGGCCGCCCGCGAACGCACCGCGGACACCCTGCGCCACGTCGGGCTCTACGAGGAGCGCTACCGCCCCATCGGCGGCTACTCCACCGGCATGAAGCAGCGGGTCAAGCTCGCCCAGGCCCTCGTCCACGACCCCCAGCTCGTCCTCCTCGACGAGCCCACCAACGGTCTGGACCCGGTCGGCCGCGACGAGATGCTCGACCTGATCCGCCGCGTGCACACCGAGTTCGGCATCTCCGTCCTCGTCACCTCCCACCTCCTCGGCGAACTGGAACGCACCTGCGACCACGTCGTCGTCGTCGACGGCGGCCGGCTCCTGCGCTCCAGCTCGACCAGCGACTTCACCAAGATCACCACCACCCTGGCGATCGAGGTCACCGACTCCGACGCCCACCCCGACGGCACCCGCGCCCTGCGCGAGGCGCTCGGCGCCGCGGGCATCGCCCCGCACGCCGGCGAGGAGCAGGGCCTGCCCGGCGCCGGCCACATCCTCCTCGTCGAGGCCACCGGTGAGGAGACCTACGACACGGTCCGCGACACCGTCGCCGCCCTCGGCCTCGGCCTGGTCCGCATGGAACAGCGCCGCCACCACATCGCGGAGGTCTTCCGCGACCAGGACCAGCAGCAGCTCGCGCGGAAGGGAGCCGGACCCGATGGCGCCTGACACCTCGACCCAGATCCACAACATCGGATACCGGTCGTACGACGGACCCCGGCTCGGCCGGGGCTACGCCCGCACCTCACTGTTCTCGCAGTCACTGCGGGGCGCCTACGGACTCGGCCGTTCCGCCAAGTCCAAGGTCCTGCCGATGATCCTGTTCGGCGTGATGTGCGTCCCCGCACTGATCATCGTCGCGGTGGCCATCGCAGTCCCCGGCTCCACCGAACTGCCTCTGAAGTACACCTCGTACGCCCTGACCACCCAGGTGGTCATCGGCCTCTACCTGGCCTCCCAGGCACCCCAGTCGGTCTCCCGGGACCTGCGCTTCAAGACCGTGCCCCTGTACTTCTCGCGGCCCATCGAGCGCGTCGACTACGTCCTCGCCAAGTTCGCGGCGATGGCCTCGGCGCTCTTCGTCCTCACCGCCACGCCGCTGCTGATCATGTACATCGGCTCGCTGCTGGCCAAATTCGACTTCGCGGACCAGACCAAGGGGTTCGCACAGGGACTGGTGTCCGTGCTGCTGCTCTCGGTCTTCCTCGCCGGCCTCGGCCTGGTCATGGCCGCCCTCACCCCCCGCCGCGGGTTCGGCGTCGCCGCCGTGATCTCCCTGCTGCTCATCCCCTACGGCGCCGTCTCCGTCGTCCAGGCCGTGGCCGTCGAAACCGGCAACAGCGGCGCCGTCGACATCATGGGCCTCTTCTCGCCCATCACCCTCATCGACGGCGTCCAGACCGCCTTCCTCGGCGCCGACTCCGCCTTCCCCGGCGGGGAGGGCCCCGGCACGGGCATGGGGATCGTCTATCTGCTGGTTGTCCTCGGCCTCATCGCCGGCTCCTACGCCGCCCTGATGGCCCGCTACCGGAAGGCCGGGCTGTGAGCACCATCGACATCGACCACACCTCCCGCTGGTTCGGGAACGTCGTCGCCGTCAACGACGTGACCATGCGCATCGGTCCCGGCGTCACCGGCCTCCTCGGCCCCAACGGAGCGGGCAAGTCCACCCTCATCAACATGATGGGCGGCTTCCTCGCCCCCTCCACCGGCACCGTCACCCTCGACGGCAACCCCATCTGGCGCAACGAGCAGGTCTACAAGCACATCGGCGTCGTGCCCGAGCGCGAGGCCATGTACGACTTCCTCACCGGCCGCGAGTTCGTCGTCGCCAACGCCGAGCTGCACGGGCTCGACGAAGCCGCCGCCCGGCGCGCGCTGGCCACCGTCGAGATGGAGTACGCCCAGGACCGCAAGATCGCCACCTACTCCAAGGGCATGCGCCAGCGCGTCAAGATGGCCTCCGCCCTGGTCCACGACCCGTCCGTGCTCCTCCTCGATGAGCCCTTCAACGGCATGGACCCCCGCCAGCGCATGCAGCTCATGGACCTGCTGCGCCGGATGGGCGCCGAGGGCCGCACCGTCCTGTTCTCCTCCCACATCCTCGAAGAGGTGGAACAGCTCGCCTCCCACATCGAGGTCATCGTCGCCGGCCGGCACGCCGCGTCGGGCGACTTCCGAAAGATCCGCCGACTGATGACGGACCGGCCGCACCGCTACCTGATCCGTTCCTCGGACGACCGGGCGCTGGCCGCGGCCCTGATCGCCGACCCCTCCACGGCCGGCATCGAGGTCGACGTCAAGGAAGGCGCGTTGCGCATCCAGGCCGTCGACTTCGGACGCTTCACCGAGCTGCTGCCCCGCGTGGCACGCGAGCACGGCATCCGGCTGCTCACGGTCTCCCCCTCCGACGAGTCCCTCGAGTCGGTCTTCTCCTACCTCGTAGCGGCCTGAAGGAGCTGGCACCGATGTACAACCCCACCGTCGCCCGGCTCACCTACCGGGCCCTGCTCGGCCGCCGCCGCGCGCTCATCCTGTTCGCGCTGCCCGCCCTGCTGCTGGCCATCTCGGTCGCCGTACGCGCCTTCACGGGTGTGGACGACAAGGTCGCCGCCGACCTCCTCGGCGGCTTCGCCCTGGCCACGATGGTCCCGCTCATCGGCGTCATCGCCGGTACCGGAGCCATCGGGCCGGAGATCGACGACGGCTCGATCGTCTACCTGCTCTCCAAGCCGGTGAAGCGCCCGACGATCATCATGACCAAGCTGATCGTCGCCATCGCCGTCACCATGGCCTTCTCCGCGATCCCCACGCTGATCGCCGGGTTCATCCTCAACGGGAACGGCCAGCAGATCGCCGTGGCCTACATGGTCGCCGCGCTCGTCGCCTCCGTCGCCTACAGCGCCCTGTTCCTGCTGCTGGGCACCGTCAGCCGCCACGCCGTCGTCTTCGGCCTGGTCTACGCCCTCATCTGGGAGTCCCTCTTCGGCAGCCTGGTCGAAGGGGCCAAGACCCTCAGCGTCCAGCAGTGGGCCCTCTCCCTCGCGGAGAAGGTGGCCGGACCCGGATACGTCGACTCCGCCGTCGGCCTGCCCACCGCCGCCGTCCTGCTCGCCCTGGTCACCGTCGGCGCGACCGTCTACGCCGGGCAGAAGCTCCGCCGCCTCACCCTCGCCGGCGAGGAGTGAGACACCGTGCCCCGCCCGGCCCAACGGCCCGGGCGGGGCACGGCCGTGCGCGCCATGATCAGGTCATGATGTCGCACACCGAACCGGAGCCGTCCAGGCCCGTCCGGTCCTGGATACGCACCTCGCCCGGTACGCACAGCTGCTCGGCGCCGTCGCCTTCTTCGGGATCCCCCTGCTCACCGGCGGCACCTTCACCGACCTCGGCCATGCCATCGCCCTGGGCGTCGGCCTGCTCGCCTGGCCGCTGACCCGCCAGGTTTCACGTGAAACATAGCGGGACGAAATTCGCTGGTACCGGACTTCCACCCGGGGCAGAGTGGATCTCGCGGGGAGCAACAAAGAAGGTCCGGGACAGCCGCTTCGAGCGCGCCTGACGGCGCGGGCTGCCCCGGACCTTCCCTCCCGGCAGGATCCCTCCCGGGAACCGACTCAGGCGGCGTTCAGCAGGCGTTCCAGGACGACCGCGATGCCGTCCTCCTCGTTGGAGGTCGTCACCTCGTCGGCCACCGCTTTCAGCTCCGCGTGTGCGTTGGCCATCGCCACGCCGTGCGCGGCCCAGCCGAACATCGGGATGTCGTTCGGCATGTCACCGAAGGCGATCGTCTCCGAGGCCTTCACCTTCAGCCGCCGGGCCGCGAGCGACAGACCCGTCGCCTTGCTCAGGCCCAGCGGCAGGATCTCCACCACACCGGGACCGGCCATCACGACGTCAACCAGGCTGCCCGCGGCCTGCCGCGCCATCCCGGTGAGGGTGTCGTCGTCCAGCTCCGGGTGCTGGATGTAGAGCTTGTTCAGCGGAGCCGCCCAGACCGTTGCCGTGTCGTCGAGGAGAACCGCCGGAAGGGAGCCCTCCAGCACCCGGTAGCCGGGGCCTATCAGCACCTCGCCGTCCACCCCGTCACGGCTGGCCGCCAGGGCCAGCGGGCCCACCTCGGCCTCGATCTTGGCCAGCGCCAGTCCGGCCAGCTGCCGGTCCAGCGTCACCGAGGTCAGCAGCCGGTGCGCCCCCGCGTCGTACACCTGTGCACCCTGCCCGCAGACCGCGATCCCGCGGTAGCCGAGGTCGTCCAGGACGTGGCGGGTCCACCCCACCGCGCGACCGGTCACGATGATGTGCGCCGCGCCCGCCGCGGTGGCCGCGACGAGCGCCTCACGGGTCCGTTCCGAGACCGTGCCGTCGCCACGCAGCAGCGTGCCGTCGAGATCGGTCGCCACGAGTTTGTAGGGGAACGGGGCGGAAGTCACTTGGTGATCGGCTCCAGCACCTCGCGGCCGCCCAGGTACGGACGGAGCGCCGCCGGCACCCGTACCGAACCGTCGGCCTGCTGGTGGTTCTCCAGCAGGGCCACGATGGTGCGCGGTACGGCGCACAGGGTGCCGTTGAGGGTGGACAGCGGCTGGATCTTCTTGCCGTCGCGGACCCGGACCGACAGGCGGCGGGCCTGGAAGCCGTCGCAGTTCGAGGCGGAGGTCAGCTCGCGGTACTTGCCCTGGGTCGGGATCCACGCCTCGCAGTCGAACTTGCGGGAGGCGGAGGCGCCGAGGTCACCGGTGGCGACGTCGATCACCTGGAAGGGCAGCTCGAGGCTGGTCAGCCACTGCTTCTCCCACTCCAGCAGCCGCTTGTGCTCGGCCTCGGCCTCCTCCGGAGCGACGTAGGAGAACATCTCGACCTTGTCGAACTGGTGCACCCGGAAGATGCCGCGGGTGTCCTTGCCGTAGGTCCCGGCCTCGCGGCGGAAGCAGGGGGAGAAGCCCGCGTACCGCAGGGGCAGCTTGTCGGCCTCGATGATCTCGTCCATGTGGTACGCGGCGAGCGGTACCTCGGAGGTGCCGACCAGGTAGAAGTCGTCCTTCTCCAGGTGGTACACGTTCTCCGCGGCCTGGCCGAGGAAGCCGGTGCCCTCCATCGCGCGCGGACGGACCAGCGCCGGCGTCAGCATCGGGATGAAGCCGGCCTCTGTGGCCTGGGCGATGGCGGCGTTGACCAGCGCCAGCTCCAGGAGGGCGCCCACACCGGTGAGGTAGTAGAAGCGCGAGCCGGATACCTTGGCGCCGCGCTCGACGTCGATCGCGCCGAGCGCCTCGCCCAGCTCCAGGTGGTCCTTGGGTTCGAAGCCCTCGGCGGCGAAGTCGCGGATGGTGCCGTGCGTCTCGAGGACGGCGAAGTCCTCCTCGCCGCCGACCGGTACGTCCGGGTGGACGAGGTTGCCGAGCTGCAGCAGCAGGGCGCGGGCGGCTTCGTCGGCCTCGTTCTGCTCGGCCTCGGCGGCCTTGACGTCGGCCTTGAGCTGCTCGGCCTTCTTCAGCAGTTCCGCCCGCTCCTCGGGAGAGGCCTTGGGGATCAGCTTGCCGAGGGACTTCTGCTCGTTGCGCAGTTCGTCGAACCGGACGCCGGAAGACCTGCGGCGCTCGTCGGCGGAGAGCAGGGCGTCGACGAGCCCGACGTCCTCTCCACGGGCGCGCTGCGAGGCGCGGACACGGTCAGGGTCTTCACGGAGCAGCCGAAGGTCAATCACCCCTCCAGGCTACCGGGCGGGGCTTCCGGGGATCACACCGATATCACGCTGCGTGTCGCTTTGTCCCAATTGACGGGAATCCAAATACTGGTACGGATGGCTGGAACCGAACGCGGCGGGTGCACCGATAAAACCGCCGGATTCCCTGAAAACGGGCACATCCTCCAGGTCGGGGCGGGGCTGAGCAGTCGACTTGTCCACAGGAATTGGCCCTGCGGCGGTCTTTGTCCACAGGCTGGGGGTGGAATCTGTGGATAGAAAAAGCTGCCGGGGAGGTCAAGGTTCAAACCACCCTCACACACTCATTCGGGTGGGAATGGCTCGCCCCAAAGAGTTGATCGCCGATAGACGGGTGACGCCGTTCACCTGCCGCTCGCCCATGCGAAACCCGGGCACGAGGACCGATTTGTCGACCTTGCGGCAGTCTCGGAGCGCGTAGTCCACAGGCTGCGGGTCCAACCTGTGGATAACTCTGAGGACAATCCTCAGGGACGCCCGTCGAGGCAGCGAGTCAGCCAGTCGGAGGCGGCGGTGAACTCACTGTCGGTGGTCCCCGGCCGGGCCGTGCGCACGTCACTCTGCGCGACCCCGGCCCTCGGATAGGAGCCGAGGAACCGGACCTGCGGACAGGTGCGCTTCAGACCCATCAGGGCCTCGCTCATCCGCCGGTCCTGGATGTGCCCCTCGGCGTCCACGGCGAAGCAGTAGTTGCCGATGCCCTCACCGGTGGGCCGCGACTGGATCAGCATCAGGTTCACCCCGCGGACCGCGAACTCCTGCAGGAGTTCCAGCAGCGCACCCGGGTGGTCGTCGCCGAGCCACAGGACCACCGAGGTCTTGTCCGCGCCGGTCGGTGCGGCCGGCCGGGCCGGCCGGCCGACCAGGACGAACCGGGTCTCGGCGTTCTCCGCGTCGTGGATCTCGGTGACCAGGGCCTCCAGCCCGTACGTGGCGGCGGCGAACTCGCCAGCGAACGCGGCGTCGAAGCGGCCCTCCTGCACCAGCCGGGCCCCGTCGGCGTTCGAGGCCGCCGACTCCCACACCGCGTCGGGCAGGTGACGGCGCAGCCAGTTGCGGACCTGGGGCTGGGCCACCGGATGCCCGGTGACCGTCTTGATGTCCGTCAGCTTGGTGCCGGGGCGGACCAGCAGCGCGAAGGCGATCGGGAGCAGCACCTCGCGGTAGATCATCAGCGGTTCGCCGGAGGCCAGCTCGTCGAGGGTCGCGGTGACCCCGCCCTCCACCGAGTTCTCGATCGGCACCAGGGCCGCGGCCGCCTCCCCGTTGCGGACGGCATCCAGGGCGGCCGGCACCGACACCATCGGGACGAGTTCTCTGGTGGCCGCTTCCGGCAGGGTGCGCAGGGCGGCTTCGGTGAAGGTGCCCTCGGGTCCGAGATAGGTGAAGCGCGTAGCCGACATGTGGTCAGCCTAATGCCGGTCCCGGGCCCGGAAGGGCGCCGTTCACCCTTCGAGCAGGCGCTGCCCCACGTACTCCCCGGCGGACCGGGGGGCGGCCGGGACGGCGTAGAGGCCACTGGCCTCGTGCCGGATGAACGGGGAGAGGGCGTCCCCCCGGTCGAGCTTCCGCTGGACCGGCACGAACCCGCGGAGCGGGTCGGCCTGCCAGCAGACGAAGAGCAGGCCCGCGTCCGGGCTTCCGTCGGCGCCGATCCCGTCGTGGTACGAGAAGGGACGCCGGAGCATGGCGGCACCGCCGTTCTGCTCGGGGGCGGAGATCCGGGCGTGGGCGTTGGCCGGGATGACCGGCTTGCCGTCCGGGCCGAGCTCGTCGAGGTCGGGCTCGGTGGTCTCGGTGCCGCCCGTCAGCGGGGACCCGTCGGCCTTGCGGCGGCCGATGACCTTCTCCTGCTTGTCCAGCGGCAACTGCTCCCAGCTGTCCAGGAGCATCCGGATGCGCCGCACCACCGCGTACGAGCCGCCGGCCATCCAGGCGTGCTCGGCCGGCCCGGGCCCCGCGTCGGGGACGAAGATCCGCTGGTCGAAGTCCGGCTCCGTGGGCTTGGGATTGCCCGTGCCGTCGACCTGGCCCATCAGGTTGCGGGCGGTCATGGGGGCGGCGGTGGCACCGGGAGAGCGGTTGAAGCCGTTCATCTGCCAGCGCACCCGGGCCGCGTCCCCGGCCTCCTTCTGCAGGGTGCGCAGGGCGTGGAAAGCGACCAGTCCGTCGTTGGCGCCGATCTGGATCCACAGGTCGCCGTTGCTGCGCCGCGGGTCGAGCTGGTCGGAGGAGAAGTCGGGCAGCGGATCGAGTGCGGCCGGCCGCCGAGCGGCCAGCTGGGTGCGGTCGAAGAAGGAGTGGCCGAAGCCGAAGGTGATGGTGAGGGAGCAGGGGCCGGCGTCGAGGGCGATACCGGTGTCCCCGCTGCCGGCCGGTTCCCCGGCCATCAGCCGGCGGGCGGTCTCGGACCAGCGGCGCAGCAGGGCGGCGGCCTCGGCGCGTCCGGCGCCGGGGGCGAGGTCCAGGGCGAGGAGGTGGCCCTTGGACTGCATGGGGGTGGTGATGCCGGCCTGGTGCGTGCCGTGGAAGGCGACCTCGGTGCTGCCGAGCGCGGCCAGGCCGCCTGCGGCGCCCGGGCTGCCGGCGTCGTCCGGTCCGGTGAGGGCGGCGTGCCCGAGGGCGCCGCCGGTGGCGCCCAGGGCGAGGCCGGCGGCTCCGGCGGCGCCCACCGTGCCGAGCAGGCGGCGGCGGGAGATCTCGATGTCCACGGTGCTGTCGGTCACGCTGGTCAGCCGATCTTCACGTTCTTCTTGACGGTCACTTGGTCGATGTCGGAGGTGCGCACGATGGTCTCGATGCGCCATTCGCCGGGGAGCGGCAACTGGACCCCGGAAGCGCTCCAGTGTCCCGGGGAGATGCGGTCGGGGGTCAGCGGCAGGGGGCCGATGTCCTGGGCGGGCAGGGTGAAGGCGACCTTGGCCTCGGGTACGTCGAGGGGCTTGCCGTCGGCGCCGTCGATCCAGAGGTGGAGCGTGTTGGCTCCGGTGCGGCCCGGGTCGAGCTCCAGGCGGACGGTGCCCTTGCCGTTCGGGCCTCCGGTGTCGAAGGGCAACGTGTACTTGACGGGACGGTCGGGCACGGCGGTGGAGGCGTTCGCGCCGGCCCGTCCCGCCTCCTGCTCCGCGGCCCGACCGGGTTCGGTGCTCGTCAGCAGGGTGGTGACGGCGAGCAGGACGACGGCGACGGCGGCCTCGGCCAGTACGGACCGGCGCAGCCCGGTGCGGCCGGGGTCGGCGTCGCGGACCTTCTGCTGACGGGCCTTGGTCCGGGCGGCCTGCTGGCGGGCGAGCTGGGCGGCCCGCTCGGGGTCGGCGGGCACGGTGACCCGCTCGGGCTCGGGTTCGTGCTCCGGTTCCGTTTCCGGCCGGGGTCCGGCCGCTGCGTCACCGGCCGTTGTCTCGCCGGCCGTTGTTTCACGTGAAACAGCGAGCCGGGCGGTCCACCGGCGGGAGATGGCGGCGGTGCCGACGAGGACGGCGACCAGACCGGCCTTGACCATCAGGAGCCGGCCGTACTCGGTGCCGGTGAGGGCGGACCAGCTGCCGACCTGGCGCCACGACTGGTAGAGGCCGGTGGCGGTCAGCACCAGGACGCTGACGAACGCGATCCTGGAGAAGCGGTGGACGGCCCCGGGCTCGATGCCGGGCGCCTTGTGCAGGGCGGTCAGCAGGGCGGCCAGGCCGCCGAGCCAGACGGCTACGGCGAGCAGGTGGGCGATGTCCACCGGCATGGCGATGCCGGTCTGGATGCCGGTGGAGGCGTGTTCGGACAGGGCCCAGGTGGCCGCGATCCCGGCGGCGACGACCGTGCCGCCGACGGCGAGTCCGAAGGTCAGGTCGCCGTTGCCCGGGTCGTCCGCCCCCGCCGGCCCGGTGTCCCCGTCGTCCTTCCGGCGGCGGGCCCAGGGGCCGAAGAGGACGGCGACGAACAGGGCGGCGGCGCCGAGCAGCAGCAGCCGGGAGACGAGTGACGCGCCGGTCTTGGTCTCGAGTACGGCCCTGAGCCCGGTGAGGTCCAGGGCGTCGGCGAACTTCCCGGAGCCGGTGTAGGGGTTGCGGAGCAGCAGCATGGCGAGGGTGGCGGCGGTGACGGCCACCCAGGCGCCCTGCACCAGCTTCTGCAGGGAGCGCTCGGCCGCTCCGCGGCGCCAGCACAGCATGACGAACGCGGCCGCGCCGACGAGGACGGCGAACCCGGCGTAGGCGGCGTAGCGGGCGATCCCGTAGGCCACGCCGACGGGTCCCCCGCCGGCCTGCCGGTCGGGGAGGGTGACGCTGGTGGCGGAGGGGGCGCCGATGGAGAACGTGAAGGCGCCCGCGATGGGGTGACTGTCGGCGGAGACCGCCTGCCAGGCCACGGTGTACGTGCCGTTGGGCAGTCCGCTGTGCAGGGCGGTGCCGTAGCGGATCTCCGATCCGCTGCACATGTCACGGAGTTCGCCGGTGTCGACCCGCCTGCCCTGGGGGTCCATGACGCGGATGGAGTCGTCGCCCATGGCGACCTTCTCGGAGAAGGAGAGGGTGACCTGGGTGGGGGCCGTGGCGACCACCGCCCCGTCCTTGGGATCGCTCGCGGTCAGTGCGGCGTGTGCCGTGGCCGGAGCGGCCGCGGTGAACAGGGTCGCCAGCAGGGCTGCGAGGACCAGCACGAGCCGCGGCAGCAGTGCCGTGGCGGGGGTGCGGGCCGCGGAGCGGGCGGGGGCGGTGGCCGTCATGGCGTGTCAGTCCCTCGGTCCGTCAGTGAGAGGTTTGGTTCTGCGGGTTGTGGGTGCGTTCCTTCACGTCGAGCTCGACCTTGACCGGCGCCGCCTTCTCGAAGCGCAGCTCCACGGTGATCTTGTCGCCGACCTTCGGCTTGTTCTTCAGGCCCATGAACATGATGTGGTCGCCGCCGCGCCGCAGTTCCAGCTCGCCGCCGGCGGGCAGGTCCATGGAGGGGACCTGCTGCATCTTCTGGTTCTTGGTCTCGTGGATCTGGACGTCGTCGGAGAGCGGGCTGGTGACGGCCGTGAGCTTGTCAGCGGTCCCGGAGCCGTTCTTGATGACCATGAAGCCGCCGGCCATCTTGTCGTTGACCGGCTCCGGCATGAAGGCGCCGCTGACCGTGATCGCGGGGCCGTCGGAGCCGGCCTCGCCGTCCTTGTCGGAGGAGCAGCCGGATATGGCGAGGGCGGCCGTCAGGGAGAGGGCGGCGGCCAGGGTGCGGGTGGTGCGGCGGTTCACGGGTTCTCTCCCTTGACGAGCTTCGGCAGGTCCTTCTTGTAGTCCTCGACGCTGGTGTTCTCCCCGTAGAGGACGTAACCCTCGTCGGTCTTGGGGGAGAAGGCGATGACCTGGGCGCCGTGCATGGAGACGACGCTGCCGTCGGCCTCCTTCTTGGCGGCCTCGATGCCGATGTGGAGGCTGCGGGCGCCGGCCTGGATGGCCTTGAAGTCGCCGGTGAGCCCGATGAAGGAGGGGTCCTGGGCCTTGAGCCACTTGCCGAGGGACTCGGGGGTGTCGCGTTCGGGGTCGGTGGTGACGAAGACGACCTGGAGGTTGTCCTGGTCGGCCTTGGGCAGGTCCTTCCTGGCCACCGCGATGTTGCCCATGGTCAGCGGGCAGACGTCCGGGCAGTTCGTGTACCCGAAGTAGATCAGCGTGGGCTTGCCCTTGGTCTGCTCGCGCAGGCTCCAGGGCTTGCCGTTGGTGTCGGTGAGGACCAGGTCCGGCTTCTCGTAGGGCCGGTCGAGGACGGTGGCCGCCGTCTTGGCCTTGGCCGGGGCGTCGACCTGGGCCACCGGCCCGTCGGTGGTCCCGCCTCCGCAGGCGGTGAGGGTGAGGGCGGCCGCCGCCGCGAGGGCGGCGGCCATCACACGTGGGGTGCGCATGGAGAGTTGTCCCTGGATCGGGTCGTGGATGTACGGATGGACTGCCGGAGCGGTCAGGAGGTCCGGCGGCGCGAGGCGACGCCGAAGGCGACACCGGCGAGCCCGACGACGATGCCGGTGACGGCGAGCACGCGGGCGGTGGTGTCCGAGCCGCCGGAGGCCTCGGCGTGCCCGTCCCCCGCGTGGCCGTCCTTGGCCGCGCCGGCGTTCTTCCCGGAGTCGGAGCCCTTGGCGGAGTCCTTGGCGGCGGTGCCGTGGTGGTCGTCGCCCTTCGCGGGGGTCAGCTGCAGGACCGGGGCCGGGTTCTGTGGCTCCTCCCCGCCTTCCTGCGGCTCCTCGATCCAGCGGACGACCTCGTTGTTGTCGTAGGTCTGGATGGCCTTGAAGACCAGCTCGTCCGAGTTCTCGGGGAGCTTGCCGAGGGCGACCGGGAACTGCTGGAACTTGCCGGGCTCGATCTTGCCGCCGGACCAGGTGATCTTGGAGACGGCTTCGTCGATCTGCTTGCCGTGGACCGAGAGCGGCTTGTCGAGCTTCGTCTTCTCGACGGTCACCGTCCAGCCCGGGACGTCCTGCGGCATGGCCGAGGAGAGGGGGTGCTCGGTCGGGAAGCTGATCTCCAGCTTGTTGGTGCTGGCGTTGTCGCGCTCGTTCGGCACCCGGAAGTTGACGGTGGCGTAGCCGCCCTGGGCGGCCTCCCCCACCGGCTGCACGCTGACGTGGGCGAAGGCGGTGCCGGAGAGCACCAGGACGGAGCCGGCGGCGAGTGCGGCGGCGAAGGAGGCACGCGGCAGGACACGTGAGGTCTTCATGGCGGAAAGCTCCACGGAGAAGTGGTGACGGTTGCTCCGGGCGCGGACGCGCGCGGAGTACGCGGCACCACTGCCGGGGACCCGGTCCGGGCCCGTGGGATGCCGCGTCAGGCTGCGAGGGCGTACGCCGCGGCGGGCGGGCCGCGCCTGATCACCGTGTGCTGGAGGGCCTCCCGGCCCGGACCGCCGTCCCGGTTACGGGAACCGCGCCGGGTCCGGGGGAGCGCCACCACTTCGCCGGGCAGCCCGGCGCACAGCGCCCGTACGAGGGCCAGCGCGCTGCGCAGGGCCCGTACGGGAACGGCTTCGGCCGACCGGCGCGAGAGCTGGACCAGCCGCACCAGCGCCGCGTCGCCACGGCCGAGCAGCCAGCCGGCCGCGACCGCGGCCAGCAGGTGCCCGAGCAGCATGGGCAGGCCGAGCAGCCCGGCCAGCGGTTCCGCCGCGGCCGGCGCGGCGGCGTGGACGTGTCCGCCGTGCGGGCCGGCGCCGGCGGCCGAGACGGCCGCGGTGGCCGGGTCGATGCCCGCGGCCCACAGGATCTCGCGGGCCCGGGCCGGGCTGAGCGGTATGGCGTTGCCGCCGCAGATCAGCTGGGCGGCCAGAGCGGCGATCGAGGTCTCGGAGGCGGCGCGGGCCGACTCCGCACCGGCCCGGGCGGCTTCGTGCTGCCCCAGGCCGAACACGGCGTGCAGGGCGACCTGGCCGCCGGCCAGCGCGGCGGTGATGCCGCGCAGCGAGCGGCGGCGTCCGGCGAGCGGGGCCGCGACCGCGAACACGGCGAGGAACGCGGCGCCGACGGCCCACCAGGGCACTCCGGCGCAGGACGCGATGGCGTGCCCGGCCGCGGACAGCACGACGCAGACCGCGGCGAACACCGCGGCCCGGATCAGCCGTGGTCCGGCTGAGGTGCGCACCGTCTGGGGGGCAGTCATGGCCGGGCCATCATCGCACTGCGCCCCCGGCGGGTGTACGGCAGGTCCGTAAGGTCCCTTGCGTCCCCCGCACGGTCTCGGCCGAATGAGGGCTGTGCCCGCGCCGGGGCTTACCGCCCGGTGCGGGCGGCAATAGGTACGGGTATGAGCATCTGGTGGTCGCTCCACTTGAGGCGTGAGGCCGCGAGCGTCCCGCTCGCCCGGCGGCTGCTGCTGGGGACGATGGAGACCGCGGGGGTGGACCCGGACATCTCCTTCGACCTGTCGGTGGCGCTGAGCGAGGCGTGCGCGAACGCGGTGGAGCACGGCGGCCGCGAACCGGGGGCGGAGTGCGGCGCGTACCGGGTCACCGCCTACCTGGACGGGGACCGGTGCCGGATCGAGGTGACCGACTCCGGCCCGGGTTTCCCGCCGCACACGGTGTCCCGGCACAGACCCGGGCCCGTCGCCGGGAGCGGGCACGGCGGGTGCGCGGGGGCGGCCGTCCCGTCCGGCCCGGTGCTGCGGGAGCACGGCCGGGGGCTGTGCCTGATCGAGGAGCTCGCCGACCACGTGCGGTTCCGGAACCGGCCCGGCCGGGGCGCGGTGGTCAGCTTCGACAAGATGCTGAAGTTCCGGGACGGGGCGCTGCTCACCGCCTCCTGACCCCCTACGACGTCGGTCCGGACCGGACGCGCAGGTCCGGACGCGCACTTCCGGACGCGCCGAGGGGCGGGTCCCCTGCGGGATCCCGCCCCTGCGGCCGGTGGCGACGCGGCGTGCGGTCGCCGCGGACCGGTCAGCCCTTGAGGCGGGCCATCCAGGCCTCGACCTCGTCGGACCGGCGGGGCAGTCCGGCGGACAGGTTCCGGTTGCCGTCCTCGGTGACCAGGATGTCGTCCTCAATGCGGACGCCGATGCCGCGGTACTCCTCCGGCACGGTCAGGTCGTCGGCCTGGAAGTAGAGACCCGGCTCGACGGTGAGGCACATGCCGGGCTCGAGGGTGCCGTCGACGTAGGCCTCGGTGCGCGCCGCGGCGCAGTCGTGGACGTCCATGCCGAGCATGTGGCCGGTGCCGTGCAGGGTCCACCGGCGCTGCAGGCCGAGTTCCAGGACGCGCTCCACCGGGCCCTCCAGCAGACCCCACTCGACGAGCTTCTCGGCGAGCACGTGCTGCGAGGCGTCGTGGAAGTCGCGGAACTTGGCGCCGGGCTTGACGGCCGCGATGCCCGCTTCCTGCGACTCGTAGACCGCGTCGTAGATCTTGCGCTGGATCTCGCTGTAGCGGCCGTTGACCGGCAGCGTGCGCGTGACGTCGGCGGTGTAGAGCGTGTGGGTCTCCACGCCGGCGTCCAGGAGCAGCAGCTCGCCGGAGCGGACCGGGCCGTCGTTGCGGACCCAGTGCAGGGTGCAGGCGTGCGGGCCGGCGGCGGCGATGGTGCCGTAGCCGACGTCGTTGCCCTCGACGCGGGCGCGCAGGAAGAACGTGCCCTCGATGTAGCGCTCGGAGGTGGCCTCGGCCTTGTCGAGGACCTTCACGACGTCCTCGAAGCCGCGGACGGTGGAGTCGACGGCCTTCTGCAGCTCGCCGATCTCGAACTCGTCCTTCACGGCGCGGGCCTCGGAGAGGTAGACGCGCAGCTCCTCGTCCCGCTCCTTGGTGACCTTGTCGGTCAGGGCGGCCTCGATGACGGAGTCGTGGCCGCGGACGGTGCGGACGGGGCCGGTGGCCTCGGCGAGCTCCTCGGGCAGCGTCCGTACGTCCTTGGCCGGGATGCCCAGCAGGTGCTCGGCCTCGGTCAGCGAGTGGCGGCGGCCCACCCACAGTTCGCCCTGGCCGGAGAGCCAGAACTCGCCGTTCTCGCGGTCGGACCGCGGCAGCAGGTAGACGGTCGCGGTGTGGCCGTCGGTGGTGGGTTCCAGGACCAGGACGCCGTTCTCGGTCTGGTCACCGGTGAGGTACGCGTACTCCGTGGAGGCGCGGAAGGGGTACTCGGTGTCGTTGGAGCGGATCTTGAGGCGGCCCGCGGGGACGACGAGGCGCTCACCGGGGAAGCGCGCGGACAGCGCGGCCCGGCGGGCGGCGGTGTGCGCGGCCTGGGCGATCGGCTCCAGGCCGTGGAGCTCGGTGTCGGCCCAGCCCGAGCGCATGTTCTCGGCGAGCTCGTCGCTGACACCCGGGTACAGGCCGTTCTTGCGCTGCTTGTGCGTCTTCTTGGGCTGCTCTTCTTCCGGGGTCTCCGGGGTGAGCTCGTCAGCCACGTCTTCTCCTCAGATGCGACGGCTAGGACCGGGTAGGGGCCCCATCCATCGTATGTGCGAGGAGCAAGCACCCGTCTAGGGTGTGACAAATCAGTCAAACCGGGCGGCCAGCAGGACGATGTCCTCGTCCGCGCGGCCGGGGCGCGTGCCGGCGCCGTCCGAGGCCCCTTCCGCGGCGTCCGGCAGCAGGGTGCGCAGGACGTGGTCGCACAGGGCCTCGGGATCGTCCCTGACCGACCGCGGCACTCCGGCCGCGGCGGCGTGCAGCCGCGCGTAGGCCCGGTCCATGGCGTCCCCGGTGCGCCGGAGCAGCCCGTCGGTGTACAGCAGCACCGTTTCTCCGGCCGCGGGCTCGATCTCCACGCTCGGCGCCTCCCAGCAGGACAGCATGCCGAGGGGGGCGGAGAGGGAGGTCTCCACGTACTCGGTGCGGCGGTCGCCGATCAGCAGCGGCGGCGCGTGCCCCGCCCCGGCGAGGACGATCTTGCGGCGGGCGGGCTCGCAGTAGGCGAACAACGCGGTGGCCGACCGGGCCGGCTCGGTGAGCCGGAGCAGCAGTTCGAGGTCGGAGAGGACGGCGACCGGATCCTCGCCCTCCATGACGGCGTAGGCCCGCAGGGAGGCGCGCAGCCGGCCCATGGCGGCGACGGCGCTGGGGCCGGAGCCGGTGACCGAGCCGACGGCCAGGCCCAGGGTCCCCTCGGGCAGCGGCAGGGCGTCGTACCAGTCGCCGCCGCCGGCCGGACCCGTCCGGTGGCGCGCCGCGAGCTGCACCCCGGGGACCCGGGGCAGCCGGCTGGGCAGGAGCTCCTCGGAGATGGTGACGAGCCGGGTGCGGGACCGTTCCACCTCCAGCATGCGGGCGAGGTGTTCGGCGCCGTTGCGGACGTAGAGGCCGACCAGGTCGCGCTGGCGGTCGTTCGGCTCGGCCGGTTCGTCGTACAGCCATACGGCGGCCCCGAGCCGGCCGACCGCCTCCGCGGTCAGCGGCAGGGCGTAGCTGGCTGCGTAGCCGAGGCGGGCGGCGACCTCGCGGTGGCGGGGGTCCACCGCCGGGGCGGGGCCGTCGTCTCCGGCGTCGGGCTCCGGCAGGACCTCGGAGCCGCCCTGGGCGTCGGGCAGCCCGTCGAGGATCCGGCCGTACGAGGTGGCACTGCGCGGCACGGTCTCGATGTGGCCGAGGTCGGCGTGGCCGAGGCCGAGGCCGATGGTGGTGCTCGGGCCGAGTCCGTCGGCCGGTTCCAGGACGACCAGGCCGCGGCGGGCGCCGACCAGCGCGGCTCCGGCACGCAGGAACTCCTGGAGGGACGCGGAGAGGTCGGTGGCGCGGGTGAGGCGTTCGGTCAGCTCGTGCAGGGTGGTGAGGTCGGAGACCATGCCCGCCAGCCGGTCCTGCACGACCGAGCTCGGGGCGGGGGCATGGGTGGGGGCGGTGCGAGCGGGCACTGGCGCCGCAGTGTGAGGGGTACTCGGAGTGGCCGGATCGATTCCAGCCACTTTCGGCAGATGCGGGGCGCTCATGGCATCCGCCTTTCCACCTGGTGCGATTCGCCATATAGCATCGCAAACCCCCAGATCATTCTGCGCCGCCGTCAAGGGATCCACATCTACACGCAACGGTGGATCGATGTCCAGCATTGCCCAGGTGGGAATCGTGGTGTCCGTGATGCGACAACTCCCCGTCCGATGAAGGCACAACGTTGGCCGGAAAAAGCCGGAAGCGGAGCTTTTTTGAGGTCGACTGGACGAGGTCCGAAGTGACTCCGGGTACGTAGTCGGTGTTGACAGGGGACAGTTGGCGCCACCCCGGGACCTCCCGGGCTCGACCCGGTGCGGGTGCGCGGCGCCCGTGCCGGACGTTCCATGGACCCGTAAGAAACTGCACGAACCGCGTGAACCTGCTTCAGGCGGGACAGTGACGCGAAACGTGTACGTGTGGTTAAACACCGCATACATGGTGTGATGTGGCCCTCGGCGTTCAACGGAAAGGAACGAGCGCACATGCGCGAGATCCTCGGAAGGCGTCTCCAGCGGCTCCGCAGCTCCCTGAAGTCCGTGCGCTCCCGCGCCGGCGCCCGCTCCCGGCCCGGCGGTCCGCCCGTACCGCTCGACGCCGCCCTGACCTGCGCCGCCGTCTGGCGGTGGCCGGTGCTGCCCGGGGTGGGACGGGCCGCTGACAGCGCCCGGTGCGCGTGCCCCGACCCGGACTGCACGGTCCCCGGGGCCCATCCCTTCGACCCGGGACTGCTCGCCGCGACCACCGACGCCCGGATGGTGCGGTGGTGGTGGACGAACCGCCCGGCCGCGCCGGTCGTCCTCGCCACCGGGGGCCGGGCCCCCTGCGCGGTGAGCCTGCCCGCGGGGGCCGCCGCGTCGGCGCTGCGCCGGCTGGACGCGCTGGGGGTGCGGCCGGGCCCGGTGATCGCCGCCCGGAACCGCTGGTCGCTGCTGGTGGCGCCGTACTCGCTGGAGCGGCTCGGTGAACTGCTCTACGCCAAGGACCACGTCCCCTCCACCGTGCGCTTCCACGGTGAGGGCGGATACCTGCTGCTGCCGCCCGGCGACGGGGGACTGCGCTGGGAGCGGGAGCCGGTGGTGAAGGCCGGCCGACCCGTACTGCCGGAGGTGGAAGAGGTGGTGCACGCCCTCGTCGAGGCCGCTTCACTCGAACGGGTGCCACCGGCGTGAGTTTCGGCGGGAATTGGGCGCGGGGCATCTTCCCGGCCATTCCCGCGTCGCTATCTTCGGCGAATGAATCTCCGCCTGACCGCTATCGGTGCCGGTGTACTGATCATCTTGTCGCTCCCGCTGGCAGGGGCGATTGCCGGGCCCGACTTCCGCGCTCAGGACGACGGCGGAAAGGGCGGGGGACTGTTCCGTTCGCTCGGTCTGCCGGAGGGTTCCGGCCAACATGACCGTTCCGGAAGCAGGGCGGATGGTTCCAGCGGGGAGGAAGGGACGGACGGCAGGGGCGCGTCTGACGGGGCCGCCGGGCCCGGCCTGATCGCTCCGGGCCCGCCCGGTCCGCCCGAGCAACCGCGTACGGAGAGCCGCTGCGGCCCCGAACTCTCCTCCCCGCAAGGGCTGAAGGCCCAGACCTGCGTGCTGTCCGGCGAAGGGGCGACCTGGGGGCGCAGCTACTACAGGAACACCAGCGGGCGGGAGTTGGGCGCCGTCCTGACCCTGATGGGTCCCGCGGGCCGCACCCTGCAGATCCATTGCGGAATCGGGGCAGGCGACGAGCCGGGGCTGTGCGAGACGCCGAAGGGGCCGACGGTCGGAGAGCCCGCCGACTACACGGCCGTGGCGGAATTCGCAGTTCCGGATGAGGGGGCGCCGCTGTTGCTCCGTTCCGGAAGCAACTCCTCCGGTATGGGCGAGGGTTGAGCCTTCCGGAAATGGAAGGGCCCGGTCGCTGGCGACGGGGGATGCACCAGCGACCGGGCTACAAGAACGGTAACAAGAGATCGCCTGTTCGCAAATTCGATCTCTGATATTCAGACACCGATTTGCAGGCGATTAGCGGGAGTTGTGACTCCGGTCACCGGTCCCGCGGGCGGGCGCCGGTCAGCTGAGAGTGACCTGCCGGTTGGTGAGCCCGCCGCGCGCCCGGCGCTCGTCTGAGGTCAGCGGCGCGTCCTCGGCGAGGGCCTTGGCGAGCCGCTCGGCGAGGGCGGCGGCCGGCTGCTCCACGTCCGCGGCGGTCATCCCGGTGGGCAGGTCCCAGACCGGGACCATCAGGCCGTGGGCCCGGAACGAGCCCACCAGACGGGTGCCTTCACCCAGCGAGGACTCGCCCGCGGCGTGCAGCCGGGCGAGGGCGTCGAGCAGCTTCTCCTCCGGGTGGGGCATGACCCAGCGCAGGTGGTTCTTCTCCGGGGTCTCGCACCAGTAGGCGGCGTCCACGCCGGTCAGCTTGACGGTCGGGATGGCCGCGGCGTTGGCGCGCTCCAGCGAGGCGGCGATCTCCGGGGAGGCGTCACGGGTGCTCTCCGCGTCCGGAATCCAGAATTCGAACCCGCTGTGCACAACCGGCTCGAAACCGCCGTCGGCGTCGAGGAGGTCCTGGAGCCGCGGGCCCTCGGCGGCGACCCGGTGGGCCGGCACCGGACGGCCCGGCTCGGTGGCGAAGGCCCGCTGGAGGGTGTCGGCCATGTCCCGCGCGAGGTCGCCGGAGGAGGAGTCGTTCTGCAGGCCGAGCAGGATCGAGCCGTCCTCGCGGCGCAGCGCCGGCCACGCCATGGGCAGTACGGTCGCCAGCGTGACGGAGGGGACGCCCTCGGGCAGGCCGCCCTTGAGGTGCAGCTCCACCGTGGCCGCGGGCACCAGTTCGCGCAGCGCCACCCAGTCGCACTCGCCGGGCAGTCCCTCGAACGGCCGCTGCGTCAGCTCGGTCGCCGCGTGTGCCGCCGCGCGGCCGTGGCAGGCCTTGTAGCGGCGCCCGGATCCGCAGGGGCAGGGCTCGCGCGCGCCCACCACCGGGATCTCCCCGTCCTTGAGCTGCGGCTTGGCAGTCGTTGCTGCGGGGCGCTTCTTGGCCATCGTGGGTGTCTCCCGGTTGCGGCGGTACGTGACGGCGCGAGCCTAGCCGCTCGCGCCGCGCGTACGGCCGCGACGGGGTCCGGTCCGGGGTCCTGCCGGAAGCACGGTCGGCGTGCACTCCCGGGCGGGCGCCCTCGGTCGGGCCGGTCGACCCCTGCGGGTCCCCGACGGTACGTCAGGGGATCCCGGGCGGATCGAGATCGTCGAAGGGTACGGAGAAGTCGATCGCCGGCGCCGCAACGCGCGTAGCGAAATCGTCGTGACGGGCCCCGGTCGCGACGATCACCCACACGGTGACCTCACCGCCCGCCCCGTCCCGCACTCCCCAGTCCTGGGCGAGGGCGCTGATGATGTTCAGCCCCCGGCCGCCTCGCGCCGTGACGGAGGGAGTGGCCGGAACCGGGCGGGTGGGTCCGCCGCCGTCCGTCACCTCCACCGTCAGCCGGCCCGCCGCGTCCACGCGCCACGCCGCCCGTACGTCCCCGTCGCCCACACCGCCGGTGCCCAGCGGTCTGCCGTGCCGGCAGGCATTGCTGAGCAGTTCGGAAAGGATCAGTACCGCGTCGTCGACGACCGGTTCGGAGACCCCGCTCATGCGCAACTGCTCACGCATGCGGTGTCTCGCCTCTCCCACGCCCGCAGGACCATGGGGTACGGCCATGCACGACGACGTGGGCACTTCCTGTGCCACCACCAACGCCACCCCCGGAACCTCCTTAGCCCCACGCCATGGTCTGGATGCCCCAATGGCCTGGACCGGAAACCGCCTGTGGAGCCGCCTCTGACGCATTCATGACCAGTGGATACGCAGTGGATGCGCCGGAGCACGCCGCGTGACCCCTGGTGGGCCTGGTGCGGGTGGGCAAAAGGGGACGTCAGCGCCCGAGCTGGGACAGAACCTGGCGCGGCCGGTTGGTGATGATCGCTTCCACACCCAGATCAGCGCAGAGCTGAACGTCCCCGGGTTCGTTCACGGTCCACACGTGCACCGGATACCCCGCGTCCTGGAGTTTCCGGATGAAACCAGGATGATTGCGCACGATCCGGATGCCCGGCCCCGCGATGCGGGTCCCGGCCGGCAGCCGCCCGTCCCGCATCCGCGGCGAGACGAACTGCATCAGGTAGACGGTGGGGATGGTGGGGGCGGCCGCGCGCACCCGGTGCAGGGACCGGGCCGAGAAGCTCATGATCCGGACCGGGTGCGGTCCGTCGGCGGGCGGGTCGTCCAGACCGAACCGCTTGAGGAGGGTGAGGAGCCGCTCCTCCACCTGTCCGGCCCAGCGGGTCGGGTGCTTCGTCTCGATGGCCAGTTCGACCGGCCGCCCCGCGTCCGCCACCAGCTCGAGCAGCCGCTCCAGGGTGAGCACCGAGGTCCGCTCGGAGGCCCGCTCGGGGTCGGTGTCCCAGTCCGGGGACTCGTCCCGGTCCTTCCAGGAGCCGAAGTCGAGCGCGGCCAGGTCGGCCAGCTCCAGGGCCGAGACCGCGCCGCGGCCGTTGGAGGTGCGGTTCACCCGCCGGTCGTGCACCAGCACCAGATGGCCGTCCGCGGTCAGCCGTACGTCGCATTCGAGCGCGTCGGCGCCGGCCTCGATGGCCGTGCGGTAGGCGGCCAGGGTGTGCTCGGGGGCCTCTTCCGAGGCCCCCCGGTGGGCTACGACCTGGATGGTGCGCGGCGTTGCTTGGGTCACCCGGTCATGGTGCCACCGCGGTGGGCGGGCGTGCCGGGCCGGGCGCGGACCCACAGGTCCGGCTTACAGTGCTCTGACAGTCCATGGGAAAGGCTTTGCCCAGGAACTTGTGCGGCCGGTCGATCGTTCAGTCGGACCGACCCGGCGTTGGCCGCCGGCGTCCCAGAAGCCGTATGTGACGAGGAGAGAGCGCTGTGAGCACCGAGAACGAGGGCAACGCGGCCCCTGCGACCCCCGCGGCCCCGTCCGCACCTCCCGTGCCGGTGGACGCGACCGCTCCCACGGCCGAGGCCGCGCCGCCCGCCACCCCTGCGCCGGCCCCCGCGCCCGCGCCGGCCGCCCCTGCCCAGGCGCACTCCCCGGCCGAGCCGCCGACGCAGCAGCTGCCGCCCACCCCGGCGCAGCCGCCCGCCGCGCCCACTCCCCCGCCCGGCGGGTACCAGCCGCCCGCGGCGCACGGTGCCGGGGCCGGCTGGCCCCCGCCCCCGCCGGTCGTCCCGGCGTACGGAGCGACCGGCGGACACCCGCACGGCGGCTGGGGCGCCCCGCTGACCACCAACGGCATGCCGCCCGCCAAGCCCAGGGGGCGCGGCGGCCTGATCGCCGGCGTGCTCGTGGCCGCGCTGCTCGCCGGCGGCCTCGGCGGAGGCATCGGTTACTGGGCCGCGGAGCGCGGTGACACCGGCATCGGCAGCACGACCGTCACCGCAGGGAACACCCCCAAGGACCTCAAGCGCGAGCCGGGCTCCGTCGCAGGGCTGGCCGCCCGGGCCCTGCCCAGCGTGGTGACCATCCAGGCCCAGGCGGGCGACGGCGAGGGCGGCACCGGCACCGGCTTCGTCTACGACCAGCAGGGCCACATCCTCACCAACAACCACGTGGTGGCCTCCGCGGCCGAGGGCGGAAAGCTTTCCGCGACCTTCTCCAACGGCAAGAAGTACGAGGCCGAGGTGATCGGCCGGGCCCAGGGCTACGACGTGGCCGTGCTCAAGCTGAAGAACCCGCCGGCCGGCCTGGCCCCGCTGCCGCTCGGCGACTCCGACAAGGTCGCCGTCGGCGACCCGACGATCGCGATCGGAGCCCCGTTCGGCCTGTCGAACACGGTCACCACCGGCATCGTCAGCGCCAAGAACCGACCGGTCGCCTCCGGCGACGGCTCCAGCAACAAGAACTCGTACATGAGCGCCCTCCAGACGGACGCCTCCATCAACCCCGGCAACTCCGGCGGCCCCCTGCTCGACGGCCGCGGCGCCGTCATCGGCATCAACTCGGCGATCCAGTCGGCGGGCAACGGAGGCTTCGGCGGTGGCCAGGCCGGCTCCATCGGCCTCGGCTTCGCCATCCCGGTCAACCAGGCCAAGACCGTCGCCGACCAGCTGATCAAGACCGGCAAGCCGGTCTACCCGGTGATCGGCGTCTCCGTGGACCTCCAGGCGCGCACCGACGGTGCCGTCATCTCCAACAAGGGCGGCACGCCGAGCGAGCTGGTCGACCCGAACGGGCCGGCCGGCAAGGCGGGTCTGCAGCCCGGCGACGTCATCACCCAGCTCGGCGGCAAGCCGATCGACAGCGGCCCCACCCTGATCAGCGAGATCTGGACGCACAAGCCGGGCGAGACCCTGAAGCTGACCTACCTGCGCGACGGAGCCCCGCACACCGTCGACATCACGCTCGGCTCGCGGGTCGGGGACAAGTAGCCCCCTGCCGGGCCCAGGTGGCCCGGTGGCGCGAGGCCATGGGCCATGGCTCGATGGCGAGGGACCGCAGGCGCGAATGCACCTACGGTCCCTCCCAACGTCCGCTTATGCTTCAGGGGTGTTCGATTCACGACACATACGGACGTTTCACGAGGTGGTCCTCACCGGGTCCTACTCGGCGGCCGCCCGCGTCCTCGGCTACACCCAGCCGGCGATCACGCAGCAGATGAAGGCGCTCGAACGCGCCGTGGGCACACCGTTGTTCACCCGCGTCGGCCGGCGGATGCAGCTTACCGAGGCGGGCGAGTCCCTGGCCCGGCACGCCGAGAGCATCCTCGGCACCCTCAGCGCCGCCCAGCAGCAGATGAAGGCGTACGCCAGGCTCCGCACCGGCCGGGTCCGCCTCTGCGGCTTCCCCAGCGCCAACGTCTCCCTGGTCCCGGAAGCACTCAGCGGCCTCGCCAAGGACCACCCGGGGGTGCAGGTCGAACTGCTGGAGGGCGAGCCACCGGACTCCCTGCACCGGCTCCAGCGCGGGGAGTGCGACATCACCCTCGCGTTCACCTATCCCGGGCTGCACGAGGAGATCCCCGAAGAGGTCGCCGAGGTCAGGCTGCTGGAGGACCAGCTGACGGTGCTGCTGCCCAACGGCCACCCGCTGGCGCGGCGCCGGGCGGTGAACCTGGCCGACCTCGCCGAGGAGCAGTGGATAGCCGGATGCCCGCGGTGCCGTGCGAACCTGCTGCACGAGTGCGCGGAGCTGGGCTTCGTCCCCGACATCCGGTTCGCGACGGACGACAACCTCGTGGTGCAGAGCCTGGTCGCCCAGGGCCTCGGGGTGGCGATGATGCCGGCCCTGGTCCTGCCCTCGCTGGCACTGAACCGGGTCTGCGGCCGGGCCCTGTTGCCGGCCGCCCGCCGCCACATCTCCGCGTACGTCTACCGGGACCATCTGCGGGTGCCGGCCACGGCCGTGGTGCTGGACGCGCTCAAGCGTGCGGCCGGCAACCGGGTCGGCTGCTGATCCACTTCCCCACCCATAAGCGGAGCTTGCGATTTTGGGTGAGAACTGTCGTTGGACGTGATGGATCGGCGCGCCGACGCTGCCCCTATGACCACCACGACGCCGGCCCGCACCACCACCTCGAGGATGGCCGCCCTCGTCCGTGACATCCGCAAGGCCGTCGACCGGGGTCTGGCCCCGGACATCACCGCGTACCTGGTCGGTGAACTGCTCGCCCCGCACCTGGGGGCGGAGGACCTGCTCACTCCGGAACAGCAGGAAGGCGACCCTGAGCACTACCGCCAGCACGTCCTGCACGCCGAGCCCGACGGCGGCTTCTCCGTCGTCGCCCTGGTGTGGCTGCCCGGGCAGGAGACCTGCATCCACGACCACGTCTCCTGGTGCGTGGCCGGGGTGCACCAGGGCGAGGAGAGCGAGCGCCGCTACCGGCTGGCTCCCGGCACCGGCGGTGCCGCCCGGCTGGTCCCCACCGAGGACGTGGTCAACGGACCGGGCGAGGTGTGCGGGTTCGCGCCGCCGGGAGACATCCACCGGGTCCGAAACTCCTGTACGGACAAGGCGATATCGATCCACGTCTACGGCGCGGACATATCCCGGCTGGGCACCAGCATCCGCCGCGTCTACACGCTGCCCACCGACTGATGGCGCTCCTCAACCGCCCGCGGATCAGGGACGACCGCGGTGTTTCACGTGAAACGCGGGCTCAAAAGCCCTCCACATGGCCGGGGTTGGGGTTGGCGGCGACGGGCGCGCTGGCCGCGTGGGGCGTCCACCGGCTGTTCCCCGCCGTGCCGATGCTCACCGCCGCGGTCGTCCTCGGCATCACCGCGGCCCATCTGCCCCGCCTGCGCTCCGTGGTGCGCGGCCCGGCCCGCCCCGGGCTGTCACTCGCCGGACGTCGGCTGATGCGCATCGGCATCGTCCTGCTGGGCCTCGGGCTCGGCCTGGACGAGGTGGTGCGCCTGGGCTGGGGAACGGTGGCCATGGTCTTCGCGGTGGTGGCCGCCACCTTCCTCGGCACGCTGTGGCTCGGACGCCGGCTCGGGCTGCGCGGTGACCAGCCGCTGCTGATCGCGACCGGCTACTCGATCTGCGGCGCCTCAGCCATCGGGGCCGTCAGTGAGGTGTCCGGCAGTGACGAGGAGGACGTGGCCTCGTCGGTGGCGCTGGTGACCCTGTGCGGCACCCTGGCCATGGCCGTCCTTCCGCTGCTCCAGGGCCCACTGGGCCTCGGCGAGCTCGGCTTCGGGCGCTGGGTGGGCGCGAGCGTCCACGACGTGGGCCAGGTGGTGGCCGCCGCGCAGACCGCCGGCCCGGTGGCGCTGGGCGAGGCGGTCCTGGTCAAGCTGATGCGGGTGGCGCTGCTGGCCCCGCTGGTGGCCGCCGTGGCCTTCGCGCTGCGGGCCCGTCGGCGCGGGGTACGCACCGCCTCCGGACGGCGGCCGGCACCCGTCCCGCTCTTCGTGGCGGGCTTCCTGCTCGCTGCCGGGGTGCGGGCGACGGGGCTGGTCCCGGACCTCGCCCTGGAATGGGCGCGCACCGCACAGGAGGGCCTGCTCGCGGCGGCCCTGTTCGGCCTGGGGAGCGCGGTGCACCTGCCGACCCTGGCCCGCACGGGCGGCCGGGCGGCCGCGCTGGGCCTGAGCGCCTGGGTGGTGGTGGCCGGGGTGTCGTACGCGGGCGTGCTGCTGACCGTATGAGGGGCCGGGCGGGGGTGCGCGTCCCGTCGGCCATTCCCGGTCCGGAACCCGCCATTCAATGACGAGTACCTGACAAGCAACGCCTCTCGTGCCACTCTGCCCCAGCAAGCCGATCCGCACCGACAGCTCTTCATCCCCCACCCTGCCCGGGCCCGACCGGCCCGGCGCACGGCAGAAGGAGTCTGCGTGAATCGCCTTTCCACGCCCGCCACCTCCGCCCTGCTCGCCGCGGGCGCCCTGATCGCGGGCGCCCTCACGGCCGCCACCCCCTCGGCCGCCGCCACCACCCCGGCGTCCTTCGAGCAACGGCACACCCAGGGGTTCTGGACCGCCGAGCGGATGCGCTCCGCCACGCCGCTGGACGTCACGGCCACCCCGGGCGCCAAGCGCCTGGAGGTCAGCACCTCCGCCACACCCACCCGCATCGCCCCGACCGCGGCCGCCTCTCCCACGGCGTTCCCGCAGGCCGGCGGCGCCTGGACGGGCGGGGGCGCGGTCGTGCGCACCTCGGGCCGGGTCTTCTTCACCATGGGCGGCCGGACCGCCTCCTGCTCCGGCGACTCGATCACCAGCGCCAACGGCAGCACGGTGATCACGGCCGGCCACTGCGTGAAGTACCAGGGCGCCTGGCACACCAACTGGGTCTTCGTGCCCGCGTACGACAACGGCAACGCGCCCTACGGCCAGTGGGCGGCCACCAAGACCCTCGCCACCGACCAGTGGGCGGCCAGCGAGGACATGAACCACGACGTCGGCTACGCGGTAGTGGCTCCACTGAACGGCCAGAAGCTCAGCCAGGCGGTCGGCGCCCAGGGCGTCCTCTTCAACGGCGGCTACAACAAGCGGATGTACTCCTTCGGCTTCCCGGCGGCCTCACCGTACGACGGCAGCAAGCTGGTCTACTGCAGCGGCAACAGCGGCAAGGACTTCCTGCTGACCAAGGACCACAGCCTGGCCTGCAACATGACGGGCGGTTCCAGCGGCGGTCCGTGGTTCCAGGACTTCAACGAGGCCACCGGTCTCGGCACCCAGGTCTCGGTCAACAGCTTCGGCTACACCTTCCTGCCGAACCGGATGTACGGCCCGTACCTCGGCAACGAGGCCAAGGCGGCCTACGACAAGGCCCAGACCTCCTGACCCGCCCCCGGCACCCGCCCGGCCCGGTACTCTGTACCGGCCAGGTGGGTTGCCCGAGCGGCCTAAGGGAACGGTCTTGAAAACCGTCGTGGCGGCGACGTCACCGTGGGTTCAAATCCCACACCCACCGCACCGAGGTCGCGAAGCCGACCGTACGCAGGGCGGGCCCCGAACTCCGGGGCCCGCCCTCCGTGTCGGATCAGTCGGATCAGTCGGATCCGGCCACGACCCGCCGGCGGCTCCGCCGGGTACGCCACTCCCACACCACGTGCGCCAGGACGGCCACGGCGGCGAGGACGGCGAGCGCGCGGACGCCGCTCCAGACGGGGGCGACACCGGGCCCGGCGGTGGCCGCTTCCACGTCCAGCCGCCAGGAGGTCTCGAAGAAGGCGATCAGCGGACCGAGCAGACGGAACGGAAAACCCGCGATACCGGGAATTCGCGCCAGGTTCCCGATGATTCCCAGCGGGGCGCCGAAAACGAAGGCGAGTACGCCCCAGACGACGACCTTCGACCAGTCGCCGCCGCCGCTCGGTGCGAATGATCCGTCCACGCCTATCGGAGTGACCGGGCTCAGGGCCTTGAGCAGGTAGTAGACGACCACTCCGAGGGCCAATGCCGAAGGGGCCAGCCAAGCCGCCTCGGATTTCGGGGGGCGCAGAAAGCCGACCAGGAGGCCGAAACAGGCCCAGGACCAGCCCGCGGAGAACACGATGCTCACGGCGTGAAAGAACGGGCCGTCGCATTTGCCCGCGAGTGCGCCCAGCGCGCCGAGCATCACGCCTGCCCCGAGGGTCACCAGCACGGACGCGACGCGGCCACCCGGAGAATTCACTTACGTTTCCTCATCCTGCGGACCACCGCTGAAAGGGAGAAGGGGAGCGTCCGTGTTCCCGAGCGGGAATCCGGGGCGCCCTGGCGTTCTGCTCGGTACTTGGCGTAGGAGGTGTGGCAGGTGTGGGCGAGGCCCGCCGTGTGAGCTCCGGGTCCCGCCGCCGACGGAGACGACGGCGGCCGGGGTGGGTCGGACCCGGCTTCGCCAGGCGGGGATCGTGACGCCCGGCGCGGCGGGCGCGCGGGTGCGGAGGATGCTCCTGGCGAAGTCTCTCGGGAGAGCCGAACAAGATCGTCTTCCGTCTTCCGGTCGCCTGTAAAGGGATTTTCATAGGATGGCTGGAACTTTTCTTGACGGTGTCCGGATCTCTGGAGAAATCACATGAGGAAGGGGCGTCCCGAACGGGACGCCCCTTCCTCATGTCGTGCAGGTTGATCAGGACCAGCCCGGCTCCAGCAGGGCCGCGGCGCGGGACCAGCCGGGCTCCTCGGTGGCGGCCGCGGTCACGTTCACGGAGTGCTCGGCAGGGGTTTCCGCGGCGGTGCCGAGAACGACGGCGAGGAGGGCGGCGGTGGTGGCGAGGAGAGCGGCGAACTTGCGGGGCATGGTGGCGAAACCCTGTCCGTGAGTGCGGGGAGTTGGCTGGCCGTCGCTCTGTGCTCCGGCTGATGCCATCGTGCCCAGCCAAAACCGGTCCTGTCCCCGGTTTTCGCTGGCACAAAGCGACCTGACATATGCGTGCCAGCGGCCCGCTGGGTGGACGGAAACGTCCGTGCTGTGGACCCCGGGTTGTGCTGAGGGGCCTGTGAGCTGCACAATTCGGCCTGCATGACCGTTCTCGGAGAGGCGTTGCGAAGCCCGGTAACCCGGTTGCTCCGCCGCCGCCGCCAGCGTTGCGGGTGCTCGTTCCGGATGCCGCTCCGACTGTGAGCTGGGGGGCTCCTGTTGCTGGTTTCTCTTGGGCTGACCGAGGGCTCGGACGCGGTGTACCGCCTCGTGCTCAAACGGCCGAACACCGCCGTCTCGGAGGTCGTGGCCGAACTCGCCCGTCCCGAGGCCGAGGTGGTGCAGGACCTGGAGGAGCTGACCCGCCTCTCCCTCCTCGCGGCCACCTGGCGCACCGACGGCCTGTTGCGGGTGGTGAACCCCCAGGCGGCGCTGGACTCGCTGCTCGCCCACCAGCAGGCCGAGATAGCCCAGCGGCACCGCGCCCTCGCCGAGAGCCAGGCCGCCGCCAGCGCGCTGTTGCAGCACTTCGCCGAACTCCACCCCGCCCAGCCGGCGCAGGCCGAGCGGTTCGAGGGGGTGGAGGCGGTCCGCGCCAAACTGGCCGTACTGAACGCGGGGATACGCAGGGAGTCGGTCAGTTTCCAGCCGGGCGGGCCGGTACCCGCCGCCCAGTTCAAGGCGAGCGAGCCTCTGACCGAGGACCTGATCGCGCGGGGCGTGCGGATCAGGACGATCTACCAGGACTCCATCCGCAACGACGCCGCCACCCTGGAGCACGCCCGCTGGCTGACCGAGCGCGGCGGCCAGGTCCGCACGGCGCCCGCGCTGCCGATGCGGCTGGTCATCGCCGACCGGGAGTCCGCGCTGCTGCCGATCGACCCGGCCGACAGCGCGCGGGGCGCCGTACTGCTGCGGGAGCCGGGGGCGGTCGCCGCGTTCTGCGCCCTGTTCGAGGCGGTGTGGGAGACGGCCACCCCGTTCGGGGAGCCGGCCCGGCGCAGCCTCGACGACCCCGGTTCCCAGCCGCGCGAACTGCTGCGCCTGCTGGCGCAGGGCTACACCGACGAGGCCGCCGCCCGCCGGCTGGGGATCTCCCTGCGCAGCGAACGGCGGCTGATCTCCGAGCTCATGGAGAAGCTCGACGCGCAGAGCCGGTTCCAGCTCGGCCAGCGCGCCGTCGAGCACGGCCTGATCTAGCGGCCGGGCCGGGCCGTCAGCAGGCGCAGGCGATGCCCGAGACGGGGGCGGTCAGCGGGTCCGGGGCGGACTGCCGCAGGCCGTTCGTGTCCTCGACCGGGAAGCCCTCGCGCGACCAGTACTCGAAGCCGCCCAGCATCTCCTTGACCTGGTAGCCGGCGGTGGCGAAGGCGTGCGCGGCGCGGGTCGCGCCGTTGCAGCCGGGGCCCCAGCAGTAGGTGACGACGATGCTGCCGGCCGGCACCAGCTCCGCGGCGCGGGCCGGGATCTCGTCGGTCGGCAGGTGCAGGGCGCCGGGGACGTGCCCCTGGTCCCAGGCCTCGGTGCTGCGCGTGTCCACCAGCACGAAGCCGGGGTCGCCCGCCTGCAGGTCGGCGTGCACGTCGGACACGTCGGCCTCGAAGGTGAACCGGCGGTGGAAGTGGGCGGCGGCGGTGGCCGGGTCAGCCGGCGGGACGCGCAGCACCTTCGAGGGGGCGGTCGGGGCGATGGTCATGGCGGGACTCCTCGGTACGGGGGCGGCGCAGGGCCGCGGAAACGGTGAACAGGAAGATGGCGGCGGTGGCGGTGCCGGGCCCGAGCAGCAGGGCGGCCACGCCGTGGTGGGACGGGAGCGCGACGAGTGCGCCCAGGGCGAGGACGGCGGCGGCCGGGACGCCGGTACCGCCGGGCAGCCCGGTGCAGGCGGCCCAGTACCCGCCGGCCGCTCGCAGGTTGGACACGCAGTACACCGAGCAGAGCGCGGCCGAGGCCAGGCCCAGCACGGCCACGGCGGCGGCCGGCGCGGCCGCCGGGTTCCCGGCGGGCCGGAGCAGCAGCCCGTACAGCGCGGCCGCGAGGCCAAGTCCGAGCAGGGTGCCGCCGAGGGCGGTACGCCGGCCCGGTACCGCCGACTCCAGGCCGACCCAGCCGAACAGCAGCGGGACGGCGAGCAGTGGCTGGGCCCAGTCGGCGGGGGCCGCCAGGGGCGCGCCGCCCAGCAGCCACCACGCCCCGGCCAGCCCCAGCGCGGCGGCCGGCCGGAGCCGGCGCGCGGCGGACGGCACACCCGCCGCCGGGGCCGGGCGTACGGTGGCGCGGGCCGCGGCCAGGACCAGTACGGCCGCACCGGCCGCCACGGTCCAGCCGGCCGCGACGGGGCTCCCGACGGCCGCACCGGGGCTCCCGACGGCCGGCACCGCGTCCCAGCCGCTGTCCCCGCCGAGCAGCCCCGGCAGCCCCGGCAGTCCCGCGGCGGCGAGGGCGGCCGCCAGGAACTGCCCGGCGGCCAGCGCGACGGCGGCCTGGCCGGTGGCGAACCCCGCGAAGTACAGGCCCCGCACCCCCCGGGCGGCGCCCGGCCCGAACCGGGCGCGGACGAACTCCGGCGGACCGCCGTACTCCGTACCGCCGGACTCCGTACCGCCGGCCGCGGCCACCAGCAGGCACCACAGCGCCAGCGCTCCGGCGAGGGCGGCCGCCGTCCACGGGTGCACGGCCGGGGCCAGGGCGGCGGGCAGCAGCAGCGTCCCCAGCCCCAGCACCGCGGCGAGCGTGCGCGCGGCCCGGGCGATCACGACAGTTCGTGGAAGAAGACCGGCAGGCCGGCCGGCAGCGCGGTGCCCTCGGGCAGCAGCCGGACCCCGGCGTCGACCCATCCGGGCATCCGGGTCCGGAGCTCCACCGGCAGGCCCAGCCGCTCCGCGAGGAACGCCGACCAGCCGGGGGTCACGGCGGCCGCGGCCACCGCGGTCGCGGCCAGCAGCTCCAGCTGGGCCACCAGCCGGCCCGCGTACTCCTCGCGGTGCTCCGCGCCGGCGCCGCGCAGGACGCTCAGCGCGTGCAGGTCGGCGGCGGCCCGGTCCACGGCGGTGGCGATGGCGGCGGCGGCCCGCTGCGGGGAGAAGGCCTCGGCGCCGAGGGCGGCGGCGACCTCCGCCGGGAGCGCGTCCCGCTCGGCGGCCAGCGGGCCGGCCGGGGCGGCGGCGGGCACCACGGAGCCGAAGTCCTGCGCGAACAGGTCGAGGACCGTGTCCGTCCACCGGTCGATGCCGCCGGCCAGCACCGTCGAGACGGTGTCGGCGAACTCCTTCATGGAGAAGTTGTTCTGCTCCCGCTCCGGGCCGGTGAGGCAGAGGTGGAATCGCAGCGCGTCGGCGTTGACCCGGCGCAGGAACTCCCCGCCCCAGATGGCGTGGCCGCGGCTGGTGGAGAACTTGTCGCCCTCCAGCCGGTAGAACTCGTTGATGACCACCTGGGAGGGCAGGGTCAGTTCACCCTGTGCCAGCAACAGCGCGGGCCAGAGCACGGCGTGCGAGAAGGAGCAGTCGAACCCGATGAAGTTGACGACCCGGGTGTCGGGGTCGGTCCACAGTCGCTGCCATTCGTCCGCGTCTCCGTTCGCTTCGGCCAGCCGCGCGGTGCCGGCCACGTAGCCCCAGATGCCGCTGAACCAGGTGTCGAGGATGTGGCCCTCCCAGCCGGGCAGCGGGACCGGAATGCCGTAGTCCGCCTCGCGGCTGATCGGGGTGTCGGGGAGTTCGCGCTCGAACAACCCCTCCAGGTACGAGATCAGCCGCGGCCGCCACTCGGCCTCGGCCTGCGCCTGCGCGTAGTACGCGCCGAGCCGCTCCCGGTACCGCTCCAGCGGGAAGACGATGCGCCGCAGGGTGCGGGTCTCCGGGGCGGTCCAGCAGGCGGTGCACTTGGGCGCGGCCAGGCCCGCCGGGTCCTGGGGCAGGCCGCACGCCTCGCAGTAGACGCCGTCGGAGGGGTCCCCGCAGAACTGGCACTCGCCGCGCACCTCGGCCTCGTACAGGTAGCGGTCGCAGGGCGCGCAGTGGAAGACGGGCAGCTCGCGCACCTCCAGCGCGCCGGACTCCCACAGCTCGAGGAAGAAGCGCTGGACGAAGGAGGTGTGGGCGTCGTCGGTCAGCGGGCGGGTGAACCAGTCGTGGTGCATGGCGCCCAGGGAGAGGGTCTCCTCCATGCGGTCGCCGAAGAGCCGGGCGGTCGGGTGGGCGGTGGAGCCGATCTCGGCCGCCCGCCGCGGGACGTAGCAGGAGTGCTCGTCGGAGTAGCCGACGTAGCGGACCTCGTGGCCGCGCTGGCGCAGGTGACGGCTGAGCACGTCGGCGCCGAGGAACGGGCCGGACAGGTGGCCCAGGTGCAGGTCGCCGTTCGGGTTCGGCGGGGCACTGGTGACGACGTAGGCGGTCATGACGTGTGGGTTCCTTCGCTGAAGATCAGGGGTGCGGGCGCCGGGGACGAAGCGGCGACGGCCAGCGGGGGGAGGGCGGCGGAGGCGGCGGCGACCACCCGGGTGCTGGGCGGCAGGTCGTCGAGGACGACCGAGTGGGCGCCGATCCGGGAGTCCTCGCCGATGGTGACGGGACCCAGGACGCTGGCCCCGGTGCCGATCACCACGCGGTCGCCGACGACCGGGTGGCGGCGGGAGCCGCTGGGCCGGCGCAGGTCCTTCCACCAGCCCACCGAGCCGAGGGTGACCTGGTGGTAGAGCATCACGTCGTCGCCGATGCGGACGGTCTCGCCGATGACCACCGCCGTGCCGTGGTCGATGAAGAAGCGGCGGCCGATCCGGGCGCCGGGGTGGATCTCGATGCCGGACACGGCGCGGGCCAGCAGCGACAGCGCCCGGGCGGTGGTGCGGCGGCCGCGCAGCCACAGCCAGTGCGCCGCCCGGTACGTCCACAGGGCGTGGATGTGCGGGTAGAGCAGCACCTCGGCGCGGGATGCGGCGGCCGGATCCTTGGCGAGGACGGTCTCGACGTCCTCGCGCAGCAGCGCCCACAGGCGCGGAGCCGGCTCCTCGCCGGCCGCGGACGTACCCGGCCGGGCCGGCCCGGCGGCACCGGCGGCACCGGCGGTACCGGCGGTACCGGCGAGCGCGCCGGCCGCGCCGACCGCGGCGGTCCCCGCGGTCGCCCCGGACGCCACGTTCCCCGGCTCCGGGCCGGTGCCCGCTGCCGTGCTGTCACATGTGGTCATAAGGCGCCTCCGGGCGGATCGGGCGGCCCGCGAGGAACCGCTGCGGCCGGTACGGCTCCAGCAGCTCCTGCACGGCCTTGCCGGGCACGGCGCCGCCCTCGGTGATCTCCTTCGCGGCGAGTTCGGCCACGGCCGGCGCCAGCTTGAAGCCGCCGCCGCTGAAGCCGAGCGCCAGGTACAGCCCGTCCGGGCCGGCCGCGCCGACCACGGGCCGCTTGTCCGGGGTGTAGCCGTCGAGCCCGGAGCGGGTGCCCGCGAGCGGGGCGGCGGCCGCCGCGGGAACCCGGCCGCTGATCGCGCGGATCGCGGACTCCAGCTCGGCCTCGGTCAGCGGTTCCACGTCCCGGCCGAGCTCGGTGTCGGGCTTGCTGGGCACGCCGAAGTAGAAGCGGTCCAGGCCGTCGGGCCGGAAGTAGCTGCCGGTGGTGTCGTCGATGCAGGTGGGGACGGAGGCCCCGGACCCGCGCCGGCCGGCGCCGGGCAGCTCGGCCTGGGCCAGGCCGATCCGGCGGGCCGTGACCGGGATGTGGATGCCGAGGTACTCGGCGGGCTTGGAGCCCCAGGCCCCGCCGGCCAGCACCACCAGCGGCGCGTCGATCCGGCCGATGGAGGTCAGCACGCCCGTCACCGTGCCGCCGCGTTCCAGCACCTTGACGGCGCGGATCCCCTCGGACGGGGAGACGCCGAGCCGGTAGGCGGCGGTGAGCAGGGCGGCGGACGCGGCCATCGGGTCGGCGTAGCCGCCGTCCGGCTCGTACGCGGCCACGGCGACGCCCTCGGTGCGCAGGCCGGGGTAGAGCTCCTTGAGCTCGGCCGGGTCGATGACCTCGACCCGGCGGTAGCCGGCCGCCTCGGAGGCGCGGGCGGCGTTCTCCCTGAGGTCCTCGGCGTGGTTCTCGCCGACGATCATCACGAAGCCGGTGCGCCGGTAGCCGCAGTCGCCGCCGATGACGTCGGACCACTGCTCGAACACGGGGAGGCTGCGGGCGGCGAGCCGGGTGTCGGCCGCGGCGGTGTGGTGCAGCCGCAGCAGTCCGCCCGAACGCGAGGTGGCGCCCTGCGCGTTGACCCGGCCCTGGTCGCAGAGGACGATCCGGCCGAGGCCGGCGAGGGCGAGCTGGTGGGCGATGGCCGCGCCGATCACCCCGCCGCCGACGACGACCGCGTCGGCGTGCGCGTGGACGATCGGACTCACCGGTGCACCGCCTCGCCGGCCAGCGGGGCCGAGTCGTCGATGCCGAAACGGGCGGCCCACCTGGCGCGTTCGCGGGAGGTGGCCTCGGCGCCGCCCCACCAGATGGTGACGAAGCGGAGGCGGGTGTCGCCGTCGTTGGTGAGGTCGTGGTCCTGGTCGGGGGTGATGAAGACGGTCTCGCCGGCGCCGACGCGGCGGGTCTCCTCGCCGATGCGCATCACTCCGCTGCCCTCGACGATGAAGAACATCTCGTTCTCGTCGTGCTGGTGCGGGGTGGAGGTCTGACCGGGCGCGACGTCGACCCAGGCGCCGCCCCAGCCGGGCTCGGCCACGGCCTCCGGCCAGGGGAAGATGCGTCGGCCGCTGACGTTGTAGGCCTCCTCGAAGACCATGTCGTCCTCGTGGGCGGTGAAAACGTGCATGTGGGTGGGTCCAATCAGGCGGCGACGGGACGGCGCAGGCGGGTGCGCAGGTCGCGGTGGATGGTGTCGGCCTTGGCGGCCATCTGGCTGAAGGAGGTGGCGCTGCCGATGCCGTGCCGCCACTCGGTGAGTCCGTCGAGGTAGACGCCCACCTGGCAGTCGTCGGTGGTCTCGGCCCGGTAGGCGCGGGTGACCTGGGGCCGGCCCCGGTCGTCGAGCCGCAGCCAGGGGGCGAGGGGGGTGAGCACCTTGGGGAAGGCGGACTCGCGGTAGCCGGTGCAGACGATCACCGCGTCGGCCTCGATGCTGCCGACCGAGCCGGTGAACACCTCTTCGGTGGCCAGCCGGATCCGGCCGTCGGGGAGTTCGTCGAGGCCGGTGATCTCGGTGCGGCGGTGCATGTGCAGGCGCCGGGTGCCGGTGAACCCGTCCTGGTACACGGCCTGGTAGAGGGCGGTGGACACGTCCGGGTCGACGGCGGCGTAGTTGGTGGCGCGGGCCTGGTCCAGGGCCCGTTCGCGCTGCTCGCCCTCCAGGGCGTAGAAGTAGTCGGTCTCGTCGGGGAAGTAGACCTCGTTGCTGAAGTGGCCGAGTTCGTACATCCGGAAGCCGGCGTGCCGGACCACCGAGTGGACCTGCGTCGCGGGGTCGCGGCCGGCCAGGTGGAGGACGATCTCGCCGGCGGTCTGGCCGGCGCCGATGACGGCCACGCTGCCCAGGGGACGCTCGCCGAGGGCCGCGAGGCGCGGCAGCAGCTGCGAGGCGTGGAAGACCCGCTCGCCCAGGTGGGGGCGGAAGGTGTCGGGCACGTAGGCCTCGTGGCCGGTGGCCAGGGCGAGGTTGCGGGTGCGGACCCGGTGCACCGACCCGTCGCGGGTGTCGCGGCTGACCACGTCGACGGTGTCGACGCGGCCGTCCGGGCCGAAGACCGGCTCCACGCAGGTGACCTCGCGGTCGTAGGACACCGGTCCGCGGACCTGGCGGGCGGCCCACTGGACGTAGTCCGACCACTCCAGCCGGCTGACGTAGCCGCCCATCAGGGTGAAGGGGTAGAAGCGGCCGCTCTGCTGGAGGTAGTTGGGGAAGGTGAAGCGGGAGCGCGGGTCGCGGGGGGTGGCGAAGTCGCGCAGGAAGTGGTGCTGGATGTCGGTGCCGGGCAGGACCAGGTTGGGCTGCCAGGCGGAGTCGGGGGCCTTCTCCAGGTAGTGGGCGGCCAGCGGGTCGCCGCCGGCGGCGTCGTCGTGGTCCTCGACGGCGGCGGCGAGGGCGATGCCCGACGGGCCGAAGCCCGCCACCACCAGGTCCTGGACGTCTCGGGGGGTCTCGTAGGGCATCAGAATCCCACCTCGGCGAAGGCGACGGGGTCGGGCGTGACGTCCGGGGCCGGGGCGGCGGCGTCCTCGGCGGTGGTCGCGGCCAGGGCCGCGACGAGGGCCTCGCGGAGGATCCGGCCGGCGTGGTCGATCTCCTCGGCGGTGCAGTTGAGCGGCGGGAGCATGCGCACCACGCAGTCGTCGCGGCCGCCGAGCTCGATGATCAGGCCGCGTTCCACGGCCTCCCGCTGGACCCGCTTGGCCAGTACGTCGGCGGGCCGGCCGGTCGCCGGGTCGGTGAGTTCGACGCCGGTCATCAGGCCGAGTCCGCGTACGTCGGCGACGTACGGGCTGAGCGCGCGCAGCCCCTGGAGGTGGACCATGAGCTGGTCCGCGCGGGCCCGGACGTTCTCCAGCACGCGCTCGCGCCGCACCACCTTCATGGTGGCCACGCCGGCTGCGAACGCGGGCTGGGTGCCGCGGAAGGTGCCGGTGTGGGCGCCGGGCTTCCACACGTCGAGCTTCTCGTCGTAGAGGATCACCGAGGCGGGCAGGCCGATGCCGCTGAGCGCCTTGGAGGCGCAGACCACGTCCGGCTCGATGCCGTACTGCTCGAAGGCGAACCAGGTGCCGGTGCGGCCACAGCCGCTCTGCACCTCGTCCACGATCATCGGGATGCCCAGCCGGCGGGTGACCTCGCGGACGCGCTGGACGAACTCCACGTCGGCCGGGATCACTCCGCCCTCGCCCTGCACCAGCTCCATGATCACCGCGGCGGGCGGGGTGAGGCCGCCGTTGACGTCGGTCAGCGCGTTCTCCAGGAACGTGGCGCAGTTGACCTGGCAGGAGTCGCGCTTGAGGCCGAGCGGGCAGTTGTGGCAGTTGGAGTAGGGGAAGAAGTGGACGCCGGGCATCCGGCCGCGGACCGGCTCCTTCTGCTCGACCAGGCCGGTCACGCTGAGCGTGGCGAGGGTGGCGCCGTGGAAGCCGCCCTGGAAGGTGACGACCTCCTCGCGGCCGGTCGCCGTCTTGCACAGCTTGAGTGCGGCCTCGACGGCGTTGGCCCCGGTCGGGCCGCAGAAGTGGATCCGGGTGCGGGCCCGCATCGGCTCCGGCAGCATCGAGATCGTCAGGTCGGTGAATTCGTCCTTGACCGGGGTCGGGAAGTCCAGGCCGTGCACGAACTCGTCGAGCTGGCGGTGGGCGGCGGCGAGCGGCTCGGGGTGGTTGTGGCCGAGCGAGAGCACGCCGGCTCCGCTGAGGAAGTCCAGGAAGACGTTTCCGTCGAGGTCCTCGACGTAGGAGCCCTTGCCGCGGCGGATCGCGATGGGGAGTTTGCGCGGATACGAGCGGGAGTTGGACTCCCGTTCGGCCTGGCGGCCGAGCAGCTCCGCGCTGCGCGGACCGGGCAGCGGCCCGCTGACGGCGGGGGCCCGGTAGACCGGCTCCACCGGCGCGTCGAGCGGGGTGTCGATCGTGGCAGTCATGGGTGGTCTTTCGCGTCAGGCGGCCGCGAGCGCGGCGCTGCGGTCGGTGCGGTCGGCGGCCAGCGTGGTGCTCAGGCGCTCGGTGAGCGCGTCGGTGAGGGTGGCGGCGCGGAGCGAGAGCAGGCTGAAGGAACCGGCGTCGCCGATGCCGTGGCTGGACTCGCACAGACCGTTGAGGAACAGCGGCGGGGTGCCGTCGGCCACCGGCTTGAGCGCGTAGTCGGCGCCGACCGCGAGGCGGCCGTCGGACTCGGTGGCGAAGCGGTCGGCGAGCGGGGCCATCAGCGGCGGGCACAGCTCCTCGTGCGGGCCGGGGCCCATGTTGCGGAAGCCGGTGGCCAGGACGGCGAAGTCCACGGCCTCGGTGGTGCGTTCGCCGGTGACCCGCTCCAGGAAGTCGATCTCGACGCGGTCGCCGGCCGTGCGCAGGCCGGTGGCCTCGTGGTTGCCGCGGAGGAACACCCGCTGGTCACCGTCGAGTTCCTGCTCGTACATGGTGAGGTAGAGCTCGCGCAGCACGTCGCCGTCGGCGGAGGAGTAGTTGGTGCCGTGCATGTAGCCGTCCAGGGCGCGCTTGCCCTCGCGGCTGGCCCGGAAGTAGTAGTCGGTGAACTCCGGGAAGTAGCCCTCCTCGCTGAAGGGGCTGGTGTCCTTCAGCTTGAGCGAGTGCGAGCGGGTGTACGTGGTGACCTTGGTGCGGGGGAAGCGGCGGCTGAGGTCGAGGGCGAGCTCGACGGCGCTCTGGCTGCCGCCGATGACGGCCACGGACTCCGGCTCGCGTCCCGGGCCGGTGAGCTCGGCCAGCCGCGGCAGGTACTGGGTGAGGTGGAAGACCCGCGGGGTGCGCACCTCGTCGTAGGGGGCGGGGACGTACGGGGTGCGGCCGGGGCCCATCACCAGGGTGCGGCCCAGGTACCGGCTGCCGGACATGGTGGTGACCTCGTACACGCGCTCCCCGGACTGCTCCACGACCTCGACGCGGGCGGCGCGCTGGTTGCAGTCGACGAGGTGGGAGAAGAAGCCGGCGGCCCAGCGGATGTAGCCGGCGTACTCCTTGCGGAGGGGGAACTCGGAGGGGACGTTGAGGTGGCGCAGCAGCCGGCCCTGCTCGTGCAGGTAGTTCAGGAAGCTGTAGCGGCTGCGCGGGTTGCGCAGGGTGACCAGGTCGCGGCTGGGGTGGTTCTGGATGTCGGAGCCGTCCAGGAGCATGCCCGGCTGCCACTCGGGCTGCGGGCGGGCCTCCAGGAAGCGCGCGGTGAGCGGGGAGTCGCGCTCCTCCAGGGCGATGGCCAGGGCCAGGTTCGCCGGTCCGAAACCGATGCCGAGGACGTCGTACACCGGGGCCGGGGCGGGGGTGGTCGGGCTCATCGTGCGGTGCTCCTTGCCGTGACAGTGGTGAGGGTCGGGTTTCCGTCGAAGTCGATGCGCAGGCCGGAGAACCGTCCGGCGGCGTACAGGCGCTGGTCGGTGCGGTACCAGAGCGGGATCAGGGCCAGGTCGGCCATGGCGGTGAGGTCGGCGCGCCGCCAGGCGTCGGCGCGCACCTCCGGGTCGGTGGAGGCGCGGGCCAGGGCCACCAGCTCGTCGAAGGCGGGGTTGACGTAGCGGCCCTCGTTGTCGCCGTGGGCGGTGCCGTGCTCGTCGGGTGCGGTGCAGGAGGAGTGCAGCAGCGGGAAGAGCATGTTGTCGGGGGTGGGGTAGTCGCAGGCCCAGCCGGCCCGGCAGAACCCGTGCGCCGCGATGGAGGTGCGGTGGTCGACCAGTCCGCGGGCGTCCAGGCGGATCAGCTCCACCCGCCAGCCCAGGACCTCCTCCAGGCCGCGGGCCAGGGCGTGCACCCAGTCGTCGTGGCCGGCGCCGGTGTTGTACGCGAAGGAGACCTCGGTGCCGGGCGGCAGGCCGGCCTGCAGGGCGGCCTCGCGGGCCCGCTCGGGGGCGTACGCGTGCCAGCCGGCCGGGTCGAGCTCGGCGAGCGGGGTGTGGGCCCTGCCGAACCAGGGGGAGAGCAGGGAGTGGGCCGCGGTGCGGGTGCCCTTGAAGTAGGTGTCGATCAGGCCCTGCCGGTCGATGGCGGCGGAGAGGGCGCGCCGGGCGTCGAGGGAGTCCATCGGCGCCTGGTGGCAGAAGGGGATCAGGTAGAACAGGCCGGCGCCCTCCTGCTCCAGGAAGCCGCGGTGGGCGGCCGCCTCGGCGGTGCGGGCGGGCGGGACGCGGGCGTAGTCGTAGGTGCCGGCCAGGAAGCGGTCGTACTCGTCGTCCAGGGCGGTGACCGGGTCCAGGATGTCGATGTGGACCTCGCGGATCTCCGGGGCGGTCCCGAACCACAGGCCGTTGCGGAGGAGCCTGATCGACTCGCCGTGCCGCCAGGGTTCGGCCATCAGGAACGGGCCGTTGCCGATGGGGCGGTCGTTGTACTCGGGGTTGAGGGCGGGGCCCGCGCAGGAGGGCACCGGGCTGAAGATCGGCTGGAGCGTCTTCAGGTCGAACTCGACGTCCGGCGAGCTGAGTTCGACGACGAGGGTGGCGTCGTCGACCGCGGTGAAGGAGGACACGCCCGCCAGGTGGTAGGCGGTCTCGGTGTTGGCGCGGGGGTCCAGGGCCCGGGTCCAGCCCCGGACGAAGGAGTGCGCCGTGACCGGTTCGCCGTTGCTGAACACCGTGTCGGTGCGCAGGTGGAAGGTCCAGGTGGTGGCCGCCGGGTCGCTCTCCCAGGAGACGGCGGTGGCCGGGCTCAGGGTGCCGTCCTCGCCGAGGGCGAGGAGGCCGGTGAACAGGGCCTTGCAGACCAGGATTCCCTCACCTTCCTGGGCCTTGTAGGGGTCGATGGCGGTGGGCTCCGTGATTCCCATCCGGAACACGGGGTCGTTGGCGTGCACGTGTGGCTCTTTCCGCGGTCGGTCGGAACGTCGGGTTCGGTGCGTGGGTGGGGGCGGGCGGGGCGGGCGGGCCCTCAGGCGGCCGAGGGCACGGCCGGGGCGGGCGGTACGACGACCACGTCCAGCTGCTCGTCCAGCTCGTCGGCGAGCCGCTCCACCCGGTCGATGTCCGCGACCGAGCGGTACGGCGCGGCCACGGCCAGCGAGCCGGCGATCTCGTACCAGCCCTCGGGGGCGCGCCGCAGCCGGTCACCGGGCGCCGAGGCCGGGATGTACGAGCGGAAGTACGGCGAGTGGTAGGCGTCGCCGGGGTTGTTGCGGACCAGCGTGCCGGTGCGGTACGCGAACTTGATGCAGGTCGCGGCCCGGGGCGTGGCCGACCGGGGCACCTCGCCGTCCAGCACCGCGGCGCGGGCGGCCGGGTCGTCCCCGGCGAGCACGGCCTTGGCGTACAGCCGGACCGGGTCGATGCCGTGGACCTCGCGCAGGTTGCGGTAGTTCTGGCCGCCGCTCATCCGGGTGGCGAACTCCACGACGCGGTAGCGGCCTGACGAGTCCTGCCGGAACTCGGCGTTGAACAGGCAGTTCTCCACCCCGAGGGCGGCGGTGATGCCCTCGGCCACCGCGACCAGCTCCGGCTCCTCGCCGGGGGTGCGGAACGGCAGGGTGTAGTAGTCCTCCTCGAAGTACGGACCGGGCATCTGCATCTTGTTGGTGACGCCGACCAGGTGGAAGGTGCCGTCGATGACGACCCCGTCGAGGGTGACCTCCTTGCCCGGCAGGAACTCCTCCAGCAGGGCGATCTCCGGGCCGTCGCTGGGGAAGTAGCCGCCCCATTCCTCGGCCAGCCGGGCCACGTCGGCGAGGGCCCGCTCCAGCTCGTCCCGGTCGCGCACCAGGCTCACGCCGATGCTGGCGGCCAGCGCGCTCGGCTTGACGATGAAGGGGTACGTGAACGACTCGGCGGCGGCCAGGCCGGCCTCGACGCCGGTCACGCTGGCGAAGCGGGGACCGGGCAGCCCGTGGCGGTGCAGGAAGTCCCGCTGGAGCTTCTTGTCGCGGGAGATCGCGTCGGCCTCGGGGCGCGGCCAGCGGTGCCCCAGCAGCAGGTTGACCTTGGAGGTGACGGCGATGTCGCTGTCGTAGAAGGTGATCGCCGAGGTGATCCCCAGCCGGCGGGCGGCGTCCGCGCAGTACTCGGCGAGGGCGGTCCCGGCGAGGTCGGCGGGGAGGGGGACGACGGAGGCGAAGCGGCCGTCGTCGGCGGCCTTGGTGACCCCGGTGGCGAGGTGGATCTCCAGCCCCATCCGCTCCAGCGTCTCGATGTGCTCGCGGTGCCACGCGTAGGTGTTCCGCATGATCAGGAGGATCTTCACGACCGGTCCTTCGGGGTCTGGGCGGGCGTACGGGTGACGACGGCGACCTTCTCGGTCAGCCGCTCGGCGGTGGCGACTGCGGCCTCGGTGTCGGGGCCGGTGGCCAGCACCTGGCCGACCCGGTCCCAGTTGCCGCGCAGCTCGCCGACGGTGTCGCCCGGCTTGACGGTGGTCTCCACGTCGATCACGCCGTCCAGGGCGCGCGCCTCGTCCGCGCCGGCGATCTCCACGACCTCGCCGGCGGCGGCCGACAGGAAGCGGGTGGCGGCGGCGCAGCGGGCGGCCGGCCGTTCGGTGAGCGCGGGGATCAGCCGGAACTGCCAGGCGACGATCCACTCTTCGAGGTCGATGCCGTAGGCGGCGTCGAGCAGGTCGAAGATCCGGTCCCCGCCCATCCGGTTGTGGCTCTCGATGATCTGCGGACCGGCCGGGGAAAGGCGCAGCTCGGTGTGGGCGGCACCGTCGGCCAGGCCCATAGCGTCCAGGAAGAGGGAGACGGCCTGCTCGACGCGGCGCTCGTCGGCCGGGTCCAGGCGGGCCGGCAGGGCGTGCCCGAGCTCGACGAAGCCGTCACCGGTGAGCTTCTCGGTGATCGACAGGACGATGTGGCGCCCCGCGAAGGAGAAGCTCTCGACGCTGTACTCGGGGCCTTCGATGTACTGCTCGGCCAGGTAGCGGCCGATGGTGAAGAAGGAGCCCCACTGGAGGTCGGTACGGGACCGCAGGGCCTCCACGCCCTCCCAGGCCGCGGCGGCCTGCTCCGGGCCGTCGATCCGTACGACGCCGAGGCTGGCGGTGGCGTCGACCGGCTTGAGGACGAACGGGTAGCCGTGCTCGGCGCCGAAGGCGAGCAGCGCCTCCGCGTCGCCGACCTCGGCGCAGGCCACGGAGAGGGCGCGGACCTCGGCGGAGTCGGAGGCGTTCAGGTGCCGGCGCATCGCGTGCTTGTCGCGGAGCAGCTCGGCCACCTCCTCCGTGGTGTTACCGAGTCCCAGGTGGTCGCTGATCCGGCCGGCCGGCACCAGGCCGGGCTCGGTGATCGAGACGACCCGGGTGAACCCGTACGCCCGGTGCGCCGCCTCGACCAGGGGGCGGGTGACGTCCCAGTCGGTGTAGTCGGCGATGAGGACGGCCTCGGCGAGTTCGGCCGCCTCCGGCACGAACTGGTCCTTGTGCTGGATGAGCACGAAGCGGATTCCGAGGGCCGCCGCTTTGCGCAGCGTCTGTATCCGACCGCCGACGACGAGAAGCTTGTGTTCGGTCATGGCCAGAACCCTGCCGGTTGAATTCCGGTCGCGGAACCCTTTACGGGTGGCACAACCGTGCCCGGCACGAATAGCGCGCCCGGGCCGTCTTCATGGCAGGAAAGTGCCCGGCTCATTCATGCCAGCCGTCCCCTCTTTCGGTGCGCCTGACCTGCGGGTTCCATGGACGGCGTCATCTCGCAGCCGTAACCCCCCATGCCCCCAGAAGGAGCTCCCCCATGGCCAGCGGAGAACCCATGCGCCAGAGATTGCGCGAACTGCCCAGAAGTGCCTGGGTCATCTTCGCCGGAATGTTCCTCATCAAATTCGGCAATTTCCTCAACGTTTTCCTGGTGCTCTTCCTGGTGGCCCAGGGATTCTCGGCTTTCGAGGCCGGTGTGGCGCTCGGCGTGGTCGGGGCCGGCACCTTCGTGGGCAACGCCCTGGGCGGCACGGTGGCCGACCGGTTCGGGCGGCGGGCCACCATCGCGGTGTCGATGTTCGGCAGCAGCGTGTTCACCGCCCTGGTGCCGCTGACGGACGGCCTGTTCACCACCACCGCCCTGGTGGGCCTGGTCGGCGTGTTCGCCCAGCTCTACCGCCCGGCCGCGGGCGCGCTCCTGGTCGACGTGGTGCCCGAGCAGAACCGGGTCACCGCGTTCGCCGTGCTGCGTCTGGCCATCAACGTGGGCATGGCCGTGGGTCCGCTCGTCGGCGGTCTGCTCAGCGGGATGTCCTACACGTACGTGTTCATCGGCGACGCGCTGTTCTCCTTCGCCTTCGGTGCGCTGGCCCTGTTCACCCTCCCGGCCGGGCGCCCGCCGCGCGCCGAGCCGGTGCCGGCCGACGCGGCCGCCGGGGGCAAGCCCAAGGGCGGCTACCGGGTGGTGCTCACCGACCGCCCGTACGTCCTGTTCCTGCTCTCCATGACCGCCGCGACCTTCGTGTACGGCCAGTCCACCGTCACCCTGCCGCTGCACGTCAAGGACGCCGGCTTCGACAACCACGTCTACGGCCTGCTGCTGGGCCTGAACGCGCTGCTCTGCGTGCTCATCGAGCTGCCGCTGACCAAGCACACCGAACGCCGCAACCCGCGCCGGGTCATCGCGGCCGGTCTGGCCCTGCTCGGTCTCGGCATGGCCCTGACCGGCGCCGGCAGCGCCATCTGGTTCCTGGCCCTGACGGTGGTGGTGTGGACCGTCGCCGAGACCGTTTACACCCCGATCGCCAACGCCTACCCGGCCGAGTTCTCCCCGGCGCACCTGCGCGGCCGCTACCAGGGTGCCGAAGGCATCGCCCACACCCTGGGCGGGGCCCTGGGCCCGGCCGTCGGCGGCCTGCTCTACGGCATCTCCGCGCCGCTGCACTGGGTGGTCTGCGCCGCCGTCGCGGGCCTCGGCGCCCTGCTGGTCCTGGGCGCCGACCCGGGGCAGCGCAACACCACCGACACCACCGACACCACCGACACCGCCGACAACACCGACGGCACCGACACCACCGGCACCGCCGAGGAGCAGCCCGCCGGGGCCGCCGCCGGCCCCAGGGCCGCTGCCGGGCAGCAGGCCGTACCGGCCGCCGCCACCGCTTCCTGACCACCCGACCACTGTCACCCGACAGCACGACCGAACGAACGAGAGGCACCCCGTCATGACCACGCAGACCGCGACCGCGGCCGCGGCCCAGGCCCTGGCCGACACCGAGGTCCCCCGCATCGACATCCCCTCGGCGACCGAGGACCCGGCCGCGTACGTCACCGCGCTGCTGGACGTGGCCGCGGGCCGCGACGTGTTCGACGTCCTGGCCAAGACCCCGGTCTGGGCCGCGCGGCTCTTCGCCGACCTGTCCACCGAGCTCGCCGAGACCGTCCCCGAGCCCGGCGAGTGGCCGGCCGCCTTCGTCGTGGGCCACCTCTTCGACGTGGACATCGTCTACGGCTTCCGCTGGCGCCTGGTGGCCACCGAGGACGACCCGGTCTACCCGGGCTACGACGAGACCCTGTGGGCGCCGCTGCCCCGGCTCCCCTTCCGGCAGATGCTCGACGCCTGGACCGGCCTGCGCGCCTCCAACGTCGCGCTGCTCACGGCGCTCTCCCCGGAGGACTGGCAGCGCACCGGCCGGCACGGCGAGCAGGGCGGCGAGACGATGGAGGTCATGATCCGCAAGGTGGTCGGCCACGACATCGCCCACGTCAACCAGATCTACCGGGCGATCCGCCTGGTCCGCCGGGCCGCCGGCCTGGACGTCGCGGAACTGGACGCCACGTACGCCTCGTTCGGCCTGCACTGACGGCCCGGCCCGGCCCCGGTGGGGGACTCCCGCCCGCGCACCACCGGCGCACGCCCGGTGGTGCGCGGGGGCGTGTGGTCCGGGTTGCCGGGGATTGCCGGGGATTGCCAGGGGTTGCCGGGGGTTGCCGGGGGTTGTGCCCAACCGGTGCGTCCGCCCGCGCGCCGCCGGGCCGGCCGTCGCGGTCACGTCCTCGCCGGGCCGGTCTGCCGGAACGCTTCACCCCTTGCGGGAGGCGGGTTTCGGCCGCCGCGGAGGCGCTGACCTGCGGCTCCGGGGGCGCGAATGAGGTTTATCCGATGTTGCTCATGCTTGCGGGGGAATCGCGCTCTCCGGGGTGGTTCGCCGGGGATTCGGTGGGCAACTCTGGTCTCGCGACCTCGTCACCACAGCGACCGAGGCGGTCGGCCAACTGCCTTGGAAACCAATCCCGTTCGGTATCCGGAGGATTCAGACATGGCAAGCATCCGTACCGCCCGCGTCATCGCCGCCGTCGCCGCGCTCCCCCTCGCCGCCGCACTCTTCGGCGGGGTCGCCCAGGCCGACAACGGGGCGCTCGGGAACGACGGATCGAATGCGAGCGTCGCCGGCATCATCGGCAGCGGTGTCGGAGGGAACAACAACGGCAACTCCGCGACCACGCAGCAGGTGGCCACCGGCTCCGGCGCGTCCAACCAGAACAACACCGCCCAGGTCGACGGCTCCGCCTTCACGGCGATCGGCCAGTCGAACTCCAATGTGGCGGTGAACTTCCACCCCTGGTGGTAGACCTCCTCCTCGTGCTCGGGGCGCCTGTACGACCGGACCGGCTGGGGTCCGGTAGTGCAGGCGCCCCTGCGCGTTCCCGGCGGGTGCCCGCCCTTGACATCCCGGGCGGATCTGACGGACAGTCAGATTCATTCGCCTACGCCCGGGAGGTCAGCGCCGTGCACCTCGCCCCGACCGAAGGCCAGTCACGGCTGCGCGCCGAACTGCGGGCCTACTTCCACGACCTGATGCCGCAGGGTCCGCCCGATCCCGCGGACGGTCCCCGCCAGCGCGAGCTGCTCCGCCGCATCGGTACCGACGGCATGCTGGGACTGGGCTGGCCCGTCGAGTACGGCGGCCAGGGCCGCGGCGCGGAGGAGCAGTTCGTCTTCTTCGACGAGGCCTACCGGGCCGGAGCCCCCGTCTCGATGGTCACCCTCAACACCGTCGGCCCGACCCTGATGAAGTACGGCACCGACGAGCAGAAGGACTACTTCCTGCCCCGCATCCTGCGCGGGGAGACCGTCTTCGCCATCGGCTACTCCGAGCCCGAGGCTGGCACCGACCTCGCCGCCCTGCGCACCCGGGCGGTCCGGGAGGGCCCCGACTGGGTGGTCGACGGACAGAAGGTCTTCACCTCGAACGCCCAGAACGCCGACTGGATCTGGCTGGCCTGCCGCACCGACCCCGGGGCACCCAAGCACCGCGGCATATCGATCATCCTGGTCCCCACCACTGCGCCCGGCTTCTCCTGGACCCCCATCGAGACCGTCGGCGGCCTCACCACCACCGCCACGTACTACGACTCCCTCCGGGTGCCCGCCGGCAACCTCGTCGGCCCCGAGAACGGCGGCTGGGGTCTCATCACCAACCAGCTCAACCACGAACGGGTCGCGCTCGCCGCCATCGGCATGCAGGCCGAGGACTTCTACGCCGCCGCCCTCGCCCACGCCCGCACCCCCGACCCGGACACCGGCGACCGCCCCGCCGACCAGCCCTGGGTGCGCTCCCGCCTCGCCGAGGCGCACGCCAGGCTGGCTGCCGTACGGCTGCTGAACTGGCGCCTCGTCCAGGACGTCGGAGCCGGCACCCTCGCCCCCGGCGATGCCAGCGGGGTCAAGTTCCTGGGCACCGAGACCACAGTCGACGTCTACCGGATCTGCCAGGAGGTGGCCGGCGAGGAAGCCCTGGTCCGCGGCCCCTCCGGCTTCGGCGGCGGCGCCCTGGAACGGATGAACCGGGCCGCCCAGATCAACACCTTCGGCGGCGGCGTCAGCGAGGTCCAGCGGGAGATCGTCGCCACGATGCGGCTCGGCATGAAGGGACGGAAGCGGTGACCGAGGACCGGCCGGACGCCCTGTACGAACGGCTCCGCACCTTCGAGGGGCGCCCCGCGGCCACCGGCGGCACCGGCAAGGACCCGGTCAACGCACCCATGATCCGCCACTGGTGCGAGGCCATGGGCGACACCAACCCCGCCTACACCGGCCCCGACGCCATCGCCCCGCCCACCATGCTCCAGTCCTGGACCATGGGCGGCCTCTCCGGCCACACCGACGGCACCGGCCGGTCCACCGCCTACGACGAACTCCTCGGCCTGCTCGACGACGCCGGCTTCCGCTCCGTGGTGGCCACCGACTGCGAGCAGGAGTACGCCCGGCCCCTGCGCCCCGGGGACACGGTCACCTTCGACGCCGTCATCGAGTCGGTCTCCCCCCGCAAGACCACCCGCCTCGGCACCGGCCACTTCGTCACCACCCGGATGGACGTCCGGACGGGCGGCGAGCTCGCCGGCACCCACCGCTTCCGGATCCTCAAGTACGCCCCGGCCCGCCGCCCCGCCACCCCGACCGGGCCCGCCGCGCCCGCGGCCCGCCGCCCCCGCCCCGTGGTCAACCGCGACAACCGGGGATTCTGGGACGGCGTCGCCGAGCACCGGCTCCTGATCCAGCGCTGCACCGGCTGCGGCATGCTCCGCTTCCCCTGGCTGCCCGGCTGCAACACCTGCGCGAGCCCCGACTGGGACACCGTCGAGGCCTGCGGCAGCGGCACCGTCTACTCGTACGTGGTCATGCACCACCCCCCGTTCCCGGCCTTCGACCCCCCGTACGCGGTCGCGCTCGTGGAACTCGCCGAGGGGGTCCGGATGATCAGCAACATCACCGGCGTCCCCTACGACAAGGTGCGCATCGGCATGCCCGTCCAGCTGGAGTTCCTGCGCTTCGACGACGAACTCGAACTCCCCGTCTTCCGCGCGAGCGAGGCCTGATGGACTTCCGCCCGACCGAGGAGCAGGCCGCCGCGGCGGACCTCGCCGCCCGGATCTTCCGCGACCTCTCCACCCACGAACGGCTCACCGCCGCCGGCACCGGCACCGACGCCGAACTGTGGAAGGCCCTGACCACCGCCCAGCTGGTCGCAGCCGTGACCGACGTCGGCCTGCTCGGCCTGGTCCTGCTGCTGGAGGAACAGGGCCGCACCACCGCGCAGGTCCCCCTCGCCGCCACCTGCGTGTACGGCCTGCTCGCCGTCACCGCGCACGGCACCCGGGAACAGCGGGACCGCCTGCTGCCCGCCCTCGCCGACGGAGCCGCCGTGGCCACCGGAGCCTTCCCGGACCGCGGCCGCATCCACGCCGACGCCGCCGGCCGGCTCAGCGGCGCGCTGCCCTCTGTCCCCTGGCTGCGCGACGCCACCCACGTCCTGGTGCCGGACGCCGGCCGGAGGCTGTGGCTGCTCAGGACCGACGACCCGGGCGTCACCACGGAGCCGGTGGAGACCACCGCACCCTGGTCCGCGGGCCGCCTCACCCTCGACGGGGCCGCCGCGGAACCCCTCGGGAACGGCCCCGACGCCTACGAACAGGTCCTCGACACCGCCCGGACCGCCTTCGCCGGACTCCAGGTCGGGGTCTGTGCCGGCTCCCTGGCCCGCGCCGTCTCCCACACCTCCACCCGCGAGCAGTTCGGCCGCCCGCTCTCCACGAACCAGGGCGTCCAGCTCCGCGCCGCCGACGCCTACATGGACACCGAGGCCATCCGCGTCACCGCCTACGAGGCCGCCTGGCGAGCCGACCAGCGACTGCCCGCCCGGGAACACGCCCTGACCGCCGCCTGGTGGGCCTCCGAAGCCGGCACCCGCGTGGTGCACGCCGGCCAGCACCTGCACGGCGGCACGGGCGCCGACCTCGACCACCCCGTGCACCGGCACTTCCTGTGGGGCCGCCAACTGGACGCCTACCTGGGCAGCGGGCCCGCCCTGCTGGCCGAGCTGGGCGCCGTACTCACCAAGGAGCAGCGATGAACGTCGGCGACACCCTGCCGCCGCTGGAGATCCCGGTGACCCGCACCCTGATCGTCGCCGGGGCCGTGGCCTCCCGCGACTACCAGGACGTGCACCACGACGCCGAACTCGCCCGCGAGAAGGGCTCCCCGGACATCTTCATGAACATCCTGACCACCAACGGCCTGGTCGGCCGGTACGTCACCGACCGGCTGGGCCCGCGCACCGTGCTCCGCCGGGTCGCCATCCGCCTCGGCGCGCCCAACCATCCCGGCGACACCATGACCCTCACCGGCACCGTCACGGCCGTGGACGGCGGCACCGTCGAGATCCGCGTGGTCGGCGCCAACGGCCTGGGCCACCACGTCACCGGCACGGTCACCGCGGAGGTTCCGGCATGAGCGTCCGCAACCGCGACTCCCTCGGCGGCCGGGCCGCCGTCGTGGGCATCGGCGCCACCGAGTTCTCCAAGGACTCCGGCCGCAGCGAACTCAAGCTGGCCGTCGAGGCCGTCCACGCCGCCCTCGACGACGCCGGCCTCGGGCCCGGGGACGTCGACGGCATGGTCACCTTCACCATGGACACCAGCCCGGAGATCACCGTCGCGCAGGCCGCCGGCATCGGGGAGCTGTCCTTCTTCTCCCGCATCCACTACGGCGGCGGCGCGGCCTGCGCCACCGTCCAGCAGGCCGCCCTCGCCGTCGCCACCGGGATCGCCGAGGTCGTCGTCTGCTACCGGGCCTTCAACGAGCGTTCCGGCCGCCGCTTCGGCTCCGGGGTCCAGCAGCGGGAACCCTCCGCAGAGGGCGCCGCCCTGGGCTGGTCCCTGCCCTGGGGACTGCTCACCCCCGCGTCGTGGGTGGCCATGACCGCCCAGCGCTACCTGCACGCGTACGGCCTGACCCCGGAGGCGTTCGGCCACGTCGCGGTCACCGGCCGCCGGTACGCCGCGACCAACCCGGCCGCCTGGTTCCACGGCAAGCCCATCACCCTCGCCGACCATGCCGCCTCGCGCTGGATCGTCGAACCGCTCCGTCTCCTGGACTGCTGCCAGGAGACCGACGGCGGCCAGGCCCTGGTCGTCACCTCAGCCGAACGGGCCCGCGACCTCCGGCACCCGCCCGCCGTGATCGCGGCCGCGGCACAGGGAGCCGGCCGGCGCCAGGAGGGCATGACCTCCTTCTACCGCGACGACCTGACCGGACTCGCCGAGATGGGCGTCGTCGCCCGGCAGCTGTGGCGCAGCTCCGGCCTCACCCCCGCCGACATCGACGTGGCGATCCTCTACGACCACTTCACCCCCTTCGTGCTGATGCAACTGGAGGAGTTCGGCTTCTGCCGGCCCGGGGAGGCCGCCGATTTCGTCGCCGCCGGCGCACTGCCGCTCAACACCCACGGCGGTCAGCTGGGCGAGGCCTACCTCCACGGCATGAACGGCATCGCCGAAGCCGTCCGCCAGCTCCGCGGCAGCTCCGTCAACCAGGTGACCGGGGCCTCGCGGGCCCTGGTCACGGCCGGTACCGGGGTTCCGACCTCCGGCCTGGTCCTGACCGGCGGTTAGCCGCCCCGCAGTCGACTTCCGTCGACCCGCGCGCCCCGCCTCCTCCACCTGAAGGAGGTGGGGAAGGCCCCACCCCTACAACCTGAGGGGGACCCCGCTGCGGCACCTGGGGGCGATCCCCCGGAGCCCCCCGGCTCCTAGCGTGGAGTGCATGACCTCGCTCGTGTGCACGGACGCCTCGCTCCCCTCGACGTACTCGGCCTACCCGTCGTTCTCGTCGTTCGTGAAGGCCCGCGGCACCGCCCTGATGCGCACCGCACGCTCCCTCACCGCCAACCCGTGCGACGCCGAGGACCTCCTCCAGACGGCCCTCACCAAGACCTACCTGGCCTGGGACCGCATCGAGGACCACCGCGCCCTCGACGGCTACGTGCGCCGGGCCCTGGTCAACACCCGCACCTCGCAGTGGCGCAAGCGCAAGGTCGACGAGTTCGCCTGCGCCGAACTCCCCGAGGCCGATGCCCCGCCCGCCGCCGACCCGGCGGAGGCGCAGGCCCTCCGCGACGCCATGTGGCGGGCGGTGACCCGGCTGCCCGACCGGCAGCGGGCCATGGTCGTGCTCCGCTATTACGAGGACCTCAGCGAGGCCCAGACCGCCGAACTGCTCGGCGTCTCCGTCGGTACGGTCAAGAGCGCCGTCTCCCGGGCCCTGGGCCGGCTCCGCGAGGACCCCGAGCTCACCCTGTGTTTCACGTGAAACAGCGGGTGACGCCCCCTCACCCTCAGGGGCCTCCCCACGGGACCCACCCAGCTCACCTGTAGCCGCCGAACAGGGTCGGGGTCCACCGTTTGTACTCCCGGGTAGTGACATGCCGACCGGTATGCCCGCAGAATCGGCATCGACCAGGCCGACCCGCCGCAGAGCCGCAGCGCCCCCGGGAGGACGCTTTGCTGAGCACCATGCAGGACGTACCACTGCTCGTCAGCCGCATACTGCAGCACGGCATGACGATCCACGGGACCTCCCAGGTCACCACCTGGACAGGGGAGGCCGAGCCGCAGCGCCGCAGCTTCGCCGAGGTCGGCGCCCGTACGCACCGGCTCGCCCACGCCCTGCGCGACGAGCTCGGCGTCCAGCAGGACGACCGCGTCGCCACCCTGATGTGGAACAACGCCGAACACGTCGAGGCGTACTTCGCGATCCCCTCCATGGGCGCCGTCCTGCACACGCTGAACCTGCGGCTCCCCCCGGAGCAGCTGGTCTGGATCGTCAACCACGCGGCCGACCGGGTGGTCCTGGTCAACGGCAGCCTCCTGCCCCTGCTGGTGCCGCTGCTGCCGCACCTGCCGACCGTCGAGCACGTGGTCGTCTCCGGCCCCGGCGACCGTTCGGGTCTGGACGCCCTGCCGGTCCGGGTCCACGACTACGAGGAACTGATCGCCGACCGCCCGGCCGTCTACGACTGGCCCCTGCTGGACGAGCGGCAGGCCGCCGCCATGTGCTACACGTCCGGCACCACCGGCGACCCCAAGGGCGTCGTCTACTCGCACCGCTCGATCTACCTGCACTCCATGCAGGTCAACATGACCGAGTCGATGGGCCTGACGGACCGCGACACCACCCTGGTCGTGGTCCCCCAGTTCCACGTGAACGCCTGGGGCCTGCCGCACGCCACCTTCATGACCGGCATCAACATGCTGATGCCCGACCGCTTCCTCCAGCCCGCCCCGCTGGCCGAGATGATCGAGCGGGAGAAGCCCTCGCACGCCGCCGCCGTCCCCACCATCTGGCAGGGGCTGCTCGCCGAGGTCACCGCCAACCCGCGCGACCTCTCCTCCATGAAGCAGGTCACCATCGGCGGCTCCGCCTGCCCGCCCGCCCTGATGGAGGCGTACGACGCGCTCGGCGTCCGGCTCTGCCACGCCTGGGGAATGACCGAGACCTCCCCGCTCGGCACGATGGCCCACCCGCCGGCCGGCCTCACCGCCGAGGAGGAGTGGCCGTACCGCGTCACCCAGGGCCGGTTCCCCGCGGGCGTCGAGGCCCGACTGATCGGCCCGGGCGGCGGCGCGCTGCCCTGGGACGGCACCTCCGCGGGCGAGCTGGAGGTCCGCGGCACCTGGATCGCCGGCGCCTACTACGGCGGCGCCACCGGCGAACCCTTCCGCCCCGAGGACAAGTTCAGCGAGGACGGCTGGCTCAAGACCGGGGACGTCGGCGTCATCAGCCCGGACGGCTTCCTGACCCTCACCGACCGGGCCAAGGACGTCATCAAGTCCGGCGGCGAGTGGATCTCCAGCGTGGAACTGGAGAACGCGCTCATGGCCCACCCGGAGGTCGCCGAGGCCGCGGTCGTCGCCGTCCCGGACGAGAAGTGGGGCGAGCGCCCGCTGGCGACGGTGGTCCTCAAGGAGGGCTCGACCGCGGACTACCACGACCTCAAGGCCTTCCTCGGCCAGTCGATCGCCAAGTGGCAGCTCCCCGAGCGCTGGACGGTCATCCCCTCCGTCCCGAAGACCAGCGTCGGCAAGTTCGACAAGAAGGTGATCCGCAAGCAGTACGCGGAAGGCGAGCTCCAGGTCACCCGCGTCGACTAGGCAGTCAGGCAGCACGCCGGGCGCCCGCCCGGTGGCGGTGATCAGTCGCTGGTGAGCCAGCCGCGCAGCAGCCGGCTCACCAGCGGCATCGCCACGTAGGTCATCAGGGTGCTGAAGACGCCCGCGAACACGGCGGTCCTCAGCACCAGGTGCAGGTCCACCAGGACCGGCCCGAGCAGCGCGTTGCCCACCAGCGAGATCGGGAAGATGGCCAGCCCCGAGGCGACCGCCATCTTCCAGCGCGGCGGCGCGGGCCGGGTCGTCCCCGGCTTGGCGAACCAGGTCTCCATGCCGTGCAGTTCCCGGCGGGCGATCTCCGTGTGGTGGTGCCCCTCGCAGTTGGCGAACCACTCGGCCCGCTCGGCCGACGCCTGCCAGGCCGCGAACGCCTCGTGGTTGCGGAACCGGTGCACCAGGAACCAGGGCCCGCCCTCCGTGGCCGGGCGGAACAGCCCGTACCCCAGATGGTCCGGGAAGCGGGCCGCGGTCTCCAGGATCCCGCGGGCCCAGTCCTCGAACGTCTCCTCGTAGCCCGGCTCCACCTGCCGGGCTATCAGCAGGTTGACCTCGCCGTTGTCGGCGGGCACGGACTGCTCGGACCTGTCGTCCCTGTTGGTGATGGCCATCGGAACAGAGTGGCTAGTTCGTGCCGATCTTGGCCAGGAGGTCCACGATGCGGCCCTGGACCTCCGGCGTGGTGGAGCGTTCGGCGAGGAACAGCACGCTCTCCCCGGAGGCCAGCCGCGGCAGGTCGGCCGGCTCGATGCCGGCCGCCGTGTAGACGACCAGCGGGGTCCGGTTCAACTGCCCGTGCGCCCTCAGCCAGTCCACGATGCCGGCCCGGCGGCGCCGCACCTGCATCAGGTCCATCACCACCAGGTTCGGGCGCATCCTGGCCGCCGGCTCCACCGCGTCGGTGTCGGCGCCCGCACGGGCCACCTGCATGCCGCGCCGCTCCAGGGCCTTGGTGAGCGCCCCGGCGATCTCGTCCCGCTCCTCGATCAGCAGCACCCGGGACGGGTGCTGCTCGCTGTCCCGCGGAGCGAGCGCCTTGAGCAGCACGGCCGGGTCCGCGCCGTACGCCGCCTCCCGGCTGGCCTGGCCCAGTCCGGCGGTCACCAGTACGGGCACCTCGGCGGCCACGGCGGCCTGCCGCAGCGACTGCAGGGCGGTCCGGGTGATCGGCCCGGTCAGCGGGTCGACGAACAGCGCGGCGGGGAACGCGGCGATCTGCGCGTCCACCTCCTCGCGGGAGTGCACGATCACGGGCCGGTAGCCACGGTCGCTGAGCGCCTGTGTGGTGGCGACGTCCGGGGCCGGCCAGACCAGCAGCCGGCGCGGGTTGTCCAGCGGCTCCGGCGGCAGTTCGTCGTCGACCGGCTGCGGCACGGGACGGTTGACGACCTCCACGGCGCCACCGGGACCGTCCAGCGGCTCGGGGCCCTCGGCCGCCCCGGCCTCGGGGGCCCCTATGGCGAAGGCACGGCCCTGCGGGGCCGGGTCGGCGAGCTTGCGGCGCCGCCCGGAACCCGAGGCGGGGGCCGCCGCACCCGGCGCGGCCGGGTCGATGGTGATGCCCTGGCCCAGCGTCCGCACGCTGATGGGCTGCGCGGGGTTGTCCTGCGGCTGCCGGGCCGAGGGCACGGCGACCGCCGGGCCGGCGTCCTCCTCGGGCGCGGTACGCGCTGCGGGTACGGGCCACGCGGCCGCGTCCGGCCCGGGCAGCCCGCGCCGCCGTCCTGTCGGGTGCGGCTGGGCCGGGGTGTGGTCGCCGCGGCCGGTGTCGTCGGCGACTCCGGCGTGCGCCTCCTCGCCCTCCGGGGCGGCGAGGGCGCGACGGCCGCGCCTTCCGCCCGGCGCCCCACCGGGCGGGACCACCGTCCCGGACGGGGGCACGGGACCGGTCGCCCCCGGGCCCTCACCCCCGGCGCCCCGCGCCCCGGGCTCGGCGACGGTGCTCACCCCGACCCCGCCGGGCCGCTCCGGGCCTGCCGGGGGCATGGCGAAACCGCCGGGCGGCGCGACCGGAGCCGGGGCCACCGGCGGCACGGGCGGCACGGGCGGCACGGGCGGCACGGGCGGCACGGGCGGTACGGGCGGCACACCGGCCCCGCCCGGCGGGACCACCGGCGGCACGGGCGAGGCCCCGGGAGCGGCGGCCGCGCCGGGACGGGAAGGACCGGAGGCGTCCGCAGGGCCGGAGGGCCGGGCAACACCCGCTCCACCGGGGCCGGCCGGAGCACCGGGAGGCAGGGCGAAACCACCCGGCGGCACCGGCCCGGCCGCGGACCCGGCCGGGACGCCGCCGGGGTGGACCGGCACCGGCCCCGTGGGCACCGGCTGCGGGCCGGCCGGCAGCGCGAAGCCGCCGGGCGGCGCGACGGGCGCCGGGTCCGGGCCGGGCCGGCCGGCGGGCGGCACGGGGGGAGGTGCGGTGGGGGCCAGCGCCCGGCGGCGGCCCGCCGGAGCGGCCGGCTGCTGCGGGGGGACCGGCGCCAGCGCGGGCAGCGCACGATCGTCGGCGGCACCCGCACCGGCACCCGCACGGTCCGCGGCTCCGCCGTCCCCGTCCCGGCCGCGTCGGCGGCCGGTGCCGAGACCCGCCGGGTTCACCGGGGACTGCGCCAGCTCCGGACCCTGCGGCGGGGCCGCCGCCCGGCGCCGCCCCGAGGGCAGCGCCAGCGCGGCACCGCCCGACTCCGCGGGCTCCGGGCGCGGCTCGTCATCGTCGAGGAACGCGTCGACCCCGCGCCGGGCCCGGCGACCGGAGCCCGGCCGGGGCCCCGGCCCCGCCTGCGGTCCGGTCCCGGCCTCCGCCGCCGGCGCGGGCGCGGGCTCCGGCTCCGGCTCCGGTTCGGGCAGCGTCACCGTGCCCGCCCCGGCGCCCAGCGGCAGCTCCAGCACGTACGCCCCGCCGGGCGCGCCGGGCACGTCGACCGTCTGCAGCACCCCGCCGTGCGCGGCCACCACACCCCGCACGATCGGCCCGTGCACCGGGTTCCCGCCGTCGTACGGCCCGCGCACCTCGATCCGGACGACGTCGCCGCGCTGCGCGGCCGCCACCACGATCGTGGAGTCCGTGTACCCGCTGCCCTGCGGGGTCTTGCCGGTGGCGTCGACCCCGGCCACGTCGGCGACGAGGTGGGCCAGAGCGGTCGCGATCCGGTCGGGATCCACCTCGGCCTCGATGGTGGGCGCGTGCACCGCGAACTGGGCGCGGCCCGGGCCGATCAGCTCGACGGCGCCGTCCACACCGGCCGCCACCACCTCGTTGATCAGCACCTTCTTCTTGGCGAGCTTCTCGGTGCCGGCGTCCAGCCGCTGGAAGCCGAGGACGTTGTCGACGAGGGTGGTCATCCGCGAGTAGCCGGCCGCAAGATGGTGCAGCAGCGCGTTGGCCTCGGGCCACAGCTGGCCCGCGTCGTCGGCGGCCAGCGTCGACAGCTCCCGCCGCAGCTCGTCCAGCGGGCCGCGCAGCGCGTCGTCCAGGACCGCCAGCAGCTGGGCGTGGCGCGCGGCCAGCGCGTCGTACGGCCGCCGGTCGGTGAAGGTCATGACGGCCCCGACCAGCTGGTCGCCGTCGCGCACCGGGGAGGTCGTCAGGTCCACGGCGACGGGCTGGCCCGCCTTGGTCCACAGCACCTGTCCGCGCACCCGGTGCTTGCGCCCGCTCCGCAGCGTGTCGGCGAGCGGGGACTCCTCGAAGGGGAACGGGGAGCCGTCCGCCCGGGAGTGCTGGATCAGTCCGTGCAGCTCGCGGTTGCCGAGGTCGGTGGCCCGGTACCCGAGGATCTGGGCCGCGGCCGGGTTCACCAGGACGACGCGTCCGTCGGTGTCGGTGCCGACCACGCCTTCGGCGGCGGCCCGCAGGATCATCTCGGTCTGCCGCTGGGAGCGGGCGAGCTCCGCCTCGGTGTCCACGGCGCCGGAGAGGTCGCGCAGGACGAGCATCAGCAGCTCGTCGCCGGTGTAGCCCTGGTGCGGCTCCCGGTAGGCGTCCCGGCCGTCGAGGCTGGCGCTGGTCACCTCGCAGGGGAACTCGCTGCCGTCGGTCCGGCGGGCCGTCATCCGGGTCGGCTTGCGGCGCAGGACCTCGTCGTCGCCGGGCCGTCGCATGGAGCCGGGGATCAGCTTGGAGTCGAACTCGGGCAGCAGGTCCAGCAGACCGCGTCCCACGAGCCCGGTGCCCGGGCTCTCCATGACGTCCAGCGCGATCGAATTGGCGTTGACCACCGTGCCGTTGGCGTTGACGAGCAGCAGCGCGTCAGGCAGGGCGTCGAGTATTGCTGCGAGGCGAGCAGCGCCTCGGGATGGCCTGCTGCTCACGACGAGCTTCCTCCCTGACCACGTCTACCGGCATGTCACGGGAGGAGTCTAAGGCCACGTGCCCCGCCCGGGACGGCGGATGCGGGGCCCGCGGGGGCGCCCCGGACATCGCCGCTGGTCAGGACCGCGGGCTCGGAAGCACGGGTTCCAAATCCCGCCAGCGGCTGATCTCGCAGCCGTTCCTCCTCCGGAAGGTGGCGTCCACTTCCTCGCCCTGCCAGGTGCCGGTGATCCGGGCGACGGCCGGTCCGCCGTCCTGGTGCGTGCAGGTCTCGCCCCTCGGGGCGGGGTCGAACGGGTTCCGGCCGGCCCTGGCGAACTCGTCGAGCCGGGCGCAGGCCCGGCGGGCCTCCGGGTGGGTGCCGCCGACCCGGTCGCACTCCAGGCTGTACGTCCCGTTGGCCGCCCGCGAAGCCCCGTTGCGCTCCACGGAGACGGTGAGCCGGTCGGGAGGCGGCGGAGGGGAGAGCAGCTCGCCGAGCGGGAGCGGCGGCAGGGGTCCGGCGGCCGCGGCGGCGAGCGCCGAGGTGACGGCGAAGGCGGCGAGACGCATCGAGATCTCCAGGCAGCGTCGGGAAGGTACGTGTGACCAACGACGGCCGGGGCCCGACGTTCCGGGGCGCGACGTTCCGGTGGCCCGGCGTCCGGTGGCCGGCGTGCCGGTGTCGGCGGCCAAAGCCTTTGCCCTGGCGGCACCGCGCCTAGTACCGTGGGACCGGATTGGTGACAGGGCCTGGGCCTGTGTCATCATCTGCACGCACCCTCGTACGCGGGGGTGTGCTGGAGGCGTCGCCTAGTCCGGTCTATGGCGCCGCACTGCTAATGCGGTTTGGGGCTTACACCCCATCGAGGGTTCAAATCCCTCCGCCTCCGCTCCCACCGAAGCCCCGGTCCTGACGGACCGGGGCTTCGGCCGTTTCGCGTCCTTGGGCCGCCCGCTCCCCGCCATACGGGGCCCTGGAGGGCGTTTCCGCAGGTCAGATGGGGTTTGGGCAATGGATTTCGCGTCCCGGCGAGGTCCATGTATTGTTGTTCTCGCAAGGCCAACGGGGCGAAAAACCCCGGGAAGCACAAGCACTCGTAGCTTAACGGATAGAGCATCTGACTACGGATCAGAAGGTTGCAGGTTCGAATCCTGCCGAGTGCACAGTCGAAGAGCCCCTCCGGGAAACCGGAGGGGCTCTTTCGTCGTCGGGCCCGCCGACCGCGCGTACGCGGGCCGGAAACGTGTTCGCACGGTCGCCGAATGTGGTTTGGCCCGCCCCGCGGGGCGCCGGATTGGATACGGTCGGCACCGGGAAGATCCGGAGCGCCGAGGGAGTGGCACATGGACGGCATCGACCGGGCGATCGTCGAGCGGCTCCAGCAGGACGCCGGGCAGTCGTACGCGGCCCTCGGCGCCGCCGTCGGGCTGTCGGCCGGAGCCGCGCACGAGCGCGTGCGCAAGCTCCGCGAGCGCGGGGTGATCAGACGGACCACCGTGGAGGTGGACCCGGCCGCCGTCGGCAGCGGGGTACTGGCCTTCGTCACGGTGGACGCATGCGCCTGGATGGGGGACTCCGCCGAGGCGTTCGCGGCCATCCCCGAGATCCAGGAAGCGCACATCATCGCCGGGAGCGCGGCCGTGCTGGTCAAGGTGCGGACCGCGACCACCGAGCAGCTCCAGGACGTACTGCGCCGCCTCTACGCGATCGACGGGGTCAGCGGCACCCAGGCGACGCTGGCCCTGGAGACCTTCTTCGAGCGGCCGCTGCCGCTGTGACCGCGGGCGCGCCCGGCCCGGCGGTCTGGCGGTGCACCGGCGTGCGTTGGGGCGGGAACGGCCCGCCCGCCGTCGGCTGGCTCGCCGGGGCGGGGGACGAACGCAGCGGCCCCCTCGCGTACGGGCAGCGGCTCGCCTTCACCGGGCTCGGCGGCCGCACCTGCCTCGGGGTGCGGCGGGCCGGCTGGCGGACCCCGTGCCCGGCCGCGGCCCCGCTGCCCGGCCGGACCGCCGGAGCCCAGTGCCCGGACTGCGCCCGCCTGGACCGCTCCTTCTCCGTGGCCGCCGACACCAACGCCGCCGACCCCCGCCCCTACCGGGTGTACCTGGCCTGGTTCGGGCCCGGCCTGGTCAAGGTGGGGATCACCGCCGAGGAGCGGGGCCCGGCCCGGCTCCTGGAACAGGGCGCCGTCACCTGGAGCTGGCTGGGGCGGGGCCCGCTGATGGCGGCCCGGCGTACCGAGGAGCTGCTCCGTGCCGCGCTCGGCGTGCCCGACCGGATCGCCTACGCGCGCAAACGGGGCGTACGGCACCGCCTGCCGCCGGCCGCCGAACGGGCCGGCGAGGTGGCCGGCCTGCACGCCCGCGCGACCGCGCTGCCCGGGCGGCCCGACTCCCTGCTCCCACTGCCCTGCGAAGTGGTCGACCACGCGGGGGTGTTCGGTCTGGAGGCGCTGGAGCGTGCCCGGCCCGCGCGGGTGCTGGAGCGGCTGACCGAGGGCGGGACGGTCGCCGGCGTGCTGGTCGCGGCGGCCGGGCCGGACCTCCACCTCGCGGACGGACTCGTGGTGGACACCCGTCTGCTGGCCGGCTGGGGCCTGACCGCGGCGGGCCCCGGAGCCGTGACCACGGTGCCGACCGCCGTCCTCGCCGTTCCGGAACCGCCCCAGGAAGGCCTCTTCTGAAGGCCGCTCCCAAGAGGGGGCGAAGGTCAAATCTTGGATCCCTTCCTGCTCCGGGGCCGCTTTTCGGTGGACAGCGCCAGGCCTGGTTGCGGAGGGTGGGCCCATGAGCATCCAGCCCGTTCCCGCGTTCGAACCGCCTTACGTGATGACCGTGTTCACCTCCGTGCGCACCCCCGAGGACGAGGGGTACGGCGAGGTCTCGGCCCGCATGACCGCCCTCGTCAAGGACGTACCCGGCTACCTCGGCCACGAGAACGCCCACACCCCCGGCGGCCTCAGCATCACCGTCGCGTACTTCCGCGACGAGGAGTCCGTCGCCGCCTGGCGGGCCGACCTCGAACACCAGGCGGCCCAGGCCCGGGGCCGCAAGGAGTGGTACGAGAGCTACACCCTGCACGTCGGCACGGTGCACCGGAGCCACGGGTTTGTCCGGGAACGCTGAGACCGCCCTGGCCGTACGCCGGTTCCTGGACCGGCTCGGCCTGCCCGGACTCGTCGACGTCCACACCCACTTCATGCCCGGACGGGTCATGGAGAAGGTGTGGGACTACTTCGACGCGGTGGGCCCGCTCACCGGCACCGAGTGGCCCATCACCTACCGGCACGAGGAGGACGAACGGGTCGCGCTGCTGCGCGCCTTCGGGGTCCGGGCGTTCACCTCCATGCTCTACCCGCACAAACCGGCCATGGCGGCCTGGCTCAACTCCTGGGCCGCGGACTTCGCCGCCCGCACACCCGACTGCCTGCACACCGCGACCTTCTTCCCCGAGGTCGGCGCCGCCCGGTACGTCCGGCGGGCCGTCGACGGCGGGGCGCGGGTGTTCAAGGCCCACGTCCAGGTCGGCGGCTACGACCCCAACGACGACCGGCTGGAACCGGTCTGGGGGCTGCTGGCCGAGGCGGCGGTCCCCGTCGTGGTGCACTGCGGCTCCGGCCCCGCGCCGGGCGAGCACACCGGCCCGGCCCCCATCGCCCGGCTGCTCGCCCGTCACCCACGGCTCCCGCTGGTCGTCGCCCACATGGGCATGCCCGAGTACACCGACTTCCTCGACCTCGCCGAGCGGTACCCGGAGGTCCGGCTCGACACCACCATGGTCTTCACCGACTTCGCCGAGCGGCTCAGCGGCTTCCCGGCCGGTGCCCTGGGCCGGCTGGCCGCCCTGCGGGACCGGATCCTGCTGGGCACGGACTTCCCGAACATCCCCTACCCGTACGAGCACCAGCTCCGGGCCCTGGAACGGCTCGGGCTGGGCGACGACTGGCTGCGCGCCGTCTGTCACGACAACGCGGCGCGGCTCTTCCGGCTGCCGCCCCCGGCCACCGTCTGAACCGTTTTCTCAGGAGATTCACAGGAACCGGAAAGACCGGTCTCACGGCCGACGGGGAGCGTGGTCCCCATGACCGCGACGACCATCTCCCCCGCGTCCCCGTCCCCGTCCCCGTCCCCGTCCGCAACCCCGTCCGCGACCGGCGCCGGGGCCCTGGTCCGTCCCGACGGCAGCCCCTGCCGGGTGCTGGTCGTCGACGACGAGGCCTCGCTCTCCGAGCTGCTGTCCATGGCCCTGCGCTACGAGGGCTGCCAGGTGCGCAGCGCGGGGGACGGCGCGGCCGCCGTGCGGGCGGCCCGCGAGTTCCGGCCGGACGTGGTGCTCCTCGACATGATGCTGCCGGACATGGACGGGCTGGCGGTCCTGGGCCGGCTGCGCCGGGAGCTCCCGCAGGTGCCGGTGCTGTTCCTGACCGCCAAGGACGCCGTCGAGGACCGTATCGCCGGGCTGACGGCCGGCGGCGACGACTACGTCACCAAGCCGTTCAGCCTGGAGGAGGTCGTGGCCAGGCTGCGCGGGCTGGTCCGGCGCTCGGGTGCAGCCCGTGCGGCCAGGGCCGACTCGGTGCTGGTCGTCGGCGACCTCCGGCTGGACGAGGACAGCCACGAGGTCAGCCGGGCCGGCCGGGACATCCACCTGACCGCCACCGAGTTCGAGCTGCTGCGCTACCTGATGCGCAACCCGCGCCGGGTGCTCAGCAAGGCGCAGATCCTCGACCGGGTCTGGTCCTACGACTTCGGCGGACAGGCCAACGTGGTCGAGCTCTACATCTCCTACCTGCGGCGCAAGCTGGAGAGCGGCCCCGGCCTCAGCCCGATGATCCACACGCGGCGCGGCGCCGGCTACCTGATCAAGCCGGGCGAGTAGTGCGCCGCCCGGCCGGGCGCAGGCCCTGGTCGCTGCGCACCCGGCTGGTGGTGTCGGCGGTGGCGCTGATCGCGGTCGTGGGGGCCGCGATCGGCACCGTGACCACCCTCGCACTGCACTCGTACCTGATGGACAGGCTCGACGAACAGCTGCGGACCGCGGTGACCATGGCGGCCAAGGGGGCCCTGTCCAAGGGCGACCGGCCGGCGCCGCCCACCGCCGTGCCGATCCCTCCCGGCAGCCCGCTGGGCACCGCCGGGATCCGGCTGGACGCCGCGGGCAGGACCGCCGCCGCCGAGCGGACCGTGCCCACCGACGGACCCGCCTACGACCACCGTGAACCCCTCGACCGGGCGCAGAGCGAGGCCCTGGCGGCGGCCGCCCGGACGCGGACGGGCGGGGGCCCCGCCGAGGCGGACCTCCCCGGGCTGGGCCGCTACCGGGTACTGGCCGACGCCGAGGGGCTCACCGTGCTGGGCTTCCCGCTGGGCGGCGTGCACTCCACCGTCCGCACCCTGGTCGTCGTCGAGGTCTGCGTGACCCTCGCCGGCCTCGTCGCGGCCGGTCTGGCCGGCCAGGCCCTGGTCTCGGTGGCCCTGCGCCCGCTGCGCCGGGTCGCGGCGACCGCCACCAGGGTCTCCGAACTTCCGCTGCACTGCGGCGAGGTGGCCCTGCACGAGCGGGTTCCGGAGGCCGAGGCCGACCCGCGCACCGAGGTGGGCCAGGTCGGCGCCGCCCTCAACCGGATGCTGGGCCACGTGGCTTCGGCCCTGGCGGCCCGTCAGGACAGCGAGACGCGGGTCCGGCAGTTCGTCGCCGATGCCAGCCACGAGCTACGCACCCCGCTGGCCTCCATCCGCGGGTACGCGGAACTCACCCGGCGGGGACGGGAGGAGCCGGGGCCCGACACCCGGCACGCCCTGGGCCGGATCGAGTCCGAGGCCACCCGGATGACAGGGTTGGTCGAGGACCTGCTGCTGCTGGCCCGGCTGGACGCCGGCCGCCCCCTGTCCCGCCACGAGGTCGACCTGGTACCGCTGCTGGTGGACGCGGTGAGCGACGCGGGGGTGTCCGGCCCGGGTCACCGTTGGCGTCTGGACCTCCCCGCCGAACCCGTCCAGGTCCGTGCGGATCCGGCGCGGATCCAGCAGGTTCTCGTCAACCTGCTCGCCAACGCACGCAGCCACACCCCACCCGGCACCACGGTCACGGCCGGTGTTTCACGTGAAACAACGGCCGTGCGGATCGTGGTCGAGGACGACGGGCCGGGCGTTCCCGAGGCCTTGCGGCCGCACGTCTTCGAGCGGTTCGCCCGCGGGGACGCCTCCCGGTCCCGGCACGCGGGCTCCACCGGCCTCGGCCTGGCCATCGTCCAGGCGGTGGTCACGGCCCACGGGGGCACGGTCGCCGTGGACAGCCGGCCCGGGCGCACCCGGTTCACGGTCGAGCTCCCTCCGGCGGGGGCCGGACACCCACAGGCGGAGCACAGGCTCGGCACACCGGCGTGACAGCCCGGCCGGACAGGGTCGGGGCATGCCCACCGACACCTCTCCGGCCTCCGGATCCCTCCCGGCCCGGGCACCGCTCGCCGCCCCGCCCGGGCAGCCCGTACTCGACGTGGTCATCCCGGTCTTCAACGAGGAGAAGGACCTCGGCCCCTGCGTCCACCGGCTGCACGACCACCTGACCCGCACCTTCCCCTACCCCTTCCGGATCACCATCGCCGACAACGCGAGCACCGACCGGACCCCGGAGGTCGCGGCCGGGCTGGCCGCGGCCGTCGGCGGGGTGCACAGCACCCGCCTGGAGGAGAAGGGTCGCGGCCGGGCCCTGCGGACCGCATGGAGCCGTTCCGAGGCGCCCGTACTCGCCTATATGGACGTGGACCTCTCCACCGACCTCAACGCCCTGCTGCCGCTGGTCGCCCCGCTCGTCTCCGGCCACTCCGACCTCGCCATCGGCACCCGCCTCGCCCGCACCTCCCGGGTGGTGCGGGGGACCAGGCGCGAGTTCGTCTCCCGCGCCTACAACCTGCTGCTGCGGTCCTCCCTGGCCGCCGGGTTCAGCGACGCCCAGTGCGGCTTCAAGGCCGTACGCCGGGACGTCGCCGAACGGCTGCTGCCGCTGGTCGAGGACTCCGGCTGGTTCTTCGACACGGAGATGCTGGTACTGGCCGAGCGGGCGGGCCTGCGGATCCACGAGGTACCGGTGGACTGGGTCGACGACCCGGACTCCAGCGTGCACATCCTCCGGACGGCCGCCGAGGACCTCAAGGGCATCTGGCGGCTCGGCCGGGCCCTGGCCGTCGGCGGCCTGCCCCTCGACCGGCTCGCCCGCCCGTTCGCGGACGTCCCCTCCGGCCCCGGGCGCCCCGGCCGCACCCTGCCCGGGGTTCCGGCGGGACTGGCGCGCCAGCTCCTCGCGTTCTGCGCGGTCGGGCTGCTCTCCACCCTCTGCTGCCTCGGCCTGTACTCGCTCTTCTGCGCCGGGGTGTTCCCCGAGCGCCGCACCGACCACCCGAAGGACCCCCGATGACCACGGAACGCCCCCGCTGGGAGCGCCCGGCCCTGACGGCACTGCTGCTGGGCACCGCCGTACTGCTGTTGTGGAACCTGAGCTCCTCCGGGTTCGCCAACTCCTTCTACTCCGCGGCCGCGCAGGCGGGTGGGGAGAGCTGGAAGGCCTTCTTCTTCGGCTCCTCCGACGCGGGCAACTCCATCACCGTCGACAAGCCGCCGGCCGCCCTGTGGCCGATGGCCCTGTCGGTCCGGATGTTCGGCCTCGGCTCCTGGCAGATCCTCGTCCCCCAGGCGCTGATGGGCGTGGCCACCACCGCCGTGCTGTACGCCTCGGTCCGGCGCCGGTTCGGGCCCGCGGCGGCGCTGCTGTCCGGCACGGTGTTCGCGCTGACCCCGGTGGCCGCGCTGATGTTCCGCTTCAACAACCCTGACGCGCTGCTGACCCTGCTGCTGACCGTCACGGTGTACTGCGTGCTGCGGGCGCTGGAGGGCGCCCGGACCGGGTGGCTGGTGTGGGCGGGCGCGGCCCTGGGCCTCGCCTTCCTGACCAAGACGCTCCAGGCCTTCCTGGTGCTCCCGCCCCTGGCGCTGCTGTACGCCGTCTGCGCGCCGACCCGGCTGCGGCGGCGGCTGGGCCAGCTGGCGCTGGCCGGGCTGGCGACGGTGGCGGCCGGCGGATGGTGGGTGGCCGTGGTCGAGCTGTGGCCCGCGTCCTTGCGCCCGTACGTCGGCGGATCGCAGAACAACTCCTTCCTGGAACTGACCTTCGGCTACAACGGGCTCGGCCGGATCAACGGCGACGAGCCCGGCAGCGTGGGAGGCGGCCGGAACCTCACGGCCGGAGAGCTGCCCTACGGCTCGACACCGCCCGTGGGCCGGGGCGGCGGTGGCGGTGGCTGGGGGGAGACCGGCATCGACCGGCTGTTCTCGGCCGGAGTCGGCGGCCAGATCTCCTGGCTGCTGCCCGCCGCGCTCATCATGCTGGTCGCGGGTCTGGTGGTGACCTGGCGGGCCGGCCGGGCCGCCGACTCCCTCGAGGGCGCGGCCCGTGCCGCGTTCCTCGCCTGGGGCGGTTCCCTGCTGGTCACCTTCGCGGTGTTCAGCTGGATGCAGGGCATCTTCCACGAGTACTACACCGTCGCGCTGGCGCCCTACGTCGCCGCGCTGGTCGGAATGGGCGTGGCCGTGCTGTGGGAGGAACGCCACTCGGCCGCCGCCGCCCTGACGCTGTCCGGCACCACCGCCCTGACCGGCTGGTGGTCGTACGTACTGCTGTCGCGCTCGCCGGACCACCTGCCGTGGCTGCGCTGGGCGGTGCTCACCGCAGGCGTGGCCGCGGCCGCTGGACTGCTCGCCGGAGGCCGGCTCGGGCGCAGGTTCGCCCTGGGCACGGCCGCGCTGGGGCTGGCGGCGGCGCTGGCCGGCCCGCTGGCGTACTGCCTGAACACCATCGGCACTCCGCACACCGGCTCCATCGTGACCGCCGGGCCGGCGGTGTCCGGTGCCCGCGGCCCTCAGGGCGGCCCGGACGCAGGCCTGCGCTTGTTCCCCGGCCCGGGCGGCGGCCCGGGCGGCGACGGCCGGCCCCCGGGCGGCGGTGGCCCGGGCGGCGGATCGGCCGGGGCCGGTGGCCCCCGTACACCCGGCGCGCCCGGGGGCCCCGCCGCAGGCCCGCAGGGCAGCGGGCGGCCGGCGGGTGGAGCCACGGGCGGCCTGCTGGGCGGAGCCCGGGTCCCCGACCAGGTCGAGGCGCTGCTCCGCGCGGACGCGGACCGCTACACCTGGGCCGCCGCGGCGGTGGGCGCGCAGAACGCGGCCAGCTACCAGCTGGCGACCGAGCGGCCCGTGATGCCGATCGGCGGGTTCAACGGCAGCGACCCCTCCCCGACACTGGCCCGCTTCCAGGAGTACGTCCAGGCCGGGCAGATCCACTACTACGTGGGCGGCGGCTCCGGCATGCGCGGCGGCGGCCCGGGCGGCTCCACGAGCACGGCCATCGACGAGTGGGTCCGGGCCAACTTCACCGCCGTGACCGTCTCCGGCACCACGCTGTACGACCTGACCGCACCGAGGGCCTGACGGCGCACGTCCGCGTCGCGGGCGGCGCGCCTAGGACGAGGTCGCCGAGGAGTCGGCGGACGTGCGGGACTTCAGCGGCACTTCGCGGATGAACAGCACCAGCGCGAGGGCCAGGAGCGCGGTGGGCGCCGCGTACAGGAAGACGTCGCCCACCCCGTGCCCGTACGCCGACTCGACGACCTCGCGGAACGGCGCCGGGAGCCGGTCCAGGTCCGGGATGCCGCCCCCGCCGGTGCCCCCGTGGCCCAGAGCCGCCGCCTTCGGCCCGAGCGCGGCCAGACCGTCCCTGACGTACCCGGTGACCTGGTGGGCCATCAGCGCGCCCAGCGCCGACACGCCCATGGCGCCGCCCAGCGAGCGGAAGAAGGTGACCACCGAGCTGGCCGCGCCCAGGTCCTCGGGCGCCACCTGGTTCTGCGTGGCGAGGACCAGGTTCTGCATCATCATGCCGAGGCCGAGCCCGGTCAGCGCCATGAAGACCGCGGTGTGCCAGTACGCGGTGTCGTACCGGAGGGTGCCCAGCAGGCCCAGTCCCGCCGAGAGCAGCACACCGCCGGAAACCAGCCAGGCCTTCCACTTGCCGGTGCGGGTGATGACCTGGCCGGAGACGGTGGAGGAGACGAAGAGTCCGCCGATCATCGGGATGGTGAGGATCCCGGACATGGTCGGGGACTCGTTCCGGGCGAGCTGGAAGTACTGGCTGAAGAACACCGTCCCGGAGAACATCGCCACGCCTACGAAGAGCGAGGCCGCCGAGGCCAGGGTGATGGTGGGGTTGCGGAACAGCCGGAGCGGGATGATCGGGTCCGAGGCCTTCGACTCGACGAGGACGAAGAGCAGGCCGAGGACCAGCGCGCCGGCCGTCATCACGTACGTCTGCCAGGACAGCCAGGCGTAGGAGTCGCCGGCCTGGGTGACCCAGACCAGCAGCAGGGAGACCGCCGCGCTGATCAGGACGGCGCCCGTCCAGTCGACCTTGACCTCGCGCCGGACCACCGGCAGCCGCAGGGTCCGCTGGAGCACGACCAGCGCGATCACGGCGAACGGCACGCCCACGTAGAAGCACCAGCGCCAGCCCAGCCAGGCGGTGTCGGTGATCACGCCGCCGAGCAGCGGGCCGCCGACGGTGGCCACGGCGAAGACGGCGCCGAGGTAGCCGCTGTAGCGGCCGCGCTCGCGCGGGGAGATCATCGCCGCCATCACGATCTGGGCCAGGGCGGACAGGCCGCCGACGCCGATGCCCTGGACCACCCGGCAGGCGATCAGCATGCCGGTGTTCTGGGACATGCCGGCCACCACCGAGCCGAGCACGTAGATCACCAGGGATATCTGCACCAGCAGCTTCTTGCTGAAGAGGTCGGCCAGCTTGCCCCACAGGGGGGTGGCGGCGGTCATCGACAGCAGGGCGGCGGTGACGACCCAGGTGTAGGAGGACTGGGTGCCGCCCAGTTCCGTGATGATCTGCGGCAGGGCGTTGGAGACGATCGTGGAGGACAGGATCGCCACGAACATGCCGAGCATCAGCCCGGACAGCGCCCTCATGATCTGCCGATGGGTCATGGGGGCGGTGGCGGTGTCGTCGGACGCGGTCTCCGTCCGGCTGTCCGTCCGCACACCGGTGGGCGTGGTCGAAGCCATGGGTTTCCTTCGGTTCAGAAGCTCGAACGGAGTCGGGCCAGCAGGGTGTTCAGTACGGCGAGGTCCTCGTCGGCCCAGTCGGCCAGCGCCCGTTCGAGCGCGGCCGTGTAGCGGCCGGCGATCTCGGCGAGGAGCCGGCGGCCGGCCGGGGTGAGCCGGAGGATGCGGCACCGTCCGTCGCCGGGGTCGGTCTCGCGGACGATCCAGCCGCGTTCGGCGACGTGGGCCACGTGCCGGCTGGTGACCGAGATGTCGACGGCGAGCAGCTCGGACAGCCGGCCGAGCCGCATCTCGCCGTGCCGGTCGAGCACGGTGAGGACGGCGGCGGGTCCGGGCGGGCAGTCGGCGGGGAGGTTGCGGGCGAGGTCCCGTCTGACCGCGCCGATCCCGGTGAGCCGGCGGGCCAGCTCCTCGTAGTGGTTCGGCAACGGTCACCCTCCCCATCTTGTTGCTTAGGGCAACGATAGAAGAAGATGGTTGTTACAGGCAAATGAATCTGCGGGGGTCGGCGGTAAAGGAAACGGAAAACCCGCTAGGGTCCTGGGCCATGGCTGCACACGGCAACTCACAGGGCCCCGAGGGCGACTACGACCCCGCGGGCAGCACGCAGATGTTCCGGGCCTTCGTCGAGGAGGCGGACGCCGGCCCCGCCGGCGCTCCCGCCGCCCGCGGGCGCCGCAGGCAGTCCGGCTCCGGCGTCCCGCTCGGCCGGCTGGGCCTCGCCCTCGGTGTGGCGCTGCTGGTCGGCGCCGTGGCCTGGCTGGCCCTCCGCTAGCAGGTCCTCCGCCGGCCGGTCCTCCGCCAGGTCCCTCGAACCGGGCCGCCCGGCCCTCCGGCTACTTCCACGTCGCGGTGACCTCACGGGTCTCGATGTGCATGCCGAGCGGCACCCGCCAGGCCGCCACGCACACCGTGTAGGTGTGCGTGCGCGAGGTGCCGCCCGCGATCGGGGCGGGCAGCGGCTGGCTGCTGTCGATCGTGGCCCAGTCGATGCCGAGCGCGCCGATGACGTGGGTCGCGAACTCGACCGTGCCCGAACGGGCCGGGGTCGTACCGGTGTTGGTGAACCTCACGGTGACCTTCTCGCACCAGCGGTCCCCGGTGGCGGTGCGCACGGGCGTGCCGAGCACCAGTCGCGCGGGCGTGGCCGGCGCGGTACTGCCCGGGGGTTTCGCGGGCGGCGGCACGGCCACCGGCGGCTCCGGCGAGGGCGGGGTGGCCGGCGGCGCGGTCGGCCCCGGGGTGCCGGGACCGTCCGGGCCGGGCCCACCGGGGGCGTCCGGGCCGGGTGGCGCGGGGTCCGGGCCCGAGGGGCCGGAGCCGGGCGGGGTCCCGGGCGTGCCGGTACCGGAGCCCGGCCCCGACGGGCCGGGCACGGCGGACGCGGACGACGCGGACGGGCCGGAGGACCCCGCCGAGGGGCTCCGCCCGGCCGGGGAGGGGCCGTCGAGTGACTGGAACTCCACCCGGCCGCCGGGCGGCACGATCTGCCCTGGTGACCGCTCCGGACCCGCGCCCGCCGCGCCCACGGCCACGAAGCCGTCGTCCGCCGGGCCGCCGCAGCCGCCCAGTACGGCGACGACAGCAGCGACGGCGACCGCGACGACGACGCCGCGGGCGGTGCCGGCACGGGCGGTGGCGGCACGGGCGGTGGCGGCACCCGTGGCCGACCGGTCATGCGCTCCGCTTCGCATCGCGCCAGTGTTCCTGACGCGACGTCAATTATCCAGGGTTCATTCGCCGATGAGCCCCTGGCGGAGCTGTGCCAGGGTGCGGGTCAGCAGCCGTGAGACGTGCATCTGCGAGATGCCGACCTCCTCGCCGATCTGCGACTGCGTCATGTTGGCGAAGAACCGCAGCATGATGATCTGCCGTTCCCGGGGCGGGAGTTTGGCCAGGAGCGGCTTGAGTGACTCCCGGTACTCGACGCCCTCCAGCGCCGTGTCCTCGTACCCCAGGCGGTCCGCGAGCGAGCCCTCGCCGCCCTCGTCCTCCGGGGAGGGCGAGTCCAGGGACGAGGCGGTGTAGGCGTTGCCGACCGCGAGGCCGTCGACCACCTCCTCCTCGGACACGCCGAGAACGGCGGCGAGTTCGGGCACCGTCGGCGAGCGGTCCAGTTTCTGGGCCAGCTCGTCGCTCGCCTTGGTCAGTGCCAGGCGGAGCTCCTGGAGCCGGCGAGGGACCCGCACGGACCAGGAGGTGTCCCGAAAGAATCGTTTGATCTCGCCCACGACGGTCGGCATGGCGAATGTCGGGAACTCGACCCCGCGTTCGCAGTCGAACCGGTCGATCGCCTTGATCAGGCCGATCGTGCCGACCTGGACGATGTCCTCCATCGGCTCGTTGCGGCTGCGGAAGCGGGCGGCCGCGTAGCGGACCAGCGGCAGGTTCAGCTCGATCAGGGTGTCGCGGACGTAGGCCCGTTCCGGGCTGTCCGGGGCCAGGGCGGCGAGTCGCTGGAAGAGGGAGCGGGACAGGGTGCGGGTGTCGATGGCATCCGAGCGGTGGGCCGCTGCAGGCTCTTCGACTGCTGCAGGTGCCGCCGGGGCCTCGCTCTTGACGAGCGTGAGCACCTTGGAGCTGCCCTGGTCTACGGACATGCCACCCCCTTGAGGTCGCGGACGGTCGCGTCGGGCGCGCCCGTCGGAAGAACGCAGCCTCCACCTGAATACCGGAGGCGGGGCTGCGGCAAACGCGGTTCCAGCAGAATGTCACATGTCGGCAACACGCTGTAGCGCCAAGTCGACATATCAGTGCAGCGACAGACGGGAATGAGCCCGATCTGTCGGAAACGTATCGGTGATCTCCACCCGATCCGGTTAGGCCTCGATCCTGTTTGCGGATCTGAGCCGGGCGAAGCTCCGGGCCAGCAGCCGCGAGACGTGCATCTGGGAGACCCCGAGTTCCGCGCTGATCTGCGATTGCGTCAGGTTGCTGTAGTAGCGGAGCAGCAGGATCCGCTGTTCGCGCTCGGGCAGTTGTACGAGCAGGTGCCGGACCAGGTCGCGGTGTTCGACCCCCGCGAGCTCCGGGTCCTCGTACCCGAGCCGGTCGAGCAGGCCGGGCAGGCCGTCGCCCTCCTGGGCGGCCTCCAGGGAGGTCGCGTGGTAGGAGCGGCCGGCCTCGATGCAGGACAGCACCTCGTCCTCGGCGATGCGCAGCCGCTCGGCGATCTCCGCCGTGGTGGGGACCCTTCCGTGGAGCGTGGTGAGGTCCTCCGTGGCCGCGTTGACCTGCACCCACAGCTCGTGCAGCCGGCGCGGCACGTGCACCGTGCGCACGTTGTCCCGGAAGTAGCGCTTGATCTCGCCCACCACGGTCGGCATCGCGAAGGTGGGGAACTGCACCCCGCGGTCCGGGTCGAACCGGTCGATGGCGTTGATCAGGCCGATGGTGCCGACCTGGACCACGTCCTCCATCGGCTCGTTGCGGCTGCGGAAGCGGGCGGCCGCGTAGCGGACCAGCGGGAGGTTGGCCTCGATCAGGGCCCCGCGCACCCGGGTGTGCTCGCTGCTGCCCGGTTCGAGGCCCTTCAGGCGGGCGAACAGCACCTGGGTGAGGGCCCGGGTGTCGGCGCCCCGGCCCTGCGGCCTGGCGGCGGGCGGGGGCTCCTCGGGAGGTTCCTGCTGGGGTGGCACCTGAGGCGCAGTACTGGCCGGCACGGTCACGCCACCCCTTCGATGTCAACTAGACGCAAAAGCGGTCATAGCATCACAAGACATGTGCACTGTGCGCAAGCACCGTATATCGCCGTGTTGAGGGCAAGTTGGGCATTAAGGGAGGTATTCCGGCGCTGGTCGGGCGCCATTTCGCACGGTGGGGTGCGGGCCGCCCGCGTGGTTTCCGCGCGGGTTTCCGCCGGCTGTCCGCGCCGTACTCGCAAAAGACCCCCCATCCGTCGGAGTGGGGGGCTGGTACGTCCGTCCGGGAAACGGATCGGGCCGCTGGTCAGCTCACCAGTTCGGTCATGAATTCGCCGATGCCCTTGGCGGCGTCGGATATCCCCTGGAAGCCGAGTTCGACCATCTCGGCGGCCCGCTTCGGCTGGGTGATGATGACGAACAGGACGAACACGGTCAGGGCACCCGTGATGAGTTTCTTGGTGTCCACGAGCGGTTTCGGCCTCCCCTGCCGGTCCTGCGGATTCGGGTGAGTCTAACCGGTCGGCTTCGAACACTCACCCGGCCTTTAGGGACCAACGACCCGGCACGAGGGGCCCTTCGCCGCGCGCCCGGCGGCGGGCGGAGGCGCAGGATTGATACCGAGCCCGCCGGTTCTGGCAGGAAACCGGAGGGCTGTAGGGACGAGACCTCACTGCGGGGTCCGGGCCGCGCGCTTCCCCCTGAACGCGGCCCGGGCTGGCAGGTCCCGTCTCGCCGGGGGAAGCGGCTTGTCCCCCCGATGCCGCTTCCCCCGCTCCGGCGTACGAAGGCCCCGACCCAGGTCGGGGCCTTCGTCGCGTCCGGAGCAGCCGGAGCAGCATGAGCAGCATGAGCAGCCGGAGCGTCCGCAGCAGGCCCGGGGCGTCCTACTCCACGGCACCGAGCAGGCCGACCACCGGCGCGACGGGGGCGATCACCGGGGCCAGGTGGTTCGGCAGGTTGGCCAGCTCGTTCAGCTGGTTGAGCCCGCCGCTCACCCTGCCGCCGATCTCCTGGACGGAGGCGGGCTGGGCGCCGGCCGGCATGCCGGGGGCGGCCTGGGGCAGGTCGGGCAGGCTCAGGGGGGTGGTGCCCACCGGCAGGGCGGAGGCGGTGGGGGCGGCGAGGCCCGCGGCGGCCCCGGCGAGGGCGAAGGCGGCGAGCATGCGCTGGGTCTTGTTCATGCCGTGTCAACGGGCCCCGGGGCGCGGCGGTCACGGCGGGCATGCGCGAGAGCCCCGGTTCGTACGAACCGGGGCTCTCGGCGTGAGCGGTGGTGGAGGGATTTGAACCCCCGATGGGTTGCCCCATACTCGCTTTCGAGGCGAGCTCCTTCGGCCACTCGGACACACCACCGAGAGAGATCCTAGCCCACGCCGGGGCGTGCTTTGCAAATCGATGGCGTGGGGCGGTCGTCACAGCTGCCGGAAGAAGGCGGTGAGCGGGGCGGAGCACTCCTCCTCCAGCACTCCGGCGATCACCTCGGGCCGGTGGTTGAGCCGGCGGTCGCGCACGAGGTCCCAGAGCGAGCCGGCGGCGCCCGCCTTCTCGTCCCGCGCGCCGTACACGACCCGCGCGACCCGCGACTGCACCAGCGCTCCGGCGCACATGACGCACGGTTCAAGGGTCACCACCAGCGTGCAGCCGGGCAGCCGCCACTCGCCGAGCGCGGCGGCGGCCCGGCGGAGCGCGAGCACCTCGGCGTGGGCGGTGGGATCGCCGGTGGCCTCGCGTTCGTTGAACCCCGTGCCGAGGGTGCGGCCGTCGGGGCCGAGCAGGACGGCGCCGACCGGCACGTCACCGGCCGGCACCGCCCGCTCCGCCTCCGCCAGCGCCAGGCGCATGGCGTCCCGCCACGGGTCCCGTACGGGGTCGGGGTACTGCTGGGGGGTCACTAGCGGACGGCCTCCAGCACGTCGGTCGCGCCGAGGGCGTCCACGATCTCGGCGATCGCGTCCCCGTCGAGGGTCAGCAGCTGCTTGCGGTTCACCCCGAGGTCGGCCAGCAGGTCGGAGTCACCGAGCGGTCCTACCGGTGCCGGTTCGGCTCCGGCCCGGGCGTCGTCGTCGTCTTCCTCCTCCTCGTACGCGGCGACCGCCTCGTCCTCGCCGTCCTCGGTGCCGTCGAGGTCCAGCTCGTCGAGTTCGTTGTCGTCGTCCTGGTCGCGGCCCAGCAGCTCGTCGGTGAGCATCGAGCCGTAGGAGCTGCGGGCGGCCGACGCGGCGTTGGAGACGAAGATCCGGGGGTCGTCCTCACCGTCGAGGCGGACGACGCCGAACCAGCCGTCCTCCTGCTCGATGAAGGCGATCACCGTGTCGTCGTCGACCGCGGCGGCGCGGGCGAGATCGGTCAGATCCGTCAGCGACTCGACGTCGTCGAGTTCCATGTCGCTCGCTTCCCACCCGTCTTCGGTGCGCGCGAGCAGTGCGGCGAAGTACACCGTGACTCTCCCACTGGTCATAGGCGTGATGCCGGTCGGATGCCGGTTGGAGGTCCCCCCGGCCGGAGTCGGGGGGTGGAACAGCTTCCGTGCTTGCCGTTTCGAGCCCCGCCCCATCGGCATCGTGGCAGAAACAGCGGCAATGCGAGAGGTCTTCCGCGCTTGCGTCGTGCCGCGCCGTGTCCGGGGCGGCCCGTCGTGCGTGCTGTACGGGGGTGGTGTCCGGCCACGGGGAGGCCCTCCGCGGGGAGTGGCGCGGCGGCTGCCGGGGGGCGGCGGCGGGCGTGCGGGGCGGTGGTCCGCGGCGTACCGGCCAGCGGCGGGGCGGCAAGTGGCGTAGCTGCGGTACCCGGGGGCTCCGCGGGTCGGGGTCCGCGCCGGCCCGCGGCCCGTCACCAGCGGAACGTGCGCATGCGCATCTGCTGGCGCATCCGGGCGGCCCGGGCGCGCCGCGGCTGCACCCGGTCGCGGAGCTCGCGCGCCTCGTTCAGGTCGCGCAGGAACTGCGCCCGGCGGGCCCTGCGCTCGGCCGCCGTCTCCGGCTCTCCTTCTTCGGTGCTGAACTGGTGCTCATCGGGCATCGGCCACCGTCCCAGCTGGTCCGTCGTCCTCCTCCGCCGCGCGAAGCAGACCCCCCGCACCCACCTTCCCCCCGAGGGGCTGGTTGATGCCAGTGTCCCGCCGGGCCGGCCCGCCGCCGGGGCGGTCTCATCAGGCGGTCACCGCGGTTACTGTGGGGTCATGCGGATTCACGTCGTCGACCACCCGCTGGTGGCGCACAAACTCACCACCCTGCGCGACAAGCGCACGGACTCCCCGACCTTCCGGCGGCTCGCCGACGAGCTGGTGACCCTGCTCGCGTACGAGGCCACCCGGGACGTGCGCACCGAGCAGGCCGACATCGAGACCCCGGTCAGCCCGACCACGGGCGTGAAGATGTCCCACCCGCGCCCGCTGGTGGTGCCGATCCTGCGGGCCGGCCTGGGCATGCTGGACGGCATGGTCCGGCTGCTGCCGACGGCCGAGGTCGGTTTCATGGGCATGGTCCGCAACGAGGAGACCCTGGAGGCCTCCACGTACGCGACGCGCATGCCGGAGGACCTCTCGGGCCGCCAGGTGTACGTCGTGGACCCGATGCTCGCCACCGGCGGCACCCTGGTCGCGGCGATCCAGGAGCTGATCAAGCGCGGGGCCGACGACGTGACGGCCGTGGTGCTGCTGGCCGCTCCCGAGGGCATCCAGGTGATGGAGCGCGACCTGGCCGGTCAGCCGGTGACGGTGGTGACCGCCTCGATCGACGAGCGGCTCAACGAGCACGGTTACATCGTGCCGGGGCTGGGCGACGCGGGTGACCGCATGTACGGCGCGGCCGAGTAGCCGTCGGCCCCGGTCAGCACTTCCTGGCGGGCGCGGGCGGGGGACTGGCCAGGGCGGCCAGGGCCTTGTCGGCGTCCGCCTTCGTGCTGAGTTCCTTGAAGGCGCTGCCGAGGATCAGGTCGACGTCCGCGGTCTCGCGGGTGTCGGTCTGCTGGGTGGTGCCGGGCAGCTGGGTGCCGAGCACCGAGTAGACGGCCTTGTCGGTGCGGGGGGAGCCGAGCAGTATCCCGGCGCCTGGCACCTTCTTGTCGAAGTCGGCGGGCGCGTTGCCGACCTCGCCGACGGTGAACCCGCGCTTCTTCAGCTCGTCGCCGACGGCCTTGGCCAGGCCGGAGCGTGGGGTCGCGTTGTAGACGTTCACGGTGATGGAGCCGGGCGGGGGGAGCTTCACGGCGGCGGCCGGGGCGGCGGAGGCCGCGCCGGGCTTGCCCTTGCCGCAGTCCCCGGAGCCCTGGCCGGCCACCGTCTTCTTCCCGTCGTCTCCGAACACGCCGATGAGCTGGAGCGTTCCGTAGCCGAGCAGGCCGAGCGCCACGACGCCGCCCAGGACGGCGAGCACGATCCGGCGGCGGCGCCGGGGGCGGGACATACGGGGGTAAGCGGCTCCCGTTACGCGGTACTTTCCGCCCATGCCGGGGGGAGTGAGCATGCTCATGGGCGCAGCGTAGTGCGGCCCGGTGGCGATGCCCACCAAATGATCTGCTGATAGTGCAGACCAGACCCGAAAGGCGCAATCAGCCCAGTTCGAGGACGCGGGCGTGCAGGACCTGGCGCTGCTGGAGTGCCGCGCGGACGGCGCGGTGCAGGCCGTCCTCGAGGTAGAGGTCGCCCTGCCACTTCACGACGTGGGCGAAGAGGTCGCCGTAGAAGGTCGAGTCCTCGGCGAGCAGCGTCTCGAGGTCCAGCTGGCCCTTGGTGGTCACCAGCTGGTCGAGCCGGACCGGGCGCGGCGCGACGTCCGCCCACTGCCGGGTGCTTTCCCGGCCGTGGTCGGGGTACGGCCGCCCGTTTCCGATGCGCTTGAAGATCACACGGAAAGCCTACCGGGCCGGTGGCTGCGGGCGCAGCCTCGCGACGTTGATGGAAAGGTGGCAAACAGGGCTATTTCGGGAGTGAGAGGGGAGTGAGAGATGAGCGACAGCACCGCTTCGGCCGCCCCGGACTCACCGCGGGGCCCGGTGGAGGAGATCGCCGCCGGTTACGCGTTCACCGGGCCCGCGCTCGATCTGGGGGCGCTGGTCTGGGACGGCGAGTGCCTGCCGGAGCGGCAGGTCCGCATTCCGCTGGCGATGCTGAACCGGCACGGACTGGTGGCGGGGGCCACCGGAACGGGAAAGACGAAAACGCTCCAGCTGATCGCGGAACAACTGTCCGCGAACGGGGTTCCGGTCTTCCTGGCGGACGTGAAAGGGGACGTGTCTGGAATCTCGGCCCCCGGCGAGCCGGGCGGGAAGACCGCGGAACGGGCGCGGGAGGTGGCCCAGGATTGGACGCCGACCGGTTACCCCACGGAGTTCTACTCTCTGGGCGGGATCGGCCCGGGAATTCCGGTGCGGGCCACGGTGACCAGTTTCGGACCGGTCCTGCTGTCGAAGATCCTCCAGATCAACCGGACGCAGGAGCAGTCCCTGGGCCTGATCTTCCACTACGCCGACTCCAAAGGCCTGGAACTCGTCGACCTCAAGGACCTCCGGGCGGTAGTCGCATTCCTCGTCTCGGACCGGGGAAAGGCCGAGCTGAAGGGGATCGGCGGGCTGTCGACGGTCACCGCCGGCGTCATCCTCCGGGCCCTCACCGCATTCGAGCAGCAGGGCGCCACGGAATTCTTCGGCGAGCCGGAATTCGAGACGGGTGAATTCCTGCGGACGGCGGAGGGCGGGCGCGGACTGGTGTCCGTCATGGAACTCCCGGCGGTGCAGGACAAGCCGCGGCTGTTCTCGACGTTCCTGATGTGGCTGCTGGCCGACCTGTACCACGACCTGCCGGAGGCCGGGGACCTCGACCGGCCGAAGCTGGTGTTCTTCTTCGACGAGGCGCACCTGTTGTTCGACGGCGCGTCGCAGGCGTTCCTGGAAGCGATCACGCAGACGGTGCGGCTGATCCGGTCCAAGGGGGTCGGGGTCTTCTTCGTGACCCAGAACCCGAAGGACGTGCCGGGGGACGTCCTGGCGCAGCTGGGCAACCGCGTGCAGCACGCGCTGCGGGCGTTCACGCCGGACGACGCGAAGGCGCTGAAGGCCACGGTGCGGACGTTCCCCCGTTCGGAGTACGACCTGGAGGAGCTGCTCACCCGGCTGGGGACGGGCGAGGCGGTGGTCACGGTGCTCGACGAGCGCGGCGCGCCGACGCCGGTGGCCGCGACCCGGCTGCGGGCACCGCAGTCGCTGATGGCCCCGATCGAGCCGGCGGCCCTGGAGGGCGCGGTGCGGGCGTCGCCGCTGTACCCGCGGTACGCCGAGGCGGTGGACCGGGAGTCGGCGTACGAGCGGATCGGTGCGGAGCAGGCGGCGGCGGAGGCGGCGGCCACGGCGGCGGCGCAGGCCGAGGCCGAGGGCCAGACCCAGACCCAGACGCAGGCCCAGGGCCAGGGCCAGGCTCCGCGGGGCGCGGCGCCCGAACCCGAGCCGTCGCTGACCCAGCAGGTGCTCGGGAGCGGCCTGTTCCGCTCCCTGGCCCGATCCGTCGGCACCCAGCTGGGCCGCGAGATCTCCCGCTCCCTCTTCGGCACCACCCGCCGCCGCGGCTGACCCCACCGCCCGGGCCGACCGGCCCGGTCCGGCCCCGCCACGCGCCCCGGGGCTCCGCCCGGCCGCTCAATCGCCGCTCGGGCTGGATTGGCCCGGCGGGGGTGTGGCCGTGAGGGCCGGTTCCGGGGGCATGTCCAGCCCCTCCGGCGTTTGAGGAGCGGGGTGCGGGGCGGAGCCCCGGGGGCGGATCAGGGCCGCTTCGCGGACTTGGCCGCGGCTTTCGCCTCCTGTTTGTACGCGCGGACCTTCGCCAGCGACTCCGGCCCCGTGATGTCCGCCGCCGACCGGTACGTGCCCGCCGCCCCGTACGCCCCCGCCGCCTCGCGCCACCCCGCGGGCCGGACCCCGAGCTGCTTGCCCAGCAGGGCGAGGAAGATCTGCGCCTTCTGCTCGCCGAACCCCGGCAGCGCCTTCAGCCGCCCCAGCAGCTCCGCGCCACTGTCCGCGCCGGACCACACCGCCTCCGCGTCGCCCCCGTAGTGCTCCACCAGGTACCCGCACAGCTGCTGGATGCGCTTCGCCATCGACCCCGGGTACCGGTGCACCGCCGGTTTCTCCGAGAGCAGCGCGGCGAAGGCCTCCGGGTCGTACGCCGCGATGGCGTGCGCGTCCAGATCGTCGCCGCCCATCCGCCGGGCGATGGTCCAGGGACCGGAGAACGCCCACTCCATCGGCACCTGCTGGTCCAGCAGCATGCCGACCAGCGCCGCCAGTGGGCTGCGGCCCAGCAGTTCGTCGGCTTCCGGGTCCTGCGCGAGCCTGATCTGGATGTCCATGGCTCCAGCGTGCCCCGGCGGCCCGCTCCGCGCGCGGCCGTCACACCCCGGGCCTAGCGTGAGTACCGAGTGAGCGCACCCGCGTGACAGGAGTGGACCACCATGAAGGACTTCCCGGAAGGCGCCCCCTGCTGGGCGGACGCCATGTTCAGGGACGCGGCCGGAGCCAAGCGCTTCTACGGCGAGGTGCTGGGCTGGACCTTCGGCGGGGCCGCCACCGAGTACGGCAACTACACCCAGGCCTACTCGGACGGCAAGGCCGTGGCGGCCATCGTCCCGCCCATGCCCGGTGGCGACGACATGCCCTCCGCCTGGTGCCTGTACCTGGCGACCTCCGACGCCGCCGCCACCGCCGAGAAGATCAAGGCGGCGGGCGGCAACGTCCTGATGGAACCCATGCGGGTGGGCGAGTTCGGCACGATGCTGCTGGCGCAGGAGCCCAGCGGCGCCGTCTTCGGCTGCTGGCAGCCCGGCGAGCACCGCGGTTTCGAGAAGATGGGCGAGAACGGCGCGTACGCCTGGGCCGAGGTGTTCACCCGCGATCCCGACCGGGCCGACGCCTTCCTGCAGCAGGTCTTCCCGTACGCGGCGCAGCGGATGGAGCCCGGCGACGATCCGGCGGAGGCCGGGATGGACTTCAAGGTCTTCAGCGTGCCCGGGGCGGAGCAGCCCGTGCTGGGGCGGTTGAGGATGGGCGAGGACTTCCCGCCCGAGGTGCCCCCGTACATCCAGGTCTACTTCACCGTGCCCGACTGCGACGCCGCCGTGGCCAAGGCCAGGGAGCTGGGCGGCACCCTGTACTTCGGGCCCATGGACAGCCCGTTCGGCAGGTTCGCGGCGATCGCCGACCCGCAGGGCGCGGCCTTCGCGGTCATCGACATGTCCACCACGGCGGGTGAGATGCCGGAGATGAGCGAGGCCTGACCGGCCCAGGATGCCGGCCAGCACACGCACGGCGTCGGACCCGCACCGCGTCTCCCACAGGCGCCCGTCCCCCGTGCGGGGCAGGCACGTTGGGGCGGGTCGCGCGCAGCGATCCGGGTGTAGGCCCTGGACGGCAGGAGCGCGGTGGGCGTCAACACCAGCCCGCGCCCGCCCCGTTCCCGGCTGATGACGCAATGCCGACGCAGCAGGGTCAGCGTGCCGTCGTCCCAACTGGCCTGCTCCTGCGGCTCGTTGAGTACGTGCGCGGAGCCGTACTCGGCGACCTGTCGTGCCCGGTGGAAGACGTCGGCCTCCAGCACCCGGCGGGTCCGGCGACGCAGCCGGTTACGGCGTGGTGCTGCGCGACCGCCTGATGCTCGCCCTGCTGCCGCTCTTCGGTCCAGCTCTTCGTCCACTCCCTCACCGAGATCGCGCTGCCGCTGGCCGTCCACGACAGCGGGCTGTCGTCCGCCGTGTACGGGGCGATGGCGGCGGTCAACGCGGTCCTGGTGGTCCTGCTCCAGCCGCTGGCAGTGGCGCGGCCGGCCGGTCTGCCGCGGCTGACGATGCAGGGCGCGGGCACTGACCGGGGTCGCCGACCCCATCGCCGGTTACGCCGTCTCGGTGGTGGTGTGGTCGCTGGGCGAGGTGGTGGTGGCCGGGATCGCGGCGCCGGTGGTCGCCGACCTGGCGCCGGCGCACGCCCGCGGCCGCTACCAGGGGCGCGTTCAGCTGGCCGTGGGGTCTGGCCCGGTTCGGCGCGCTGAACCTAGGGGTGGCCGTCTACACCCCCGGCCCCGGACCACACCCCGGCACGCCCAGGACAGCCCCGGGCCCCGCCGCCGGAGGCCGGCCCCCCACCGCGCCGGGCAGCGGCACCACGCTCAACCCGTAGGGATCCGGTCGCCGGAGCCGCCGTGCGCCCGCGCCGGTGGAAGGTCCGCAGCGGGGCGCGGGGTGCCGTGGAAGACCTGGCTGGTGTGCCAGGAGCGGTGGTGCGGCGCGACGGGGCGGACCCCGGCTTGCGGGCCGATCAGGGGCCGGCCCGCCAGGGTCGTGACCTGTTCCCGGGCGCGTCGCCGCCTCCGCCGCACTGGGATGCCCGCCGTGGGAGATCGGGCCGTGCGCCGGCTGCGGCCAGCTCATGCGGTGCCACGGACGGAACGCAGCCGTGTTCTGCAACGTGTGCCGGTCCGTCCTCAACGACCGGTAGGCGGGAACTGCAACCACGCACGTCGAAGGGCCCCACCGCGAACGGTGGGGCCCTTCGACATCGTGCCCGGTGAGGCACTGGCGGAGGATACGAGATTCGAACTCGTGAGGGGTTGCCCCCAACACGCTTTCCAAGCGTGCGCCCTAGGCCTCTAGGCGAATCCTCCGCCGCAAACAATACAAGACGTTGAGGGGTGCTCGCGAACCTCGTCGGCGAGGTGGTCGACGGGCGGGGAGCGGGCTCGATTCCTGGGCCCGGGATCGGCTACGCTGGGGTCCAGCCCCTCACGTGGCGCTATCTCACCCAACTCCCCCAGGGCCGGAAGGCAGCAAGGGTAAGTGGGCTCTGGCGGGTGCGTGGGGGGCGCTTGCGTTCTCCGGCGGGCCGGAGGACGCCCGTTGTCGGCGGGCCCGGATAACCTCGTAAGCGTGTCGTCCCTTGCGCTGTACCGCCGCTACCGCCCCGAGTCGTTCGCCGAGGTCATCGGGCAGGAGCATGTCACTGCCCCGCTGATGCAGGCCCTGCGGAACAACCGGGTCAATCACGCGTACCTGTTCTCGGGCCCGCGCGGCTGCGGCAAGACGACCAGCGCCCGGATCCTGGCGCGGTGCCTCAACTGTGAGCAAGGTCCCACTCCGACCCCGTGCGGGGAGTGCCAGTCCTGCCGGGACCTCGCCCGGAACGGCCCCGGGTCGATCGACGTCATCGAGATCGACGCCGCTTCGCACGGTGGTGTGGACGACGCGCGTGACCTGCGCGAGAAGGCCTTCTTCGGTCCGGCGGGCAGCCGCTACAAGATCTACATCATCGACGAGGCCCACATGGTCACGTCGGCCGGCTTCAACGCCCTGCTGAAGGTGGTCGAGGAGCCGCCGGAGCACCTCAAGTTCATCTTCGCGACCACCGAGCCGGAGAAGGTCATCGGGACGATCCGGTCCCGCACCCACCACTACCCGTTCCGGCTGGTGCCGCCGGGCACGCTCAGGGAGTACCTGGGCGAGGTGTGCGGGCGGGAGGGCATCCCCGTCGAGGACGGGGTGCTGCCGCTGGTGGTGCGGGCCGGCGCCGGGTCCGTGCGTGACTCGATGTCCGTGATGGACCAGCTGCTGGCCGGCGCGGGCGAGGAGGGTGTGACGTACGCCATGGCCACCTCGCTGCTCGGTTACACGGACGGGTCGCTGCTCGACTCCGTCGTGGACGCCTTCGCCGCCGGGGACGGGGCCGCCGCCTTCGAGGTCGTGGACCGTGTCGTCGAAGGCGGCAACGACCCGCGCCGGTTCGTCGCGGACCTGCTGGAACGGCTGCGGGACCTGGTGATCCTCGCGGCGGTGCCGGACGCGGGCGAGAAGGGGCTGATCGACGCCCCCGCCGACGTGGTGGAGCGGATGCAGGCGCAGGCCTCCGTGTTCGGCGCGGCCGAGCTCTCCCGGGCGGCCGACCTGGTCAACGCGGGGCTGACGGAGATGCGCGGCGCGACCTCGCCGCGGCTCCAGCTGGAGCTGATCTGTGCGCGGGTGCTGCTGCCCGCCGCCTTCGACGACGAACAGTCCTTCCGGGCCCGGCTGGACCGGCTGGAGCGCGGTGCGGGCGGGCCGGGCCCGGCCATGACCGCCGCGCCTGGCGGTCCGGCGATGGGGTACGTCCCGGGGCCCGAGGCGCACGGCATGGCGCCCGCGGGTGCCGGGGCCGTGGGCGGCGCGGCCGCCGCCCGCGCCGCGGTCCGCGGCGGTCAGGGTGCCGCCCCGGCCGCCGCGCAGCCCGCCGCGTCCGCGTCCGCCGCCGTGCCGCCCACTGCGTCCACGTCCGCGTCTGCCGCCGTGCCGCCCGCCGCGTCCGTACCCGCCGCCCCGCCCGCCGAGGTCGCGCCGGCTGCGGCCCCGCCCGCCGCCGAACCGCCGGCCGGCCGGGCGCCCGGGGCCGGAGCCCCGCCCGTCGCCGCCGAGCCTCCCGCCGCCCCTGCTCCGGGGGCCTGGCCCGGGGTGACCAAGCCCGGGGCCGGTGCCCCCGCCGCGGCGTCCGGCGCCCCCGCGCCGGGGACCTGGCCCGGCGCCGCCCAGCCCGGGTCCGGGGCTCCCGGGGCCTGGCCGGGCGCCGCCCAGCCGGGGTCCCGGCCGGCCGCGCCCCCGCCCGCGCCGGCCTCCACCGCTCCCGAGCCCGCCGCCGCTCCGGCCGCTCCGGTGGGCGGCGGCATGGGCGGGACCGGGGCCGGTCAGGTGCACGCCATGTGGCCGAGCATCCTGGAGGCGGTCAAGAACCGGCGCCGCTTCACCTGGATCCTGCTCAGCCAGAACGCCCAGGTCACCGGCTTCGACGGGACCACCCTCCAGCTGGGCTTCCCCAACCCCGGCGCCCGGGACAACTTCTCCAGCAGCGGCAGCGAGGACGTCCTCAAGGCGGTGCTCGCCGAGCAGTTCCAGGTGCACTGGAAGATCGACGCCGTGGTCGGCGGCGGTGGCGCGGCCGCCCCCGCGGCCCCCTCGTACGCGGCCCCGTCCGCGCCCGCGTACACCCCGCCGCCCGCGCCGGCCCCGGGCCCCGCCCCGGCGGCGTCCGCCGCGCCCACCGCGGCCCCCGCCCACGTGCCGCCGCCGAACCCGCCGGCGGCTCCCGTACCGGACGCGCCGCCGCCGGTCGCCCCGGAGGACGACGTACCGGAGGACGACGACCCGGACCTGGTCGAGAGCGCGCTCAGCGGCCACGACCTCATCGTGCGGGAGCTCGGAGCCACGGTTGTGGAGGAATACACGAACGAGTAGGGGCCGGAAGTTGGGTGGCCGCACGAAGGGCACACCGCGGCGCGGGCTAGGCTGCATACCGTGAAGGTCCTCGTCATCGGCGGCGGCGCCCGCGAACACGCCCTGTGCCGCTCTCTGTCCCTCGACCCCGACGTCACCGCCCTCTACTGCGCCCCGGGGAACGCCGGCATCGCCGAGGTGGCCGAGCTGCGGCCGGTCGACGCCCTCGACGGCGACGCCGTCACCCGGCTCGCCACCGAGCTCGGCGCCGGACTGGTCGTCATCGGCCCCGAGGCGCCGCTCGTCGCCGGGGTCGCCGACAGCGTCCGGGCGGCCGGCATCCCCGTCTTCGGCCCGTCCCGCGAGGCGGCCCGGCTGGAGGGCTCCAAGGCCTTCGCCAAGGACGTGATGGCCGCGGCCGGCGTGCCCACCGCCCGCTCCTACGTGTGCGTCACCCCCGAGGAGGTCGACGCGGCCCTGGACGCCTTCGGCGCGCCGTACGTCGTCAAGGACGACGGGCTCGCCGCCGGCAAGGGCGTCGTCGTCACCGAGGACCGGGCCGCCGCCCGCGAGCACGCCCTCTCCTGCGAGCGCGTGGTCATCGAGGAGTTCCTGGACGGACCCGAGGTGTCCCTCTTCGCCATCACCGACGGCGTGACGGTGCTCCCCCTCCAGCCCGCCCAGGACTTCAAGCGGGCCCTCGACGGCGACCAGGGCCCCAACACCGGCGGCATGGGCGCGTACTCCCCGCTGCCCTGGGCCGACCCCAAGCTGGTGGCCGAGGTCATGGAGACGGTCCTCCAGCCCACGGTCGACGAACTCCGCCACCGGGGCACCCCGTTCTCCGGTCTCCTCTACGCGGGCCTCGCGATCACCTCGCGCGGCGTCCGGGTGATCGAGTTCAACGCCCGCTTCGGCGACCCCGAGACCCAGGTCGTACTGGCCCGGCTGCGCACCCCGCTGGCGAGCGTCCTGCTGAACGCCGCCAACGGCACCCTGGACGCGGAGCCGCCGCTGAACTGGCGCGAGGACGCGGCCGTCACCGTGGTGGTGGCCTCCCACAACTACCCCGGCACCCCGCGCACCGGCGACGCGATCGAGGGCCTGGACGAGGTCGCCGCCGAGGACGGCCCCGAGGCGTACGTGCTGCACGCCGGGACCCGCCGCGAGGGCGACGCCGTGGTCAGTGCGGGTGGTCGCGTGCTGTCCGTCACCGCGACCGGTTCCGATCTGGCGCAGGCCCGCGAGAGGGCGTATAAGGCGGTCGCGCGGATCAGGCTCGACGGCTCGCAGTACCGCACCGACATCGCCTCAAAGGCGGCCGAAGGCCGCTGACCGGCACGGATCCCCCCGGGCGGGCCCGACGCGCAGTCGCTGCGTGCGGGCCCGCCCGTGCGATTGCATCCAGCCGCCTTCGAACGCACCCAGCTTTACCCAAAGCCATTCCATCGGGTGATCGATGGCCCCTTCGCCTGACGGATCCCCGCGCCCCAACTAGGGTGCGGCGCAAGCATTCCGGAGCGCGTTCCGGGCTTGTTCCGGCACTTGGCCCTCCGGCATTGCGATGTCAGTGGCGAGTGTCACAGTGGGGGAGTGAGCAAAGCCGCCGCAGGGCAGAGGGGGTGAGGTCCGGCCGTGTCCGGAACCGGTTCGACCATGGAGTCGACGATCGAGGTGGGCGCGCTGACGGCGCGCCTCCGGGCCCTCGCCGTACTGCGCGTGCGCAGCCGGGCCCTGGCCGTGGTGCTGCTGCCGGCCGCCCTCGCGGTGGTGCTGGTGGCAGCCCGGGCGACGGGCCGGCTGGCCGGGGACCCCTGGCCGGCCGTGACCCTGGTGGTGTGCGGGGTGGCCGTGCTGGTGCTGCTGGCCGCGGCGGTGTTCGGTGCGGTGGTGCTGCGCGCGAGTCCGGCCGTGACCCCGACCGTGCCGCTGAGCGAGGCGGCCGCTCCCGACCTCTACCGGCTCGTCCGTGACCTGGCCGACCGGCTGGACGTGCCCGCACCCTCCGCCATAGCCCTGACCCCGGACTGCGACAGCTGGCTGGAGGACCGCACCCATGCGGCCCACCGCCGCCGCGGCATATCGCCGGACACCCCCGACGCCGCCCCCGTGCTGGTGATCGGCTCCCCCTTCCTGTGGTGGATGAGGGTCGGCGAGCTGCGGGCCGTGCTGGCCCCGGTCGTCGCCGGTACGGGACCCTCCGCGCAGCCCGACATAGCCGAGGCCCGGCGCTTCGTGCGCGGCCTGGACGCGGCCGTGGACGTGGGCGGCCGCCCCGGACTGGGCTGGATCGCCCACCCGGCCCGGCTGCTGCTGCGGCTGTGCCGCGCCGACGCCACCGAGATGGAGCGCGGCGTCGCCTCGGCCGCCTCCGAGCGGGCGCAGGGCGTGGACTACGGGCTGCGGATCGTCGCCCAGGAGCAGGTCGGCCTGGCCTACGCCGGCTGGGACCGGCTGCTGACCCGGGTGGCCCTGCCGGCCTGGCGGATGGGACGCTGGCCGGCCCGGCTGGACGCGGGCGTCGTGTCGGCGCTGACCGAGCTGTCCCGCCGGGACCGGCTCGCCGACGGCTTCGCCTCCCGGCTGGGCGAGCGTCCGGCCTGCGACCTGCTGGAGCAGCCCGGCGCGGTGGACGAGGCGGCCTCGCTGCTCGCGGCCCGGCTCTTCCACGGTGGCCCGCCCGAACCGGGGCCGGACTGGTCCCCGGTGGACTGGGCGGAGTACCCGGAGGAGGTCGTGGACCGCAAGTGGCGCACGGAGGCCGCCCGGCTGCACGCCGCGCTGGACGCCCTGGCAGTCCCGGCCGGCGGCGCCGCGCCCGCACCTACCGGCTCCGCCCCGGCGTCCGCATCCGCATCCGCGCCCGCCGCGGACGCCCTCGCCGGACCCACCCTGGAGCGGGTCCTTGCCTACCTCGGCGACGAGGACGGCTCGGCCGGAGAGGCACTGTCGGGACGTCTCAGCGGTGACGTGGCGCGCGAGGAGCGCTCCGCCGGAGCCCGGGCGGCCCGGGCGCGCGGCTCGGACGCCGTGCCGCTGTTCCCGCTGCAGCCGCCCCGTACCGGCCGCGACCTGCTGGCCGACCACGTCACCGCCATGGTCTGCTGCGCCGCCGTGGACTCGGCCGGCGCGGGCCCGGGCCTGGACTGGCTCGACGGGCCGGTGCTGCTGGTCGGCGGCGAGCGGCGGGCCGACCTGGCCCCGCGGGTCCTGTCGCTGGTCGAGGACGGCGACCCGGAGCCGCTGCGCGACTGGCTCGCGGAGCTCGGGATCCGCCCGGAGAAGCCGGTCCGACTGGTGTGAGAGGCCCGCCGGACCGGCCCGCCGCCCGCCGCTCCTCCCGCCCCCCAACCGGAAAATCCGGGTTCCACTCACGCCAATTCACGACGAACGGTGACGGAGTGAGTGCGTTATGTGATGTGCTGGGACCGGTCACGGCCGACCACGCGACCGCACGGGCCATGGACGACCGGGGGACGAGGGAGGGGAGCGGAATGGGTACGGACCAGATCCGCCGCTGGGAATCGGGTGCGCTGGCACACGCGGTGAACGACCCCTTCGGTCAGGGGCCGCTCCCCTGGTTCCGGGGCGGCGAGGTGTACTTCGGCGACACCGGCCAGATGGTGCCCTGGTACGTCGACCCGTCCGCCGCCCCCGGCCAGATCCCGGCGCCGCGCGACGGCGGCGGCTGCGGCCCCCGCAGCGCCGACGACGTGCACCGCCAGATCAAGGGGTTCGCGTCCACCGGGGCCGTCACCCCCGGCGAGGCCATCGACTTCCACATCACCGTGGACCCGCCGCAGCAGTTCTCGGTCGACATCTACCGCATCGGCCACTACGCGGGGGACGGGGCCTCCAAGATCCACTCGAGCCCCCGGCTCTCCGGCATCGTCCAGCCCGCCCCGCTCACCGCGGACCGCACGGTCTCCTGCCACCACTGGTGGCTGTCCTGGCGCCTCCAGGTCCCCGCCTACTGGAACGTCGGCGCCTACGTCGCCGTCCTCACCACCGTCGACGGCTACCGCTCGCACATCCCGTTCACCGTCCGCGACGACCACCCGGCCGACCTGCTCCTGCTGCTGCCCGACGTCACCTGGCAGGCCTACAACCTCTACCCCGAGGACGGCCGCACCGGCGCCAGCCTCTACCACGCCTGGGACGAGGAGGGCCGGCTGCTGGGCGAGGAGGACGCGGCCACCACCGTCTCCTTCGACCGCCCCTACGCCGGCGCCGGCCTGCCCCTGCACGTCGGGCACGCCTACGACTTCATCCGCTGGGCCGAGCGCTACGGCTACGACCTCGCCTACGCCGACACCCGGGACCTGCACGCCGGCCGCGTCGACCCCTCCCGCTACCGCGGCCTGGTCTTCCCCGGCCACGACGAGTACTGGTCGGTGCCGATGCGCCGCACCGCCGAACGCGCCCGCGACAACGGCACCTCGCTGGTCTTCCTGTCCGCCAACACCATGTACTGGCAGGTGGAGCTCAGCCCCTCGCCCTCCGGGGTGCCCGACCGGCTGCTCACCTGCCGAAAACGCCGCGGCCCCGGCCGGGCCGCCCTGTGGCGCGAGGTGGACCGCCCCGAGCAGCAGCTGCTCGGCATCCAGTACGCGGGCCGCGTCCCCGAGCCCGTCCCGCTGGTCGTCCGCAACGCCGGGCACTGGCTGTGGGAGTCCACCGGAGCCGGTGAGAACGACGAACTCCCCGGCCTGGTCGCGGGCGAGGCCGACCGCTACTTCCCCCGCACCCAGCTCCCCGAGCACCAGGACCGGATCCTGCTCGCCCACTCCCCGTACGAGGACGGCGACGGCCACCGGCGGCACCAGGAGACCTCCCTCTACCGCGCCCCCAGCGGGGCCCTGGTCTTCGCGTCCGGGACCTTCGCCTGGTCCCCGGCGCTCGACCGCCCAGGTCACGTCGACGAGCGCGTCCAGAAGGCCACCGCCAACCTCCTCGACCGGATCTGCAAACGCGACTGACCCCCGGGCCCGGTCCGGGACGGCGGTGCGGGAGAATCGGTGTGTCTCATACAGAACCACAGGGAGACCCCGTGTCCGGATTCGTCGAAAAGCCCGAGCCGGTTCAGGTTCCGGGCCTCATCCACCTCCACACCGGCAAGGTCCGTGACCTCTACCGCGACGGGGACGGCAACCTCGTCATGGTCGCCAGCGACCGCATCTCCGCCTACGACTGGGTCCTGCCGACCGAGATCCCCGACAAGGGCCGCGTCCTGACCCAGCTCTCCCTGTGGTGGTTCGACCAGCTCGCCGACCTCGTCCCCAACCACGTCATCGGCACCGACGCCCCGGCCGGCGCCCCCGCCGACTGGGCCGGCCGCACGCTGGTCTGCCGGAACCTCGACATGGTCCCCGTGGAGTGCGTGGCCCGCGGCTACCTCACCGGCTCCGGCCTCGCCGAGTACGAGCAGACCCGCACGGTCTGCGGACTGGCGCTGCCCGAGGGCCTGGTGGACGGTTCCGAGCTGCCCGCGCCGATCTTCACCCCGGCCGCCAAGGCCGAGGTCGGCGAGCACGACGAGAACGTCTCCTACGAGGAGGTCGCCCGTACGGTCGGTGCCGAGACCGCCGCCCTCCTCCGCCAGACCACCCTCGCCGTCTACGGCCGCGGCCGGGACGTCGCCCGCGAGCGCGGCATCCTCCTCGCCGACACCAAGTTCGAGTTCGGCTTCGCCGGCGAGGAGCTGGTGATCGCGGACGAGGTCCTCACCCCGGACTCCTCCCGCTTCTGGCCCGCCGACGAGTGGCAGCCGGGCCGCGCCCAGCCGTCGTACGACAAGCAGTTCGTCCGGGACTGGCTGACCTCGCCGGACTCCGGCTGGGACCGCCGGAGCGAGACACCGCCGCCCGCGCTGCCGCAGCAGATCGTCGACGCCACCCGCGCCAAGTACGTCGAGGCGTACGAGCGCCTCACCGGCCAGAGCTGGGCCTGACGTCCGCGGCGGCCCGGGGCCACCGGCTCCGGGCCGCCGCGACCCACGCGCGCAGCCGCCCCGCCCCCGCTCCCGCCAGGGTCGCCGGAACACGAAGAAGCCCCCGGTCACCAGGACCGGGGGCTTCTGAACCGAGCGGACGACGAGATTCGAACTCGCGACCCTCACCTTGGCAAGGTGATGCTCTACCAACTGAGCCACGTCCGCATGCGCCGTAGCGCGAGAACCACTATACCCAACCTCGCTCCCGTGCGAGACGCACTGCCGTGTGCCGGTTCTCCGCACCCAGCTTCGCGGCCGCCGCGGAGAGGTAGTTCCGCACCGTCCCCTGGGACAGCGAGGCCCGTTCGGCGATCTCCGCGATGGGCGCCCCGTCCGCCGCGAGTTCCAGCACCTCGGCCTCTCGCGCGGTCAGCGGGGAGTCCCCCGCGCTGATCGCGTCGGCCGCCAACTCCGGGTCCACGTAACGGCCTCCGGCGTGCACGGTGCGGATGATCTCCGCCAGCTTCTGCGCCGAGACCGTCTTCGGGGCGAACGCCCGCACCCCCGCCGACAGGGCCCGCTTCAGATGGCCCGGCCGCCCGTGACTGGTCACGATCATGGTCTTGCAGTCGGGCAGTTCGACCCGCAGGGATGTGGCGACACTCACACCGTCCGCACCCGGCATCTGCATGTCCAGCACCGCCACGTCCGGCCGGTGCGCCCGCGCCATCGCCAGCGCCTCCGGACCCGACGCGGCCTCCGCGACGACCAGCAGGTCGTCCTCCAGTGCCAGCAGTGCGGCGACCGCGCCCCGGATCAGGTGCTCGTCGTCGGCCAGCAGTACACGTACGGGGCTCACGCCCGCACCTCCCGTCCATGGATCTCCGCCTCTTCCGCCGGGCGGCACTCCCGGCCCGGCACGACCGCCCGCAACCGGAACCGGCCCCCCGCGACCGTCCCGGCGTCCAGCGTGCCCTCCAGCACCGCCAGCCGTTCCCGCAGGCCCGCCAGGCCCGAACCGGGAGTGCCCGCCGGCTCGGCCGGCGCGCCGTCGTTCTCCACGTCCAGCACCAGCCCGTCCTCCCCCTCGCCCTTCCCCGCGTAGAGGCGGATCACCACGTTGCGCGCGTCCCCGTGCCGCAGCACGTTCGTGGTGGCCTCGCGGACCACCCAGCCCAGCGCCGACTGCACCGCGGCGGGCAGCTCGCGCCGGTCCCGCAGCTCCACCCGGCAGTTGATGCCGGCGGCCGCGAGCACGCCCCGGGCGCCCTCCAGCTCCACCGCGAGGTCGGCCTCCCGGTAGCCGCGCACCACGTCGCGCACCTCGCGCTGCGACTCCCGGGCGATCCGCTGCACTTCGATCATCTGCTCCACGGCCTCGGGCCGGCCCCGGCGGGCCAGCTGCACGGCCAGCTCGCTCTTGAGCGCGATCACCGCCAGGTTGCGGCCCATCACGTCGTGCAGGTCCCGGCCGAACCGCAGGCGCTCCTCCGCGACCGCCAGCCGCGCCTGGAGTTCGCGGGCGCCGTCCAGCTCCCAGACGGTGGTCAGCAGCCACCGGGAGAACCCGAAGGTGAAGGTGAGCAGTCCGCCGCCGATCACGAGGCCCAGGCAGTACCCCAGGGCCTCGGCCGGCGGCCTGCCCAGGGCGAACACGGTCAGGGCGACCGCCGCCGCCGTGGCCGGGACCACGTAGACCATCCGCCGCATCCGGCGCATCACCAGGGTCAGCGAGCCGAGCCCGAAGCCGATCACCCCGCTGACGACGGTCGGGGCGAGGCTGTGCTCGTCCGGCCGGCGGGTGGTGTCCACCAGGAGCACCACCATCGTGGTGACCCAGCTCAGCAGGGCCAGGACCAGGGCCGGCCGGACCGGCCGCGCACGCCGCTGCAACGCCCAGTCCAGGGACCGGGAGGACACGAACCCGCACAGGAAGGCGTGGACGACGACCAGTACCACCGGGAGCAGGAACAGCGGTTCGGGACGGCCGGCCGAGGCCAGCGCGCCCAGGCCTATGGTCACGATCTCGATCAGCACGAAGCTGTGGAACGACCAGCGCGTGTAGATCTCGACCTTGGCCGCACTGCTGCGGCGGCTCCACCATCCCGTCAGCCTGGTCATGGCCGACACCCCCCGGTTCTAGCGACGCGGCTCCCAGCGGAACCACTTCCGGACAGCAAACACGGTGATCATCATCCAGGCCAGCGTGACGACCGCGGCGGTGGCCAGGTCCTCAGCCCCGCCGGTGCCCAGCCAGCCGGCCCGCACCAGGGTCATCACGCCGGTCAGCGGCAGCAGTTCGCAGACGGAGGCCGCCTTCTCCGGCAGGGTCTCCAGCGGCACGAACAGCCCCGACCCCATGGAGGTCACCAGGAACAGCGGCAGGGTGGTGATGCCGGCGCTCTCCACGTTCCGGGTGAAGGCGCTGGTCACCGCCGCCATGCCGGCCAGCAGCACGGTGCCGGCCAGGACCGCGGCCACGAGCAGCAGCGGGTTCTGGGGGACGCGCACGTCCAGCGCGGTCGCGCCGGCCACCGCGAGCACGATCACCTGGAGCAGGGCCAGGACCGCGGCCGGCAGGGCGCCCCCGGCCAGGATCTCCAGGTCGTTGGCCTCGCCGGTGCGCAGCCGCTTGAGGACGAGCTCCTCGCGCCTGGCCACGTAGGCCGACACCAGGTTCATGTAGACGACGAGGATCAGCACCATCCCGATGCCGCCGGTGAGCGTGGCCTCGCCGATCGCGGACGCGCCGCCCTCCAGGTCGAACTCGCCGAGGGTGGAGCGCAGTATGAAGACCATCAGCAGCGGCATCAGCAGCGCCACGGAGAGCGTGGCCCGGTTGCGGACGAGCAGGGTGAGCTCGGAGCGGCCCAGCGCGAACAGCCGGCCGGGGTTCAGGGTCAGGGTGTTCATCGGGTGCCCGCCATGGTGTCGTCGCTGCCGGTACGGTCGTCCTGCTCGGGGGTCCGGCCGAGTGTGCCGGTCCGGCGGTTCTGCGCGATCTCCAGGAACGCCTCCTCCAGGGAGGCGGACCGCGCGTCCAGCCCGGCCAGCTCCACGCCTTCCTGCTCCGCCCAGCGCAGCAGTTCCGCGAGGGCGGTCTGGAGCCGGTCGGTGCGGATCTCCACGCGCTGTCCCTCAGCGGCGGCGCGCAGGGACAGCGGAAGCTGCTCGGGTCCCGTTCCGTCGGGCAGGGTGAACCGGATCCGGGACGGGCGGGTGGCGGTGACCTCGGCCGGGGTGCCGGAGAGCACCAGCTCGCCCTCGTGGAGGATCGCCAGCCGGTCGGCGAGCTCCTCGGCTTCCTCCAGGTAGTGGGTGGTCAGCAGCACCGTCGTGCCCTGGGCGCGCAGGGCACGCACCAGGTCCCAGGTGTCCCGGCGGCCTTCCGGGTCCATGCCGGTGGTGGGTTCGTCGAGGAACAGCACCTCCGGCCGCCCGAGCAGCGCCAGCGCCAGGTCGAGCCGCCGCCGTTCGCCGCCTGACAGCTGCTTCACCCGTACGGAGGACCGCGCGGTCAGGCCGACCAGTTCCAGGACCTCCGCGGCGGGGCGGGGCCGGCTGGTGACGCCGGCCCACATGCGTACGGTCTCGGCCACCGACAGGTCCGAGGGGAAGCCGCCCTCCTGGAGCATCACGCCGGTGCGGGGCCGTACCCGGGCCCGGTCCCGGTAGGGGTCCAGGCCGAAGATCCGTACCCGGCCGTCGGTCGGCTCGGCCAGGCCTTCCAGCAGCTCGACGGTGGAGGTCTTGCCGGCGCCGTTGGTGCCGAGCAGGGCGAAGATCTCGCCGCGGGCGACGGAGAAGGAGATGCCGGAGACGGCTTCGAAGCCCCCCGAGTAGCTGCGGCGCAGCTCCTCGACTTCGATCACGGACTGGTCGGTGTCGGTCATGGATCCAGCCTCGGGCCGGCGGCCGGGCGTCGGCAGTGGGCGCTGTCATGTCCGGCGATGACAAATGTCATGGGTGCCCGTCGGGGGAAACGCAGAAGACCCCAGTCGTGATGACTGGGGTCTTCGCACTGAGCGGACGACGAGATTCGAACTCGCGACCCTCACCTTGGCAAGGTGATGCTCTACCAACTGAGCCACGTCCGCATGCATCCACTCGGCTTTCACCGGTGGTGCGTGCCCCACTCTACCCGATCCACCGGGGTGGATGGCAAAGCGGTGCGGAGCGGGTGACAGGAATCGCACACTGCGCCTTCCCCCTGGAAGGGGGATGTTCTGCTACTGAACTACACCCGCACGACCTCCGGGCTTCCGACCTGCGGTCTTGGCCCCTCGGCGTGATCCACACACTAGCGGATCGGGTGGGGTGGTTGGCAAATCCGGGTTCAGTGGGCCTCGTTGTAGGCCTCGTAGACCTTCTTGGGGATGCGGCCCCGCGGCGGCACGTCGAGCTGGTTGGACCGGGCCCAGGCGCGCACCACCGCCGGGTCGGGGGCGAGGGAGGTGTGCCGATAGGTCTTCCCGGAGCGGGCCTGGCGCCGGCCGGCGGCCACGTAAGGGGCGAGGCTCTTACGCAGTTTCTTTGCGTTGGCGGGATTGAGGTCGATCTCGTACGACTTACCGTCCAAACCGAACGCGACCGTTTCCGCCGCTTCTCCGCCATCGATGTCGTCGGAGATCGTGACTACTACGCGCTGCGCCACGGATATCGGCCCCTTCGTGCGACATCTCCCGCTCTGACGTGCGGTGATGTCGACTGTGTGGATGTTTCGTAACAATGCCGCTTTCCCGGGCAATGCCCGGGGATTCCTTTGTACCGCGATTTCCCGCGCAAGGCGAAGCTCAGTTAATTCGCTCCGCGTGTCCCGTCGCAATCCCGGACGGGTGGTTTTCTCGTGGATTTTGCGAACCGTTGGTGAAGCCCAGCATATCTACCCGCGTAGAAATTCTGGCCGGGTACGCTGATGGAACCGCCTTCGCACCAACCACCTCATCGGGAGTGCCAGTGGCACGCGTCGTAGTCGACGTCATGCTCAAGCCGGAGATCCTCGACCCCCAGGGCCAGGCGGTGCAGCGTGCACTGCCGCGCCTGGGCTTCGAGGGCATCGCCGACGTCCGCCAGGGGAAGCGCTTCGAGCTGGAAGTGGAGGGACCGGTCGACCAGGCCGCCCTCGACCGCATCCACAAGATGGCCGAAACGTTCCTCGCCAACACCGTCATCGAAGACTTCACCGTGAAGGTCGAGGCCTGACGGTGACCACTCGCATCGGGGTCGTCACCTTCCCAGGAACCCTCGACGACCGGGATTCGCTGCGCGCCGTCCGCCTCGCGGGCGCCGAGCCCGTCTCGCTGTGGCACCGCGACAAGGACCTCCACCAGGTCGACGCGGTCGTCCTCGCGGGCGGCTTCTCCTACGGGGACTACCTGCGGGCGGGAGCCATCTCCCGCTTCTCGCCGATCATGGAGACGATCGTCGAGCAGGCCAAGGCGGGCATGCCCGTCCTCGGCATCTGCAACGGCTTCCAGGTCCTCACCGAGGCCCACCTGCTGCCGGGCGCGATGCTGCGCAACAACCACCTCCACTTCATCTGCCGGGACCAGAAGCTGCGCGTCGAGAACGCGGGCACCTCCTGGACCGGCGACTACGAGCAGGGCGAGGAGATCTCCGTCCCGCTCAAGAACATGGACGGCCGCTACGTCGCCGACGAGCGCACGCTCGACGAACTGGAGGCCGAGGGCCGAGTGGCCTTCCGGTACCTGGACGTGAACCCGAACGGCTCGCTCCGCGACATCGCCGGCATCACCAACGAGGCGGGCAACGTCGTCGGCCTGATGCCGCACCCCGAGCACGCGGTCGAGCCGCTGATCGGGACGGGCCGCACCGACGGCCTCGGATTCTTCACCTCGGTCCTGAAGAAGCTGGTAGACGCACGATGACCCTGGACACCGTCAAGCACGCCACCCAGACCCCCGACGCGTCCCAGCCGTGGAAGGAGCTCGGCCTCAAGGAGGACGAGTACGCCCGGATCCGCGAGATCCTCGGCCGCCGCCCCACCGGCGCCGAGCTCGCCATGTACTCCGTCATGTGGTCCGAGCACTGCTCCTACAAGAGCAGCAAGGTCCACCTGCGGCAGTTCGGCGAGAAGGCCCCGGAGAACGACGCCATGCTCGTCGGCATCGGCGAGAACGCCGGCGTCGTCGACGTCGGCCAGGGCTACGCGGTCACCTTCAAGGTCGAGTCGCACAACCACCCCTCGTACATCGAGCCCTACCAGGGCGCGGCCACCGGCGTGGGCGGCATCGTCCGCGACATCCTCGCCATGGGTGCCCGCCCGGTCGCCGTGGTCGACCCGCTGCGCTTCGGCGCGGCCGACCACCCCGACACCAAGCGCGTCCTGCCGGGCGTGGTCGCCGGCATCGGCGGTTACGGCAACTGCCTGGGCCTGCCCAACATCGGCGGCGAGGTCGTCTTCGACTCCTGCTACCAGGGCAACCCGCTGGTCAACGCCGGCTGCATCGGTGTGATGAAGCACGAGGACATCCACCTGGCCAAGGCCTCCGGCCCCGGCAACAAGGTGATCCTCTACGGCGCCCGCACCGGCGGCGACGGCATCGGCGGCGTCTCGGTCCTCGCGTCCGAGACCTTCGACGACAGCAAGCCCACCAAGCGGCCCGCCGTCCAGGTCGGCGACCCCTTCCAGGAGAAGCTCCTCATCGAGTGCACCCTGGAGATCTTCAAGGAGAAGCTGGTCGCCGGCATCCAGGACCTCGGCGGCGCCGGCCTGTCCTGCGCCACCTCCGAGCTGGCCTCGGCCGGCTCCGGCGGCATGCGGGTCGAGCTGGACACCGTCCCGCTGCGCGACGCGACGCTCTCGCCCGAGGAGATCCTCATGAGCGAGTCGCAGGAGCGCATGTGCGCGATCGTCGAGCCGCAGCACGTCGACCGCTTCATGGAGATCTGCGAGAAGTGGGACGTCATCGCCACCGTCATCGGTGAGGTGACCGACGGCGACCGCCTGGAGATCTTCTGGCACGGCGAGCAGATCGTGGACGTGCCCCCGGGCACCGTCGCCCACGAGGGCCCCGTCTACCAGAGGCCGTTCGCCCGCCCGGAGTGGCAGGACGCGCTCCAGGCCGACGACGCGGGCGCGCTGCCCCGGCCGAAGGACTCCGCCGAGCTGCGCGAGCAGGTCCTGAAGCTGGTCGCCTCCCCGAACCAGGCCTCCAAGTCCTGGATCACCGACCAGTACGACCGGTTCGTGCAGGGCAACACCGTCCTGGCGCAGCCCGAGGACGCCGGCATCGTCCGCATCGACGAGGCGTCCAACCTCGGCGTGGCGATGGCGACCGACGGCAACGGCCGGTACGCCAAGCTCGACCCGTACGCCGGCGCCCAGCTGGCCCTGGCCGAGGCGTACCGCAACGTCGCCGCGACCGGTGCCAAGCCGCTGGCCGTCTCCGACTGCCTGAACTTCGGCTCCCCCGAGGACCCGGGCGTCATGTGGCAGTTCGCCGAGGCCTGCCGCGGTCTCGCGGACGCCTGCCTGGAGATGGGCACCCCGGTGACCGGCGGCAACGTCTCCCTCTACAACCAGACCGGCGACACCGCCATCCACCCGACCCCGGTCGTGGCGGTCCTGGGCGTGATCGACGACGTCAACCGGCGTACGCCGATGGCCTTCGCCGAGGCCGGGCAGCTGCTGTACCTGCTCGGCGACACGGCCGAGGAGTTCGGCGGTTCCGCCTGGTCCGAGGTGGTCCACGGCCACCTGGGCGGCCTGCCGCCCAAGGTGGACCTGGCCCGGGAGAAGCTGCTCGCCGAGATCCTGATCTCGGCCTCCCGCGACGGCATGGTCGACGCGGCGCACGACCTCTCGGACGGCGGCGTCATCCAGGCGCTCACGGAGTCCTGCCTGCGCGGCGGGAACGGCGCGCGGATCGTGGTCCCGGAGGGCCTGGACGCGTTCACCTTCCTCTTCTCCGAGTCCGCGGGCCGCGCCATCGTGGCCGTCCCGCGCAGCGAGGAGCTCCGCTTCACCGACATGTGCGGTGCGCGGGGCCTGCCGGCCACCCGGATCGGCGTGGTCGACGGTCAGGAGATCGAGGTCCAGGGCGAGTTCACCCTCCCGCTGGCCGAGCTCCGCGAGGCGCACGAGGCGACCATCCCGGCCCTGCTGGCCTGAGACCGGGCCCAAATGGACGGGCCCCGGACCCTGTTCGGGGTCCGGGGCCCGTCCACGCGCGGCGCCGACGGGGCGACTGCGCGTTCGGAGCGTTCGGAGCCTTCGGATACTGGCCCCGTGAACGACTTCGTGAAGTTCCTTCCCGCCGCCGCCCTGCCGGAGGGCGGCATCGCCGAGTGGAGCCCCGCCGACGCCGAGCGCTGGCGCCGGGCGGCCGTCGTGCGGTGGGCCGCGCCGGGTGCCGGTTCGTGGGCTCTGGTGCCGCTGGTCCTCACGGCTGCCGTGCTGCTGGGCTCCGGCGGCCCCGAACCGCCGCACTCCGGTACCGGCTGGGCCGGTTACCCGCAGGTGGTGCTGCTGCTCTCGCTGCCGCTGTGGTACCGGACGATGCCGGCCGCGACCGTGGTGGCCGGGCCGCTGCTGGCCCTCTATTCCGTGTTCCGGGCGGCCGGTCCGGCGTCCGCGGACCCCTCCGTACGCGCGGGCGGCTGGCTGACCGTCGCCGTGGCCCTGCTGGCCGCCACCGGCGCGGTGCTCCGCCTGCGGGCCCGGCGGCGGCAGCGCGCGCTGGCCCTCGCCGCCGCGGGCCCGGACCGCCGTCCGCTCCCCGCCGGCCTGCCCCGGGGACACGTGCGGCGCGGGCTGGTACCGCTGCTCGCCGGCGCCGCACTGTGCGCGGCCGCGGCCGCGCTGCTCGGCACGGGCCTGTTCCACGACCTCCGCGCGCACGGTACCGGCCGGCCCTACGACGCCGCCGGGCAGCAACTGGTGGCGCTGGCCCTGCTGGTACCCGGCGTCCCGCTGCTCGGCGGCGGTGCCGCGGCCCGGCGGACCGCGGGGCGCCTGCGCGGCGGCCCGCAGCCGGCCCTGCGGATCGGCGTACGGTCGCTCTCCCCGCGCCGCAACGTGCTCTACCCGGACGCCCGGACCACCGGGGCCCGGCCCGTCGCCGGGTACCGGCCCCGCGCCCGGAACCGGGTGCCGGAGGCCCGGGTCCTGCTCGGCGGGCCCGAGGAGCGGCTGCGCCGCGAGCACCGCGACGTCGACGCCACCCGGGAGCCGTTCGAGGCGGTCCTGTACGGGGTCCCGTGCGAGGGCGCCGAGGTCGTCCTGGAGTACGCCGTCCACACGGACTCCGGAACCTCCCTGTGCTCCTCCGTCACGGCCACCCCCCTGCTGCCCCTGTACGGTTCACGGCCGCGGCCGTGGTCCCCGGCCGAGCGTTCGTTCCGCCTCGGGGTCCGGGAAGGACGGGCACGGGCGCGGCAGCGGCCTCCGCGCAGCCGCCGCTCCGTCTCCGTGTCCTTCTCCTTCTCCGACGACAGCGGGGGTTGCGGCGGCGGCGGTGACTGATCGGGCAGACTCGCCGCATGCCACCCAAGACGCGCAGCTACGACCCCGCCAGGACCAGGGCGGCGGTGCTGGCCCAGTACCGGCACGTCGCCGACGCCGTACGCACCTTGACCGAGGAGCAGCTCGCGGCGGACGCCGGGCTCGGCACGTGGACCGTGCGGGACCTGGTGGAGCACATCGCCTGGGCGGTGGACTCGCTGGCCGGCGCCGCCGGCCGGCCCCCGGCCGGCAGGGCCGAAGTGACCGTGCGGACGTGGCCGTTCACCACCGAGACGATCGCGGACCGGATCGCCGGCGCGCACCGCGACGGTGAGGAGGCGGACCTGGCCGCCCGCTACGCCCGGATCGGGGACCGCTTCACCGAACTGCTCGGCGTACTGCCCGGCGACCGGCTGCTCGCGCTGTGGATCGGCGGGATGTCCGTCGCGGACTTCGTGGTGACCCGGACCGTCGAGCTGGTGGTGCACACGGACGACCTCAACCGGGCCCTGGGGCTGGAGGTCCCGCTGGACCGGCAGGCGCTCGCGGCCTGCGTACGGGTGCTCGCCGACGCGCTCGCGGCCAAGGCCCCGGGCGGTGCCGTGGAGGTGCGGATCCCGCCGTTCGCGGTGGTCCAGTGCGTGGAAGGACCCCGGCACACCCGGGGGACCCCGCCGAACGTGGTGGAGACCGATCCGCTGACCTGGATCCGGCTGGCGACCGGCCGCATCCGGTGGGCGGACGCCGAGGCCGGGGCCCTGGTCAGGGCGAGCGGGGAACGGGCCGGCCTGGGCGGGCTGCTGCCCCTGATGGGCTGACGGCGGAACCGGTCGGGAGCGCGGCGCGTCAGAGCGGCATGACTCCTTCCCGCAGCACCGGAAACAACGGAAGCAACGGAAGCACCGCAAACAACGCAAGCAACGCAAGCACCCGGAGCACCGGGAGCACCCGGGGCGGCGCCGCCGGCCGGGCGCCCCGCCGGGCCCGCCCCCGGCTCGTACCGGCAGCCCTCGGGACCGCCCTCGGAGCCGTCCTCGTCCTCACCGGCTGCGGCCAGACCCCGGCGGGCGACGGAGGACCGGGTTCCGGCTCGGGGGCCGTCACCGACGCCGCGCTGGGCGGGACCAGCTGGTCGGTGCGGAGCCTGACCGTCGGCGGCCGGGAGGTCCCGGCACCGCCGCAGGCCGAGCTGGTCTTCGAGCGGGACCTCCGCCGCGCCACCGGCAACTACGGCTGCAACCGGTTCGGTGCCGACCTGGCGGCCGACGGCACCGGCCTGACCGTCACCCCCGGCTCGACCACCGCGATGGCCTGCGAGGACATCGAGTTCGAGAGCGCCTACGCCAAGCTCCTCAAGGGCCGGCTGGAGGTCGACCGGCAGGGCGGCCGGCTGACCCTGACCGCCGCCGGCGGCGACCGGATCACCCTGTCCGACGAGCTCCCCGCCCCGGCCCTCCCGCTCAAGGGCACCAAGTGGCTGGTCGACTCCCTGGTGCAGGGGGAGACCGTGGCCTCCGTCCCGGCCGGGGCCGAGCGCCGGGCCGAGTTCACCATCGCCGCCGACGGGACGGTCAGCGGCAACCTCGGATGCAACCGGTTCACCACCACGGCTTCCGTGGAGGGCCCGCGGATCACGTTCGGGCCGGTCACGGCGACCCGGATGGCCTGCACCGGACCGGCCGGCGAGGTCGAGCGGGCCTTCTCCGAGCTGCTCCGCGGCCCCGTGGACCACAGGGTCGAGGACGGCAGGCTGACCCTCACCGCGGCGGGCGGCAAGGGCCTGCGCGCCACCGGCGAACGGGCCGTCGCTCAGCCCGGATAGGGCAGCAGCGTCGCGTTCGTACGCTCCCACGCCGCCCGCAGGTCGGCCAGCCGGGCCGGGTCAACCGCGGCCTTGTCCGCCTGCTCGCGGATGTCCCCGGCCAGGTCGAACAGCTGGTCGCGGCCGCTCCTGCCGCGGTAGTACTTCCAGTCGCCGCGGCGCAGCGCCCGCTCCCCGCGCACCCGCCAGAACAGGTCGCGTACCGGCGGCCGCTCGCCGCGCAGCAGGTAGCCGGCCAGGCTCACGCCGTCCAGCGGATAGGCCGGGTGGGGGCGGGTGCCCGCCAGCTCCAGCAGGGTGGCCGTCCAGTCCGGGGTGAACACGGGCACCCGGCTGACCTGCCCGCCGTCGATCCTGGCCGGCCACCGGACGATGTTGGGGACCCGGATGCCGCCTTCCTGGAGGGAGGCCTTGTTTCCGGCCAGCGGCCAGTTGTGGGAGAAGCGTTCGCCGCCGTTGTCGCTGGAGAAGAACACCAGGGTGTCCTGCTCCTGCCCGGACCGCCGCAACGCGTCGAGGACCTTGCCCACGGACCGGTCGAGGTCCTCGACCATCTGCCGGTACTTCTCGATCGAGCCGCCGTCCTCGTGCCACAGGGCGCGCCGGTCGCCGGCCTTGATCCGGCGGGTGATCTCGGCGCTCTGCTCCTCGTCGCCCTCGGCGATCCACGGCCAGTGCGGGGTGGTGAAGTTGAGGTTCAGCAGCCAGGGCCTGGCGTCGTGGCCGCGGCCGCGGTCGCGCAGCACGTACTCGCTCGCCCGCTCGGTCAGGATGCGGGTGTAGTAGCGCAGGTCCCGGTACTCGGCGTCGCCCTCGTAGAGGTCGTGACTGCCGTCGCCGGCGAGCTTGGAGTAGTACTCCAGGGCACCCCCGAAGTTGCCGAAGAACTCGTCCCAGCCGGAACGGGTCGGGCTGTAGTCGGGCAGGTAGCCGCAGTGCCACTTGCCGATCAGCGCGGTCTCGTAGCCGGACTCGCGCAGCAGCGAGGCCAGCGTGGGGTGGGTGGGCTCCAGGCCGGCGGACCTGTCGGCGATCGGCTCGGCCAGGCCGCCCCTGGTACGGCCCGGGTAGCGGCCGGTGTAGAGGCTGAAGCGGGTGGGGGAGCAGGTGGCGGAGCCGGAGTAGGCGTCGGTGAAGCGGACGCCCTGGCGCGCGAGGTGGTCCAGGTTCGGGGTCCTGATGTGGGGCGAGCCGTACGAGGAGAGGTCGGCCCAGCCGAGGTCGTCGGCCAGGACGAACAGGACGTTGGGCCGGCGGGAGCGGCGTCCGGTGGCGGCCCGGAAGTCCCGCTCGGGGGCGGGCTTGGCGGAGTCCGCGGCGGCGGGGGCGGCCGTACCGATGGCCGCGGCGGCGGCCGTGGCGCCCACGGCCCCGCCGAAGGCGCGGCGGGACAGGTCGTGCGTGCTGGTGCTGGACATGGGTGTGCGTGCTCCTGGGTGCAGGGGCGGGCGGTGGGACGTACGGGTCCGCTCGGCGGGGCGCGTCACCCCGTCCCGCGCACGGCGGCACGCCTCGTGGCCGGGCGGGGGCACGGCGGCACGGCGGCACGACCCCGTACGGGCCGGGCGTGACCCGGGCACGGGGAAGGGCGGGGTGGGGAGAACGGCCCTGCGGCAGGGCGGAGGGGGCCGCGCCCGGTCAGGGGCTGCGGCGCGCCGGGGTCAGCGGCTGCTGCGACAGATGGCGCTCGCTACACGGACCAGGTCGACGTGGCGGCGCTCCACGAGGGTGACGGCACGGTCACCGAGAGGCTGCATGGGGCGAGAGCCTGTACGAATGCGGCAAGGGCTGTCAACAATCCGTATCCGAATACCGAGACGACCCGGAGGCGGCCGGTCACCCTGCGTGCTGTGACATTTCCCGGGCCATCCCCAATTCGGACCAGTGGTCGACGTCGCCTAGACTCGGTGTCGTGCCTCGTGGTGATGGACGACTCAACCACGACCTGCTCCCCGGCGAAAAGGGCCCCCAGGACGCTTGCGGCGTCTTCGGTGTCTGGGCTCCGGGTGAAGAGGTCGCCAAGCTCACCTACTTCGGACTGTATGCGCTGCAGCACCGTGGACAGGAGTCCGCGGGAATCGCTGTGAGCAACGGTTCCCAGATCCTCGTCTTCAAGGACATGGGCCTCGTTTCCCAGGTCTTCGACGAAACCTCTCTCGGCTCCCTCCAAGGTCATATCGCGGTCGGTCACGCCCGCTACTCGACCACCGGAGCCTCCGTCTGGGAGAACGCCCAGCCGACCTTCCGGGCGACCGCCCACGGTTCGCTGGCCCTCGGCCACAACGGCAACCTGGTCAACACGGCCGAACTCGCCGGAATGGTCGCCGATCTCCCCCGACAGGACGGCCGCGCCACCCAGGTGGCCGCGACCAACGACACCGACCTCGTCACGGCCCTGCTGGCCGGGCAGGTCGACGCGGACGGCAAGCCGCTGACCGTCGAGGAAGCCGCCCGCGTGGTGCTCCCGCAGGTCCGGGGCGCCTTCTCCCTCGTCTTCATGGACGAGGGGACCCTCTACACCGCCCGTGACCCGCAGGGCATCCGCCCGCTGGTCCTCGGCCGCCTGGAGCGCGGCTGGGTGGTCGCGAGCGAGACCGCCGCCCTCGACATCGTCGGCGCCAGCTTCGTCCGCGAGGTCGAGCCCGGCGAGCTCATCGCGATCGACGAGAACGGTCTGCGCAGCTCCCGATTCGCGGATGCGAAGCCCAAGGGTTGCGTGTTCGAGTACGTGTACCTCGCGCGCCCGGACACCGACATCGCCGGCCGGAACGTCTACCTGTCCCGGGTGGAGATGGGCCGCCGCCTCGCCAAGGAGGCGCCGGCCGACGCCGACCTGGTGATAGCGACACCGGAGTCGGGTACTCCCGCCGCCGTCGGATACGCCGAGGCCAGTGGGATCCCGTACGGGTCCGGCCTTGTCAAGAACGCCTATGTCGGCCGGACCTTCATCCAGCCGTCGCAGACGATCCGCCAGCTCGGCATCCGCCTGAAGCTCAACCCCCTCAAGGAAGTCATCCGGGGCAAGCGCCTGGTGGTCGTCGACGACTCGATCGTCCGCGGCAACACCCAGCGCGCCCTGGTCCGGATGCTCCGCGAGGCCGGTGCGGCCGAGGTCCACATCCGGATCTCCTCCCCGCCCGTGAAGTGGCCCTGCTTCTTCGGCATCGACTTCGCCACCCGCGCGGAACTGATCGCCAACGGCATGACCGTCGAGGAGATCGGCAAGTCGCTCGGCGCGGACTCCCTCGCGTACATCTCCCTCGACGCCATGATCGAGGCGACCACCATCCAGAAGCCGAACCTCTGCCGTGCCTGCTTCGACGGCGAGTACCCGATGGAGCTGCCCGACCCGGAGCTCCTCGGCAAGCAGCTGCTGGAGACCGAGCTGGCCGGCGGTGCCGACGCGGCCGACGCGCTGCGCCGTCCGTGATCCCGGGCGCGCTCCGGCGCGCCCGGCCGGTCCCGGCCGCTCCGGGCCACGTCCCGGCGGCCGTACGCCCTCACACACCCCTCACTCCCCCGTAACACCCTGCAGTACACGACACGAAAGTTCTCTCCTCCCATGTCAGAGACCACCGGTGCCAGCTACGCGGCTGCAGGCGTCGACATCGAGGCGGGCGACCGCGCCGTCGAGCTGATGAAGGAGTGGGTGAAGAAGACCCAGCGCCCCGAGGTCCTCGGCGGCCTCGGCGGTTTCGCCGGACTCTTCGACGCCTCCGCACTTCTGCGCTACGAGCGGCCGCTCCTCGCCTCCGCCACCGACGGCGTCGGAACCAAGGTCGACATCGCCCGCCAGATGGGCGTGTACGACACCATCGGCCACGACCTCGTGGCCATGGTCATGGACGACATCGTCGTCTGCGGAGCCGAGCCGCTCTTCATGACCGACTACATCTGCGTCGGCAAGGTCCACCCCGAGCGGGTCGCCCAGATCGTCAAGGGCATCGCCGAGGGCTGCGTCCTGGCCGGTACCGCGCTGGTCGGCGGCGAGACCGCCGAGCACCCCGGCCTGCTGGGCCCGGACGAGTTCGACGTGGCCGGCGCCGGCACCGGCGTGGTCGAGTACGACCGGCTCCTCGGCGCCGATCGCATCCGGACGGGTGACGCGGTCATCGCGATGGCGTCCTCCGGCCTTCACTCGAACGGGTACTCGCTGGTCCGGCACGTCCTCTTCGACCGGGCCGGGCTGTCCCTGGACCGCGAGGTCCCGGAGTTCGGCCGGAGCCTCGGCGAGGAACTCCTCGAACCCACCAAGATCTACTCGCTGGACTGCCTGGCCCTCACCCGCACCACCGAGGTCCACGCCTTCTCGCACATCACCGGCGGCGGCCTCGCGGCCAACCTGGCCCGGGTCGTCCCGGACCACCTGCACGCCACGGTCGACCGTTCGACCTGGACCCCGGGCGCGGTCTTCGACCTGGTCGGCAAGGCCGGCCGGGTGGAGCGGGCGGAGCTGGAGAAGACCCTGAACATGGGCGTCGGCATGATGGCCGTGGTGCCCCAGGAGTCGGTAGAGGTGGCCCTGACCACCCTCGCGGACCGCGGCGTCGACGCCTGGGTCGCGGGCGAGGTCCTGGACCGCGGGACCCACACCGAGGGCGCGGCCCTGACCGGTTCCTACGCGAGCTGAGCAGCACGGAAACCCGGTCCGGGGCGCTGCCCCGGACCGGGTTTCCGTGTGTGTGCCTCTAGGCGCGAGGCGAAACGCGAGGTGCGCGCGTCAAGCGCCGCGACGCTGCTGCGACGGACCGGACTCCTCGTCCTCGTCGTCATCGTCGTCGTTGTACAGCTCCGCGTAGCGGGCGTACGGGTCGTCCTCGTCCTCGTCGTCCTCGAACGGCTCGCCATTCGGCGGCTGCTGCGAGAGCGGTGTCGAAGTCGATGCGCCCAGCTCGCTGGCCAGACGCGTCAGATCAGTCCCGCCGCTGCTGTACTTCAGCTGGCGGGCGACCTTCGTCTGCTTGGCCTTTGCCCGGCCGCGCCCCATGGCTCGACCCCCTCGGTGACGGGGCTCGACGGCCCCAGAGTCTTGACACGCGTTCATGGTTCGGAGCGGGCTCTCCGTGGAGAGACCGTCCTTAGGGCTTTAACGGTACCTGCTTCCGCGGCCATACGGTACGCCGCCCGCATGACGTGCCCCGGCGCAGTGACCATGAGACGCCCTGTACTCGCTGGTCAGCTGCGATTTTAACCCTTTATTGGCGGACGACCCGCCGAAGTGCAGTGAGTCTTGTCTCGCCGCACCCCGGCGGGCGCACCCGGTGCCCTAGGAGCGGCGGGCGGCGCGGGCGTCGGCCATGCGCTGCTCCGCGATCCGGTCGGCCGCGGCGGCCGGCGGAACACCATCGGCCTTTGCGCGAGCGAAGATCTCCAGGGTGGTGTCGAAGATCTTCGTGGCCTTGACCTTGCAGCGGTCGAAGTCGAAGCCGTGGAGCTCGTCGGCGACCTGGATGACGCCGCCCGCGTTGACCACGTAGTCCGGGGCGTAGAGGATCCCGCGGTCCGCGAGGTCCTTCTCCACACCGGGGTGGGCGAGCTGGTTGTTCGCCGCGCCGCAGACGACCTTGGCGGTGAGCACCGGCACGGTGTCGTCGTTGAGGGCGCCGCCCAGCGCACAGGGGGCGTAGATGTCGAGGCCCTCGGTGCGGATCAGGGTCTCGGTGTCGGCCACGGCGGTGACCTTGCCCGGGTGCTTGTCGAGGATGCGCTGCACGGACTCCTGGCGGACGTCCGTGATCACGACCTCCGCGCCGTCCTCCAGCAGGTGCTCGACCAGGTAGTGGCCGACCTTGCCGACGCCGACCACGCCGACCTTGCGGCCGCGCAGGGTGGGGTCGCCCCACAGGTGCTGGGCGCTGGCCCGCATGCCCTGGAACACGCCGAAGGCGGTGAGCACCGAGGAGTCGCCGGCGCCGCCGTTCTCGGGGGAGCGGCCGGTCGCCCAGCGGGTCTCCCGCGCCACCACGTCCATGTCCGCGACATAGGTGCCGACGTCGCAGGCGGTGACGTAGCGGCCGCCCAGGGACTCCACGAACCGGCCGTAGGCCAGCAGGAGTTCCTCGCTCTTGAGCACGTCCGGGTCGCCGATGATGACGGCCTTGCCGCCGCCGTGCTCGAGGCCGGCGAGGGCGTTCTTGTACGACATGCCGCGCGCGAGGTTCAGCGCGTCGAGCACCGCCTCCTCGTCGGAGGCGTACGCGTGGAAGCGCGTCCCGCCCAGGGCGGGGCCGAGCGCGGTCGAGTGGATGGCGATGACGGCCTTGAGGCCCGTGGCTCGGTCCTGGCACAGCACGACTTGCTCGTGGCCGCCCTGCTCCGTGCGGAACAGGGTGTGCAGGACGCCGTCGGTCATTTCGGTCACGGTGGTGACTCCCATGGATGAGATGCGGCGGGGGCCCTCCTGCGGGTGGGGAGGGCGTGTAGGAGCAGCGTAAGACCTGGGGCGGGCCGTGCGGGGCCGGGTGCGCCAGATCACCCTCCGGTGCGCTGGGCGGGGGCGGCGCGGAGTACCGCCCGGCGGTGCGGGGGAGGAGTCCGGCGTGAGTGAATCCCCGGATCCCCCGCTGCCCGCGGCGCGCTCGGCGCCGGTCGTCCCGTACGCCTCCTACCTGCGGGTCTACGAGCCGCTGGGGGCCTTCGCGGAGCCGGAGCGGACGCACTGGGCGGCGTACGCGCGGCGCGGCGAGCAGCCCACGGCGCAGGACGAACTCCGCCGCTCGCTGGCGGATCTGGTCGCCGTGCCGCCGGTCGGGGTGCCAGCGCGGGAGAGCTCGGACGCGTTCACCGCGGAGGTGGACGGGGTCCTGCTCGTCTGCCCGTGGCGGACGCGGCTGCGCGGCTGGCTGGCGCTCGGGGAACTGGTCGCCGATTTCCCCCGGCCGGTGCTGGACGCGGCGCTGCCGCCGGGCGTCCGGCGCCGGGCGGAGGAGGAGTACGAGCGGTGGCGGGAGCGGAACCCGGACGGCCGGCCCTGGATCCGTACGGCGGTGTGGCAGGTGCCGCTGCGCTGGTTCGTGCTGGTGGGGGACGAGGAGCGGGAGTACGTGCCCAGGGAGCGGCTGCGCTACCGGACCCCGATGGTGCAGGCCCGCCGGCGGCTCGCGCGGGGGCTGCGCACGCTGCGGGAGGCGGAAGGGTACGGAGGGCTGGCCGAGGGGCTGGTGGAGGTGGGCAGCTGGCTGGAGGAGTTCCACCCGCGGTCGATGGTGGAGTTGGACTACGGCGGTCTGGTGCACGTGCTGGGACCGGACCGGCTGGCGGCGGACCGTTCGGCGGCCGACCTGGCGGCCGGCTTCGCGGCGCTGCGGGAGGGGGATCCGGCGGCCGCGCGGAAGATCCACGGGGAGCTGGCGGAGCGGTGGCGGGCCGTCCGGGAGAGACTCTTCGCGAACTAGTGCCGGTCAGGGGCTTCCGCACCATCGGCCGAACGGTCAGAATCGGTGGATCATCGGCGGAATCTCGCATTCAGGCCGTAGTGCCGGGACCTACGTCCCGATACGGGCCATTGGCTCAAGCGTGACGGACCGCACTAACCACACCCTTGCGCCGTTCCCCTACCCTCGTGCCAAAATAGGACAAGGAGTCCGGGGAGGGTTCCATCCGTCCAAGTGTGGGCGGATTGCTCGGCATTGCGCTCTATGGGGGGTCTCGTGGCTCCTGATCGCTCTGTGACTGATCGTCACAGTGGGGTGACTGTCCGTTATGGACGGGTCCATCGGCTTCCGCCGTTGATGAACACCTCGGAGGGCAATTCCATCGGTTTGGCCGACGTGGCTGGACAGATGGTGTAGTTGTAGTGCCGAGGACAAGCCGTTCGTCCTATAACCGACTCGGCCCGCGTATGTCCATTTCGGGCAACGCGGGCCAAGGTGCAGAATTTAGAGGAAAGAACCGAGATGGTTCGGTTCTCCCGAGGAGGCCGCTCATGACCGCTCGCACCCCTGATGCCGAGCCGCTGCTGACCCCGGCTGAGGTCGCCACGATGTTCCGCGTGGACCCGAAGACGGTGACCCGCTGGGCCAAGGCCGGCAAGCTGACGTCCATCCGCACCCTGGGTGGGCACCGCCGTTACCGCGAGGCCGAGGTTCGTGCTCTGCTCGCGGGAATTCCGCAGCAGCGCAGCGAGGCCTGAGGTCCCGCAGCAATCAGCACCCCAGTTTTACCGGGTTCGAATCGGATCCCCCAATCCGATGAAACCCAGATAGCTTCATACGACTGAGCCTGCCCCAACAGGTTCCCCGGTCGTCGATCGCGCTGGACTCCGCCGGGTCCAGCGCGATCTTTTTTGTTCCCCTGTGGCACGGGTGCCATTGCACATATTAAATCGAGAGGGTGTATGTGCGTGATAAATGTGGGCGTCTCAGAAATTCATGAGGTGACACCCGTCACAGTCGATCACTCTTGAACACCCGACGGTGCACCCGTAAGGGGACGCTTCGCGTCAACCCGCATCATGCGGACGGGGGATTTCGCTCAGCCGTTCAGGGGGTTCCCCCGGAGGAGCGGCACAAGCAGCAAGGCCCGTGTCCGGGGACACGGGCCTTGCTGTTGTTGCGATCCTGACGGGACTTGAACCCGCGACCTCCACCTTGACAGGGTGGCGAGCTAACCAACTGCTCCACAGGACCTTGGTTGCGAGTCAGACTGTACAGCAGGTCGGGGCTTCCGGTCGAACCGGGCCGGGCGGCCTACGGGGCCGCCGCGTCCACCGCCTTCACGATCCGCTTGTCGGAGATCGGGTACGCCGTCCCGAGCGCGTGTGCGAAGTAACTGACCCGTAGCTCCTCGATCATCCAGCGGATCTCCGTGACCGCCTCGGGCACCGGCCGCCCCTTGGGCAGCTGTTCCAGCAACCAGGCGTACTCGTCCTGCATCTCGTGGACCTTCTGCATGCGCGTGGTGTCGCGCTGGACCGCCGTGGGCATCTGCTGGAGCCGCCGGTCGACCGCCACCAGGTAGCGCATCAGGTCCGGCAGCCGCTTCAGCCCGGTCAGGGTCACGAAGCCGGGCGGCATCAGGGCCGCCAGCTGCGTTCTGACGTCCTGGACGTTGGCGACCAGCGCCAGGCTCCCGGTGGCCTTCAGGCGGCGCTCACAGGCCTGCCAGGCGGCCAGGATCTGCTGCACCTGCGCGACCGTGCGCACGGTCGTGTCCACCAGGTCGGCCCGCACCGCGTCGAACAGCTTCCGGAAGCCCGCCTCGTCCCAGGCCGGCCCGCCGTGGTCGGCGATCAGCTTGTCCGCCGCCGCGGTCGCGCAGTCCTCGAACAGGGCCTGGACGTTCCCGTGCGGGTTCCGCGACAGCGCCAGCTTCTGCTGGTTGGTCAGCTTGTCCGAGGCGAACTTCGCAGGGTTGACCGGAATGTTGAGCATGATCAGCTTCCGGGTGCCCAGCCACATCGCCCGCGCCTGTTCGGCCTCGGTGTCGAAGAGCCGTACGGAAACGGTGTCGCCGGCGTCGACCAGCGCCGGGTACGCCTTCACCGGCTGCCCGGCACGCCGGGTCTCGAAGACCCGGGTGAGCGAGCCGATGGTCCAGTCGGTCAGGCCGGTGCGCTCCAGAGACTCCCCGCCCGACCGCTCGGCGGTTGCCGCGGCGGCCTTGGAGAGGGCCTGGCGGGCCTTGGGCTTCAGGGCCAGCCTGAGGGCCTCCAGGTCCTTGGCCTCCGCCAGCTTCCGGCGCCGCTCGTCGACGATCCGGAAGGTGATCTTCAGGTGGTCGGGGACGCGGGAGAGGTCGAAGTCCTCCGCCGAGACCGGCACGCCCACCATCCGCTGGAGCTCCCGCGCGAGCGTCACCGTCAGCGGCTCCTGCAGCGGCACCGCCGTCGCCAGGAAGCGGCCCGCGAAGTTCGGCGCGGGCACGTAGTGCCGGCGGACCGGCTTCGGCAGGGACCGGATCAGCTCGGTGACGACCTCCTCGCGCAGGCCCGGGATCTGCCAGTCGAAGCCCTCGTCGGTGACCTGGTTGAGCACCTGGAGCGGGACGTGCACGGTGACGCCGTCCGCGTCGGCGCCCGGCTCGAACTGGTACGTGACCTTGAACCGCAGGCGGCCCTGCTGCCAGGAGTCCGGGTAGTCGTCCTTGGTGACGCCGGCCGCCTTCTCGGTGAGCAGCATCTCCCGCTCGAAGTCGAGGAGTTCCGGCTCCTCGCGGCGCTTGTGCTTCCACCAGGAGTCGAAGTGCGCGCCGGACACCACGTGTTCGGGGATCCGCTGGTCGTAGAAGTCGAAGAGGGTCTCGTCGTCGACGACGATGTCCCGGCGCCGGGCCCGGTGTTCCAGCTCCTCGACCTCGGTGAGCAGCTTGCGGTTGTCCGCGTAGAACTTGTGGTGGGTCCGCCAGTCGCCCTCGACCAGGGCGTTGCGGATGAACAGCTCGCGGGAGACCTCCGGGTCGATCCGGCCGTAGTTGACCTTACGCTGGGCCACGATCGGGACGCCGTAGAGCGTGACGCGCTCGTACGCCATCACCGCCGCCTGGTCCTTCTCCCAGTGCGGCTCGCTGTACGTGCGCTTGATCAGGTGCTGGGCCAGCGGCTCCACCCACTCGGGCTCCACCTTGGCGTTGACCCGGGCCCACAGCCGCGAGGTCTCCACCAGCTCCGCCGACATCACGAACTTGGGCTGCTTCTTGAACAGCGCCGAACCCGGGAAGATCGCGAACTTCGCGGACCGGGCGCCCAGGTACTCGTTCTTGTCGGTGTCCTTCAGGCCGATGTGCGACAGCAGGCCGGCCAGCAGGGAGACGTGGACGCTCTGCTCCGGCGCGTCCTGCTCGTTGAGGTGGATCCCCATGGTCTTGGCGACCGTGCGCAGCTGGGCGTAGATGTCCTGCCATTCGCGGATGCGCAGGAAGTTCAGGTACTCCTGCTTGCACATCCGGCGGAAGGCGGAGGAGCCGCGTTCCTTCTGCTGCTCGCGGACGTACCGCCACAGGTTCAGGAAGGCGAGGAAGTCGGAGGTCTCGTCCTTGAACCGGGCGTGCTGCTGGTCGGCCTGGGTCTGCTTGTCCGAGGGCCGCTCGCGCGGGTCCTGGATGGACAGGGCGGCCGCGATGACCATGACCTCGCGGACGCAGCCGTTCTTGTCGGCCTCGATGACCATGCGGGCCAGGCGGGGGTCCACGGGCAGCTGGGACAGCTTCCGGCCGAGCGGGGTGAGCCGCTGCTTCGGGTCCTTCTGCGCCGGGTCCAGCGCGCCCAGCTCCTGCAGCAGCTGGACGCCGTCGCGGATGTTGCGGTGGTCCGGCGGGTCGATGAAGGGGAACTTCTCGATCTCGCCGAGGCCGGCGGCGGTCATCTGGAGGATGACCGAGGCCAGGTTGGTGCGGAGGATCTCGGCGTCGGTGAACTCCGGGCGGGCGTCGAAGTCGTCCTCGGAGTACAGCCGGATGCAGATGCCGTCCGAGGTACGGCCGCAGCGGCCCTTGCGCTGGTTGGCGCTGGCCTGGCTGATCCGCTCGATGGGCAGCCGCTGGACCTTGGTGCGGTGGCTGTAGCGGGAGATCCGGGCGGTGCCCGGGTCGATGACGTACTTGATGCCGGGGACGGTCAGGGAGGTCTCGGCGACGTTGGTGGCGAGGACGATCCGGCGGCCGGTGTGCGGCTGGAAGACCCGGTGCTGCTCGGCGTGCGAGAGCCGGGCGTAGAGCGGCAGCACCTCGGTGAAGCGGAGCTTCAGCTTGTTGAGGGCGTCGGCGGTGTCGCGGATCTCCCGCTCGCCGGAGAGGAAGACCAGGATGTCGCCGGGGCCCTCCTTCTGGAGCTCGGCGACGGCGTCGCAGATCGCGGTGATCTGGTCCCGGTCGGACTCCTCGCCGTCCTCTTCCAGCAGCGGCCGGTAGCGGACCTCCACCGGGTAGGTACGGCCGCTGACCTCGACGATCGGGGCGTCCCCGAAGTGCCGGGAGAACCGCTCGGGGTCGATGGTCGCGGAGGTGATGACGACCTTGAGGTCGGGGCGCTTGGGCAGCAGCTGGGCCAGGTAGCCGAGCAGGAAGTCGATGTTGAGGCTGCGCTCGTGGGCCTCGTCGATGATGATCGTGTCGTAGGCGCGCAGCTCGCGGTCCGTCTGGATCTCGGCGAGCAGGATGCCGTCCGTCATCAGCTTCACGAAGGTCTCGTCCGGGTCCACCTGGTCGGTGAACCGGACCTTCCAGCCGACGGTCCGGCCGATCTCGGACCCGAGCTCCTCGGCGATCCGCTCGGCGACCGTGCGGGCCGCGATCCGGCGGGGCTGGGTGTGCCCGATCATCCCCTTCACGCCCCGGCCGAGCTCCATGCAGATCTTGGGGATCTGGGTGGTCTTGCCGGAACCGGTCTCGCCCGCCACGATCACGACCTGGTGGTCGCGTATCGCCTCGGCGATCTCGTCCTTCTTCTGGCTGACGGGGAGCGCTTCGGGATACGTGACCCGCGGCATCCTGGAGGCGCGGCCGGCGAGCCGCTCGGCCGCCTTCGCGGCCTCCGCGGCGATCTCGTCGAGCACGCCCTGCCGGGCCTCGGGCTTGCGGATGCGGCGAGCGCCTTCGAGGCGACGGCCGAGCCGGTGAGCGTCGCGGAGCGAGATCTCACCGAGCAGCGTCTGCAGGGCGGCAAAGGAAGTAGACATACCTGATCGAGGATCTCACCCGGGCCCGCCGGCTGGCGAACGCATTTGCACCCCCTCCCCGTACCATTTCCGGACGAGACCCCCCGAAACGACCTGCCGTACGAGTGAGAGGCCCGTCATGCCCCGCCCCCGGACCCCCGCGTCCAAGAAGCCGCTGCTGATCTCCGCCGGGGTCGCGCTCGCCGCCGTCGTGATGGGCCTGGTCTCCTGGCAGGCCACCGCCCCGGCCGACGAGGACCACGGCTGGTCCGCCTACCAGCCGCTCCCGTCTTCCGCGCAGTCCTCCCCGGCGCCGGGGAGGACAGCCGCCGAGCCCCGTCCCGACCTGCTCGCGCTGGCCCGCCGGGACGCCGGCGACAAGCTGGCCCTCGGCCGGGCGGACGCACCCGTCGTCCTGATCGAGTACTCCGACTTCCGCTGCGGATACTGCGCCAAGTTCGCCCGGGACACCGAGCCCGAGCTGGTGCGCAAATACGTGGAGGACGGCACCCTGCGCATCGAGTGGCGGAACTTCCCGATCTTCGGCGCCGAGTCCGAGGCCGCCGCGAAGGCGGCCTGGGCCGCCGGCCGGCAGGACCGGTTCCGGCAGTTCCACGCGGCCGCCTACGCCGAGGGCGCCAAGGAGAAGGGCTTCGGCCCGGACCGGCTGCTGGAGCTGGCCAGGGAGGCCGGCGTACCGGACCTGGAGCGGTTCCGCGCGGACATGGACGGCGAGGCCGCCCGCAAGGCCCTGGCCGAGGACCAGGCCGAGGGCTACCGGATCGGCGTCAGCTCCACCCCCTCCTTCCTCGTCAACGGGCAGCCGATCGCAGGCGCCCAGCCCCTGGACGCCTTCACCCGGGCCGTGGAGAACGCCAGGGCGGCCCGCTAGTGGAGATCGGATACCTGGCCGCCCTGCTCGGCGGCCTGCTGGCGCTGCTGTCCCCGTGCAGCGCCCTGCTGCTGCCGGCCTTCTTCGCGTACTCCATCGACTCCACCTCCCGGCTGCTGGCCAGGACCGGGATCTTCTACGCCGGCCTCGCGAGCACCCTGGTGCCGCTGGGCGCGGCGTCCTCGACCGCCGGACGGTTCTTCCACGGCAACCGCGACCTGCTGGTCCTCACCGGCGGGTGGCTGATCATCGCGCTGGGCGCCGCCCAGGTCCTCGGCCTGGGCTTCGCCCCGCGCCGGCTGACCGAGCTGTCCGGGCGGATCCGGCCGGTCACGGCGCTGTCCGTGTTCGCCCTCGGCGCCGTCTACGGGCTGGCCGGCTTCTGCGCGGGCCCGATCCTGGGCAGCGTGCTCACGGTGGCGGCGGTCGGCGGGTCGCCGGTGTACGGGGGGTTGCTGCTGGCCGTGTACGCGCTGGGCATGGCCGTACCGCTGTTCCTGCTGGCGCTGCTGTGGGAGCGGTTCGACCTGGGCCGGCGGCGGTGGCTGCGGGGCCGCGTGCTGCGCCTGGGCCGGCTGGAGCTGCACACCACCTCGCTGCTGTCCGGGCTGTTCTTCGTGGCCCTGGGCGTGATGTTCCTGGTGTTCGACGGGGCGAGCGCGCTGCCGGGGCTGCTGGACGCGGAGGACTCGTTCGCGGTGGAGCAGTGGGTGCGGTCCTTCGCCGACGCGGTCCCGGACGGGGTGCTGCTCGGGCTGGTCGCGCTGGGCGCACCGGTGGTGGGGCTGGTGCAGTGGCGCCGCCGGGCGCGGTCGGCGCGGGCCCTGGAGGAGGAGGGCGGGTGACGCGGAAGGCCCCGTCCGATGGACGGGGCCTTCCTCTTGTGGCTGGGGCCGGGGTCGAACCGGCGACCTATCGCTTTTCAGGCGATCGCTCGTACCAACTGAGCTACCCAGCCACGAAGCTCTTCCGAGCCTCAGCGATCCTGACGGGACTTGAACCCGCGACCTCCACCTTGACAGGGTGGCGAGCTAACCAACTGCTCCACAGGACCATGGTGTGTGCGAGAACCAGTCTCGCACAGGGTGTTGCGTGCCCCCAACGGGATTCGAACCCGTGCTACCGCCTTGAAAGGGCGGCGTCCTGGGCCACTAGACGATGAGGGCTAAGGCCCACCTGGGCGCTTCTCAGCGCGTCGGGGACGTGAGAAGCATATGGGATGGGAGGAGGTATCGCCAAAACGGTTCCCGCTCACCCCCACCCGAGCTCGTGCAGGCGGTCGTCGTCGATGCCGAAGTGGTGGGCGATCTCGTGCACCACGGTCACGGCGACCTCGTGGACCACGTCCTCGGCCGTCTCGCAGTAGCGCAGGGTCGGGCCCATGTAGATCGAGATGCGGTCCGGGAGCACACCGGCGTACCACTCGCCGCGCTCGGTGAGCGGGGTGCCCTCGTAGAGGCCGAGCAGTTCGGGATCGTCGGCCGGGGGTTCGTCCTCGACGAAGACGGCCACGTTGTCCATCACCCGGGTGAGTTCGGGCGGGATCGTGTCCAGGGCCTCGGCCACCAGCTCTTCGAACGCGTCGCGCGTCATCTCCAGCACACCGCCATTGTCCGGGAGGGCGGGCCGGATGGGCCGAGGCGCGGGAGAATGCCCGTGTGATGCGCGCATGACCCGGCGGCCCTCCTCCGAAGAGTCCGAGGAGGCGGAGGCGGTCGACCCGGACGTCGACCTCCACGTGCCCGCCCAGCGGGCCGAGCCGCAGGGGCGGGTGCTGGCGGCGGTGTCGGCCGGCGGGGCCCTGGGTTCGGGTGCGCGGTACGGGCTGGCGCTGATGTGGCCGGCCGGCCCGGGGGACTTCCCGTGGGCGGTGTTCTGGACCAACGTGGCCGGCTGCGCGCTGATCGGCGTGCTGATGGCGCTGATCGGCGAGGGCGGGCGGAGCGGGCACCCGTTGCTGCGGCCCTTCCTGGGCGTGGGGGTGCTGGGCGGGTTCACCACCTTCTCGACGTACGCCGTGGACGTCTCGCGGCTGCTGGACGAGGGGCGCGCCCAGGTCGCGCTGGCGTACGGGGCGGGCACGGTCGCGGGGGCACTGGGAGCGGTGTGGGCGGCGGCTTCGGCGACCCGGCTGCTGCTGCGGGGGCGCCGGTGAACTGGCTGCTGGTGCTGGCGGGCGGTGCGGTGGGGGCGCCGCTGCGCTACCTGACGGACCGTGCGGTGCAGGCGCGGCACGACTCGGTGTTCCCCTGGGGGACCTTCCTGGTGAACGCGTCGGGATGCCTGCTGCTGGGGCTGCTGACCGGGGTGGTGACCGGGGCGGCGGCGGGCGGCGGGGCCTGGTGGGCGGGGCCACTGCTGGGGACCGGGCTGTGCGGGGCGCTGACCACGTACTCGACCTTCTCGTACGAGACCCTCCGGCTGGCCGAGCGGGGCCGCGGGTTCCTGGCGGCGGCGAACGTGGCGGCCTCGGTGCTCGTCGGACTGGGGGCGGTGCACCTGGGGCTGTGGCTCGGGGAGCGGGCGGCCGGGTCCTGAGCCCGGGTGCCGCGGCGAGGTGTCGGCCGCTGGGGCGTGTCCCTAACGGGGCAATGGGAGTTGGGCACATTGACCCGCCCGTCGCGGGCCCTCGCCGTCCCCCCGGGCTCCGTCCGGGCCCCCACGGAGGTGCCACCCGTGCGCCAGTTCTCCGCTTCCGTCCGGCTCGCCGTGACCGCGCTCGCGGTCGCGGCGACCGCGGGCTGCATGAGCGTCAGCGACGACTCGGCCAAGCCGGGCCCCTCGGCCTCCGCGGGGCGGCAGGACGGGGCCGCGGGGTCCGCCGGCGGCGGGACGGCCGGGGGCGGGGGCGGGAACAGCGGTTCCGGGCACGGCCGCAAGGACGGGGTGGTCGGCAAGGACGCCAAGCCGGGCGAGGAGGGCAAGGCGCGGCCGGGCGCCTCGCCGAGCCCGGGCGCCTCGCCCGGGCTGCCCGGGGGCGCTCCGTCCCCGTCGGCCGGAGCGGGCGGTTCCGGCGGCCAGGGGTCGGCCGGTGGTCCGGGGGGCGGCGGCCAGGTGCCCCCGGAGCCCCCGGCCGGAGGGGCCGATTCCGGCGGCAGCGGCGGCGGCAGCGGGGGCGGCGGGGGCGAGCCCGTTCCCCCGGTGGACCCGCCGGAGCCCGAGCCCCCTGTGAGCGAACCCACACCTCCCGCGTCGCCGGAGCCGGAGCCGAGCCCGACGGACGGCGGCCAGCCGCAGGCGGCCGGCTGAGGGGCGTACCCGCCGGTAGTGGCGGCTGACCGGCGGACTTGCCAAGGCGGGGGAGGGGTGCGTATGGTTATAGATCGTTTGATCCCATTGCCCGGCGCCGAACCGAAGAGCGCCGCGTGGCGCGTACTCTCCCTTGCCGTGGCTGACCGCATTGAGGCGGTCGATTTTGCGATTCACGGAGTTTGGGCGCGTGCCGAGACTCCGGAAGGTTTTCGCATTCGCATGTCCATTTCCAGTTCTGACCGTGCCGTCATGCCCGAGAACGACGCGATCGAGGCCGTCGAGACCCTTGCGGTCGACGAGACCCTCGCCGCTTTCGAGGCCGACGTGGCCGATGTGGCCGACGTCGAGTTCACCGGCACGGACGCCGACGCCGACGCCGCCGACGAGGCGGGCGACGACGAGCCCACCATGACCTTCGGCGACCTCGGCCTGCCCGAGGGCGTGGTCCGCAAGCTGGCGCAGAACGGCGTCACCACCCCCTTCCCGATCCAGGCCGCGACCATCCCGGACGCCCTGGCCGGCAAGGACATCCTCGGCCGCGGCCGCACCGGCTCCGGCAAGACCCTCTCCTTCGGCCTGCCGCTGCTGGCCACCCTGGCCGGCGGCCGCACCGACAGGAAGAAGCCCCGCGGCGTCATCCTCACCCCGACCCGCGAGCTCGCGATGCAGGTCGCGGACGCCCTCCAGCCCTACGGCGACGTGCTCGGCCTGAAGATGAAGGTCGTCTGCGGCGGTACGTCCATGGGCAACCAGATCTACGCCCTGGAGCGCGGCGTCGACATCCTCGTCGCCACCCCGGGCCGTCTGCGCGACATCATCAACCGCGGCGCCTGCTCCCTGGAGGAGGTCCAGGTCGCCGTCCTCGACGAGGCCGACCAGATGGCCGACCTGGGCTTCCTGCCCGAGGTCACCGAGCTCCTCGACCAGGTCCCCTCCGGCGGCCAGCGCCTGCTGTTCTCGGCCACCCTCGAGAACGAGATCGACAGCCTGGTCAAGCGCTACCTGGTCAACCCGGTCACGCACGAGGTCGACCCGTCGGCCGGCGCGGTCACCACCATGACCCACCACGTCCTGGTCGTGAAGCCGAAGGACAAGGCCCCGGTCACCGCCGCGATCGCCGCCCGCAAGGGCCGCACCATCATCTTCGTCCGCACCCAGCTGGGCGCCGACCGCGTCGCCGAGCAGCTGCGTGACGCCGGCGTGAAGGCGGACGCCCTGCACGGCGGCATGACCCAGGGCGCCCGCACCCGCACCCTGGCCGACTTCAAGGACGGCTACGTCAACGTCCTCGTCGCCACCGACGTCGCCGCCCGCGGCATCCACGTCGACGGCATCGACCTGGTCCTGAACGTGGACCCGGCCGGCGACCACAAGGACTACCTGCACCGCTCGGGCCGCACCGCCCGTGCCGGCCGCTCCGGTGTCGTGGTCTCCCTGGCCTTGCCGCACCAGCGCCGCCAGATCTTCCGCCTGATGGAGGACGCGGGCGTCGACGCCACGCGCCACATCGTCGGCGGGGCCGGTGCCTTCGACCCGGAGGTCGCCGAGATCACCGGCGCCCGTTCGCTGACCGAGGTCCAGGCCGACTCCGCGAGCAACGCCGCGAAGCAGGCCGGGCGCGAGGTCGCCGAGCTGACCAAGCAGCTGGAGCGCCTCACCAAGCGTGCCGGCGAGCTGCGCGAGGAGGCCGAGCGTCTGGTCGCCCGCGCCGCCCGCGAGCGGGGCGAGGACCCGGAGGCCGCCGTGGCCGAGGCCGCGGAGGTCGCCGAGGCGGAGGTGGCCGCGGCCGTCGCCGCCGCCGCGCCGGTGGCCGAGGAGCGCGCGGAGCGTTCGTACGAGCGCCGTGACGACCGGGGCAACTTCGAGCGCCGCAACGACCGCGGCGACCGGGGTGACCGTGGCGACCGTGGTGGTTTCCGCCGGGACGACCGTGGTGACCGTGGCTTCGAGCGTCGTGACGACAACCGTGGTGGCGGCTTCCGCCGCGACGACCGCCGTGACGACAACCGTGGTGGCGGCTTCCGCCGTGACGACAACCGTGGTGACCGTGGCTTCGAGCGTCGTGACGACAACCGTGGCGGTGGCTTCCGCCGCGACGACAACCGTGGTGGCGGCTTCCGCCGCGACGACCGCCGCGACGACAACCGCGGTGGCGGCTTCCGTCGCGACGACAACCGTGGTGACCGTGGCTTCGAGCGTCGTGACGACAACCGTGGCGGTGGCTTCCGCCGCGACGACAACCGCGGTGGCGGCTTCCGTCGCGACGACAACCGCGGCGACCGTGGCTTCGAGCGCCGCGACCACCGCGGTGCCGGTGACCGCCCGTTCAACCGCGACCGCCGCGACGACCGCCCCGCCGGCGGCTTCCGCTCCGGTGGCGGCGACCGCCCGTACGGCCGCCGCGACGACCACCGTCCGTCCGGCTCCGGCTCCGGCTCCGGTGCGTTCGGCCGCCGCGACGACAAGCCGCGCTGGAAGCGCAACGGCTGAGGCTGACTCAGGCTGACCCCCGAAGGGCCCCGCGTGACACCGTCACGCGGGGCCCTTCGCGTGCGCGTGGCGTACAACCATCGAAGGGCCCCGCGTGTCTCATCACGCGGGGCCCTCCGCGCGTGCACGCGGGTACCCCGCCTTTTCCAGAACAGGGGGAATTCTTGTCCCATCACAGGACAGTGGCCGCCATAGCCGTGGTCACCGCTCTCACCGCTCTCACCGCGCTCGCCGTCCCGCTGACGGCGGCCGCGGCCTTCGCCGCCGAGACCCCGGCCTCCGGGCCGGACCTCGTCCTGCCCGCACCGACCAACCGGGACGCCGGGGCCTCCACCGTGCAGGCGGCGACCTCCACCGGTGTCGTCCTCGGCAGGCCGGACGTCCGGAAGTTCGTGCCCTTCGAAGGCGAAGCCCGACTCTTCGACGCCCAGGGCGCCACGAAGGTCTACAACACCGGCACGGACACCATCGCCCTGTGGAACGAGACGACGTCCACGATGCTGCTGCGCACCGGTCCGGACGGCGCCGACGAGTCGTACGCACTCGGCAAGACCCTGAAGCCGCTCGGTGTGGTGGGCCGGACCGTGATCGCGACCGAACCCGTGGACGGCGGCAGCCGCGCGGCCGTCCACCTGATCGCACTCCAGGCGGGCGGGGTGGTGGACCGCACGGTCGCGACCGTGGACGCCAAGGCACCGCAGTTGCTCGGGTCCAACGCCCGTGGCGGGCTGCTCAGGTACACCGCGGGCACGCACGCCGAGCGCAAGGAGATGTGGATCGACGTGGCCGGGGGAGGCAACGTCGTGCACGTCGGAGCCGAGGCCCTCGCGCTGGACAACGTGCGCGTCACCGGTGACTGGATCATTCGCGGGGACTGGTACAACAAGGCCGCCTGGAAGGTGTACGACACCCGCGCTGACGTGAACGCCGCGGTCCGCAGCTTCCCGTACGTCGCCGGAGTGGACTACGCCTACGCCTACGTCGGTGACGAACTCGTGGTCGGGAACGGCATCGGGACCGTGCACGCCCTGCCCCTGAACGGCGGGCCCCTGCGCAAGCTGTTCGCCCTGGAAATGGACGCGACCGTGGAGGTGACGGCGTCCGGCAACCGCTTCTTCACCGTCTCGACCTCGAGCGGGGACTCGACCTTCGACGTGATCGAGCTCAAGGCGGACGAGGAGGGCCGGATCCAGCCGGTCAAGGTCGGCGTGGTCCCGGCAGTGCGGGGGCCGCTCGACTACGTGGCGCTCGAGAACGGCCGCGCGCACGTCTCCCGACGCGACCCGATCGGCCAGTCCACCGCCCGACACTTCCTCAGCCACACGGATCCGGTGGTGGAGGCCCGCGGGGCCGACAGGGCGATCCGGAACCACTGGAGCTCCTACCAGACCACGGGCGAGGTGGTGCCGACCGCTGACGGATCGCTGCTGCACTTCCGGAAGGAAGACGGCAGCCTCTGGCAGAGCAGAATGCTCCGGGCCTCGGGTCTGGAGGTGAACACGCTCCAGGCGGGCAGCCGGTATGCGGCGGCCCGGGTGGCAGGCAATCCGGGTCTGGTCCGTGCGTTCCACACGGGCACCTGGACGTTCAAGGACTTCGCCGTTCCCGGCGGCGCGTTCGCCCTGTCGGGTAAGGCGCTGTGGCGGAACACGGCGACGGCCGGGACGGTGGAGGCGCTGGACGCCCGTACCGGGTCCAAGCTGGCCACGGTCAAGGTCGCGGACTGCGCGGTCAAGGAGATGCAGGCGCTCACCAGCTCCCTGTACTGGAAGTGCGACGGCGGCCGGGCCGGTGTCTACGACACCGTCAGCAAGACCACCGCGCAACTGCCGGCGTTCAACGGCACGGCCCGGCTGGGTCAGGGCTTCGTCGCGTTCACCGATGGGGCCTCGCTGAAGGTCGCCGACGTCAAGGGCACCACCGGCGTCCGCGAGATCGCCAAGCCGCGGACCACCCAGGTCGGCATCGGCTGGACCGTGGACCGGTACACCAACCGGATCGCCTACCTGGACGCCGACCTCGACGTCCGGGTGACTCCGCTGGTGACGCCGACCCCGGCCCTCAGCACCTACGACACCGACGTCCCGGCCGGCGCCGACATGTCGCCCGGCGGGAGCTGGGCCCCGACCTGGTGGCTGTCCAAGCCGGGTGCCTCGTGGAGCGTTTCGCTGACCTCGAAGGCGACGGGCAAGTGGGTCCATGGCCTGTGGGGCGGCGAGGTCCGCGGGTCGGTCCGTCCGAAGTGGGACGGCAAGGACTCCACCGGCCGCAACGTCCCCAACGGTTCCTACACGTGGACGCTGAAGGTCAAGCCGGCCGACGGGCAGGGTCCCGAGCTGGTCCGCACGGGCACGGTCAACGTGACCGGCAAGGCCGTCCACCGGGACTTCACCGGTGAGAAGACGGGCGACCTGTTCACCACGGACGCCCAGGGCAGGCTGTCCCTGCGCCCGGGCAACGGTGCCGGTGGTGTCGGAGCGCAGATCCCCTCCGCGGAGGCGTGGCCGACCACGTCGAAGTTCGTGCCGGTCGGTGACATGAACGACGACCGGGTGAACGACGTCCTGGTCCGTGACGCGGCGGGCGTACTGCGCGCCTACCACTCCGCTCCCCTCAAGCCGGTGACGCCTTCGACGCCGTCGAAGTACATCGGTCCGGGTTGGGGCCAGTACGACGTGCTGACCTCGCCCGGTGACCTGACCGGCGACGGCCGGGCGGATCTGATCGCGCGCCAGGCGACCACGGGTGACATCTACTTCTACGCGCAGGACGGCACCGGGGTGTTCAAGCCGCGTGTGCGGATCATGCTGAACTGGAAGCTGTACAAGCACGTCTTCGGCGCGGGCGACCTGAACGGCGACGGGGTGGGCGACCTCCTGGCGGTCGACGGCAACGGCACGATGTGGCGCTACGACGGCATCAAGGGCGGCACCCTCAAGCCGCGCGTCCAGGTCGGTGCCGCCGCCTCGGCCGCCGGCCGGAGCGACTTCGTCGGCGTCGGCGACATCTCGGGCGACGGCAAGGCCGACATCCTCTCCCGGAGCGCGGCCGGCGAGCTCGTCCGCAACCTGGGCCTGGGCAACGGCACCTTCGCCGGAAGCCGCATCGTGACCGGCGGCTTCGGCGCGTACAAGAACCTGCTCTGACCTTCCCTGACCCGTACAACTCTTCGAAGGCCCCGCATGTCTCCTCCTGCGGGGTCTTCGCATATGCGCGGAAACCCGATCCTTTCGGTTTGAGGGGGAAACGTTGTTCCACCGCAGGACGTCGGCAGCCATCGCCGTGGCCGCCGCGCTCACCACACTCGCCGTCCCGCTGACGGCGAACACCGCCGTCGCCGCACCGGCCGCACCGGCCTCCGGGGCGGATCTCGTCCTGCCGGATCCGGGCCAGGCAGACGGGATTGCCCAGATCATCCATGCGACGACTTCGGCCGGCTTCGTCAGCGGCCTCGAGTCCGGCGCCTTGAAGTTCATTCCGTTCGAAGGGGAAGCCCGCCCCTTCGACCGCAAGGGAACCCCCGCCGTCTACGGCACCGGCACCGACAGCATCGCCCTGTGGGACTCGGGTGCGTCCACCATGGTGCTGCGCGACGGTCCCACCGGTTCCGAGGAGTCCTACACGCTCCCGAAGGACCTCCAGATCAAAGCCGTCGTGGGCCGGACCGTCCTCGCCACCGCGTACGGGCAGGAGGGCCGTGAGACCGTCCGCGCCATCACCCTGCAGCCCGGCGGCCTGATGGACGACCGTACGGTCACCACCGTCGGGAGGGGCTACGACAACTGGGTCGGATCCAACGCCCACGGTGCCCTGGTCCGTTACCGGGCCGACTCGAACAGCCCGCTCGAGGAGATGTGGATCGACGTCGCCGGCGGGGGCAAGGTCGTGCCCGTGGCGGCCGAGGACTTCGCCCTGCCGAACGTGCAGGTGTCCGGAGACTGGATCATCCGCGGCGACCGGAAGAGCGGCTGGAAGGCCTACGACACCCGCAAGGACGCCGGCACCGCGGCGAAGACCTTCTCCTCACCGACGGCCACCCTGTACGACGGGGTCGCCGTCCTCGGCGAGGAACTGGTGGTCCGCGACGCGGACTGGCTGTCGGCCGTGTCGGCGGACGGTGGACCGGCACGCCGTGTGGTCCAGGCGGACGTCTCCGGCGCCCCGCAGGTGAGCCCGGACGGCCGATTGATCGCTTTCGGACCCATGCAGGCCGGCCACGGCAACGACGTGTTCCAGCTGAAGGCGGACGGGGCGGGCAAGATCCAGTCGGCCAAGTTCGCCGTGATCCCGTACCGGCCGGTCCCGATCGACTTCCTCGCGATGGAGAACGGCCGCGTGCAGGTCTCCCGGGTGAGGGACGAGGGGCTACCCGACTACGGGATCGGCCGGTACACGCTGGGCCACACGGACCCCGTGGTGGAAGCCCGTGCCCGGGAAACCCGCCAAGTGGGCTGGTACTTCGACAAGAACGGCCGCACCGAGGGCGAGACGGTGGCGACCGGGGACGGGGGGCTTGCCTTCCACCTGGCGACCGGCGGCCTGAAGCTGTTCGGCCCGGCCATGGACAGCAGCATGGTGGGCCGGGCCCGCGGTCTGGTGCCCGGCACGCTCCAGGCCGGCGGCCGGTACCTGGCCGCCCACGTGACCGGCAGTACGAGCCCGGTCGTCCGCGTCCTCCCCATCGCGGGCTGGACGTCGAAGGACTTCCCGGCGCCGGGCGGTGCGTTCGCCCTGTCGGGTACCGCCATGTGGCGGAACACGACGACGGCCGGCACGGTCGAGGCGCTCGACCACCGCACCGGAGCCAAGCTGCGCGCCGACAAGGTCGCGGACTGCGCGGTCACGGAGATGCAGGCGGTCACCAGCTCGCTGTACTGGAAGTGCGACGGGGGCCGGTCCGGGGTCTACGACACCGTCGCCAAGACCACGTTCAAGCTGCCCGCGTACAACGGCACGGCCCGCCTCGGCCAGGGCTTCGTAGCGTTCACCGACGGCACGGCCCTGAAGGTCGCCGACGTCAAGGGCGGCACCGGCGTCCGCGAGATCGCCAAGCCGCTCACCACCCAGGTCGGCAAGGGCTGGACGGTGGACCGGTACACCAACCGGGTCGCGTGGGTGGACGACAAGCTGGGCATCCACGTCACACCGCTGGTGACGCCGAACCCGGCGCTCAGCACGTACGACACCGACGTCCCGGCCACCGTCGACCTCGCGACCGGCGCCCGGACCTGGACCCCCAGCTGGTGGATGTCGAAGCCGGCTGCCTCCTGGAGCATGTCGCTGACCTCGAAGGCGACGGGCAAGTGGGTGCGTACGCTCTGGGCCGGCGAGACGCGGGGCGCGGTCCGACCCGTGTGGGACGGCAAGGACTCCACCGGCCGGGAGCTGCAGAACGGCTCGTACACCTGGACGTTGAAGGTGAAGCCGGCCGACGGTCAGGGCGCGGAGTACGTGCGCACCGGCACTGTGACCGTCACCGGCAAGGCAGCCTTCCGCGACCACACCGGCGACGGGCAGGGTGACCTGTTCACCCTGGACACCAAGGGCGCCTTGGCCCTGCGTCCGGGCGGCGACAGCGGCGTCGGCTGGCCCGTCCGCTCCGCCGAGGCGTGGCCGACCACGTCGAAGCTCGTGCCGGTCGGTGACCTGAACGACGACCGGACGAACGACTTCCTCGTCCGGGACGCGGCCGGTGTGCTGCGGGCCTACCACGCCACGCTCGGCAAGCCGGTGACCCCGTCGACGCCGTCGAAGTACATCGGTCCGGGCTGGGGCCAGTACGACGTCCTGACCTCGCCGGGTGACCTGACCGGCGACGGCCGGGCCGACCTCATCGCCCGGCAGACCACCACCGGCGACGTCTACTTCTACGCGCAGGACGGCCTCGGCGGCTTCAAGCCCCGCGTGAAGATCATGTCGAACTGGAAGCTGTACAAGCAGGTCTTCGGCGCGGGCGACCTGAACGGTGACGGCGCGGGTGACCTGCTCGCCGTCGACGGCAACGGCACCATGTGGCGCTACGACGGCCTGAAGACCGGCACGGTCAAGCCGCGCGTCCAGGTCGGCGCCGCCAACTCCGCCGCCGGGCGGCGCGACTTCGTCGGCGTCGGCGACATCTCGGGCGACGGCAAGGCCGACCTGCTGTCCCGCAACGCGGCCGGTGAGCTGGTCCGCAACCTGGGCCAGGGCAACGGCACGTTCGCCGGACCGCGGGTCGTCACCGGTGGCTTCGGCGGCTACAAGAATCTCCTCTGACCCGTACAACCCCCTCGGGGCCCCGCGTGTCTCATCACGCGGGGCCCCTCGCGCATGCACGAGCCGGGCACCCGTCGCTTTCGTGACAGGGGGAAATCTTGTCTTATCGCAGGACGACTACCGCTATCGCCGTGGCTGCCGCACTCTCCACGCTCGCCGTGCCGCTGATGGCGACCACCGCCGTCGCCGCCCCGGCTGCGACGGCCCAGCAGCCGGAACTGGTGCTGCCCCCCATGGGGGAGGCGGCCAGGGGCACGGCCACGATCCGGGCGGTCACGTCCACCGGTGTGCTGCGGGGCGAGGGGGTCCCGACCGGCTACACCCTCTTCGGGGAGGACGTCAGCCGTCCGTTCGACGCCAAGGGCAGCTCCCGGGTCTTCGACACGGGCACCGACACCATCGCCCTTCTCGACGGGAGCGTCATGCGCCTCCGGCAGGGCTTCACGGGCGCCGAGGAGTCCCTGGCCATCCCCGCGGGCCTCAAGCCCGTAGCGGTCACCGGTCGGACCGTGGTGGCCCTGGAACACCTCGCCGACGGGGCCGAGCCGGGCGACCCGGAGAAGAAGGCCGTCCACCTGCTCACCCTGGAGAACGGCGCGGTCAAGGACCGCAGGCTCACCGAACTCCAGCTGCCGACCTTCGAGATCCACACGACCATGCTCGGCTCCAACGGCCACGGCGCGCTGTTCCGCTACCAGGCCGACGACGGCCAGCGGCAGATGTGGATCGACACGGCCGGCGAGGGGCGCGCCGTACCCCTCGCCTACAAGTTCAAGTACACCCAGGCCAGGGAAGGGGTCGAGCACGAGGCTCGCGTCATGGGCGACTTCCTGATCCGCCCCAACGCCGCGGGAACCCGCACCGAGGTCTACGACACCCGCGCGGACCTCCACGCCCCGTCCCGTGACTTCCCCGGTGGCGGATCGGTCACCGGGGTGATCGGCGTCGCCGGCGCGGAGCTGCTCGTACCGCGGGCTACCCAGGACGGCTTCGCGGGCCTCGACGCGCTCGACACCACCGGTGCCAAGCGCAAGGTCCTGGACGACGGCCTCCGCTTCGGCGACCTCTACGTCGACCCGCTTCCGGTGGCCCCCGGCAACCGCCCGCTCGCCGTCGTCCCCCGCGGCCTGACCGGCTCGTGGGACATCCACGAGCTCAAGGCGGACGCGCAGGGCAAGGCGCAGGCGGTCCGCGTCGGCGGCATCCCGTCGACGGGCTCCGCCACGGTCGCCGCGCTCGCCGCGGAGAGCGACCGCGTCCACTCGGTGCAGCGGTTCCCCAGCGGTGAGTTCCGCCGCTACCGGCACACCCTCGACCACGGTGACCCGGCGAAGGAGGCCGCGCCGGTCCAGGGGGAGGACCAGCGCTCCGTCCCCTCCGGCGAGATGGTCGCGGCCGGCGACGGCAAGCTGCTGTACGCCACGGGGCCCGAGAACCACCTGGCCGGCACCAGCGTCCAGGTCGTCCCCGGCACCCTGCAGGCCAGCGGCCGGTACGCCGCCTTCCGGGCCGCCGCCACGCCCGGGCAGCCGGTCCAGGTCTGGAACGTCCGCGCATGGACGCCGGGGCGCAGCTTCCCCGCGCCGGGCGGCGCGTTCGCCCTCTCCGGTACGGCGCTGTGGCGGAACACGGCCACGGCGGGGACGGTGGAGGCGCTGGACGTCCGCACCGGAGGCAAGCTGCTCACCCTCAAGGTCGCGGACTGCGCGATTACGGAGATGCAGGCCCTGACCAGCTCCCTGTACTGGAAGTGCGACGGCAGCCGGTCGGGCGTCCACGACGTGTCGACGAAGACCACGGTGAAGCTCCCGGCCCACAACGGCACCGCCCGCCTGGGCCAGGGCTTCGTCGCCTTCACCGACGGCCCGGTCCTGAAGGTCGCCGACGTCAAGGGCGGCACCGGCGTCCGCGAGATCGCCGAGCCGCGCACGACCGAGGTCGGCAAGGGCTGGACGGTGGACCGCTACGGCAGCCGGATCGTCCACGTCGACGCGGCCCACGCCACGCACGTGCTGTCCGCGGGAACGCCGGCCCCGGGCCTGGTGGCGTACGACACCGACGCCCCGACCACCGCCGACCTCACCCCGCAGCCGGGGAAGGCGCCCGCCTGGTCCCCGACCTGGTGGCTGTCGAAGCCGGCCGCGTCCTCCACCCTGACCCTGGTGTCGAAGGCCACGGGCGCGACGGTCCGCACGTACACCGGTGGCGCGGCGCGCGGCACCCTCACGCACACCTGGAACGGCAAGGACTCCGCCGGCCGGAACGCGCCCAACGGCGTGTACACCTGGACGCTGAAGGTGAAGCCGGCCGACGGCAAGGGCCCCGAGCTGACCCGCACGGGCACCGTCACGATCGGCGGCAGGGCGGTCTACCGCGACTACACCGGCAACACCGTCGGCGACCTGTTCGCGAAGGACGCCAAGGGCCTGCTCGCCCTGCACACGGGCAGCGGCAGGATGGAGCACCTCTCCTCCGCCACCTGGCCCGCGACCAGCACGTTCGCGCCGATCGGCGACATGGACGACGACCGCGCGAACGACGTCCTGGTCCGCGACGCCGCGGGCGTGCTGCGGGCGTACCTGGCCACCCCGGGCAAGGCGGTCACGCCGTCGACGCCGTCACGCGTGATCGGCCCGGGCTGGGGCCAGTACGACGTGCTGACCTCGGCGGGCGACATGAACCGCGACGGCCGGGCCGACCTCATCGCCCGTCAGGCCTCGACCGGGGACATCTACTTCTACGCCCAGGACGGCCTGGGCGGCTTCAAGCCGCGCGTCAAGATCATGTCGAACTGGAAGGTCTACAAGGAGGTCTTCGGCGCCGGCGATCTGAACCGCGACGGCATCGGCGACCTGCTGGCCATCGACGGAACGGGCGCCCTGTGGCGCTACACGGGAACCGGAACCGGAACCGTCACCGCCCGGGTCAAGCTGGGTGCGGCGGGCTGGGCCAAGGACCGTGTCAACACCGTCGGCATGGGCGACTACACCAACGACGGCCACGCCGACCTGGTGGGCCTCACCACCCAGGGCACCCTCCTCCGCAACCGCGGCAGCTACCAGGGCACCGACAAGCTCGGCCCGACCACGCCCATGGACTTCGACTTCAGGAAGTACACCGGCCTGCTGTAGCCGACCGTCGGGCGGGGCCGCGCTCGCGCAACACCCCCATTGGCCTGCCCACGAGCTGCGGGAACCCGACCGGTGCCGCGCGTGACACCGTCACGCGCGGCCCCTCGGCGTATCCACCCGGCTGCGTCCGGGCGGTCCGGGGGCTGCGGCTACGATCCCCCCGATCGCATCGTGCGGGGAGGGCGGGGCGATGGTCCCCGTCCCGCGTCTGGGGGAAGGGCACGAATGGCAGGTACGTGGAAGCGGCCGGCGAGAGCCGGAGCGCTGATGGGAGTGGCGACGGCGGTGGCAGCCGCCGCGGTGGCCCTGCCCGGACCGGCCGCGGCCGCGGCCCCGGCCCTGCCGGGCGCCGTCCCGGCCGCGGTGCGGAGCACCGGATCCGAAGTCGTCCTGCCCGCCGGAGAACGCCGCGTACCGCGGGCCACCCGGATCCTGAACGCCGGCTCCACCGGTCTCCTCCTGGTCCAGGAGGACGACGACCGCCTGCTGTGGGTCGACTACGCCACCGGCACGCAGACGCCGCTGGCGAAGCGGCTCGCCGCCAAGCCCGTGTACGACTTCGACCTCGGCCACTTCGAGAACCCGATCCCCTTCAGCCACACCACCGGCTGGTACGGCCGCGGATCGGACACGGTGGCGCTGTACGCCGACACGCCCAAGCCGCAGGTGACCCTCCAGAAGGGTGCCGGTCCCGTCTTCGCCACCGTGGCGCTGCCCATGGGCCGGTCGTACGCCGGCACCCTCGGGAACACGGTGCTCACCGTGACCGGCAGCCTCACCGAACCGACCGCCTACCACCTGCTCAAGCCCGCTCCCGGAGGCACGGTCACCGACACGCCGGTCACCGGCTTCCCGGCCGGTACGAAGCTCGCCCAGGTGGTGGACGGCGACGCACGGTCGGCCATCGTCCAGTACACCGTGCCCGGCTCCGCCGACACTTCACGCCACTGGGCCCTGGTCGACCTCGGCACCGGTAAGGCCAGGACCCTTCCGGACCGCCCCGACCCGGAGAATCCGTGGACGGTTTCCGGTTTCCGGCTGGCCGGCGACCGGCTGGTCCGGGTCAGTGCCGGCCGGTACCTCGCCGAGCTGCTCGACCGCAACGCGCCGGACGCGGCCCCGCTGATGACCGCGGATACCGGAGAGGTCTCGTACGACGCCGAGTACGCGGCGCTCGGCGACACCCTGTTGGCCGTCGGCCCTCCGCAGGTCGGCGCCGGAGGCAACCGCATCGGTCGCACCCTGTGGTCCGTGAGCGACGATAACCGGCGGTCCGTCCTCAGTACCGTGGACCAGCAGCTGGTCGTCGCGCCCGACGGCACCGTGCTCACGGTAGGCACGACCGCCCCCTCTGTGGCCCCCGAGCAGCCCGCCTACGGCACGTTCGAGTGGCTGGTGCTCCGCGTCGGGTCCGGACCGGGCGGGCTGCCCGAGACGAAGCGGGTCACGAAGATCCAGCCGATGCCCGCCTCGGTGTACGGCCTGGCGCTCGGCAGCGGCATCCTCAACACGGCCGACAACAGCACCATCTACGAGCCGGTCACCAACATCGGCGCCCACCGCACCACGCGGCTTGCCGTCTCCGGCGGTACACCGACCGCTGTCGGTTCCTCCACCGACGGGTTCGTCGGCGGCGGGGGAACCAACTGCATGTCGTACTTCGACGAGCGGTGCCTCCCGATGTTCTCCAGCGGCGACGGCAACCACGGCAGTGCCGACGCCACCGAACAGGGCATCACCCTCCTGTACCGCAGCGGCTCCACCGGATGGGGACCTCGGGTCACCACCGGTGCCGGCACGCCCCGCCTCACAGACCTGTCCGGGCGCTTCGGCGTTGTCGACAGCGCTGTCTCCGACAGCCAGTACATCGTCGAGTTCAAGGAGCCCGACAGCGGGGCCGTCCGGCTCAAGAGGAACCTCCTTGCCTCTGCCGTGTGGGGATCCACCCTGTGGAGCGGCTCCGCGACGGGCGGCACCGTCACACGGCAGACGCTGCCCACGGGCAGCCCGCAGCAGGTGTTCAAGACGCCCGGCGACTGCCTGTTCGATGAACTCCAGGCGGTCGGCCGGTACGTGTACTGGGCCTGCCAGGACCAGTGGGGCAAGCGGATCTCGGCCGGCCTCTACGACCAGGTGTCCGGGCGTACGGCGCCGGTCCCGACGGACCCGGCCCTGCTCGGTGACAACCAGCTGGTCCGCCGGTCGGCCTCCACAGGGCTGGAGGTGACGGACCTGAGTGGCGGACTCCCCGCCGCCGGGACCGAGCTGACCAGCCGCGTCCTCGTGGGGAAGGACCAGCTCGGCGGTTCCGTCGGGCGCCGGACCGGCTGGACCGTCGACCGGTTCGGCGGGCACCTCGCATACGTGGACGGCATCGAACGCGTGCATGTCGTCCCCACCGGGATCGCCGCGAGCCCGCTCGCCGTCATCGATTCCACCGCGCCCGCCCGGCTGGACCTCAAGGCGGCGCAGCCGGCCTGGAACGGCCGCTGGTGGCTCTCCAAGCCCGCCGCCTCCTGGAGCCTCACGGTGACCCGGAAGGCGGGCGGGCAGGTCCTGCGGACGTTCACGGGCGGAGAGGCGCGCGGTTCGCTGCAGGTCGCCTGGGACGGCAAGGACGCAGCCGGGAAGCCGCTGCCCAACGGTGACTACCTCTGGACGCTGACCGCCAGGCCCGCCGACGGCCAGGGGGCCGACCTGAAGGCGTCCGCACTGGTGAAGGTGACCGGCGGAGTGCCCCTGCCGCGTGACCTCTTCGGCGGTGACGGCCACGGCGACCTGCTCGGCCTCGCGGCGGACGGAACCCTGGCCATCCGGCCGGGCACGGGCAACGGCGGGTTCGGCACGGCGATCACGGCCACCGGGTGGACGGGTACGAACGCCATCACGGCCGCCGTGCCGCGAGGTGACGTGAACGGCGACGGCTGCACCGACGTGGTCGTGCGGCTGACCTCCGGCGAGATGCGGACGTACATGCCGGGCTGCGGAAAGCCGTTGACGCCCACCTCCCCGTACAAGCCGGCGGCCAGCGGCTGGAACATCTACGACCAGATCGTCTCGGCCGGTGACGTGACCGGCGACGCGCGTGCCGATCTGCTCGCCAAGACCCCCGCCGGCGACCTGTTCGTCTACGAGACGTACGGCACCGAGGGCAGGATGAAGGCCAGGGTCAGGATCGGCACCGGATTCAAGGACCATCTGCTCGTCGGCGGTCACCAGATGGGGTCCGCGTCCGGCAAGCCGGCTCTGGTCGTCCGCGACCCTTCCGGCACGATGTGGCGGCACGACCTCCTGGCAGCCGGCGCGCTGGCCCCCCGGGTGCGCATCGCCATCGGTGACTGGCGGATCTACGACCAGGTCGTCGGCGTCGGTGACATCACCGGGGACGGTCTCGGCGACCTCGTCGTCCGGGACGCCGCCGGCAAGCTGTGGCGCTACTCCGGCAAGCCGAACGGGTACATCTCCGGCCGCACCGAGATCGGTGCGGGCTGGAACGCGTACGCGCGGCTCTCCTGAGGCTCGCCCCGCCCGTCGGCCGATACCCAATCGGCTGACGGGCGGTGTCCCGCTATGCTCTGGGGAGAGCACTCCATGGGCCATTAGCTCAATTGGCAGAGCAGTGGACTTTTAATCCATTGGTTGTCGGTTCGAGTCCGACATGGCCTACCGCTCGTCAGGCGCCCCGACCGGTCTCCGGTCGGGGCTTTCTGCTGTCCGGAGCCCCGCCCGGGACGTAAGTGGCGACGACGGGCTCCCGGATGGCGTAAGGTGGTGTTTACCGACGCGGGGTGGAGCAGCTCGGTAGCTCGCTGGGCTCATAACCCAGAGGTCGCAGGTTCAAATCCTGTCCCCGCTACTGCAGACGAAGGCCCGGATCCATCAGGATCCGGGCCTTCGTCGTGTTCGCCGCGCCGCGCCCGCCCGCCGACCGTCACCAAGTGTGAGGGAGAGGGTGCGCTCCGCAGGGTGGGTGACGGGTCGTCATGGGGGCCGTGTGGCTGGAGTGGGACGGTTCGGCGGTGGGGTTTGCCCTGCTTGAGGGAGGGTCTGGGGGATAAGTTCCGGCCAAAGCCCTTCGTGGGGTGGCTGATTGGCGTGAACGATCAATCGCAACAGCTTGGAATCATGCGCCCGTGTCTATTACCGTTCGATAACGCAGTGCGGTCGTCCCAACCGTCGCAAGAGACGGCGCCGTGCGCGTGCGCGGCAGAAGGAGCACCCCGGTGGAAGGCAACGAAAACCTGGAAGCGGCCTCCGCCGGCGCCTGGGGCGAGTGGAACCCCACCGAGGACTCCGTCCGTCCGGCCCGCGGCCGACACCGCGTGACGAGGCCGCGCGGGGGACTCGCCCGCAGCTCCACCGTCCTCGGCGTCGGAGTCATCGCGGCCGTGGGGGCGGGCGGCATCGCCACCGCCCAGGACCGGCCGCAGGTCTCCATATCCCTCCCGTCCCTCGGCCTCGACGAGGACGGCCCGGACGCCGGCACCGGGACCGGCCCCGGCGCCGGAGCGGACGAGGACCGGGCCGCCGCCACCGGACAGCAGGCCGGCAAGACCCCCTTCATCCCCCGCCAGGCCGCCCCCGCCGAAGCCCGGGCCACCACCGGCTCCGACGCCGGCGAGGCACTGCGCAGCCGGATCCTCCAGCAGGCCGAGTCGCAGAACGACGCCGCCGCGGCCGCCGAACGCCTCGCCGCCGAACGGGCCGCGCAGGAAGCCGCCGCCCAGGAGGCCAAGGCGAAGCAGGAGGCCGCGCGGAAGGCCGCCGAGGAAGCCGCCGCGGCGGCCGCCCGGGCCGAGGCGGAAGCCAAGGCGAAGGCCGCGGCCGAAGCCGAACGGCGGGCGGACCTCGCCAAGAGCTACGCCCTCCCCACCTCCTCCTACACGCTCACCTCCCACTACGGCGACTCCGGCTCCATGTGGTCCTCCGGGCACCACACCGGCCTCGACTTCGCCGCCCCCACCGGCACCCCGGTCAAGGCCGTGCACGGCGGCAAGATCACCTCGGCCGGCTGGTCCGGGGCGTACGGCTACCGGATCGTGCTGGAGCTGGAGGACGGCACCGAGATCTGGTACTGCCACCTGTCCTCGATGTCCGTGACCTCCGGATCGGTCGGCACCGGCGACACCATCGGCCGGGTCGGCGCCACCGGTAACGTCACCGGCGCCCACCTCCACCTGGAGGTGCGCACGCCCGGCGGCTCCACCCTGGACCCGCTGGCCTGGCTGGAGTCCAAGGGCCTCAACGTCTGACCGCCTCACCGGACGGGCTCCCCGCACGCCCCTGGGTCCGGGCCCGCGCAGCCGGAACGTACGGCGGCTCGGCCGGCGGTTCGGCCGGCGGTTCGGCCGGCGGTTCGGCCGGCGGTTCGGCGGGTGGTCCGCCGAGCGCACCGGGCAGCGGCACCAGCTCCTCCACCACGGCGGCGCGCACCAGCGCCGGGCCCGCTGTGGTCCGCAGCCGCCACAGCCCGTCCAGCAACTCCCGCTCCCTGAGCGTGAACTCCGGCATCCGCGCGGGCCCGTCGCGGCGCGCCCGACTGCGCAGCAGCGCCAGCTCCGTCGCGTCCGCCGCGTAGCGCGCGACCGCCCGCCCCGCGGTCCGGCCACCGGCGTGCCGGGCCAGGGCGCGGGCCAGCGACCGCGCCGGCATCGACGCGAGGGCCGGCACCTCGGCCGGGCCCAGCCAGCCCGCGGCCGCGTACACCGCCAGCTCCGTGCCGACCGTGCGCAGCTGTCGCCGGCGGGTGCTCAGCGCCAGCCACAGCAGCAGCCCGAACGCCGGGACCATCACCGCGCCGTACACGACGTAGAAGCCGTACTCGCCCAGCTCCGAGGAGCTGTTCCACAGCGCGTGCACGCCCATCGCGGCCAGCAGGCCGAGCAGCGGCAGGCCGATCCGGCCCGAGCGGCGGGCGCAGAGGGCGGCCGCGCCGAAACCGAGCCCGGTCAGAACCGTGAACAGGGGGTGCGCGAACGGGGAGACCATCACCCGCACGAAGAAGGTGGCGGCGGTCAGCGAGTCCAGCGCGGCGGGCAGGCGTACCCCGCTGACGAGGTCCTCGTCGAAGGCGTTGCCCAGGTAGAGGATGTTCTCGGTGAAGGCGAACCCCGTCGCGGTGAACCCGGCCAGCACGAAACCGTCGGCCGGCCCGGTGAACCGGTGTCTTCGGAACACGAACACCAGCAGCAGCGCGGCGGCCTTGGCGCTCTCCTCGACCACCGGCGCGATCGCGACCGAACCGAGCTGGTCGGCCCCGGAGGGGTCGGCGGTGGCCGCCGCTATCCACTTGGTGGCGAAGCTGTTGGCCAGTATGGCGATCAGCGCCGCCGCGCAGGCCCCCCAGCCGAAGCAGTACAGCAGGTAGGGCCACGGCCCGGGGGAGACCCGGCCCAGCCAGCGGAAGGCCGCCATGAGCGCGGGCACCGGCAGCACCGCCAGGCCGAGCCCGACGAAGAACCCCGGGGTGCCGGTCTGTTCGCGGACCAGCTCCAGGATGGCGACCCCGCACGCCCCGAGCACACCGAGCAGCACGCACGTACGGACCCTGCCCGACGGGCGCGAGAGCACAGCACGGACGGCGCGGAGCGCTCCGGACACCACGTCATCACAGTAACGAGCCGCACTGACACGCGCGGTGACGTTCCGCCGGATTCATCGGTTCACGGTCAGTTCCCCGGGTTCACCACACGGCGGAAGAGGAGGTCGTGTACGACGTGGCCCTTGTCGAGGCCCTGCCCCTCGAAGCGGGTCAGCGGCCGGAACGGCGGACGCGGCGAGTAACCGCCGCCCTCCTGCGTGTTCTCGAAGTCGGGGTGGGCTTCGAGGACTTCGAGCATCTGCTCGGCGTACGGCTCCCAGTCCGTCGCGCAGTGCAGGACGGCACCCGGCGCGAGCCTCGTCGCCGCGAGGGTCAGGAACTCGGGCTGGATCAGCCGGCGCTTGTGGTGGCGCTTCTTGGGCCACGGGTCCGGGAAGTACACGCGCATCCCGGCGAGGGAGGCGGGCGGCAGCATCTCGCGGAGCAGGATGATCGCGTCGCCGTTGGCGACCCGGACGTTCGTCAGGCCGTTGCGCTCGGCGAGGGCCAGCAGGTTGCCCTGCCCCGGGGTGTGCACGTCCGCGGCGAGGATGCCGGTGCCGGGGTCGTCGGCCGCCATCTGCGCGGTGGCCTCGCCCATGCCGAAGCCGATCTCCAGCACCACCGGCAGGCCGTCGAACATGGCGACGAGGTCGAGGACCTGGCGGCCGTCGATGTCCAGGCCCCAGGTGCCCCAGAGCCGCCGCAGGGCGTCCTCCTGCCCGGTGGTCACCCGGCTGCGCCGTGGCTGGAAGCTGCGGATGCGCCGCTCGTGGTGGGAGCCGGCCGGGTCGGGGGCGGGCCCCTCGGGGCCGAACCGCGACTCGGTGCGCCAGCGGGGCGGGGTGTACGGGGGCACCTCCGGCGCCGCCTCGGAAAGCTCGGCGACGTCGACGTCGGGGACGTCGGGGAGGCTGGGCTGCGGGTTCAGGGACTCAGACACAATGCGTCGATTCTACGGTTCGCCTCGGGGCGGGGCGCGCCGATGGGCCCCGCGGTGGCCCCCGCCGGCCGGCTCCGTGGACGGCCGGGCCCTGCCTAGGCGCGCAGGTGTTCCAGGGCCCGGCGGGCCACCTCGCGGCCGATCGGCAGGGAGGCCGTGGCCGCGGGGGAAGGGGCGTTCAGCACGTGCACCGTGCGCGGGGCCTCGCGGATCAGGAAGTCGTCCACCAGGGTGCCGTCCCGCAGTACGGCCTGGGCGCGGACCCCGGCCGGGGCCGGCCGCAGGTCCCGCTCCGAGACCGCCGGCAGGAGCCGGCCCACCGCTTCGGTGAAGGCCCGCCGGGACAGCGAGCGGTGCATCTCCCCGGCGCCGTAGCGCCAGTGCCGGCGGGCCAGCGCCCAGGTGCCGGGCCAGGCCAGCTCCGTGGCGAGGTCGCGGGGGCGGACCACCGACCAGCGGTAGCCCTCGCGGGCCAGCGCCGGGACCGCGTTCGGTCCGACGTGGACGCCGCCGCCGATGCCGCGGGTGAGGTGTACGCCCAGGAAGGGGAAGGCCGGATCGGGGACCGGGTAGACCAGGCCGCGCACCAGCTCGGGCCGGGCCAGGTCGTAGTACTCGCCGCGGAACGGGATGATCCGCATGCCCGGGTCGTCGCCCGCCAGCCGGGCCACCCGGTCGCACTGCAGCCCCGCGCAGTTGACCAGGGCCTTCGCCCGCACCACCAGTCCCGACGACGTGCGCACCGCGACCGCGGAGGGGCGGCGCGAGATCAGCTCGACCCCCTCCCCGTACCGCACCTCGGCGCCGGAGGAGTCGGCCAGCCGCTCCGCGACCGTCGTGTAGTCGACGATGCCGGTGGTGCCGACGTGGATGGCGGCCAGGCCGCGGACCTCCGGCTCGTACTCGGCGATCTGCGCCGGACCCAGCTCCCGCACCGGGATGCCGTTCTCCCGGCCGCGCTGGACCAGGGCGTGCAGGCGGGGCAGCTCGGACCGGTCGGTGGCCACGATCAGCTTGCCGGTCACCTCGTGGGGGACGTCGTGCTCCGCGCAGAACTTGACCATCTCGGCCGCTCCGCGCACCGCGTACCGGGCCTTCAGGGAGCCGGGCCGGTAGTAGATCCCGCTGTGGATCACACCGCTGTTGCGGCCTGTCTGGTGCCGGGCGGGACCGGCTTCCTTCTCCAGTACGACCACCCGGGTGCCCGGGGCGAGCCGCGACAGCGCATGCGCGGTCGACAGGCCGACGATTCCGCCGCCGATCACCAGCACGTCGCAGTCCACGCGTCCACCTCCCACCCCAGATACTGCACCGTCGCACTGACAGCCAAGCCCCGGGGAGGCGGGAACACGGCCGGATCCCTTTTCCGGAGGGGGTCCGGGCGGTCCGGGCGTCGCTCAGGCCGGGGTGACCAGCAGCGGTCGGGCCCGTTCCCGGAGTTCCGCCACCCGGGGCTCGTCCCCGTACGGCTCCAGCCGGTGCAGCAGGTCCCGTACGTACTCGGTGGTCCGCACGGACGAGATGCGGCCCGCCACCTCCACGGCCCGCGTCCCGGCCGCGCAGGCCGCGTCCAGGTTGCCGGACTCCAGCTCGGCGACGGCGCTGACCACCAGCCGCAGTCCGTGCGAGCGGACGTACTCCTCGGTCGGCCGGGACAGGGCCTGCTCGGTGAACCGGCGTACCTGCCGCGGGAGTTTGAGGTCCCGGTAGCACTCGGCGGCGTCCGCCGCGAACCGGTCGTACGAGTAGAAGCCCAGCCAGCTGGGGTCGGGGTCGCCCTCCCGGGAGCGTTCCAGCCAGCTCTCGGCGGCCCGCAGTGCGGCGCCGGCGGCCTGGGAGTCGCCGGCCTTGGCGTGGGCCCGGGCCTCGACGAGCCGGAAGAAGCTCATGGTGCGGGCGGTGGCCAGGCCGCGGTTCCGCTCGACGGCCGCCTGGGCCAGGTCGACGCCCTCGTCGGCGAAGTCGCGGTAGGTGGCCTGGAGGGACATGGAGGCCAACACGTATCCGCCCAGCGGCACGTCCGCGGCGGCCCGGGCCAGCCGCAGGGCCTGGATGTAGTAGCGCTGAGCGGCCTCCTGCTGGCCGGTGTCGAAAGCCATCCACCCGGCCAGCCGGGTCAGTTCCGCCGTGGCGCCGAACAGGGCCCGGCCCACCTCGTCGGTGTAGGTGCCGAGCAGCAGCGGGGTGGCGTCCACCCGCAGGCATTCCGGCACCATCGACGAGCGCCAGTCCCCCCCGCCGTACTTGGAGTCCCAGCGGCGCGCGTCCTCGGCGGCCTCGCGCAGCTTGGCCACGTCGCTGTGGCCGACGCGCTGCGGTGCGGCGTCGGGTAGCGGCGTCACCGGCTCGCGTTGCGTTTCGGGACCGGGCAGCGAGGGCACAACCGAGGTCGGCGAAGACGTGGGCGTGGGCGACAGCGGTGGCGACGACAGTGGCGACGGCGGTGGCGATGTGGACACGGCAGCGGTAGCGGATCCGGTCCCCGGACCGGCCTGGGCGGTGGTGCCGGCCTGTGCGGCGGTACCTGCCCGGGTGGCGGTACCTGCCCGGGTGGCGGTACCTGCCTGGGAGGGCGGCGCTGACTGCTGCGCTCCGGGTTGCGTCTGTCCTGTCGGTTGCGCCTGCGCCGCCGGTTGCGCCTGCACCTGCGGCTGCGCCGCCGGCTCCCGGGCGACCGAGCCGTCGGCCGGGCATATCAGCCAGCGCGAGGCGGGCGTCGCGTACGCGGACACCGAGAAGGACCCCGCCAGCGACTGCCAGATCCCGCCGTTGCCGCGCCGCCCCGCCGAGTCCAGCCGGTACAGGTCGGTGGCCGAACGCACCGCCGCCCGGACGTCGCGCGGAAAGCTCAGACCCACCTCGGGCGCCGGGTCCGCGTCGGCCAGCCCGATCTCGTGCAGGGGCACCGGACGCCCCAGTTTCGCGCCGATCGCGGCGGCGATCAGGTGGGGGGCGGCCCCCTGCGGCACCATGCCCTTGGACACCCAGCGGGCCACCGAGGTCTTGTCGTAACGAAGCGTCAGACCGCGCTGGGCGCCCAGGTCGTTGACCCGCCTGGCCAGTCCGGCGTTGCTGATGCCGGCGAGGGCGAGGACGGCGCCGAGCTTCTCGTTGGGTTCGCGGAGCTCCCTGGACATGCGCCACCCCTCGTCACGCGGAACGCAGTACGAACAACAAGCGCAGACGTACGCAGACGTACAGCAGACGTACACACGGCATGCGGTAGTGCGGTCGGCCGCCGGGCATAGGCGCCCGGCATTCGTAAACCCAGCGTAGTTCCCCGCATCCCAAGCGTTAAGGCCCCGCCTTCCCTATGGCGGGATTGTTGTCCGTGCGCGCCGGCCGGGGCGGGGCGCACGGCGCCGTGCGTGCTCCGCCCGTGTGGCCGTGCGCCCGGCCGTGCGCTCTGCCCGGTCCGGGGGTCCGGCGATTCGATGTCCGGTGCGTGGGTCGGCCCGCTGCGCGGATCCGGCGGGTCGGGGGGACCGCCGCCTCAATCCCCGCGGGTGGCGGACCGGTCCGGGAGGTGGTCGCCGCCTCCCGGACCGCACCCCGGGCCGCCCACGCCCGCCGGTCGAAGAATGGCTGAAACCGGCCCATGCGGCGTCTGAGCGGCGCCGGGAACGGAACGTCGAATACCGCGTGACTGGGGCGCGTTCGTTTGCCCGCACGCCCCCCTTAACCCCTCCCGCGCGCCCTCCGCCGTGGCAGCATGTACCCCGACCCACAGGTGGCCACGATGCTGGTAGCGGGGAGGCGGCGATGCGCTGGTTGGTGGGGTGGAGCAGTATCGCCGCGAGTTTCGGTACCGCGGGGCGCGTGAGCGGCACGGGCGGTGCCGGGACCGGGCCCGGCGGCCGGCACGCCCCCGCCGGCGCCGGTGACCTCCACGGGGGTCTGGCCGACGCCGCACTCCCCCACCAGGAGCACGACCCCTCCGGGGACGCCGAGCGCACCGTCCACCCCGTCGGCGCCCAGCTGCTGTGGGGCGACCCCGACCCGCTGTGGGCCGTGGGCGACTGGCGGCCCGACGAGATCCGCACCGTCACCGCCGACCCGGCCGACCCCTTCACCCGCCTCGCCGTCCTCGGCTGCTGCGGCGCCGACGACGCGGAACTCCGCCGCGCCCTGTACGCCGCCCGCGGCGGGGCGCTCCGCCACCTCACCTCCTGGCCGGGCAGCTACACGGCGGTGGTCCAGGCCGGCCGCCGGATCACCGTGCTCGGCGACCTCGCCGGCGCCCGGCCCGTCTTCTACACCCCCTGGGCGGGAGGCACGGCGTACGCGACGGCCGCGCTGCCGCTCGCCGACCTCATCGAGGCCCAGCTCGACATCGGCCACCTCGCCGCCCTGCTCGCCTGCCCGGACAGCCCGGAGGCCCTGGGCGACGGCACGCCGTACGCCGGGGTCCGGCGGATCCCGCCCGGCCACGCGCTCATCCTCCGTGAGGGGTCCCGGGAGATCACCGGCTACGAACCGGTCGCCTCGCTCGCCGTGGCCGCGCCGGAGATCGAGGCGGGGCGCGCGGTGGAGGGCGTACGGGAGGCATTGGTCGACGCGGTGCGCGCCCGGCTCACGGCGCCCCGCCATGCTCCCGACGCCCCGCCGTACGATCCCGGGCCGGTTCCCGGCATGGGTCCGGCCGACCGGCGGGCCGCCCGCGGGGCCCCCGCGCCCGGTATCGGCGCCGACCTGTCCGGGGGCAGCGCCTCCGCGACCCTGGCCCTGCTGGCCGCCGGACTGCCCGGAGCCCCCGGGACCCTTCCGGGCCTGGGCGCCACCGCCGCGGGCGAGCGGCTGCTGGCCGTTACCTTCAACGACCTCGCCACCCCCCAGGGGCGGGAGGCCGAGCTGGAGCGGGCCCGGGTGATCGCGGGCGACCCGCGCCTGCACCACGTCGTGGTCGCCGCCTCCGACGAGGCCCTGCCGTACGCCGAGCTCGACGGCCCGCTCACCGACGAGCCCGGCCCGTCGCTGGTCGTCGCCGCCCGGGAACGCCACCGGCTCGCCGCCGGCTCCGCCGACCACCTGATCGGCCACGGTGCCCGGCAGGTCCTCGACGGGCACCCGGCGCGGCTGGCCGACCTGCTGATGGACCGGCGCCGCCGGCACCTGCTGCGGCCGGTCGCGGCGCTGGCCCGCTCCGCGCCGGCCGGCGGCTCCTCGCTGCTGGTCCCGCTGACCGTGTACAACGCCGCCCGCCGGCTGGCCCGTACGCCGTACCGGGCGGGCATGGAGGAGGCCGCGGAGCGGCTGCGCGAGGGGCGGCTCCCGCCGCCGCCCGGCGAGCAGGCCGGTCCCGTGCACGCCTCGCTCGCCGCCCTCACCTGGGCCCGCCCGGGACCGGCGGCCCGCTGGCTGACCGGGGAGGCGCTGGCGGAAGTATCGATCCGGCTGAGCACCGCGGCCGGCCGGCCCCCGCTGTCCCTGCGGCCCGGCGAGGCCCGGGCGCGGGCGGCACTGGCCCGGCACGCGGCCGACCACCGGGTCTTCGAGCAGGCGGTGGAGGTCCGCAGCCAGCGGCTGCACGCACCGTTCCTCGACAACCAGGTCGTACGGGCGGCCCGTGCGCTGCCGGAGTCCCTGCGCGTGCAGCCGGGCGCGCGGGCCGCCGTCCTCCGCGAGGTGCTCTCGGGCACCGGGGTCCGGGAGCTGCCGCCCGGCTGGGGCGCGTCCACGCACGCCCCCAACGAGACCGCCACCCGGCTGGGCCTGCGCGCCGCCCTGCCGGACCTGCTGCTGCTGTTCGCGTCGCCGCTGCTGGCGGACGCCGGGCTGGTGGACGCCCGGGTGGTGCAGCAGGCCCTGGTCGACGCGGCCGAGGGACGTCCGGGCTCGCTGGACGGTCTCGCCGAGCTCGTCTCGATGGAGCTCTGGCTGCGGCGGCTGCTGTCCCGGCGCGGCACCTGCTGGACCGGCACCTCCACGCCCCGCCGGCGTGCGGTCCCCTCGACGGGCACCCCGCTGGCGCGCCTCGGCTCCGCCGGCCCCCGCGGCCTGCGCCCCGCCCCGCCCCGCGTGCCCTAGCCGCCGCCGACGGCGCCGCAGGGCCGGTCAGCGGCAGCTGATCACGGCGTCGGCCCAGGCCGCGAGCGTCAGCGGGGCCCCCGGCCCGGCGGGTTCCACCACCAGGCGGAGGGTCTCGTCGCCGGACAGGCCGATCCGTACGGGCACGGGCCGGTCACCGGCACCGAGGGCGGGGGAGCGCCACAGCCGGCCGCGGTCGCCGTGGACGGAGAACCGCACCCGGCCCTGGGCGGGCAGCGACAGGTCGTCCACCCCGGCCCGGGCGGAGAAGGCGGTGCACTGGCGGTTCAGCCGGATCAGGACGGACGACCGGGCGTTCACGGTGATGCCGTGGCCGAAGCGTTCGCCGCCGACGCGCAGCCCCCAGCGCTGCCACACCCAGCTGCTGCGCCAGGTCTCCAGCTCGGGACCGGAGTGGTCGCCGAGGGGCGCGTGGCCGAGGGCGGCCAGCCGGTAGCCGGTGGGCGACTGGGGCGGGGGCGGCGGGCCCGGCTCGGCCGTGGGCCTGGGCGCGGGCCGCGGCGCCGGCTTCGCCGTGGGCGTCGGGTCCGGCGCCGGCGGGGCGGGCCGTACCGGCCGTACGGAGACCTCCGGAGCCGGCGGCCGGGACGGAGCCGGGGGCGCGGAGGCGGGCGGCCGGGGCGTTGCGGGAGCCTTGGCCACGGGCAGCCGGGGCGGCTGCGGTGCGGGCGGGCTCGGCTCCGGCGCGGGCCGCCGGGGGGCGTCCGGAACCACCGGGGAGGCGGCGCTGGGGGCGGGCTTCGCACCGGCCTGGGGTTCGGGCTCGTCCCCGGTCAGGGCGAAGACCACGCCCGCGGCGGCGGCCACCGCGATGCCGGCGGCCAGCGCGGCCTTCGCGGGCAGGCCCAGCCCCTCGGAGGCCGCGGCGGCCCCCGCGCCGGACCCGGCCCCGCCCGCGCCACCGGCACCCGCTCCGGCTCCGGCCGCTCCCGAGCCACCCGCCGCAGCACCAGCACCGGCAGCACCCGCACCCGCGGCCCCGGCACCAGAGCCCGCAGCCGCGCCGGACGTGGCCGTCGCACCCGTCGCACCCGTCGCCGCGGCGGCCGCACCGGCACCGCCCGCGGCCACCGCGCCGCCCGCCACGACCCCGGCGGCCTTCGCGGCGTACCCGGCGGCGAACCAGCCGATGACCGCGACCGGAAGCAGCGCCGGGATACCCGCGTTGACGTCCTTCAGCTCGCCGGCGGCAAGCCGGCACCGCGCGCACTCCTCCAGGTGCTTGCGCAGCCCGCGCTCCGCGCGCATCCGCAGTCCACCGCGGGCGTACGCACCGAGCCGGTCGGCGTACCGGGCGCAGTCCCCGCCGGCGGTCAGGGCCGAGCTGACGTGGGCCTGGAGGTAGGCCTGCTTGAGTCCCTCCCGGGCGCGACTGGCCAGCACCGCGGTCGCGTTGGCGCTCAGCCCGAACAGCGGCGCCACGGAGCTCGGCGAGGCCTCCTCCACGGTGGTGTGCCACAGCACCGCCTGCCACCGTTCCGGCAGGCTGCGGAAGGCCTGCACGGCCAGCGAGCGTTCGGCCTCGTGCATGGCGCGCACGTCCGCGCCCAGTTCCAGCGTGTCCTCGCCGGACGGTCCGGCACCGGTCTCCGGGGCCGCCGCTCCCGCGGCCGCCTGTTCGGCGAAGACCGCGAAGTCCTCGACCAGTTGTTCGCGCCTGGCCGTCTTGGTCCAGGCGGCCGCCACCCGGCGGACCGTGGTGAGCAGGTACGCGCGGACCGCCTGGTCCGGCCCGGCCCCGCCGCGTACGGCCTGCAGGGTCCGCGTGAACACCTCGCCGGTCAGGTCGTCGGCGGTGTGCCCGTCCCGGCAGCAGGTCCTGGCGTACCGCCGCACGGCCTCCGCGTGGCGGCGGAACAGCTCCGCGTACGCGGTGTCGTCCCCGGCCCGCATCCGGGCGATCAGCTCGCCGTCCGAAGGCGCGAGTTCGGCCTCGGTGGCTCCGCTGCCCGCCTCCCGCTGGGCCGGTACCTGCCGGCCCGGCAGGCTGCCGGCCCCGGCCTCGGCGCCCCTGGCGAGCGGCTCTTCCCGACCGTCAACGTCCATCGCGGAAGCCCCCGCACACCACGCTCAATCGGTACACGCGGTCCAGCGTGGCACAGACCGGACGCGCGCCGGACCGCACTCGGTGCCATCCACCCGTCCGGGCAGGGTCGGGCGGCGGCCGTTCGAGGAGCCGGCGCACGGGGGTCAGGGCACCCCGCGCCGCCGCCGGAACGACGGCGGGGCGGGGGCGGCTCGGGGGGCGGGCCGTCCGGCCCGCCCGTGGCCTCAGCGCGAACGCAGGCCTTCCAGCAGGATGTCGAGCAGCCGGGCCGAGGCGGCGGCCTGCTGCGCCGCGTCCGGCAGCGCGGGCGCGGCCGTGGCGATCACGAGCAGGACGTCGGCGACGGTGACGTCGGCGCGCAGCTCGCCGGCGGCACGGGCCCGGTCCACCAGCTTGCCGACGACCTCCAGGAGCGCGCCGGCCCCCGCGTCCGCCGAGGGGCCGTCGGAGGAGCCGGTCACGGCGGCCGCGTCACCGCGCGCGCCCACGACCCGCAGCTCCGGCTGCTGCCGCTGCTGCGGGACCCGGGCGTCGACGGCCTCCGCGCCGGGCGCGTTCTCCTCGGCGGCCGCGCCGACCCGCAGCACCTGCGGCGGAAGCAGCCGGCCCGCGCCGGAGGCCACGGAGGTGCGCAGGAAGCGGGAGAGCGCCTGCCAGGGCTCCTCCTCCTGCCCCAGGGCGGTCCGCGCCTGCTCGGTCAGCCGGGCGGTCTCCTCTTCCGCTATGCGCCGGACCAGGACGTCCTTGCTGGGGAAGCGCCGGTACACGGTGCCGACACCGACCCGGGCGCGGCGCGCCACGTCCTCCATGGGGGCCCCGTAGCCGAGCTCGCCGAAGACCTCGCGGGCCGCCCGCAGGACGTGCTCCAGGTTCCGCTGCGCGTCCACGCGCAGGGGGGTGGAGCGGCCCACGCCGTGGGTGGTGGCGCCGGACATCACGCGGCCGTGGCTCCCGTCCGAGAGCGCGGTCGCAGAAGCATGGAAATCGGAAATGTGCATATGTTTCCCCCGGTAATCTTCTGTCTCCCCCCGGAGACACTCCCCGCCTTCGTGTCGAGGGGGCCCAAGGTCGTGAGGGCCCGTACTACTCCTCGACGGGTAACGAACATAGTTGAGCCAGAGTCAATTCAGAAGAGGCAGCCCCCCTCCGAGCACCGCCCGATCGGAGCATTCACCCCCACTTTTCCGATTCCCACCCCCGGAATGATCGCTTCCGCACGTTCTGACCTGCGCACCTCTGCCCCCTCAGACCCCCTCAGACAGCCCCGCCCCACCCCTGCTGCCGGTCACACAATTTGACGGGCCTGTGGACAAACTCCCCGCCACGGTGCGTCATGGGATGGTGAAGGCTGCTAACTCCCGGGGCGCGGCCCCCGGCACCCCGCCCCGTGCACGCATCCTGATCGTCGGCGGCGGCTACGTCGGCATGTACACGGCACTGAGGCTCCAGCGGAAGCTCAGAGCCGGCGAAGCCGAGGTCACGGTGGTCACCCCCGAGCCCTACATGACGTACCAGCCCTTCCTCCCCGAGGCCGCCGCGGGCTCCATCTCGCCCCGCCACGTCGTCGTCCCGCTCCGCCGGGTCCTCGACAAGTGCAGGATCGTCATCGGCGAGGCCGAGCGCATCGACCACGCCAAACGGACCGCCACCGTCAACACCCTCGCCACCGAGGAAGAGGGCAGCGGCGCACTGGAGCTCGAATACGACGAGCTCGTCCTCGCCCCCGGTTCGGTCTCCCGCACCCTGCCGATCCCCGGCCTCGCCGACTACGGCATCGGCTTCAAGACCGTCGAGGAAGCCATCGGCCTGCGCAACCACGTCATCGAGCAGATGGACATCGCCTCCTCCACCCGCGACCCCGACATCCGCTCCGCCGCCCTCACCTTCGTCTTCGTCGGCGGCGGCTACGCCGGCGTCGAAGCCCTCGGCGAGCTGGAGGACATGGCCCGCTACGCCACCCGCTACTACCACAACGTCAAACCCGAGGACATGAAGTGGATCCTGGTCGAGGCCAGCGACCACATCCTCCCCGAGGTCGGGCCCGAACTGGGCAAGTACACCGTCAGCGAGCTCCGCCGCCGCAACATCGACGTCCGCCTGGAGACCCGCCTCGACTCCTGCGAGAACCGCGTCGCCGTCCTCAGCGACGGCACCCGGTTCCCCACCCGCACCGTCGTCTGGACCGCCGGCGTCAAACCCCACCCCGTCCTCGCCGCCACCGACCTGCCCCGCAACGAACGCGGCCGGCTCGTCTGCACCGCCTTCCTCACCGTCGACGGCGTCGAACACGCCTGGGCCGCCGGCGACGCCGCCGCCGTCCCCGACATCACCGCCGGGGAACCCGGCCGCGACTGCGCCCCCAACGCCCAGCACGCCGTCCGCCAGGCCAAGGCGCTCGCCGAGAACCTCGTCGCCTCCCTCCGCGGCGAACTCCTCACCGAGTACGCCCACAAGTACGCCGGCTCGGTCGCCTCCCTCGGCCTGCACAAGGGCGTCGCCCACGTCTACGGCCGCAAGCTCAAGCGCTACCCCGCCTGGCTCATGCACCGCGTCTACCACCTCAGCCGGGTCCCCACCTTCAACCGCAAGATGCGCGTGCTGGCCGAGTGGACCCTCGCCGGCCTCTTCAAACGCGAGATCGTCTCCCTCGGCTCCCTCGAACACCCCAGGGCCGAATTCGAGCTCGCCGCAGGCAAACGCCAGCACGGACCCCGGACCCACCTCCAGAAGCCGGGCCACGGCTGACGCCGCCAGTGCGGTCCGCCACACTGGACGTGTGACCATAGGTATGCCCGCCCCTGCGCAGAGTGACGGCGCAGGGCGCCGGGCCCCGCGCCACCACCGCCCAGCGACCGTCCCGGAACACCCCAGCGACCACGAGCGACACCACGAGGCTTGAACGCAGTGAACTTCACGCGCTGGAGCGCCCGGTTTCCCGGAACGCAGCGCCGCGCCGCCGCCCGTTCCGAACACGCCGCCGCACAGGCCAAGCGCGGAGCGGCGGCCCCGCCGGCCGCCACGGGCGGGTCCGTCCCCGCCGCCCGTGCCTCCGCGACCGACGGCCGCCCGGCCGACCCCACCGTCTCCGGGACCGGCACCGGCACGCCCCTGGCTGCCGTCCCCTCCCTCGACGACCTCCCCGTACGCGAGGTCCTGGGCCGGCTCCCGGCCCTCGTCGCCCTCGTCCACGGCCCCGACCACCGCGTCGCCTACGTCAACGAGGCCTACACCGCCGGCTTCGGGCCCCGCCCCCTCGGCGCCCCCGCCGGCGACACCCTCCCCGAACTCGGCGAGCTCGGCCTGCTCCCCCTCCTCGACCAGGTCCAGCGCAGCGGCAAGTCCCGCACCGCCAAGAACCGCACCGCGCCCGGCGGCGGCAGCTCGTACACCGTCACCTGCACGCCCGTCGCCTTCCCCGGCCCGGACTGCACCGGCGTCCTCATCCACCTCGCCGACGTCACCGACCACGCCGAAGCCGTCGACCGGCTCCGCGCCAGCGAACGCCGCCAGCGCGAAGCCGCCGTCACCCTCCAGCGCTCCCTGCTCCCCCAGGAACTCGAACAGCCCGACGACCTCCGGATCGCCGCCACCTACCAGCCCGGCGGCACCGAGGCCGCCGTCGGCGGCGACTGGTACGACGTCATCACCCTCGGCGCCGGCCGCACCGCCCTCGTCATCGGCGACGTCATGGGCCGCGGCGTCCGCGCCGCCGCCGTCATGGGCCAGCTCCGCACCGCCGTCCGCGCCTACGCCCGGCTCGACCTGCCCCCGCACGAGGTCCTGCAGCTCCTCGACGGCCTGGCCGCCGAGATCGACGCCAGCCAGATCGCCACCTGCGTCTACGCCGTCCACGACCCCAACGAGGGACTCCTCGCCTACGCCTCCGCCGGGCACCTCCCCATCCTGGTCCGCGACGCCGACGGAACCGTCCGCCGCGCCGCCGACCCCACCGGCCCCCCGCTCGGCACCGGCGGCTGGCTGCACTCCTCGGGCACCATCGCCCTGGGACCCGGCTCCACCGCCGTCCTCTATACGGACGGACTCGTGGAACGGCGCGGCGAGGACATCGACGAGGGCGTCGCCGCCCTCGCCCGCGCCCTCTCCGGCGCCCAGGGCACCCCCCAGGTCATCTGCGACCGGCTGATGCGGGCCCTCGGAGTGGACGCCGACCACGACGACGACGTCGCCGTGCTCGTCCTCCAGCACCCCGTCCGCACCGGCCCCGACGCGGAGCTGTTCCACAACGCCGCCCTGGAGCTCCTCGGAGGCGTCGAGGCCGCCCCGCGCGCCCGCGCCTTCGCCCAGGGCGTGCTCGCCTCCTGGCGCTTCCCGGTCGAGCTGTGCGACCTCGGCGTACTCGCGGCCAGCGAGCTCGTCGCCAACTCCCTCCAGCACGGCACCCCGCCCATGCGCCTGCGCCTGCGCCGCACCGACCGCCGCCTGATCGTCGAGGTCACCGACGGCGACGACCACCTGCCGCGGCGGCGGCGCGCGGAGCCCGGCGACGAGACCGGACGCGGCATCTCGATCATCGCCACCATCGCCTCTTCCTGGGGCTCCCGCCGGACCCCCGGCGGCGGCAAGGCCGTCTGGTGCGAGTTCGCCCTCCCGGACACCCCCTAGCACCCGGACACGCCGAAGGCCCCGCTCCGACAGGAGCGGGGCCTTCGGCAACCGTCACGCGGCGACCGGCTCCGTGGCCGCCACGGCCTGCTTCGCCGGGGCCGGGGCCGCGGCCGCCCGCGCCGGCACCGGGTTGTCCTGCACGGCCGTCAGCTGCCGGCCCAGCCGCAGCGCCAGCCAGGCGATGCCCAGCGACACCAGTACGAAGATCCCGATGTAGACCATCGGCAGCCCCGCCCCCACCGGCACGCCCAGCGGCCCGAGCGCCAGCGCCATCTGCTTCACCAGGGCGAAGGCGGAGTTGTACTGGCCCACCGAGCCCTCGGGCGCCAGGTCCGCGACCAGCGGCGCCAGCGTCGGCGACAGCATCGCCTCGCCGATGCCGAACAGCGCGTACGTCGTGATGAACGCGGCCGCGGCCATCACGGCGCTGACGTGACCGAGACCGGAGAACCCGGCGATCACCCAGGCGACCGTCCAGATCAGCCCGACCAGGGCGATCACCCGGGACCGGCGGCGCCCCTCGACCAGCTTCAGCACCACGAACTGCGCGACCACGATCGCGCCGGTGTTCGCGGCCAGGGCGAAACCGAGGGTGGACGGGGAGATCCCCGCAGCCTCCGTGCCGAACGCGGCCAGACCCGACTCGAACTGTCCGTAGCAGGCGAAGAAGAGGACGAAGCCCAGCACGCACAGCTGGACCATCGCCTTGTGGCGCAGCAGCCGCTTCCAGCCGCCACCCGCCTGCGCCGGGTCCTTGGGCCGGGCGTCGCTGAAGGTCTGCGCCTGGGGCATCCGCACCGAGGCGATGACACCGGCGAGGACCAGGAACATCACGGCCTCGATGCCGAAGAGCAGGGTGAAGCTGCCGGGATCGTGCTCGTCGACGATCTGCCCGCCGAGCAGACCGCCGATGCCCAGGCCCAGGTTCTGCATGAAGAACTGGAGCGCGAACGCCTTGGTCCGGGTGGTCGGCGTGGAGCACCACACGATCATCGTGGCCAGCGCCGGCTGCATGACGGCCTGGCCGGCACCCAGCGCGAGAGCGGACAGCAGCAGCGGAACGACGCCCGTGGACAGCCCGAGGGACATCGCACCCACGGACGCCAGGAACGCCGCACCGATGACCACCGGGGCCGGACCCCGGCGGTCGATGACCCGACCGGTGAAGGGCAAGGCGACGAGCGCACCGAGGGCGAACGCGATGAACGCGCACGTCGCCCACATGGAGCCCAGATCCCGCACCTGCGCCACGTAGATGTAGAGGAACGGAACCGTGAAGCCGATGCCGAACGCCGTCAGTGCGTTGCCGGCCTGGATCCGCCGCATCGCAGCGCCCATCACCTTGGTCACTTCTCACCTGCCCTTAGAGCTGAAGACTTCATACCTAAAGTTCGACGCTTAACACTACACACCGAAGGAGTTAGACGCCAGCGGAGTCGTGCGATACTCGGCGGCATGGGTGAGACCCCGGACGGCGCAGTGGCCGTCAACGAGCCGACCATCGACGAGCAGATCGCCGCCTACCAGCGCGAGTTCCAGGACCTCGACCCCCAGGTCGAAAAGGTCGTGTCGGGGCTGAGCCGCCTCAACCGCCGGATGAACGTCGCTTACGGCCGCCAGACCGCGGCCCTGGGCATCAGCAACGCCGAGTGGGAGGTCCTCAAGGCACTGGTCCTGTCGGGCGCCCCCTACCGGATGGGCCCCAGCGAGCTGGCCAAGCAGCTGGGCCTGACGCCGGCGGCGATGACGCACCGCATCGACCGGATGACCGCCGAGGGCCTGGTCACGCGGGAGCGGGACGAGTCCAACAGGGTCCGCGTGATCGTGGAGCTCACCGCGGACGGCCGGAGCAAGTGGCTGGACGCCATGCGCATGGCCACGGTCTTCGAGGAGGACCTCCTCCAGGACCTCTCACCGGCCGAGCGCGGCCTGCTCGGCGACATCCTGACCCGCCTGCTGGACCGCGTGGAGGGCCTCCAGACGCGGGGCTGACCGGGCCCGACCTGGGGGGTTGACACGGACCCGCCCGGGACGTAGAGTTCTTCGGGTTGCCAGGGAGACGTAACGGTTCTCCGGCAACCTTCCGCCGCCTCGTAGCGGCAACCCAACACAGCGCGAACTCCTCCGGGAACGAATTCGGCATCCCCGAATTCTTTTCCGAGGCTCCGATTAGGAGCCGCCCGGGAAATCCGCTAGAGTTCGGGAGTCGAAAGGGCCCAACAGCCCGGAAGACAAAACCCGCTGACTGGGAGTCAGGCCCGAAAGGATCTGATAGAGTCGGAACCGCCGGAAAGGGAAACGCGAGAGCGAAGACCTGGAAAGCACCGAGGAAATCGGATCGAAAAGATCTGATAGAGTCGGAAACGAAGAACGAAGGAAGCGCCCGGAGGGCCCGGAGACGGGAACGAAGGAAGCGTCCGCACCTTGAGAACTCAAC
>NZ_JBIBBM010000010.1:242098-279426 GCF_042900645.1 Streptomyces sp. NPDC012888 | reverse complement strand
TGGGGCCTGAACTACATGAACGAGCGCTACGGCTCCCCGGTCGAGGCCTGGAACTTCTGGCAGGCCAACCACTGGTACTAAACCAGCGGACCCAGTGCAGCACGCGCACGCGGACAGCACCCACGCGCACGCGCACGCGGACACACGAAGGCCCCGGTGGCCGGCCTCCGAGGCCGGCCACCGGGGCCTTCGAGCCGTACCGGCCCGGGAGTCAGATCACCATCGGCGCTTCCGACCAGCGGCGGACCCGGTACGGCGCCCACCACAGGTGGTCACCGACGGGCAGGACGAGGGTCTCGTCCAGGAAGTCCTGCAGGACCGCCCTCGGGATCGCGTCGGCACGGGCACCGTCGGCGAGGGCCTCGATGGCCTGGTGGTACTCCGGTTCGTCGATGGTGAAGCGGCGCAGCTCGCCGTAGCGCCGGTCGCGCACCTGGACGAACCCGGGCCCGTACCGGTAGACGCACTTGCAGATGTAGTAGGCGGCGCGCCAGGCGAGGGCCGTCGCGGCCGGGTCGGCGGTGCCGAGGACGGCGGTCGGCGGGTGGAGGTGGCCGTAGTGCCGCCAGGCGTCCGGGTCGGGGCCGGTGCGGAGCTGCCAGTCGACCGAGATGGCCAGGCTGGACAGGTCGCCCACGAAGCTGAGCGCCCGGACCGCCCACGCCGCGTCGGCGGCGTCCGTCACGTCGACCGGGCGGGGCAGCGTGACGTGCCGGGCACCGGCGGCGAAGAGGCGCCGGGCGGCCTCGGCGCCGCTGACGTCGATCTCGTAGCGGCCCAGGGACATGCTGGGCAGCGCGCCCACCTCGGGGTCGTAGTCCCGCGTGGCCGTCACGGTGAACGGCGCGGGCGCGGGGGCGTGCGCGGACGTGGTGCCGGTGAGTACTGGATTCATCGTCGTCCCTCTGTCGGGCAGCCGTCAGGCGGTGGTCGCGGCGAGTTCGGAGTCGCGGGCCGAGGTGTGCCGCATGAAGTCGATCCGCAGGAACTCCTCGTTCAGCGCCGGCGGCGCGATCTGCACGAACTGCCCGCTGTCCTCGAAGACCACCCCGAGCCCCCGCCACCGCGCGAGGACCTCCCGCACGGCGTCCTCGCCGGCCCGGTGCCCATCGCGCAGCTTGCGCGCGGCCGCCTTCACCGTGTGCGGCTGGTCGAGCAGCCGGAACAGGGCCAGCTCGAACGGGTCGGTCAGCTCCAGGTACGTCCAGTCGAACGCCCGCCGCCTGCTGACCAGGACGATCCGGTCCTCCAGGTCGCAGTGGGTGAGGCGGCTGCCGGCGTAGTTCCGCTTCCAGTGCGAGATGCCCTCGTCGAGGCGGTGGACGACGTCCTCGCCGATCCCGCGCGGCGGCACGTCGAAGACGTACGCCAGGTCGAACATCTCCGCGTCGGGGAGGTCGTACGTGAGGTAGTAGGGTTCGGCGGCGCGGAGTTCGGAGAAGCCGAGGCCGGGGTCGTTGAAGTAGGGGCTGAACCGTTCGATCGCGATCCGGGAGGACGGGCCCACGGGCGGGTTGAGGTGCTCCAGCGCCGCCAGCTGGGCCACGACGTCGTCGTAGTCCTCGGCGTCCTCGCCGGGGAAGCCGTGCAGGTAGTTCCAGGCCACGGAGAGGCCGACGGTGGCCGCGTCGCGGAGCATCCGGACGTTCTGGGCGCCGGTCACGCCCTTGTCCATCAGCGACAGGACGCGGCTGTTGAGGCTCTCGATGCCCGGCTGCACGAAGATCAGGCCCGCGTCGGCGAGGGTCCGGAGCTGGCCCTGCCGCATGTTGGCCTTGATCTCGATGTGCATGCGCAGGTCGAAGCCGCTGTCGATGATGCGCGGCAGCACCGTGTTCACGTACCCCATGTCCAGGATGTTGTCGACGACGTACATGTCCAGGACCCGGTGCTTGCGGGCCAGTTCGATGATCTCGTCGTAGAAGACGTCCGGGCTCTTGCTGCGGAACTGCATGAACGAGCCGTTCAGCCCGCAGAACGTGCAGTGGTGCTTCTCGCCCCACCAGCAGCCGCGGGCGCCCTCCACCACCAGCTTCGGTTCGACCCAGTGCCGGGCGTGGGAGGAGGCGAGCCGCTCGAAGTACCCGGAGTAGTCCGGCGCCAGGATCGATGCGGGCGGCAGGGGTCTGGCGCTCATGGCGTTGACCACGGAGCTGCCGTCCGCGTCGCGCCAGCACAGCCCGGGTACCTCCGACAGCGGCTCCCCGGCGTCGAGTGCCCGGAGCAGTGCGGGGAACGACACCTCGCCCTCGCCGCGCACGACGTGGTCGACGAAGGGGAAGTTGCGGTGGACGGCCTCGCCCTGCTTGCCGTCGCAGTTGGCGCCGCCCATGGCCGTCACGATGTGCGGGGCGAGCCGCTTGACGTACTTGGCGGCTGCCAGGGCGGCGGTGTTCTGCTGGAACGTCGAGGTGAATCCGACGACGTCCGGGGCGAGTCCGACGATGCGCTCGGCGATGTGCCGGACGAAGTCGGGGGCGGTCCCGTGCAGGGCCTTCGCCATCTCCATCCGCGGCCCGCGCAACCGGCTTCCCATCGCCTCGGTGAACTCGGGAACGCGCCATTGGGGGTCGTCGTAAAGGGCGGACGAGAACACCCAGTCGCCGCATCCCAGGAAATAGGAGCCGAGCGAGTAGTAGGAGTAGTCCTCCAGCGTGAATTCGGTGTTCTTGGTAACCCAGTCCACGTATTCGATATTCGCGTGCAGGACGTCCGCGGTTCCGTTCGGGACGCGCTCGTCGACACTGCGCTTGAGAATTCCGAGAGCCAGCGACGGGAGATCGATCGGGGCCCAGGGCATGTTCACCAGGAGTACGCGCACGGCTGGCCTCATCTCGTGTGGTCAACGCCTGTCGGTCCGGTCGGGGCCGGCCCCGCGCACGGGGTGCGGGGCCGGCCCCTCGGGGCTACTTGTCCTCGTCCTCCATCTCCTCCGCGGAGCGGAGGTAGACGACGACGCCCACGCCCGGCTTGCGGCTTTCCTCGTCGCCTTCGAGCGGGTCGCCGTGGATGACGTCCTTCTGCATGATGTTCACCTCCTCTCCGGGTGCGGGGACGGCTCGGCCGCAGCGGGCGCCGGAGGCAGCCCGCGGCCGAGAAACCTGAGGGACCGCCGGATCACGGCCAGGTGGTCGGCGCCGTCGTAGCCGTCGTGGCCCGAGTCCAGCCACATCACCTCGTGGGCCACGCCGCCCGCCCGCAGCACGGCCAGGTACGACTCGACCTGCTCCGGCGGGCACTTGGCGTCCCGCCGGGCGGCGACGACCAGCAGCGGGGCGCGGACGGCGGCCGCGTACGAGGACGGCGAGGCGTGTGCGTAGGCTTCGGGCACCTCGTCGGGGGTGCCGCCGAACAGCGCGGTGTCGAGCGCCCGTAGGGCGGGCGTGGAGTGCCGGAACGCCGTGGCGCAGTCGGCGAGCGGCTTGACGGCCACCCCGGCGTTCCACAGTTCGGGTCGCGTCCCCATGGCCAGCAGCGTCAGGTAGCCGCCCCACGAGGTGCCGCACAGGCCGACCGCGCCCTGGCGGCCGATGCCCCGCTCCAGCAGCTCGGCCCGGACCCGGACGAGGTCGGCGACCTGGGTGTGGCCGACGCCCTCGGAGTAGGCGGATCGCCAGCGGGGTCCGTAGCCGGTCGAGCCCCGGTAGTTGACGCGGGCCACGGCGTGACCCGAGCCGACGAGGGCCTGCACCATGGGGTCGTAGGCGTCGCGGTCGTGGTCGGCCGGTCCGCCGTGCACGAGGAAGACCAGCGGGTGCGGCGCGGGCCGGTCGGCGGGTGTGGTGACGAAGGTGTGCACCGGTCCGTCGGGCCCGGGCGTCCACAGGTCCTGCCGGCGGCCGAACCGGGGGAGGCGCCACTGGCTCTGCCCGGGCAGCGGCGCACCCGAGAGGGACAGCGCGCGGGGTACGTTGACGGCGTCGGTCCAGATGAAGTGCACGTCGCCGTCGGCGGCCGGCGCAGCGTCCAGGACGCTGCCCTCCGGGGTGGGCACCGGGACCAGCTCGCGGCGGTCCAGGTCGGCGGTGAACAGCCGGCTGCGGCCGTGCCGGTCCTGCCGGACCAGGACCCGCCGGCCTCCCGGGCCGGGGTACCAGCGGGCGGTCGTCTCGGTGTCGAAGGAACACCAGGGCAGCAGTTCCAGGCCCCGGCCGGGCGCCCAGGTGCCGAGGTGGTAGCGGCCGGCCCGCTCGCGCATGACCAGCAGCAGGGGGCCGCCGGGCGCCGGCCCGGATCCGGGGGAGGACGGCACGGGCCCGGGTGACGGCACCGGCCCGGGTGACGGCGCCGGCCCGGGTGACGGCGCCGGCCCGGGTAACGGCGCGGAGCCGGGTAATGACGCGGGCCCGGATAACGGCGCGGGCCCGGGTAACGGCATAGGCCCGGTTAACGGCGTGGGGCCGGACGGCGACCCGGCCGCGGGCGCGAATCCCAGCGCCCAGGTGCGTTCCCCGGCGCCGGAGAGCACCGCGACGGTGCTGCCGTCCGGGGTCAGCAGGGTCACCGCCCGGGCGGAGTGCGCGGGTCCGGACACCGCCAGCAGCCCGCCGTCCGGGGCCAGGTCGCACAGGGTGCCGGGCTCCGCCGTGTGCAGGACGGGCGTCGTGGGGCCGCCGCGCCGCCCCAGATGGACGTCGAGCCCCTCGGGGGTCCTGATGCCGACGGCCACCGCACCCCCGGCGGCGAACGCCAGTCCGGCGGGCCGGCCGTACGGCACCCCGGCCAGGGCCGGCCGGTCCGGGCCGCCGTCGAAGTCCTGGACGCGCCAGCCGCCGCTGCCGCCGAGGTCCTCGTCGAACCACCAGACGACCTCGTCGTCGTCGACGGCGCACAGCAGCGTGCCGTGCGGACGGTCCGTCAACTGCCTGGTGGTGCCGGTGGAACGGTCCCAGGTGAAGATCTCGCACCTGCCGTCCGCGTCACCCGTGTACACCATCCGGTCCGGATCGCGGGGGCTGGTCACCGGCAGCACCGGCCGGTACACGCCGTAGGTGCGCGGGGCCGTCCTCGGCGGGGCCGGCATCACGGCGCCTCCCGGTTCACCAGTCCGGACCTGGCGGTCGCGTACAGCGCCAGCCCGGCGAACGCGCCCGCGCAGCCCAGCGCCACCGCACGGCCCCCGTACGCCGCGACCAGCACCCCCGCCGCCACCGGCGCGAGCACGGCGACGCCCTGGCCGGCCGTGCCCAGCACCGTCCCCATCCGGGCCAGCAGCCGGTCGGGGGTGACGAGCACCGCCCGCGTCTGCAGCACGACCACCACCGACGGCACGATCAGCGACACCCCGCTCAGCAGCAGCCCGTACGCCCACGTCCCGGACACCAGCGCGAGCCCGGCGGCGGTCGGCACCATGGCCCATGACGCGCCCGCCACGATCCGCGGGGCCGGAACGCGCCGCACCAGCCAGGGGGCGGCGAGAGCGCCGAGCAGCCCTCCGACGCCCGCCAGGGTCAGGATGAGGCCGATCGACGAGGGGCTGGCGCCCCGGGCGTGGGAGTCGAACACGGCGTGGAAGTACAGCGCGCCGAGCAGCGCGTTGATCCCGGCGGTCCACAGCACGACGAACCGGAGGAAGGGCTCGGCCCACACGAAGCGCAGTCCCTCGGCGAGGTCACGGGTGAACGAGCCGGCAGCAGGCTCCCGTCCGGGCGCGAGGTCCGCGCGGATCGCCCTGCTCAACACCGCCACCAGCAGGAACGACACCGCGTCCGCGAGCAGCGGCACCCACCGGGCCAGCTGGTAGAGGACGCCGCCCAGCGTCGGACCGACGATCTGCACCGCCTGGTCGCGCGCCTGGAGGTGACCGATCGCCCGGGCGTACCCCTCGGGCGGCACCAGCCGCCGGATGGCGCCGGAGGCCGCCGCACCGTAGGTGGCGCTGGCCGCCTGCTCGACCACGGCGGCGACGAGCACGTGGACGAGGACGACCCGGCCGAGGGCCACGGCCACGAACACCGACCCCATGGCGCCGGCCGCGACCAGGGCCGCCGCGTACATCATCGGTTTGCGCGGCCACCGGTCGGCGTACACGCCCGCGACCGGTGAGACCACGAGTCCGCTGACCAGTGCCACCGAGGCGACGAGTCCGGCGAGTCCGGCGGGATGGCCGGCGTCCAGCAGGATCAGCGGGAGGAAGAGCGCGGACGCGCAGGTGCCGAGGCCGTCGATCGCGCCGGCCGCCCAGAAGAGCGTGAAATCCCGTCCGCGGAACGGTGACGGGGAACGCTGTTCGGGTAATTCGGCGCCGGAAGGTTTTGACTTCTCCTCGGCCTTTTTCATCAAGCAGCTCGCCCGAAGGGTATTGCCGACGCCAACGCACCCACAATGCCCCCTGCTATAAGCGGACTTACGGCCGTTGAGGGGGCGATCGTATCGAACGGGAGGACCCGTCACAACACCGCGTTCGAATTGAATTGTGGATCAAGGGTCGAGGGTTTTCCGGCCCCTCCGCGTACCGGTCGAGGCGGGGAAGCCGGCCGGCTCCCCGCCCGGGGCGCACCCGGCCGCGCCGCCGAGGCCGTCACCGGCTTCCCGGACCGGCCCGCGGAACCATCCGGATGATCGGGGAGAATCCGTATGCACGCCACCGACCGGGTCATGACAGAACGGGACCACCTGATGCCGCAGATCACCGTCGACTACTCGGCGAACCTCTCCGAGGTCTTCGCGCGCCGCGCCTTCGCCCTCGCCCTGCACTCCCTGACCGCCGAAGTGGCCGGAGGAGCCGTCGCCGACTGCAAGACCCGCTTCAGGTGCCTGGAAGAGGTCCACGTGGCCGACGGCGCCCCGGAGAACGCCGTCGTCCACGTGGAGCTGGGCCTGCTCGCCGGCCGCACCGAGGCGGTCAAGGCCGAGCTGAGCGCGGCCGTGCTCGACCTGCTGCGCACGCACCTGCCGTCCGGCGACGGCAGGGTGGTGCACGCCTCGGTGGACGTGGTGGAACTGGGCCCGGCCTACCGCAAGTACGTGGCCGCCTGACCGCGACAACCGATCGGCGAACGGCCGCGGCCGGCGGTGATCCACCCCGTGCGACTCTCGGCTGACGTCTGGTCAGCCACGTGGGCGATCAGGCGGCATCGATCAGTTGTCCAGCGCGACCGGCACCATCCAAAGCCTGCAGATGTCCCAGGCGGCTGCCAGGACCTCATCGGGGTTCCTCGGAGCAGGCGCGGACCGGCCTGCGGACGGTCCCGCGTTGCCGGTATTGACGCCGGTCAGCACCATCGCTCCCCGGGCCATGGGGGCAACCAGGTCGCCAGACCAGTCGGCAGTCTCGACGGGGACGTCACCAGCATCGAAGATGCCGAAGGTTCCCTCGTTCACGTAGACGCGGGCGAAGGTAGCCTCCTCAGTGCGGGATGCTGTCGATGAGTTCGCGTGCTCCCTGCCGCAGGAGGGCAACGGCCACCGAGGTGCCGAGGGTCGCGGGGTCCAGCGGGCCGGCCCACTCGTGAGCCCGCAGGATGCGTTTGCCGTCGGGCGTGAACACCTGCGCGTACATGGCGAGCTCGCCGTCCCGCTCTGTGGTGGCGTAACCGGCGATCGGGCTGTTGCAGTGGCCCTGGAGGACGTGCAGGAACATGCGTTCGGCGGTGGCTTCCCGATGGGTGGCCGGATCGCCGAGCGCGCTCACCGCCTCGATCAGCTCCGTGTCGCCTTCGCGGCACTGGAGGGCGAGGATGCCCGCGCCGATGGGAGGACACATCGTCCGGACGGGCAGGACCTCGCTGATCACGTCGGTACGACCGATCCGCTCCAGGCCGGAAACGGCGAGCAGCAGCGCGTCGGCCTCGCCGGCGCCAAGCTTCTCCAGCCGCCGGTTCGCGTTGCCCCGGATAGGGACGCACTGGAGGTGCGGGTGGGAGGCTGCGAGCTGGGCGACGCGTCGTACCGAGGAGGTGCCGATACGGGTGCCGGGGGGTAGGCCGTCCAAGGTGAGCCCGCCGGGGTGCACCAGGGCGTCGCGGATGTCGTCGCGCTTGAGGAAGGCGGCGAAGGCGGTGCCGGCCGGCAGCGGCCGGTCGGCGGGAACGTCCTTCACGCAGTGCACGGCCAGGTCGGCGGTGCCGTCCAGCAGGGCCGCGTCCACTTCCTTGGTGAACGCCCCCTTTCCCTCGACGGCGGCGAGGTCGCCCATCCAGCGGTCCCCGGTGGTCTTCACCGGGACGACCGCGGTGGTCGTGGACGGGAAGAGGGCGGCCAGTTCGGTGCGGACGCGCTCCACCTGGGCAAGGGCCATGGGCGAGTCGCGGGAAACGATGCGGATGTGGTCAGGGGCGGACATGCCGCCCACCATAAACCCCTGGGCCTTCACTCCGGCGACGAGTCCAGATGGCCATCTCATGGGGCGGAAGGCCGAGTTGGCGGTATCGGGCAGGCTTTCGAGAAGCCTGTCCACGCGGCGTGTAGGCGCCGCCGCCCGGTGCGAGCAGGGCCTGCAGGCCGCCGAGGGCCATAGGGGGAGATCGGCGCGCAGCAGCCATCGTCCTGTTCCCTGTGGACGGTCGCGATGGGCGCCCGGCAAGCCGAAGCGTTGAGAGAGGCCGCCGCCGGTCTGTAGCCCCGCGCCGTCGGAGCCGCGACCTGCCTCGAATCAGCACGGAGGGCACGGCTCACGCAGGAACGGGCCGGGTGGCTGGGTGGCCTGGTGGACGTCTGCCGGCGATGCCGCCCGGCAGAGTTGGATCGGAGCAGCGCATGCGCCCCGCCGGTCGGTCGGCGGCCCGCCGCGTCCGATCGCCTACGCTCGCGTCAGGTCGCGGACCAGGTTGGTGAGCTGAGGAGACGGGGCCACCTTCAACTCCGATTGCAGCAACCGCCGGTACTCCTGGTACCGCTTGAGCGCGCAGGCCACGTTGCCCTCGGCCAGGTGGACCTCGACGGCGATCCGGTGGGCGGTCTCGCGGAACGGGTCGATGGCGACGGCGGCGAGCGCCGCCTGCAAAGCCGAAAGATGACGGCCCTCGGCCTGGTAGCGCTGGGCCAGCGCCTCCAGGGCGTACAGCCTGAGCTGATCCCAGCGTTCGCGGGGGAGGAGCAGCCATTCGTCGTCCCAGCCGGGGAGCAGGTCCTGGCTCAGGTCTGTCACCAGTTGCTGCCCGTCGGGGAGCTCGCCGTCGCCGGACACAAGGCGGTGGGCGGAGTCCCACGCCTCGTGGAAGTCGACCGAGAAGGAGGGTGCGAGCGCGAGGCTGTGATCGGCGCAGTCGATGGCGGCGACCGAACCGAGCCTCCTGCCCTGGCAGAGCGCCGATCGCAGATTGGCGGCGGCGCGGCTGGACGTGCAATCAGGCCACAACTGTTCGGCGACCGAACGTCGATGCGTACCCTCGCGGTGCAAGGCCAGGAAGGCCAGCAGGCGCTGCGCCGCGTTGGAGACGGCGACGCGCCGCCCTCCGCAGGTGACTTGGAAGGGCCGCAGGATTTCGAGGTGGGCTCCATGCGACACGTCTCTCACTCTGCGCGACGGCATATACGGCTGCAACCGGGCGGGCGCGTACCGGCCGGTCAGTTGGTCGTGCCGGGGCGGCGCTGTTCCGACGCCCCGCAGACGTCGGCGAACACGATGCAGGAACGTTTCTGCGACGGGTGGTGAGACGTCTCCGCGACGACCTCCGAACGCGCTCCGCCGGATGGGCGAACGCCTCCGGAACGCGCCCGTGAGACATGTTTCCCATGGCCCGGCGCGACCTGCGTGAGGCCCGGAACGCTTCGAACCATTTCGGACCGTTTCGAACTGTTTCGGAACGTTTCGGAACGTTGCAGACCGAACCAGTGCACGGTCGAGAGACTCCGGTAGGCGGAGGTTCAGCATGGACATCCGGTCGGTGGTGCGGGAAGTAACCGGCGAGCAGGAGCTCCTCGGCAGCCCAGAGGTGCGCGTGGCGGTCCTCGACGGGCCGGTGGACCTGACACATCCCTGTTTCGCGGGATCGAACCTGACCCGGTTGCCCACTCTCGTGTCGAGCCCGGCGGGTCCGGGGCCGATGTCCCTGCACGGCACCCACGTCGCGAGCCTGCTGTTCGGGCAGCCCGATTCGCCGGTGCCCGGTCTGGTACCTCGCTGCACCGGGCTGCTGCTGCCGGTGTTCCGGGAGTCCCCCGACGGCCGGGTGACGCGCGTACCGCAGCTGGACCTGGCGCGCGCCGTGGAACGGGCCGTGGAGGCTGGTGCGCACGTCCTCAACATCAGCGGGGGCGAGCGGACTCCCGGGGGTGCGCCGGACAGCATGCTGGAGCGGGCACTCCGGCTGTGCGAGGAGAACGGCGTGCTGGTGGTCGCGGCCGTCGGGAACGACGGCTGCGACTGCCTCCAGGCTCCCGCCGCCACACCGTCCGTACTCGCAGTGGGCGCGGCAGACGCCGCCGGAGCGCCGCTCGACATCAACAACTGGGGCGCCGCGTACCGGCTGAACGGAGTCCTGGCCCCCGGACAGGACATCCACGGCGCCGCGCCCGGCGGCTCGGTCGCCTCGCTGACCGGCAGCAGCTTCGCCGCCCCGGCGGTGACCGGGGTCGTCGCACTGCTGGTGGCACAGCAGCTGGCCGAGGGGCGCAAGGCCGACCCGCTGGCCGCGGGGCGCGCGGTACGGGAGTCCGCGATCCGTCCGCCCTGTGGCCCGGACGACTCACCCGAGTGCCGCAGGCTGCTCGGCGGCCGGCTCAACGCCGCCGGAGCATTCGCCCTGGTCCGGGGGGAGGGAAGGCCGGTATCCGGCGCTCCCGGCTCGACGCACACCCACGAGAAAGAGAGAGCCATCGTCATGGACACGCACGCCGTACACGCGCAGGCCGGGGAAGCGCCCCAGGCCGTGCCCGCAGCCATGCCCCAGGCACCCGCCGGCGCCGGAACTCCGTTGCCCGCTGCGCAGGCCGCGCCCTCCCAGGTCGAGCCGGCGCAGGCACCGGTCCCGAGTGAGGCGCCGGCTCCGGTGCCCCCGCCCCCGGGCTCGTGGCCCGCGCCGCCTCCCTGGCCGCCCGCACCTCAGGCGATGCAACCGGCGGAGCAGGCCGGCGTCCAGCCCGCCGCAGCCACCACGTACGCGGCCCCCACCGCACCCCCCGCCTATGCCGCGCCCGCCGCACCCCCCGCACCGGCCGCTTACGCCCCGCCGGCCGGCTACGCGGCACCCGCCGCACCCGTCGCCTATACGGGGCCCGTGGCCTACACGGCACCTGTCGCCCACCCGGGGCACACGGGCGTCTGCCCGTCGTGCGCCGGATGCGGCGGTACCTGCGGCGGCGCGGGCGGACACCCCAGCGAGAGCGGCGCCACCACGTCCGCCCCGGCCCCACCCGCCGGGAAGCAGCTCATCTACGCGATCGGCACCATCGGATTCGACTTCCAGACCGAGGCGCGGCGTGACAGCTTCCGTCAGCAGATGCCGCACATCGTCATTCCGGCGACGAAGGGGGAGCCCGAGAAGGAAGAACAGCCGAACATCTACGATCCCAAGCAACTCCACGCCTACCTGAGCAAGAACCCGTGGGATTCGGACAAGCTGACCTGGACGCTCAACGCGGACGCGACCCCGCTCTACGCCCTCGAGGCGGAGATGCCGGTGGGCATGGACTGGACCCGACCGATCATCAAAAACCGCAAGGACTCCCCGGAGAAGGTGCACGATTCCGCGGCCGGCGCCGCAGGCGATACCACGCAGCTCACCGAACTCCTGGAGACCCTCTCCTACCCGCCGGTCTCCTTCGTCTACCGGACCTTCCGGGACGCCCTCCTCGGCCAGGCCAAGAACAAGGACGACGTCGACTTCGTCTCACGCGTCTCGATTCCCGGAGTCCTCACGGACCGGACCGTCCGGCTGTTCTCCGGCCAGATCGTCCCGGTGGTCGAGGTCAAGAGCCGAGGCCTGTTCACCTGGAACGAGACCTTGCTGGTCAACGCCGTCTTCGAGGCAGTGCTCGCGATCAGGATCCGGGAGGCGCGCAAGGAGGCTGGTCCCAACCAGGCGGCACAGGATGCTGCCGAGGCGAAGGTCCGCCAGGAGTTCGCCGGCCAAACCGGGAAGTTCCTGAAGAAGACCATACGCGCCCTGCTGGACAAGATCTACTGGAAGTTCCGCAACCTCGGCCAGAGCCCTGGTGACCGGGCTTTGAACGCGGCGGGTACCAACGCCTTCCTGGTCGGCGCGGAGATCCAGCACGGGATCCTCTCCGCGGAGCAGGTCCCCGGCAGTAACAACAACTTCTACTCGCTGGACAGCGTGACCGTCACCAAGAGCCCCTTCTGCCGTCCCAACTCGGACTGCCACGACGTCACCCTGACCTTCTTCGACCCGGAGAACGACCAGCGGGCGCCGGTGTCGTACCTGTTCACCTTCGACGTGAGCGACGACCTGCCCGTCAGCCTCGCTCCGGTCCACACGTTCATCGGCAGCGTCTGACTGCCGGCCCGAACCGAGGAGCCACTATGGACACGACCAGAACCCCAGTACCGCCCTCCCTCCCGCTCCAGGCACCGCCGGTCTTCCGGCAGCAGTCGCAAGAACCGCAGGAGCGGAACGACAGCTACGGCGTGGAGGCCGCCCGCTCGGGCTGCGCCGAGCTCTGGGGACCCGCGCGGCAGATGTGTTACGCGCAGCGGGCCCAAGCGGTCTGAGCGCACCGCACAGAGACGGGACGACGACACGAGCCTCCGGCGGGAACCGCCCGCCGACCGATCACCAGGTGAAAGGTGAGAAAGATGAACGAGCCGTTTGCGCGGCGTGAGGAGAGGCCGGCGCCGGCCGGCACTCCGCGGACGCCGTTCCAGACCCCGGCCATCGACCGCGACCCGGTCGGGCCCAGGGGCTCCGGTGAAGGTGTCGAGGGCGTCGAGGCCAACTTCAACTTCGGCAAGCTCCTGGGCATCGCGAAGGACATCCTCTTCTAGAGACCTTCTTGCAGCATCCGCCGCAGTGGTGGCGGGCGCCTGGAGCTCCCGCCACCGCTGCACCGTCCTGAGAGGACCCGGGATGAACAGCGAGATCCCGCACAGGGCGACGCAGTCCGCCACTCCGCGGACGCCGTTCCAGGCGCCGGCGGTCGACCGGAGCCCCGCCGCTCCTGCGCGCGCCGCCGACGCGGCGGGCGCGGAAGCCAACTGGTCAGTTCCCTGGACGCTCATCGGCCACGGAGCCAAGGGAATGCTGGACGCCTGGCTTTCCCGCCGCCCCTAGCGACCAGGCGCCGTAGGGAAAGGACATAGCCATGAACGATGAACGCTCACCCCGGGCCGGCCCGTCGGCCGTGCTGCGGACGCCGTTCCAGGCGCCCGGGGTCGACCGGAGCCTCGCCGCTCCGGCGCGCGCCGACACCGACGCGGCCGGCGCCGAGGCGAACCTGGCGATCCCCTGGCATCTGCTCGGCCCCCAGTCCAAGGGCGGCACGGCCCACATCACCGGCTGGGTCTAGCCCCTGGGCACCTAAGGAAAGGACATGGAGATGGACATGAACAAGGACTTCACACCCCGGGCAGCCCCGTCGGCCGTCCTGCGGACGCCCTTCCAGGCGCCCGCGGTCGACCGCACCCCGGCGGCTCCGAGGGCCGCGTCCACCGACAGCGGTGGTGTCGAGGCGGACTGGGCGTGGCTGGTGCCTCTGGCCGCCAAGGCGATCGGCGGCCTTCTCAAGTGAGGGCCACGTGCCGGCGACGGGTCCTCCGCCGCTGCGGGCGGGGCCTTGAAAGGAGGCCGGCATGCACGACAAGTCCGAAGCGGGCGCCGCGGACCGCGGAGCCCGGCTCAACCTCCCCGTGCTGGGGAGTATTGAGCGCCGATGGGACACGTACCAGCCTTACCTGAAGGTGGTGGGTGTCTACCACCCTGTGGAGGATCCCAACAAGGTGGGCTACCTAGTGGAGGAACCCCTGCCCAAATCCACCTACGGCTCCGCCGTCGCGGACCCGTCCGCCCTGGACGGTCTGGACGACCGGGGCTGGAGCTGCCCTCCGGGTGAAGCCTGTACATGGTTCGGCCCGGTCTGAGGGGCGCACCTCCCCGGCCGCCGCCCGCACGGCAGCGGCCGGGGAGTCCGATGTCCCCGCCCGGACCCGTGTGCTGAGGTGAGCGGGGCCTCGGGGCCGACCTGGCCCGGACGGGGGATTCGCGTCGGCTTCGACCGATGCGCTTTTCCATCAGAGGGTCACGGATATGTCCGTATTCAGCAACACGCGTCCGGGTTGTGGCGTTTGAGGTTGGATGCGCGCCAGAGTGGGGCTCCTCGGCAGGACGCCGGGAATGTACGAAGCCCGGCCGGCTGGTACCCGGCCGGCCGGGCTGCCTTTCGAAGGAGTCATCCATGTCTGCTTCTCCCGCCACCCGTCGTCTCCTCGCGGCGGTCCTCGCGGCCGGCGCCCTGGTCGGCGCGGCCGCCCTGCCGGCCGCCGCGCACGACGACGACCGGCGTGACCACCGCCGGCACTCCTCGATCGTCATCGGTGACGTCCAGCACGAGAGCCGCGGTCGCGGCGACCGCGCCCTGAACCGCGAGTGGATCGAGGTGGAGAACACCGGCCGGCGCGCGGTCAACCTGCGCGGCTACACCCTCACCGACAGCGACGGCAACCGCTACCGCTTCAAGCACCTCCGCCTCGAGGGCCACTCCAGCGTCAGGGTCCACACCGGCCACGGCCGCGACACCGACCGTGACGTCTACCAGGACCGCCGCCACCAGATCTGGGACGAGCGCGACACCGCCACCCTGCGCGACGACCGCGGACACGTCGTCGACAGGGACTCCTGGGGCCACCGCGGGCACGACCACGACCGCCCCAACCGCCACCACTGATTCCGACGCACCTCACGGGCAGCCCTCTCCACGGGCTGCCCGCCCCTCGAACGGCGTGCCCCGGCGAACTCCGCCGCGGCACGCCGCGACTGTGTGTGGCCGCGGAGGCGCCACGGAGTAAGGACCGCCTCCCAGGGGAGTAGGCAACGACACCACGGTGGGCCGACCTTGCTCGAGGTGAGGCGGCAGCATCGGCAGCTCGGGTTCTTCGGCATCGGCGTCTTCGATGCTTTGCGCAAGACGGCCGCGCAGCGCGAGGCCGGCACGCCGCCGACCGGGAAGACGGCTCGGCAGGAGCCCGGCTACCGGGCCCGTCGCTAGGGGTTCTGCGGCTTCGCCTCAAGGAAGCGGGCCAGGATGAGGCGGAGGGTGGGAAGCTGGTCGGGCGGATCGAAGCCTGGGTTGGTGGCCGCACTGGTGTAGACCGAGGCGATCAGGGCCGTGATCCACACCGCAGTGCTGTCCGGGTCCAGCCCGGGGTCGATCCGGCCGCTGGCGGCGGCTCGTGTCAGCAGCGCGGCGATCACCGCGTGCTCGTCGGCGTTGCCGCGGCTCAGCAGCGCTTCGAGCTCGGGGTCGCGGTAGGCCTGGACCATCGCCTCCATCACCAGTGCAGGCACCACCGGTTCGACCGCAGGGGCGGCGAGATGGTCCACGAGATCCATCAGAGCCTGCAATGGATCGTCGGCGTGCCGGGCCTGAGCCAGCCGTTCGGCCCTGTCGAGGTCCTCGTCTTCGAACACCGCGAGGAAGATCGCTCGCTTGTTGGGGAAGTAATGGAACAGGTTGCCCGCGCTGATCCCGGCGGCCTTGCAGATCTCGGCGGTGGTGGTGCGCTCGTAGCCCTTGGCCGCGAACAGGCTGGTCGCGGCGTTCAGGATGTGCCGCCGCCGTGCCTGGTGCTTGGCCGGGTCGACCGTTCTCATTGCGCCCTTCCTGACTGAGTGTTCGGGGGAGGTTTCACCTTAGCGGCCCCGTAGCCCAATAATAGACCGAGTACTCGGTCTATTATTGGGGCCAACCACCGCTGCCCCCACGACGAAGGAATGCCCATGGACTCAGCGAGCACCAGCCGCACCCCGCTGCCTTCACTGGGGCGCAGACTCGGGCCGATCGCCGGGCTGTTACTGCTCTCCCCGATCTGCGCCGAGTACCTCATCGGCTACCTGGAGGTCATGGGCCGGCCGGTGGACCTGCTCGTTGGACTGGTGATTCTGGCGCCGCTCTACGGCACGGCTGCCGTGATGATCCGTGAGGTGACACGCCGGACCAGGCGCGGATGGCCGTCGATCCTGTTGCTGAGCGCCGCGTTCGGCGTGATCCAGGCGGGGCTGGTCGACCAGAGCCTGTTCAACCCCCACTTCGTCGACGAACCGTCCTGGGATCTGGAGCGGCTGCCCACTGTGATCCCCGTTCTGGGAATCAGCGTCAACCACGTCCTGGATTTCGTCGTGGGTCACGTGATCTGGAGCTTCGCCGCGCCGATCGCGGTGATCGAGTCCTGCGCACCACGGGTGGCCGATCGGCCGTGGCTGGGCAGGGCCGGCATGGGAGTGATGGTTGCGCTCTACGGGCTGGCGGTGCTGGTGATCTTCCACGAGCACACCAGGGACTTCATGGCCTCGCCCGTACAACTCGGCGCCGCTGCGGCAACGGCTGTCGCCCTGGGGATGGCGGCGTTCATGGTGCCGCGTCGCCGCGCCCTGCGGCGTTCCGGGTGGGTGCCGGCGCCGTGGCTGGCCGGAAGCATCGCGGTCATGCTGATGATGGTGCATCACTTGCTGCCCGCGAGCCGGCCGGGGACTGTTCTGGATCTGCTAGCACTGGTTCTGCTCGGTGGGCTGGTGGTGCGGTGGTCCGGGCGGGCGCGGTGGGGGCGCGGGCACGCACTGGCGGTCGGGGGCGCCGCACTTGTGGCCAACGCGGGGCTGTCCTTCATGGTTGAGCCGCTCGGGGAAGTCTCTTACACCGCCAAATACGCAGCCAACGGGGTTCTTGTGCTGGGTGTGCTGGCGCTGCTGCTCTGGGCCCGGCGGCGACTGCTCGAGGCCGTTCCCGTGCAGAGCGGCCCCAGGCGTCGGGCGGCACCGAGGTGCGAGGACGCGTGAGTCAGCGGGTGGCCGACTGAACCGCCTTCTTCGGCCCGGGGGCGGTAACCGGCCTCGGGACTGGTAGGCCCGCATGTCAGGAGTCGCGCACTCGCCGTCGCCGCCGGCCGATCGTGACCCTGTGTCAGTGCGCTGCGGCATGATGACCGCCATGGACACTGAGGCACTTGTAGACGCCTGGCAGCGGCTTCTCGCTGACCCTCGCAAGTCGTGGGTGCTGTTCGAGCATGGCACTTGTGTCGTGCTGACCGCTCCGGAAGGGGAGCTCGCTGAACAGGCCACCGAGATCCTGAAGAAGTCCGGCCCTGCGCATGCCGGATCTCCGGCAGGAGACTTTGGGGTGATCGACCCCAAGGACGTCGACGGATGGGTCGTCACCGGGCATCACAACGACGTTCTTACCTACGTCGGCCCCGATGAGCCTCAGGATCAATCGCAGATCAGTGTCGGCCTGTTCGGACGTTCCAAGCGTCACCGGGACGGCACCGAGCTCCACGTCGTCCACGTTGAGGACAATCGAGGTTCAGAGGACCCAGCCTGAGTACCGCGCTTCATCGCTGGTGGTCACCGGGGGCGTATCGACTCCATGTTCGTCCGGCTTCGGTGACCAGACGGGTGGCGGTCTTGTCGTGGTAGCCGAGCGCCTTCGCGATGACGGGAGCCAGGGCCTGGAGGACGAGCTGCCCTGCCTCTCGGCGATCGTGAGTGTCAGGACGACGAGTTGTGGTGCTGCGGTGTCCCCGGTCGCGGACCATGTCGCCGAGCATCGCGGACAGCGCGGCCGAGACCTTCCGCCCGTGTTCCTTGAGCTTGTCGCGGTCGGCGGCGTACGCGCCGAGCCGGCCGGCCGCGTCGGAGTGGTCGACCACCGCCTTCATCAGCGCCGCGGCTTTGCTGTGCACGGCGTTGAGCGCCTCGACACGAGGGCGGCCCACCTGCGCGTGGACGACGTCTGCGAGCGGCGGAAGCAGATCGAGGGCCTTTGTGACGACCTCGTCGTCGTCCTCCGTGTGCTCGTCCGACACGCCGATGCCCCACAGAACGAAAAGGGCCCCGAAACCGATGAGCGTGACCTTCATGGCTGACGAGAACGATCGCTGGGCCCCCGCTTCCATGACTGGCTGGGGATGGGCCTGCGCTATGCGGCGGGTCACCCCAAGGCAAGCTCACGTACGCCTGGCAGCGTAGGGGGACAAGGAGCACGGCCCTGCGCCGAGGGCCCAATGCCCCGACGGTGCGGTCGGGGCCTTCGGCCGTGACCGCGGTCTCACGCGCCAGGGCTGGACGGCGCGCCGATCCCCAACGGGAGTACGGCGCGGGGGCTCCGCTTGGTGAGTCGGCATTACGTCGATTGCCTCACCCCGTACGTACGAGTTCGGCCGCGGGGATGATCCCGCCCACGAGGGCGTCGGATCGCACTGGAAGGGCGGCCCGGTCCGGCCGTCCGCAACACTGTGCGCCACCGCATGGGCCGCCTCGGCGGGGCAGCGGACCCGTACAGGTGACGTTTGGCCAGACAGACCCGGTTCCGGCCGGTGGGGCGGAATTACCCCGCGTGCCGGGACGCTTCCCTGCGCGGGTTGTGCAGCACCACGGCGGCCCAGGCCCGTCGCGCCGGGTACCGCGCCGGCACCGCCCGCCGGCGCAGGCCCGCACAGAAGCATGCGCAGGTCGGGAAGGCCCGCACCCGGCGCCGGCCGGAGGCGGGGGCCGAGTGCCATGGTGGGCGGGGCCGGCGTGTGAGCTGACAGACTGGGGCGCATGGACATCGAGCGCAGGAACAACGTCACCGTCACCGGCAACCCGCACGGGCGGACGGTGGTGCTGGCCCACGGGTTCGGCTGCGACCAGAACATGTGGCGGCTGACCGTGCCTGCCCTCGCGGAGGACTACCGTGTGGTGCTGTTCGACTACGTGGGCGCGGGCCGCTCGGACCTCTCCGCGTTCTCGGCGGACCGTTACGCCACCCTCGGCGGCTACGCCCAGGACGTCGTCGACGTCTGCGAGGCGCTCGACCTCCGCGACGCGGTCTTCGTCGGCCACTCGGTCAGCGCCATGACCGGCGTGCTGGCCGCCCACGCCGCCCCCGAGCGGATCGGCGCCCTCGTCATGATCACCCCTTCTCCCTGCTACATCGACGACGACGGGTACCGGGGCGGGTTCAGCGCCCAGGACATCGACGAGCTCCTAACCTCCCTGGAGGCCAACTACCTGGGATGGTCGGCGGCGATGGCGCCGGTGATCATGGGGAACGAGGACCGGCCCGAACTCGGCGAGGAACTCAGGAACAGCTTCTGCGCGACCGACCCCGAGGCGGCGCGCGTCTTCGCCCGCACCACGTTCCTGACGGACTCCAGGCAGGACCTGAAGTCCGTGCGCGTGCCCACGCTGGTGCTGGAGTGCACCCAGGACGCCATCGCGCCGCGCGAGGTCGGAGCCTTCGTCCACGCCGCCATCCCCGGCTCCACCCTGGTCACCCTCGACGCCACCGGGCACTGCCCGCACCTCTCCGCCCCCGGGGCGACCAACGCCGCGATCACCGGCTTCCTGGCCGGCCTGCGGTGATGTGCCGCACCGGACAGCTGCCCGAGCCCCAGGACGCCGACGACGACGCGGCATCGAACGCCGCGTTCGCCGCGCTCCTGGAGGACAGCGCCGAGGAACTCTACGAAAGGGCCCCCTGCGGATACCTGTCCACGCTGATGGACGGCACCATCGCCAAGATCAACGCGACGCTGCTGGACTGGCTCGGCCTGGAGCGGGAGGCGGTGGTGGGCCGCAAGCGGTTCACCGACCTGCTGACCGCCGGCGGCAAGCTGTACCACGAGACCCACTTCGCGCCCCTGCTGCGGATGCAGGGGGAGATCGGCGGCATCGCCCTCGACGTCGTCAGGGCCGACGGCACCCGGCTGCCGGTACTGGTCTCCTCCGTACTCAAACTCGGCGACTCCGGCGAACCCCTGCTGATCCGCACCACCGTCTTCGACGCCCGGGACCGTCGCGCCTACGAGGAGGAGCTGCTGCGCGCCCGGAAGGCCGCCGAGGAAGCACACCGGCGGGCGGAAGCCGACCGCGCCCGCCTCCAGGACGCCCTCGCCGTGCTCCAGGCGTCACTGCTCCCGGCCACCCTGCCGCGGATCCCGGGCGTGGAGACGGCCGCCCACTACCGCACCGCCTCCCCCGACCGGCTCGGCGGTGACTTCTACGACGTCTTCCCCGTCGACGGCGCACGCTGCGCGTTCTTCCTCGGCGACGTGTGCGGCAAGGGTCCCCAGGCCGCCGCGGTGACCTCGCTCACCCGCTACACCCTGCGCGCCGCCGCCCTGCACGAACCCGACCCCGACTCCGCGCTGACCACCCTCAACCGGGTCCTGCACGAGCGCTACACCGGGGGCGACCCTCGCTACTGCACCGCGGTCTTCGGCACCGTCGAACCCGACCCCGCCACCGGACACGCCGCCGTACGCCTCGCGGCGGGTGGCCACCCGCCGGCCCTCGTCCTGCGGGCTGACGGCACCGCCGAGTTCCTCCCCACCCCCGGCGGCCTCCTCGTCGGCATCCTGCCCACCGCGCGGTTCGTCACCGCCACGACCACCCTCGCCCCCGGAGACACCCTCCTGCTCTACACCGACGGCATCACGGAAGCCCGCACCGGCCCGGACCGTACGAGCCTGTACGGCGACGAGGCCCTGCGCGCCTTCGTGACCGGCCACGCCGGCAAGGGCCCGGAAGCCGTCGTCCAGGCCCTGTCCGGACTGCTGGACGGCTTCGGCGACGGCCTCGACGACGACGTCGCCCTCCTCGCCCTCGGCGTCCCCGCCCCTACGACCGTGGAACCGAGATGAACCCGTTCCAGATCATCGTGCGCGACGCCCCGACCGGTCCCGTCCTGACGGTCGTCGGCGAACTCGACTACGCCACCGCGCACGAACTGCGCGCGGTCGTCCCCACCGTCGGCCTCCGGCCCGGCCAGTGCCTCACCGTCGACCTCGCCCGGCTGGAGTTCTGCGACTCCAGCGGCATCACCGCGCTGCTCGCCGCCCGCCACCACGCCCGCGCCGCGCAGGCCGACATCGCCCTGACCGCCGTCCCCTCCAACACGCTGCGCATCCTGCGCATGACCGGCCTCGACCAGGTCTTCACCCTCCAGCCCTGAACTGCCGCCGTGAGCTCCACCGCGTGACCGCTCAGGGCCGGCCCTCCCAGGGCGGGGCCGCCTCGCGGGCGGTCCACGCGGCCAGGGCCTCCGCGTCGACGCAGAGGATGCCGGCCCGGGCCGCGTAGTCGGCGGCCGGCTCGGTGAAGCCGCTGGTGGTGACCAGTACCGCCACCGAGGCGTCGTGGACGGTGAAGCAGGTGCCGCCGAACCGCTGGAGGTCCTCGGAACCGACCTTGCGGTCCGGGTGGTAGCGCTTGCACTGGAGGACGACCCGCCGCCCGTCCGGTGCCGTGGCGACGACGTCCGCCCCCAGGTCACCGGCCCCGCCGCACACCTCCACGGAGGTGCAGCCGTCCCGGACGCAGAGCGCGGCGACGGCGTGCTCGAACCCCTCCGGCTCCAGCTCCCTGTACGACACCGTCACCCCCGCGGGATCCGCGGCCGGCGCGGGGGAGGGGCAGGGGCAGGGGTCCTCCGCCCCGGCCGAAGGTGCCGCCGCCGGTACCGCCGCCGGTTCCGCTGCCGGTACGGTCCAGGGCTCCGGACCGGTCGGCGCGTCCGGCGTGGCCCCGCCGGGCCGGCCGCGTCCGGCCGCCACCAGGCCCAGCACCACCAGCCCCAGGGCCAGCAGCGGCCAGGCCGCGGAAGCCGCCCCCTCCCAGGTCAGCGTGCGCAGCACCAGTACCACCCCGCCGAGCAGGACGGACGGCAGCCCGACCGCCAGAACGAGGTCCCGCACGCGGATCCGCGCCGCCGGCCCGGCGACCCGCACCCGTACGCCCGCGCCCACCCGGCGCCGTTCCGGAGGTGTGACCACGGCTCCCGCCCCCCTTCGACGAACCACAAGATCATCCCGTCCGCCGCGTCTGCCCCGCCCGCCCCCGTGCATGCCGTCGCGGCAGTCGTCCGCGGAGGTGGGTGGCCGGCGGGTTGTGGGGTATGCGCGCCTGAGGACAGCACCCGGCAGGCCGAGGAAGGTGAGGAAGGCATGACCACCGTTGGAAGCCGCCCGGGCCACGGCAGGGACGAGTCGGTGGGCGAACTCGTCACGCGGGCGTCGCAGCAGCTCTCGGACCTGGTCCGTGAGGAGATGCGGTTGGCCCGGGCGGAGATGACCGAGAAGGGCAGACGCTACGGCGTGGGCGGCGGCCTGTTCGGCGGCGCCGGCCTCGTCGGCGTGCTGGCCGCGCAGGCCCTGGTCGCCGCCGGCATCGCGGCGCTCGCCCTGATCCTGCCGGTCTGGGCGGCCGCCCTGATCGCCGCGGCCGTGCTCGCGGTGGTGGCCGCGCTGCTGGCCTCCGCGGGCAGGAAGCAGGTCGCCGCGGCAGGCAGCCCCGCACCGGAGCGGACCATAGACAGCGTGAAGGCCGACGTGGCCGAGATCAAGGAGAAGGCACACCGATGAGCCACCAGCCCCAGGACGACGAAGCCACACCCACTTCCGATCAGCTCCGCGAGCAGGTCGAGCACACGCGGGAGGAGCTCGGCCGGACCGTGGAAGCGCTGGCCGCCAAGGCCGACGTCAAGGAGCAGGCCAAGGACAAGGCCGCCGAGTTGAAGGAACAGGCCGCCGAGAAAGCCGCCGACCTGAAGGAACAGGCCGCCGAGAAGGCCGCCGACCTGAAGGAACAGGCCGCCGAGAAGGCCGCCGAGCTCAAGGAACAGGCCGCCGGGAAGGCGGCGGTGGTGACCGGGCAGCTCCGGGAACGGGCCGCCCATGCGGCCGAACTGGTCAAGGACAAGACCCCCGACCCGGTCCTCGACAAGGCCGCCCACGCGGCTGTCCAGGTACGCGAGGGAGCGGCCCGCGCCGGGCACCTCGCGGCCGCGCAGGCCCCGGACCAGGTCCGGGAGAAGGCCGGGACGGCCATGACCATGGCGCGCGCCAACCGCGCCCCGCTGATCGCGGGCGCCGCGGCGCTCGTGATCCTCCTGCTCCTGCGCCGCAACCGGAGGCACCGGTGAAGCCGTCCGCGATCGCCTACAAGCCCGTCGGGCTGGCGCTCGGTGCCGCGAGCGGCCTGGTCGCCGGCGCGGCCTTCAAGCAGGCGTGGAAGGTGTTCGGCCACGACGACGACGCCCCCGACGCCACCGACGAGAACCGGACGTGGCAGGAGGTGCTGGTCGCGGCCGCCCTGCAAGGCGCCGTCTTCGCCGTCGTCAAGGCCGCCGTGGACCGGGCGGGAGCCGCCGCCACCCGTCGCCTGACCGGCACCTGGCCCGGCTGACGCCGGGCCGGCCGCCGCCGCGCCGTCGGGCCCGTGGGCGCGGGCGGCGGCACTCCGGACGCCCGATTCGATGCGCCATCGATGCGGATTGCGACCGGCATCGTTTCGGAGGGACGGTCGTGCCCCACCCGTCCCCCCGATCCGGGAGCCCACGATGGCCACTGCTCGGCCCGACACGTACCTGCGCCCCGCCGCGGAGCGCACCGGGCCCGGTACGGACGCCGAACTCGCCCGGCGCTTCCGTACCGGAGACGAACAGGCCGTGGCCCTCGCCTACGAGCGGTGGGGCGCGCTCGTGCACACGCTGGCCCGCCGTTCCCTCAACGACGCGCGGGACGCCGAGGACGTCACCCAGCAGGTCTTCCTGGCCGCCTGGCGGGGGCGCGCGGGTTACCGGCCGGACCGCGGCGCGCTGGGCGGATGGCTCGTCGGGATCGCCCGTCACGTCATCGCCGACGCGCACGCGGCCCGCGGTCGGCAGGGGGACATCGAGAACATGTCCGCGGCCCAGCAGGAGGAGGCGGTCCGCCAGTGGGGCGTCGACGAGAGCGAGGCCGCCGTCAACCGCGTCCTCGTGCTCCAGAAGCTCTCCCGCCTGACGCCGGTGCAGCGGCGCCTGCTGGGCATGGCCGTCTACGGCGACATGACCCAGTCCCAGATCGCCGAGCGCACGGGGCTGCCCCTGGGCACGGTCAAGAGCCACATCCGCCGGGCCCTGCACGCGCTGCGGCGCGTGCTCGACTCCCCCCACTCCGCCTGATGACCCGGCACCAGGCGGCGTGCGGGTATCGTGCGGCCCGGCTTCCGCGCCAGGACGCCGCGGCGGGGGAGGCGGAGACGGACGGGAACGGGAACGGGAACGGAAACGGGGAGGGGAACACGGACGGGAACGGGGACCGCGGCACGCGGGCCGGCGTCACCACCGGCACCCTCGCCCGCGAGCTCGGCATCTCGCCCACCACCCTGCGTTCGTGGGACCGCCGTTACGGGCTGGGGCCCGCGGCGCGGATCGAGGGACGCCACCGCCGCTGGACCGCCGAGGACGTCGCGATGGTCCACGAGATGTGCCGTCTGACCGCGGAGGGCGTCCCCCCGGCCGAAGCGGCCCGAGCCGCGAAGGCCCGGGCCGTGGACGCCCCGCCCGTGACGGCCCGGCCCACGGTGCCCCGGCCCACGCGGACCCACCCCGCCGAACCCGGCCCGCAGGCCACCGCCCCGCCCACCACCGCCCCGCCCACCACCGCCCCGCCCCTCGCCGCCCCCCGCGGCCCCTCCCCCCTCGCGGACTTCCGCCGGCGGGGCCGGGGCCTCGCCCGGGCCGCGGTCCGCATGGACGCCGAGGCCGTACAGGAACGCGTCACGGCGGCCATCGACACGTACGGCCTGGTCGCCGCCTGGGACGGCGTCCTCATGCCGACCCTGCGTTACGTCGGTCGCAAGTGGGAGACCGCCGAGGACCGTTTCGTCGAGGTGGAACACCTGCTGTCCTGGCACATCTCCTCCGCCCTCCGCCACGTCTACGCCGGCTCGGTGGCCGTCGGCCGCCCCACGGCGGAACCGCGCCCGGTCCTCCTCGCCTGCCTGCCGGGCGAACAGCACACCCTCCCCCTGGAGGCGCTCACCGCCGTGCTGACCGGGCACGGTCTGCGCGTCCTGATGCTCGGCGCGTCGGTACCGGCCGAAGCCCTGGAGGCGACCGTGCGGCGGACCGCCCCCGCGGCCGTCGCCCTGTGGTCGCAGGCCCGCAGCACCGCCGACCTCCCGCTGGCCCGCCACCTCGCGGCCGCACGCTGGGGCATCCAGGGCGCCCGGACCCGCAGCCGTGTCCTGGCGTGCGGCCCCGGCTGGGGGCCACGCCCGGACCCCGAACTCCTGCGGCCGCTCGCCCTCGGCGAAGCCGTCAGGATGATGCTCTCCGCGAGCCGCCCGGGCGACGACGCCGCCCCCGCCAGCATGGAGCACGCGCAGGAACCGCCCGGGTGACCGGGCCACCCGGGCATCCACGAGACGAGGAGCACCGCCATGACGGTCACCCACTGGCTGTTCGGTGACCAGCTCGGGCCGCACTTCCTCACCGCCCCCGCCGGCACTCCCGTGGTGATGATCGAGGCCCGCTCGGTGTTCCGGCGCCGCCGCTTCCACCGGGCCAAGGCGCACCTGCTGCTGTCCGCGATGCGCCATCGCGCCGCCGAACTCGGCGACCGCGTCCGGTACGTCCGCGCCGAGACCTATCGGCAGGGCATCCAGGAGGCCGTCGGCGACGGCCCCGTGACGGTCCACCACCCGACCTCGTACGCGGCGCTGCGGCTGGTGGGGTCACTGGACTCCGTCACCGTCCTGCCGGCACGCGGCTTCCTCGTGTCGCACGACGACTTCCGCGCCTGGGCCGACGGGCACGGCGGACGGCGCCTGCGCCAGGAGGACTTCTACCGGTGGGTGCGGCGCTCGCACGACCTGCTGATGGACGACGCCCACCCGGCCGGCGGCCGCTGGAACCACGACCACGACAACCGCGAGCCCCCGCCGAAGGGAGCGCGCACCCTGGGCGTCCCGCCCCCGTACCGGCCGCGCGAGGACGAGATCGACCAGCAGGTCCGCCACGACCTCGACCGCTGGGAACGCGAGGGCTCCGTCGCCTTCGTGGGCCGGGACGGCCCCCGCCGGTTCCCCGCCTCCCGGCGCGAGGCGCTGGCCGCGCTCGGCCGCTTCGTCGAGCACCGGCTCGCCGGGTTCGGGCCGTACGAGGACGCGATGCTGGCCGCGGACCCGGTGATGAGCCACAGCCTGCTGTCGTCCTCGCTCAACCTCGGCCTGCTGGACCCGGCGGAGTGCGTGGAGCGGGCGGAGGGCGCCTGGCGGGCGGGACGGGCCCCGGTCAACAGCGTGGAGGGCTTCGTCCGCCAAGTCGCCGGGTGGCGCGAGTACGTCTGGCAGCTGTACTGGTACTTCGGCGAGGACTACCGCCACAGGAACGCCCTGGGCCACCGGGAGCCCCTCCCGCCCTGGTTCCTGGACCTGGACGCCGACGCGGTCCGGGCCCGCTGCCTGTCCACGGCGCTGGCCCAGGTCAGGGACACCGGATGGACGCACCACATCCCGCGGCTGATGCTGCTCGGCAGCCACGCGCTGCAGCGGGGCTGGGACCCGGCCGCGGTGACGGACTGGTTCCACCGCTGCTTCGTCGACGGCTACGACTGGGTGATGGTCCCCAACGTCGTCGGCATGTCGCAGTACGCCGACGGCGGGCGCATGACGACCAAGCCCTACACCTCCGGCGGCTCCTACGTGAACCGGATGAGCGACCTGTGCGGCGGCTGCCCCTACCGGCCCGGGGACCGTACCGGCGACCGGGCCTGCCCCTACACCGCCGGGTACTGGGCCTTCCTGCACCGGCACCGGGCCCGCCTGGAACGCAATCCCCGGATGGCGCAGCCGGTCCGCGGCCTGGACCGCCTCGCGGACCTGGACGAACTGCTCCGCGGGGAGCGGCGCCGGGGCGCCGGCCCGCCCTGACCGGCGGCCCGTCACCCCGCCCCGCGCCCCAGGTCGCGCAGCACCTCGCGGGCCGCCCGCGCACCGGAGGCCAGCGCGCCCTGGACGGAGCCGGTGGCCCGGTGGTCACCGCACACGTACCGGCCCGGCGCCACCCGCGTGGTGCGGCTCAGCGGCAGCGGGGGAGGCATGGCGGGCAGCGCGTCGACGACGGTGCGCACGGTCAGCAGGTCCCACCCCTCGGTGCCGGTCCCGCAGGCCTCGCCGAGCGCGGCCCGGACCCCGGCCTCACGGCCCGGCCCGTCCGCGCCGAGGACCGAGGTGGCGACGAGGGCGTGACCGGGCGGCGCGTACCCGGGCACGACGTCGCTGAGGACACAGGTGTTGAGGAAGCGGCGGCGGGTGTCCACCAGCAGCGTCGGCTCGCCGAGCGGGGACCGCGGAGCGACGTGGTAGTACGTCGTGACGACCCGGTAGCCCGGCAGTGCCACCCCGGGCAGCAGCGCCGCGACGGCCCCGGGGCCGGTGGCGACCACGACGGCCCGCGCGGGCACCTCCCGCCCGGCGGCGGTCAGCGCGCCCCCGTCCGTGAGCGCCGCCACCGGGTGCTCCAGCAGTACGGCGTCCCGGGGGAGCGCGGACGCGAGGGCCCGCGGGACCGCGCCGATGCCCTGGGCGGGCAGGCACAGGGTGCCGCGCAGCATGCTCCGCCACACCAGGTGGAACATCCGGGCGGAGGTCTCCAGCCCGTCCTCGAGGAACACCCCCGAGAGGAAGGGGCGGAAGAACCTCTCGACGAACGCCTCGGAGAACCCGGCGGCCGCGAGCGCGGCGCGGGTGGTGGTGTCCGCGGTCCGCGCCGGCCTGCGCGGGGGCAGCAGCAGGTCACGGGCGGACAGCAGGCCCAGGGCGGCGAGGTCGCGCGGACCGGCGAGGCCGCCCGTCAGCAGGCCCGGGACCGCACCGGGGCGGCGGGTGGGGTCGCTGAAGCGGAGCCGCCCGGACGGGCCGTGGACGAGCACACCGGGGGTGAAGGGCCGCAGCCGCAGGTCCTTCAGCACGAGCCGGCGCCGGACCTGGGGGTACGAGGTGTTGAACACCTGGAACCCGCGGTCCACCACGAAGCCCTCGACCCGGTCGGAACGCATGCGGCCGCCGACCGCGTCGCCGGCCTCCACGACCCGTACGCCGACACCGGCCGCCAGCAGGTCCCGGGCACACGCCAGCCCGGCGACACCGGCTCCGACGACCAGGACGTCCGTCTGATCCATGGCTGCGGACATACGACCACCTCTCCCGACCGCCGGCGCGGCCCGCGCCGCCCGTCCCGCGTGCACCTTCCGAACCGCCCGTGCCGCCCGTGCCACCTGTACCGCCCGTGCCGCCCGTACGGCCTGTCCCGCCGTACCACCACTACCGCCACGGGCGCACGCGCGCCCGCCGGAGCCGGCCGGTCAGCGCCCCGCCCACGCGGCCGCCCTCCGCAGCACCGCACCGCGGCCGCGGTCCGGCACCGTCCACAGCGTCTGCCCGCGCACGCCCCAGCGCTCCAGCAACGCGTTCGCCGCCAGGAACCCGGTCGTCGCCGCCCGCTCCATCAGCGCGACCGGCAGCCCGGACCGGACCACGTCACCGGCCACCACCAGGCCGGGATCGCCGGTGCGGACGGCGGGACGGTCCGCGTAACCGCCCACGGGGAACAGCGGACAGTCCTCGCGCCACTCGTGGCGGACGTCGACGACCGCGGCGGCGCGGGTCTCCGGGTACACGCGGTGGAGCTGCTCGACCAGCCGCCGCTGCACGGCGGTGCGCACGGCACCCGGGTCGACGGCGTACGCGTGCAGTTCCACGACGGATCCCCCGGTCCGGGCAGCCCAGCGGGCCGCCTCGTCCTCCCAGCGGTCGAGCACGCTGATGTTGTCGAGGCCACCGAAACCACTGGTGCCCAGGAACCCCGGACGGTCGGCGGCCACCGGCCGGTCGAGCCAGAGCCGCGTCACCAGGAACGGCGGGGCGGACCGCAGGCGCGCCACGCGCTCCCGCCAGCCGGGGTCGCCCAGCCCCTCCGAGCGGGCGGTCAGGGACCGCAGACCGGCGGCGTCCAGGGCGAGCACCACCGCCTCGTACCGGCGCTCGGCACCGGCCCCCGCGACCTCGAAGCCGCCACCCCGGGCGGGTGACACCCGCTCGACGGCGGCACCGGTCAGCACCTCGGCGCCGAGCCGCTCCAGGTAACCGCCCAGCGGCCCCCACAGCGCCGCCGGGAACGGCGAGCGCGGCACGTCGAACAGCAGCCCCTCGGCCGAGCCGAGGAAGTAGATGTGGAACATCAGCGCCATCTCGGCCGCCGACAGTTCCCGCGGGTCGGCGAAGAAACTCCGGGAGAACACCTCGAACGCCAGGTGCCGCGCCCGGTCCGGGAAGCGGACGGCGTCCAGGAAGTCGTGGGCGCTGATGCCGTCGAGACGGTGGTACACGTCGGGCACGCGCACGTCGAGCAGGGGCAGGGCCGGCACCGGGTCCATGGCGCGCAGGTCCCGCAACCGGAAGGACGGGCTCAGCGCGACGAACCCCAGCGCGCTCCACGGCGGGGTGCGCGGCACGCGGCGGAAGCTGTCGCGCGCTCCGTCCGCGTGCCGCAGCGGGTAGTCGGGCAGTCCGGCCAGCCCGGCCAGGGCCGGGTCGGTACGGCGCAGCAGGCCCCGCAGGTTGTAGTACTGCCGGAAGAACGCGTGGAAACCGCGGCTCATCGTCACCGTGCTGCCGTCGCGCAGCCGGGTCGGCCAGCCCCCGGCCCGCCCGCCGAGGTACGGCTCGCGCTCGTACAGCGTCACCGCCACGCCGCGCTCCGCCAGTGCGGTCGCCGCCGCGAGACCGGCGATGCCCCCGCCGACCACGGCCACCGCGGGCCGGCCGGGGGCGTACCGGGCCCCCGGGCGGGCGGGCAGGACCCGGGCCCGCCGGTCCCGGCCGCGCCGCGCGGCGCCGGCGGACGGGCGGTGCGCGCCGGGGCGGCCGGGCGCGGGGGCGGTCATCGGGCGTCCCGCGCGCGCGAGGCCACGAAGGTGTGGGTGATGCCCGTCTGCCAGCCCGGCAGGGGCAGGACGCGGACCCGGTCGAAGCCGGCCGCGCGGATCCGGCCCGCGAACCGGTCGGCCCGGTCGAAGTCCACGACGCTGCGCCACAGGTGCGCGTACAGCGGCCCGTCGCCCAGCAGGGACGCGGCGGGCCGTACGATGCCGCCGCACACCAGCCCCCACACCGCCCGGTCGGCGCGGCGGCCGCTGAGGCTGTACTCGTGCACCCCGAGCCGTCCGCCCGGCCGCAGGACGGCGCGGACGGAGCGGAGGACGGCGTCGGGATCGGAGACGTTGCGGAAGAGGTAGGCGGCGAACACCGCGTCGAACGGACCGCCGGCGCCTGCCTCCGCGAGGCGTTCGGCCGGCGCGTGGACGAACCGCACGCCGTCCCCCCACCGCTTCGCGGCGGCCCGCGCCAGCATGCCCGCCGACACGTCGACCGCCGTGACCTCGGCGGCCGGGAGGACGGACCGGATCGCGGCCGTCGAGGCCCCGGTGCCGCAGCCCAGGTCCAGCACGCGCAGGCCCTCCCCGCGCCCGGGCAGGCCGAGGCGGCGTACCGATCGCCGCAGATGGGCGTGGTAGCCGGGGTTCACGGCGACCAGGGCGTCGTAACTGCGGGACGCGTGGTCGAACGCGGCGGCGAGGTCCTCGTCGCGCAGCAGGGTCATACGGACTCCAGGTCGAGGGGGAGGGGCAGGGACGGGGGACGGACGGGTAGGGAACGGGCGATCGCGGCAGCGGAAGCGGCAGCGGAGGGTCAGCCGAACGGGCGCCGAGGCAACCCGGGCAGTTCGAGGGCGGTCCGGAGCATGGGGCCGACCGGGGTGTGCCGGCCGACGGACAGGTCCTCGAACAGCCCGGTGCGCCCGTCGAGGAAGCGCAGCAGCCGGACCGTCGGAACGCGGGCGAACAGCCGGCAGAACAGCTCGGGCCCGTCGACCCGGCCGCTGTCCAGGGCCCGCAGGAGCACCGCGTCCATGGCCCGGGCCCGTACCGCGTGCGCGGCCGGCGGAACCGGCCTGCGGCCCTGCCGCAGCGCGGCCGCGACGGCCCGCGTCTGCCGCTGGAGTCCGGCGAAGGTGTACCCGGTGGACGGGCGGGTCGCCCCGCCGGCGGCACCGATCCGGAACACCGACGCGCCGGCCCGTCGCGGCATCGGCGCGTCCGTCATGGGGATCACGCCCGTCTCGGTCGCGGTGACCTCCCAGTCGCCGAGGGAGAGCACGTCCCCGGCGTAGTGCCGCAGCGCCGCCTCGTAACCGCCGTCCGTCAGGACGCGCGGCGAGAACTCGGTGTACTCCACGAGGGCTTCGCACGGACCGGTGGGCAGGACGTAGCCGAAGGAGAGCCCGGCGGCGGGCTGCGGCGTCCTGAAGTCCATCAGCTCCGCGGTACCGCGCTCGAAGGCGGGCCGGGCCGTACGGACGAACCAGCCGCGGAAGTGCTGCAACAGGGTGGTGCGGGCGGCCGGGACGCTGCCGAGCGGGCGCGAGTCGAACACCCAGCGGGCCTCCAGGGCATGCCCGCCCCCTCCGGGCGCGGTCACGAACACCCGCGCGCCGCCGGTGAACTCCTCCACGGTCTCCACGGCCGCCTCCAGGCGCCGGACGTTGGGGCTGCCCGCGAGGTCCCGGGCCACCAGCGACTCGAAGTCGTCGGAGCGGATCATCTTGTAGCGCAGCGGCGCGATGTCCCCTCCGACGGCGGGTCCGGCGGGCGGCCGCACCCGCAGGTGGCGCCACTGCGCCCGCACCGCGCCGTCGAAGCGGCCGCGTCCGGCCTCCCAGAAGCACCAGGTGCGCGGGGCGGGGCGCAACGGCCCGGGCGGGGCGTCGACGAGCACCACGGACGGGGCCCCGGCACCGGCCGTGCGGGCGCCCAGCCGGTGGGCCAGGGACAGCCCGGCGGCCCCCGCCCCGATCACCACCACGTCCGCCCTCAGCACCGCCGCCGCCTCCCTCCCGGGTCCGCGCACGCGGGTCCGCGCACACGCAACACGTACCCCTTCCCGCCCGGCCGGGGGACCGGATGCGGGATTCCGCCGCGCCCACTCGGCCGGGTGCGTCCAGCTGAGGGACATTCCTGGGCGTTCCGGGCATCTGTGCCGCCGTGCATCCGGATCGCGGGAAGCCACCGAAGACGGGTGACGAGCAGATCACCACACGAGGAGAGGAACCGGATGCGCCCGACCCAGGCGAAGGACCACCCCACGGCCCCGCCGCCGCCCGTTCCGACCCTCGCCCCGCCGGGGTCCCCACAGCGGCGGAGGCGGGCGGGCCGGCGGCCGTCGGCGGGCGAGGCCGACGCCACGGTCCCGGGCCCGGACGCCCCGTACGACGGCCCCCTCCCGGGCCCCGGGCCGGCCGTGTCTGCCGGGCCGGCCGTGGCTACCGGGCCGGCGGCGGAGGCGGCCGACCCCGACGCCGTCGACGCGGACGTACCCGCCGCGGTCGGGCGCGTGCTGCGGCACGTGCTCGCCGACCGCCTCACCAGGGCGGCGGCACTCGACCCCCTGTTCGCCGCCGAACTGGCCGAACGCCTCGCCCGCTTCACCCTGGAGGGCGGCAAGCGCACCCGGTCGCAGCTCGTCTGGTGGGCCGCGCGCGCCTGCGGCGGCTACGACGGACCCACGGCCACCGCCGCACTGCGCCTCGGCGCCGCCCTCGAACTGCTCCAGACCTGCGCCCTGGTCCACGACGACGTGATGGACGGATCGACCCTGCGGCGCGGCCGGCCCGCCCTGCACACCGACGTACGGGACAGCTACGGCGGTGCCGCGCCACCGCCCCGCGCCGCCCGGTTCGGGCAGGCCGCCGCGATCCTGGCCGGGGACCTGGCCCTCGCCTGGGCCGACGACGTGGTGGCCGACACGGTGCTCGACCCCTGGACGGCGACCGCCGTGCGCGGCCTGTGGAGCGACATGCGCACCGAGATGGTGGCCGGCCAGTTCCTCGACCTGCACGGCCAGCTCACCGGGTCGCGTTCCCAGCAGCGGGCGCTGCGCGCCGCCTGCCTCAAGAGCGCGCTCTACTCCGTCGAACGGCCCCTCGCGCTCGGCGCGACGGTGGCGGGCGCGGACGGCCGCACCATACGGGCGCTGCGTTCGGCGGGACGCTGCGTGGGCCTGGCCTTCCAGCTGCGCGACGACCTCGACGACGTCTTCGCGGACCCCCGCCACACCGGCAAGAGCCGCGGCGGCGACATCCGCGAGGGCAAGCCGACGTACCTGGTCGCGCTGGCGGTGGCGCGGGCCGGGGCCACGGGTGACCGGTCCGCCCTGACGCTGCTCGAACGGGCGCTCGCGGACGCCGACCTGACGGCCGAAGGGCTCGACGGCGTTCGGGATGTCCTGGAACGGACGGGTGCCCGGCAGGCGGTCGAGGCGAAGATCGACCGCCTGGCCGCCGAGGGCCTGCGGCACCTCGACGGCGCCCTGCCCGACTCGAACGCCAAGAGCCACCTGCACGGCCTGCTGACAGCGGCCACGGGCACGGGCACGTCCACGTCCACGGGTACGGCCGCGTCCACGGGTACGGCCGCGTCCACGGGTACGGCCGCGTCCACGGGTACGGCCGCGTCCACGGGTACGGCCGCGGCTCCCCGTGCCGCGGACGGCGCGTCCGCCCGCCCCGGGCCCGCGCCCGGCCCCGCCCCGGATCCCGAACCGGATCCCGCACCCCGTCCCGCGCCCGCCCCCGCCCCGATGGGCCGCGCCACCCCGGAGGTCCGGCCATGACCCGCACGCTGACCGGACGCACGGACCACGTCGTGGTCGTCGGGGCGGGCCTGGCCGGCCTGTCGGCGGCCCTCCACCTGCTGGGGGCCGGGCGCCGCGTCACCGTCGTCGAACGGGACGGCCTCCCCGGCGGGCGGGCGGGACGCCTGCACCGCAACGGCTACCGGATCGACACCGGCCCGACCGTCCTCACCATGCCCGACCTCGCCGACGAGGCCTTCGCCGCGGTCGGCGACAGCCTCCACCGGCGGGTGGACCTGATCGGCCTGCACCCCGCCTACCGCGCGCAGTTCGCGGACGGCACCACCCTGGACGTGCACACCGACGGCGAGGCGATGGCCGCGGCCGTCGAACGCTTCGCCGGCCCCCGGGAAGCCGCCGGCTACCGGCGGCTGCGCACCTGGCTGGAGCGCGTCCACCGGGCCCAGATGCGCCGTTTCATCGACGCGAACTTCGACTCGCCGCTCGACCTCCTCACTGCCGACCTCGCCCGGCTGGCGGCACTCGGCGGCTTCGGACGGCTGGACCGGCGCATCGGCTCCTTCCTCGAGGACGAGCGGCTGCAACGCGTCTTCTCCTTCCAGGCCCTCTACGCGGGCGTCCCCCCGTCCCGCGCCCTCGCCGCCTACGCCGTCATCGCCTACATGGACACGGTCGCCGGCGTGTACTTCCCGCGCGGCGGCATGCACGCCCTGCCGCGGGCCATGGCCGACGCCGCCGCCGACGCGGGCGCCGAACTCCGGTTCGACGAGCCGGTGACCCGTCTGGAACGCTCCGGCGACCGGATCACCGCCGTCGTCACCGCCCGGGACCGCATCCCCTGCGACGCGGTCGTCCTCACCCCCGACCTGCCCCTCACGTACCGGCTCCTCGGGCGCCGCCCCCGCAGGCCCCTGCGGCTTCGCCACTCCCCGTCCGCCGTCGTCCTGCACGCGGGCACGGACCGCACCTGGCCGGGGCTGGCCCACCACACCATCTCGTTCGGCGCCGCCTGGCGGACCACCTTCGACGAACTCACCCGCCGGGGCCGGCTGATGAGCGACCCGTCCCTGCTCATCACCCGGCCCACGGCCACCGATCCCTCCCTCGCCCCACCGGGCCGCCACCTGCACTACATCCTCGCTCCCTGCCCCAACACCGACATCGGGCCCGGCGCCGCGGCCTGGGCGGAGCTCGGCCCCCGCTACCGGGCCGACCTCCTGCGCGAGCTGGAACGGCGCGGCCTCGACGGCATCGAAGCGGCCATCGAGGACGACACCCTGGTCACCCCGGCGCACTGGCTGGACCAGGGACACGCCGCGGGCACCCCCTTCTCGGCGGCCCACACCTTCCTGCAGACCGGGCCCTTCCGCCCGCGCAACCTCGTCCGGGGCACCCCGAACGCCGTCCTGGCCGGCTGCGGCACCACCCCGGGCGTGGGCGTCCCCACCACCCTGCTGTCGGGCAAGCTCGCCGCGGCCCGGATCACGGGCGTCCACCGGCGCCCCCACGCCCGTACCGGGGAGGCACGTTGACCACACGCGAACTCGACGCCGCCGGCATCACCGACCCGGAGCTGCGGGCGGCCTACCGCCGGTGCCGGGCACTCAACGCCGCCCACGGCAAGACGTACTTCCTCGCCACCCGCCTGCTGCCCCCGGCACGCAGGCCCGCCGTGCACGCCCTGTACGGGTTCGCCCGCTGGGCCGACGACATCGTCGACGGGACCGGAACCGGAGCCGGAGCCGGAGCCGGAGCCGGAGCCGGCGCGGACGACACGTGGCGCGGCGCGCGCCTCGCCGAGCTCCAACGCCGCCTGGACGGCGGCCTGCGCCGACGGGACGACGCCGAACCGGTGGTCACGGCCCTCGCCGACACCGCCCACCGCTACGCCATCGACCACCGCCACTTCCAGGACTTCATGACCGCGATGCGGTCCGACCTCACGGTCACCGACTACCCGACCTACGCCGACCTGCGCCGCTACATGCACGGCTCGGCCGCCGTGATCGGCCTGCAGATGCTGCCCGTCCTGGGCACGGTCACACCGCGCGAGGAGGCCGAGCCGTACGCGGCCGCCCTCGGCATCGCCTTCCAGCTCACCAACTTCCTCCGCGACGTCGGCGAGGACCTCGACCGCGGCCGCGTCTACCTGCCCGCCGACCTGCTGGCAGGGCACGGCGCGGACCGGGAACTGCTGAGCCGGTGCCGGGCGACGGGCCGGCAGGACCGCCGGGTCCTCGCCGCCCTGCGGGAGTTCGAGGCCCTGACCCGCCGCGTCTACCGGGAGGCGCGGCCGGGCCTCGCCATGCTCGACCCCGTGTCCCGCCCCTGCATCCGCACCGCGTACACCCTGTACTGGAACATCCTCGACGCCGTCGCCCGCGACGGCCACGCCGTGCTGCACCGCCGCGCCGTGGTGCCGCGCCGCCGGCGCGCGGCCGTCGCGGCGGCCGGACTGGCCGGGGTGGCCGCGGCAAGACTGCGCCACCGCGGCCGCTCCACGGTGCCGGCCCCGCCGGTGAGCCCCCGCCCGGTCCCGGAGGAGATCGCGTGACCACGCAACCGGAACGCCCCGCCCGGCGAGCCCGCCTTCCCCTCTCGCTGCGCCGCCGGCCCGTCTCCTGGGACCGGCAACCCCCGACCTGGCGCGACGGCCGGCCGGGCCTCATCGCGGATGCGCTGAAGCGGGCGCAGGCCAGGCCCTCCGGGAACTGGTACGTGGTGGGTGCGTCCGCCGCGCTCGGCCGTGCCCGCCCCCTGGCCCGCACGGTCGCGGGGCGTGAGGTGGTGGTGTGGCGCGGCGCCGACGGCGGCCTCCGCGCGGGGCCGGGCGCCTGCCCGCACCTCGGGGCACCCCTGGCGGACAGCCCGGTCCGCTGCGGGACCCTGGTCTGCCACTGGCACGGACTCGCCCTCGACGGCTCCCCGTTCGCGGGCTGGGAGCCGTTCCCCGCCCACGACGACGGCGTTCTCGTCTGGGTACGGCTCGACGAGGTCGGCGGCGAGGAGCCGCTCGGCGCCCCCCTCGTACCGGCCCGGCCCGCTCCCGCCCGCGCGGTGACCGCGGTGTACGAGGGAACGGGGGTCTGCGACCCAGAGGACGTCGTGGCCAACCGCCTGGACCCCTGGCACGGGGCCTGGTTCCACCCGTACTCCTTCGTCGACCTGACGGTCACCGGCGCCCCCGCGGCGGACGCCACCGCGGTCACCACCGCGGCAGCCGACACCACCCACGCCACCGACGACGGCTTCACGGTCGACGTCTCCTTCAAGGTCGCCGGCCGGCTCGTCGTCCCGGTGAGAGCGGTGTTCACCGCTCCCGGGCCACGCACCGTCGTCATGCGCATCACCGAGGGCGAAGGCACCGGCTCGGTGGTGGAGACCCACGCCACCCCCATGGGCCCCGACGAGCGGGGTCGCCCGCGCACCGCGGTGACCGAGGCCGTGGTGGCCGCCTCCGACCGCCCCGGCTTCGCGCTCGCCCGCCGCGCCGCCCCCCTCCTGCGCCCCCTGATGCGCACCGCCGCGGCGCGCCTCTGGCGCGACGACCTGGCCTACGCCGAACGCCGCAGGCAGCTCCGCTCCACGGGCCGCTTCCCCGGCTGACCGGGGGAGGAGGGAGAGGGAGAGGGAGGGGGAGGGGGGAGGGGGGAGGGGGGAGGGGGCAGGTCGGACGTCGGACGGCGCCCCCCACCGGCCCCACCCACCAGACAATGCCCCTGCCGCCAGTCCCGCGAACCCCAATCCGCCCACAGTACA
>NZ_JBIBBM010000010.1:0-242088 GCF_042900645.1 Streptomyces sp. NPDC012888 | reverse complement strand
GGCGCGGCCCCCGCCCGGCGCGGCGGCGGGCCGGGCCCGGGGGGGGGCGGCGGGGGGGGGGGGGGGGGGGGGGGGGGGGGGGGGGGGGGGGGGGGGGGGGGGGGGGGGGGGGGGGGGGGGGGGGCGGGGGGAAGGAGCAGGTCGGTCATGGGCCGCCGCCGCCCACTGTCACTTCCCACCCGTCATTGCCGGTGCCGACCGTGCCGCCCACCCGAATCCGCCGTGAGTACCAGGACGAGTGCCAGGCCGAGGGGGAACAGCGTCAGCAGAAGGAGAGTCATGGTGCGCGTCTGTCCACTCCCGGCCCGGTCGATGCACGGATCACCCGGACGAGCCCTCGCGGAGGACCGCGACCGGGGCGGGCCGCGTGGCGGCGGAAGACGGCCCGTTCGGGGAGTGCCGGGCCCGGGCGCGGGGCAACCGGCGCCGGAGGGGGCACCGATGTGGTGCACCCGGGGCCGCCGAACCCCGAGCCGTCGGTCCCGGGTCGCTTCCGTTCCACGCCAGGAGGGTGAACATGTCTCACGTCAAGGAGTCGATCGAGGTGGACGTCCCCGTCCGCACCGCGTACGACCAGTGGACGCGGTTCGAGTCGTTCCCGCAGTTCATGGACGGCGTCGAGCGGGTCGAGCAGCGCACCGACACGCTGACCCACTGGGTGACGAGGATCGCGGGAGTGGAGCGGGAGTTCGACGCGGAGATCACGGCCCAGGTCCCGGACAGCAAGGTCGCCTGGGTGACCGTCGGTGACGAGACTGAGCACTCGGGGCTGGTGACCTTCCGGCCGATCGACCCAGCCCGGACCGAGGTCACCCTGATGATGGACTTCGACCCCGACGGGATGGCGGAGACCATCGGCGACAAGTTCGGCTTCGTCGACCGACAGGTCAAGGGGGACCTGGAGCGGTTCAAGCACTTCGTCGAGGACCGGGGGAGCACGTCCGGCGCCTGGCCCGGCCAGGCCTGACCCCCCGTCCGCACCCGTCCGGCACGGCCGGACGGGTGAAGCCCGCGCGCGGCCGGGGGACGGCGCCCGGCCGCGGTGCGTCGCGGTGGCCCTCCGGACGCCCGGCCGGGCAGGGTGGGCGCGACCCGTTCCCCGTCCAACGAGGGGTGATCCATGAGCGGCTCCGACCGCGACCCGGCCGGCCGCCGGGTGCTCCTGCTCGCCGCCGGCGCGGCCGGCATCGCGGCCCTGACGTCCGGCTGCGGAAGCACCACCCGGCACGCGCACGGAACCTCGGCCTACCGGGTGAGCCCCGCGGGCCTCGTCTCCCACACCACACCGGCGCCGCCCGTCTGCGTGCTCTCACCCGAGACCGGCGAAGGCCCCTACTACGTCCCCGACGCGAGCCTCCGCTCCGACATCACCGAGGACCGCGAGGGAGTCCCGCTGCGCCTGGACCTGACCGTCGTCCGCGCCACCCGGAACTGCGCGCCCCTCGCGGGCGTCGCCGTCGACGCATGGCAGGCCGACGCCCTCGGGGAGTACTCGTCCGGAGGCGCGACGTACCTGCGCGGCACCCAGCTGACCGACGACGCGGGCAGGGTGACGTTCCGGACCATCGTGCCCGGCTGGTACGCCCACGTCGCCCCGCACGTCCACGTCAAGGTGCACCCGGACGCGGACACCGAGGTGTCGACCCAGCTGTTCCTGCCCGAGGAACTGCTGCTGCGGGTGTTCAGCCGCGCCCCGTACTCGGCCCGCCAGGCCCCCGCGCACCCGAACCTGCGGGACGACCGCTTCGAGTCCAAGGGCCCCCACCTGACCCTGGACCCAATCCCCGACGGCACCGGCTACAAGGCGTCGTTCACCATCGGCATCGCCTGACCGGCCCGCGCTCCGGGATCAGCGCCCCCGGCGGCGCCGCGCGTCGAACCGGAGCAGCACCCGCGCCACGCGCCATGCCGCGGCGGCGACGGCCAGCACGCCCCCCACGGTGAGCAGGCCCTCGCCGGCCGGCGTGGAGAGACCGACGGCCCACGCGGGCAACCACAGCGCCGCGAAGACGGCTGCCGCCAGCGCACCGGCCGTCACCAGGGCGAACACGATCTCCACCGTCATCGCGTCCTTCTCCCACCGCGACTCCCGCCCCATCTCCTCCATGGCGCCAGTCTGACATGACGAACCCTCAGCCCGGCGCCCACCGCCCCCCGTCGGCTTCGGCAGCCGAACACGATCCGCCCGTAAGGCCGTTGCGCCGACGGCTGACCGGACGGCGCGGGGGAGCGGAGCCTGCGAGGATGGCGGGATGGCGAACGACACGGCGGTCCGCCGCCTCGACCTCGGCTACTTAGTCCGGCCCTCCTCCGAGACGGGGGGCCCGCACCCGCGCGTCGAGCCGGTGCTGGCCTACCTCGTCCGGCACGAACGCGGCCTGATCCTCTTCGACACCGGCATCGGTGAGGCCGACCCGGGAACCGAGGCCCACTACCGGCCCCGCCGCCGCCCGCTACAGGCCGCCCTGGCCGCCGCGGGGGCATCCCTCGCGGACGTCACCCTCGTCGTCAACTGCCACCTGCACTTCGACCACTGCGGCGGGAACCCCCTCCTGGCCGGCAGGCCCGTCCTCGTCCAGCGGGCGGAACTCGCCACGGCCCGCAGGGGCGGCTACACCGTCGACGAGCTGGTCGACTTCCCCGGCGCGGTCTACGAGGAGCTCACGGGCGAGACCGAGGTCTGGCCGGGGGTCCTCGTCCTCCCGACCCCCGGACACACCGAGGGCCACCAGTCCCTGGTCCTGCGGCAGCAGGACGGCACCGTGGTCCTGGCCGGCCAGGCGCACGACTTCGCCTCCGACTTCGCCGCGGACCACCTCGCCCGCCAGGCCCGGCTGGACGGCGTGGAACCACCGCTCCCCGGCTACCGGTCCTGGCTGGACCGCCTCGCCGAACTCGACCCGCGCCGCGTGCTCTTCGCCCACGACGCCTCCGTATGGGAGCCGCCGTACGCCTCCGGCGCGTCCGCTCAGGGGAAATAGGATTCGAGGGACCCCCGGCGCCGGACGTCGAGGGTGGCGCAGTGGAAGGAGCCCCCGAAGGGGGCGTAGTGCAGCAGGTCGGCCGGGACCGGTTCGAACCCCCACCGCTCCAGCGCGCGCAGCATCCCGGTGTGGTGCCGTTCCGCGATCACCCGCCGCTCGTCGAGCATCAGCACGTTCATGCTGAGCCACTTCCCGCACATGGACGTGACCTTGAGCAGCCGCTCCTCGATCGGATCGGGCTCCGGGGCGATCAGGACGTCCCACGACCGCAGCACCTCCGGCAGCCGGTCGACGTCGATGTAGTCGGGGTTCACCAGCACCTTGCCCGGAGCGAGCGGCATGAAGGTCGTGTCGATGTGCATGGGCGTGCGGCACCGGCTCTCCACCTCGTGGATCCGGTACTCCGGCCCCAGGTGGCGGCGCAGCCACTCGATGCCCATGCGGTTGGTGACGTTGCTCCGCGTGACGAACAGGTCGCGCCCGGCCCGTACGAAGTCCGCCGCGTCGAACACCGGCTCGAACTCGGTCAGGATGTAGCGCATCGGCTCACCGGCCCGGGGGACGGAGAAATCCGGATCGAACAGTTCCTCCGTCAACTGCGGCCGCGGCGCCGCCGTCCAGCGCGCACCCCGCCGGAAGTAGTCCTTCAGCAGCGCACGGTAGGAATGCGTCTCGTAGTACCGGCACGGCCAGGCCATCGGTGTCTCGATGATCTCGTCGCCGATGACGAGCATGCTGTCGCGCGGGCAGGTGTTGCAGAACCCGCGCGACGACCAGCCGGGCGTGGCGAAGCGCTGCCTGTGGTCGACCGCGTCCGGGCGGCGGACGGTGACGCCCAGCGACCGCAGGAGCGCCACGAAGGCGTCGAGTTCCTGCTGCGCCGGCTCCAGCAGCCTGGCCGGGAACCGCATCCCGGCCGCCAGCCCCTGCATCCGCGCCGCCCACGGCGGGATGTTGCACGTCACCACCGGGTGATTGGAGGGGATCGTCGCCCCGTCGAGGCGGCCCACGACGACCTCTTCGAGCGGGTCCCACTCGTTGTGGGAGCTGACCGGCACGACGGAGCGTTCCGCCGCGCCGTCGGACACCGCCGTGGGGGCCGACATCACCCGGCCCGCCGAAGCCACTGCCACTGCCGATGCGACTGCGACTGCGACTGCCACTGCCGACGCCGGAGCCGGTGCTGCGCTGTCATGGCCTACCTCCGCACGGGACGTCCCCGCGGCGACACGGGTTGCGTCGAGTATCGGCGCTCCCCGGCCGTCCGGCCACAGCGCGGACCCGCCCGGGGGCGGCCGGGGGCGGCCGGTGGGCGGGCCGGGTCAGGCGACGAACTGGTCGGTCAGGACGCAGCCGTCCACCAGCGCGGGCGCCGTGCGCGTGTCCCCGGTCGGCCGGTAGTTCGGGTTGCAGTTGAGGATCAGCAGGTGGGAAGCCGAGAGCTCACGGATGGTGCGCTCGCTCGGCGCGATCACGGCGAAGTCCCGGCCGACGGCGAAGCCGCCGCGGATGCCGGCCTTCGGGTCGGTCTTCATCCGCTTGGCCACGTCCGCCTTGTAGGCCTGCTGGAACCTCTTCATGTCGCTGGTCTTGAAGACCCGGATCCAGCGCCCGCCCGCGTCGTCGCAGGTACCGCGGAACTGCACGCCCCAGTCGGCGTCGAACTCGGCGTCCATCGGGTAGTACCGCTCGTCGCTCGGATCGATGCTGTACGTCCGGCAGGTGGTGAAGCGTTGCACGTACTCGCCCGCGGCCATCACCATGCCCGCCCTGGGCAGGTTGTCCAGCATGAACTTCTGCCGTACGGCGGAGGTCCCCTCACCGCTCCCGCCGCTGGCCCCGCCGTTGCGGCCCACGCCGCCGGAAGCACCGTCCGGGGAGGACGCCGGGCCCGGCGCCGTCGTGCCGGGTGCCGACGTGCCCTGCGCCGTGCTGCCCGGCGCGGTGCTGCCCGGTGCCGGGGTGGTGCCCCCCGGCGTGGTGCCGCCCGCGGCGGACGCGGACGGTGACGGTGCCCCCGCCGCCGCGCCTCCGGCGCCGTCCGGCGTACACCCGGTCAGCGCCATGACCAGGGCCGCGGCCATGGCCGTCCCGGTCGTCCGAAAAGTCGACAGCGCCTGCACAGTGGTCCCCCGATACGCCACGCGATGATGTCCGCGGAGCACTGTAGGCCAGGCCCTCTTCCAAGATCAACGCGAGGGGTACCGCCGCCGGCCGGCTCGACCCGGACCCGGTTCCGGCCCGCCGGCACGTGTGGACCGCCGCGACGCGGGCAGAAGCGGTGGACCGCCCCGCCCCCCGGGGCGGCCCCGACGAGTCGGGGGACCGCGGAAGGAGCCGAGCCGGATGAACTGGGCATCGTGGACCACGCGCAACGTGTTCGCCGGACGCGGAGGTGTCAGGACGGTCGAAGCGGGGATCCTCACGGGCGCGCTCGACGTCCACACCACGTGGACCGAGGACGATCGTCTGGCGCACGTCGCCGTGCAGTACAGCGGTGCCTCGGAATGGCTCCGACTGGCCGGCAGCCCGGCGTCCTGCCCCAGCGAGAGCGCGAGCCGCGTCCTGCACGACGCGGTCATCGACGCCGTACGCGCCGGTGGCGCGGCAGCGCTGCCACGGCCGCCCGTCCCGGACACCGCGGCCCCCGCGGGCCGGCTCACCCGCTAGCCGACGGCGTCGCCCGTCGGCCGGTCCCCGCCGTCGGCCTGGGTCGCCGGCGGGTGGTGGCCCGGGCCCGTCGGCGGCCCGCCCAGAGGCGTGGGGGAGAGCTCGGAAGGGTCCTCGCCCGCTTCGAGCAGGGTGTCGGCGGCACCGACGATCAACGGGTCCGGCCTGCCCACCGCCGCCTCGTCCTTGCTGGCGTAGTCGATCCGCCACAGCAGGCTGCGCATCGCCTCCAGGCGGCCGCGCCGCTTGTCGTTGCTCTTCACGACGGTCCACGGTGCGTGATGGGTGTCGGTCGCCCGGAACATCTCCACCTTGGCGGTGGTGTACGCGTCCCACCGGTCCAGGGAAGCGACGTCGGTGGGGGAGAGCTTCCACTGCCGCACCGGGTCGACCTGGCGGATGGCGAACCGGGTCCGCTGCTCGGCCCGGGACACCGAGAACCAGAACTTGACCAGCAGGATCCCGTCCTCGACGAGCATCCCCTCGAAGACCGGGCACTGGCGGAGGAAGCGGCGGTACTGCTCGTCGGTGCAGAAGCCCATGACCCTCTCCACGCCGGCCCGGTTGTACCAGGACCGGTCGAAGAACACGATCTCCCCGGGCGCCGGGAGGTGCGCGGTGTAGCGCTGGAAGTACCACTGGCCCGTCTCCCGCTCGGTCGGCTTGTCCAGGGCCACGATGCGCGCGCCGCGGGGGTTGAGGCGTTCGGTGAACCGCTGGATGGTGCCGCCCTTGCCGGCCGCGTCCCGTCCCTCGCAGATCACCACCACGCGCGCGCCGGTGTCCTTGACCCAGCGCTGCAGCTTCAGCAGCTCGATCTGCAGGATCCGCTTGGCCCGCTCGTACTCCTGCCGTCGCAGCTTGCGGTCGTAGGGATAGTTCTCCCGCCAGGTCCGGATGGGGTTGCCCGAGCCGTCGAGGAGCACCGGCTGCTCCGGCCGGCTCGCGTCCACGCTCAGGCCGGCGAGCAACACGTCCTCCGGGTCCGACCCGCTCTTCCGCTGCGTACTCACCCCTCCCGTATACCCCGGCTCCCGGACCCCTACCGTGGCTCCTTCCGCATCGTCGGCACCGCCCGCACCGCCCGCACCGCCGACGGAAGACCCGGGCCCGCCCCTACAACCTTTCGTGCGGCCGGTCGGTCTCCTGCACGCACACGGCGGGCGCCACTCCCGGCGTCCGCCACGTAAACGGGAGACCACACCTTGACCACAACCACCTCCGCCCGCCACCTGCGCGCCACGGCCACGGCCCTGGCGGCCGCGGTCACCGCGGGGCTGCTGGCCGGGCCCGCGCAGGCGGCCGAGCTGACCGCGGCCGCCGTGCCGGCCCCCACCCGCTACCCCGACGACTTCAACGGGGACGGACACCGCGACCTGGCGTTCAGCGATCCCACCGGCGTGGTCCGGGACAGCAGCGCCACGAGGTACGGGAGCGGCTTCGTGGCCGTGGCCTACGGCACGGCGGCCGGGGTCCGGGACAGCCGCCCGCGAGCCCTGTCCCGCTTCACCCCCGGCGTCCCCGCCCTCTCCGAGGGCAGGCGCCCCGAGGCCTTCGGCGAGTCCCTCGCGAACGCCGACTTCAACGGCGACGGCTACGCCGACCTCGCGGTCGGCGGCAGCTGGATGGACAACGGCGGCGTCAACCGGAGCGGCACGGTCACCCTGCTCTGGGGCAGCCCCCAGGGGCTGAAGAGCGGCGCCGAGGTCCGCGACAACGCCCCACGCAGGGAAGGCCAGTTCGGCGCGGCCCTGGCCGCCGGCGACTTCGACGGCGACCGCAAGGCCGACCTGGTGGTGGCCCACAGGAACCGCCTGGACCTCTTCAAGGGGCCCTTCAACGCGCAGGGCAAGCCGGCAGCCATCCGGCAACTCCCGCTCGAACCGGCCGACATGCGGCTCTTCAGCGCGGGCCACGACAACCGCCTCGTCGTCGGCCGCCTCGACAAGGACACCACCGACGACCTCGCGGTCCTCAGCGAGGGCGGCGACATGCCCGGACCCGGCCGAGTCCTCCTCGGCGGCGCGACCGGCTTCCGGCTCTCGCCGGTGAAGACGCCCGCCGGCATGTCCGGCGCCATCGCCGACTTCGACAAGGACGGCTTCGGCGATCTGGCCGTCGGCGCGATGATGCCCATGGCGTGGGACCACGAGTTGGGTATGCCCACGCGGTACAGGGGCCAGGTGGGCATCGCCTACGGCTCCGCCGCCGGCCTCGACGCGACCCGCGCGGTCCAGACCGTCACCAAGAACACGTACGGCGTCCCCGGCAGGTCGGAGAGGTACGACGGCTTCGGCCAGGAGGTGGCGGCCGGTGACCTGAACGGCGACGGCCACGCCGACCTCGTCGTCGGCAACCCCGGCGAGAGCAACGACCACACCGACTGCTACTCCGGCTGCAAGAACAGCGGCGGGGCCCTGTACGTGATGAAGGGCGGCAGCAAGGGCGTGAACCCGGTCGGCACCCGCTTCTACCCCCACACCACGCCCGGTCTGCCCGTCCCCGACGGCGTGTTCCAGTTCCCGCGCGCGCTCGGGCTCGCCGACCTCAACGGTGACGAGCGGCCCGAGATCACCGTGGCCGTCAGGTCGAAGACCGGCGGCCAGCGGATCTGGTCCCTCGACACGCGTGGTGGCGTCCCCCTCGACGGGGCCCCCGTCCGCACGGTCCTCCCGCCGTACGGCATCCGGCCCGGCTTCTCCTTCGGCCACTTCAGCGGCTGACCTCCGGCCCCCGGCACCCGCCCAAAGTGGCGGGTACCGCGCCCCCGGCCGGTCTCACTAGCTTTCTCGGCATCAGGACACGTGTCCGACCTCCCAAGGAGCGCCGATGAAACGAATCTCCACGTGGGGCCTGCGTGCGACGGCCGCCGCGCTCACCGCTTCCGCCTGCCTCCTGGGCGGGACCACCTCCGCACAAGCGGCCCAGCCCGACCGGACCTCCGCGGCGACCGTCCCCGGGGGCGCCCACCAGTACCGCCACGTGGTGACCGGCAAGTGTCTGGACATCCGCGGCCGGTCCTCCGACGACTACGCGGTCGTGCAGCAGTTCGACTGCAGGAGTGGCGCCCTGAACCAGCAGTTCGTCTCGCAGTTCACCGGCACGGACCCCACCACCCGGCTCCAGCCCCGCCATTCGGGGAAGTGCGTCCACGCCCACTGGCCGTCCAGCCACGTGACCCAGCTGTCGTGTCAGGACGCCCCCACCCAGCGCTTCGAGCTGATCGACGTCGGCGGCGGGGCGGTGGTCCTGAAGAACCAGTACACGGGCCTGTGCCTGGACGACGCCGGAATGGCCGACGGCAGCCGCCGCGAAGTCCGCCAGACGACCTGCACGGGCCACCCCTCGCAGGGCTGGGTCCGGCAGCCGGTCTGACCCGCCGCCCCGTCGACACCTGTCCACCCCGACTCAGGAGAAGCGATGACCCCTTCCACCCACACCCACCGTCCCACCTCCCGTCTCCGCTCCGCCGCCGTGGCGCTCGCCGCCGCCTCGGTGTGCCTGGTCGGAGGCGCCGCCGCGGCCCATGCGGCCCCGGTGGGCCACGAGTCCACCGTCGCCGAGGTCAGGACGTTCAGCGGCAGCGGCATCGGCACCTCGCCGTCCCAGGCGGTGGACGGCGCCGTACGGATGGCCTACCTGGCGGCCCAGTCGGCCGGCTGGATGGCGAGCCAGTGCTACGTCCAGGGCACCGACGTCAGGTGGGTCGGCGGCGGCGTGTACACCGCGGTGGCCGGCCTCTTCTGCCAGCGCTGACCCCACCGCCCCGCCCCGGCGGAACGACCCCCGCCGGGGCGAGCGCTCCCTGCCACCGTCGACGCCCGATGACCCCAGGCACCCGGGAGCCGGACGTGGGCGACGCACGGCCCGCCTTCCGACCGGAGCGCGGCGCGACGGGCGCCGGCCACGCCACCGAAGCGCCGCTGCCCACGTCGCCCCCGCGACCTGCCGTGCCGCCTGGCCGGGTTCCTGCCACAGCGCCCAGGCGGGTTCCACGCAGGCCGCGTGACAGACCACCTTGGGGCTTTGCGCCGGCACCAGCCCGAGGGCTCTCGGGATGCCGTCGTGTGCCGGGAGCGGGGACGCGGTCGGGGAAGGTCAATGGGGGGATTCGTGAAAGCGATTGGGTGAACTGGGAACTTCTCCCGTCGCTTGCCAGCCGATACGTCGTTCTGGATCAGCACGCTCCTTCACGTCGGCTCCTCCCCGGAGCCAGACCGCAGCGGGACCCTCACGGACAGGAGAAACCGTAGATGGCGCGACAAGGCTTGAGGCGGCGGATGGCTGCCGTCGGCACAGTGGTGGTCGTCGGTGTGTTGCCGTCCGTCCTATCTGCCACGCCCGCCCATGCTCAAGCGATCTTGAGTGTCACCAAGAGCCACGAAGGGAACTTCGTACGGGGAGAACAAGGCGTCTACACCGTCACGCTGACCAACAGCGGCGATACGGGCAGCGGCGCGCTGGAGCTCACGGACAACCTTCCCGCGGGGCTCACGGTCGCGGAACTCGAAGGCAATCTCGCAGAGGCCTGCGAGGTCACCAACGGCGGTACGACGGTCCATTGTGACAACTTTGCCTTCATCCGCCCGGGCGCTTCCACCCTCGCCATTACCGTCAACGTCGCCGACAACGCACCATGCTCCGTCACCAACACCGTCACGCTCACCGAGACTACTGCTGAAGATGTCAACACCTTCTCGGCCAGCGACCCGACGACCATCACTGGAGGAGACTGCGACGAAGGCGGCGATGGGAGGCCCGTCCTGCCGATCACCCTGCACGGCGTCATCCCGATGTTCAACAACCTCACCACCAACAACAACATCAACAGCCCGGGGGCCGGCAGCAACAGCCGCCAGACCTTCTCGCTGAACGCGTCCTGAGCTGGTTCTCGGTGGTGGCCCACGGTGTTCCGGGCACGGCCCTGGGTGTGCACGGCACGGGCGCTGGAGTTCCTGTCGATCGAGGCGTAGTCCTCCTCGAGAACCCCGTCTCACCGCCGTCCTGCCGGTCGCCGGGATCGCGGCGTGCCAGGCGTTCCAGGACGCGCGGCAGCATGACGACCTGGGTCGCGAGCATGTAGTCCGGCAGCGTCCGGGCCGGCATTCGAAGCGGCGCGTCACCCCGCGGCGTCCCGGGGCGGACGGAGCATCGCCCAGCGGATCACGGCCGTGATCACCGCCCCGGCGGGCCGTACGCACCACCGCTCGGCCCGGGGCAGGAGCGGCAGGCCCAGCGCCCGGCGCGCCCAGGGCGGGAGCAGCGCGCACGCGGCCGCCGCCAGCACCGCGTACGGCAGGCGGGCCGGCCAGGGCAGCGGGGGCCGCAGCAGGACGAAACGGGCCGCGGCGCGGGCCTCTTCGGTACCGCGGAGCTCCGGCCGGTACGCCTCGATCCGTTCCGCCAGCTCGGCCTCCGTGACCGGCGGACGCACCACGCCCAGGGCCCGGCCCACGCGGGCCGTCGCCGCGACGTAGGCGTCGCGCTCCGCCGCGTCCAGCGGCCGGGCGCCGTACTGCTGGTAGGCCCGCAGGAAGCTGTCCACCTCGGCGACGTGCACCCACTCCAGCAGGTGCGGGTCGTCGGCCCGGTACGGTTCCCCGTCACGGGTGCGCCCGCGTACGCGCTGGTGGACGGCCCGTACGCCGTCCACCGCCCGCTGCGCGTCCTCGGCGGTCCCGTACGTGGTGAACGCGAGGAACGTACTGGTGCGCTGGAGGCGGCCCCACGGATCGCCCCGGTAGCCGGAGTGGGCCGCCACCGCGGCCATCGCACGCGGATGCAGGGACTGCAGGAGCAGGGCGCTCAGCCCGCCGACGAACATCGAGGCGTCGCCGTGCACCAGCCGGATCGGGTCCTCGGGCGCGAACCACCGGGCTCCCGGGGTCCCGTGGATCCTGGCCCGGTTGGCCGCGCCCTCAGGGCCGGCTACGCGGCTGAACAGGGCCTCGCCCAGGCGGCCGCGCGCCCGCGACGGCACCAGCAGGTCCAGCACCCCCGACCGGTTCACAGTTCAAGTGTCACGCCGCCAGGCGCGTCCGGGGAAGCCCCGGCACCGCCCGGTACGCGCCGGGCCGCACGGCATCAGCACCCGCCCCGGCACCGGCACCCGCAAGGTCACGCGCCGCACCGGCGCCCGGCCCGGCCGGCAGGCCAGCGCGCGCCGGGCCAGACGGGCCCCGGCCAGCCCGACGACGGCACCGGCCGCCACGTCGCTGGGGTAGTGGGCACCGCTGTGGACCCGTTCGACGGCGATGGCGGCCGCCGCGGCCGCACACCCCAGTCCCACCGCCGGCCACACCGGTACGACGGAGGCGGTGAAGGCGACCGCGGCGGCGGTGTGCCCCGACGGGAAGGAAGACGAGTCCGGCCGCTCCTCGACCCGGTCGTGCGGCACGAGCCGCTCGGGCGGCCGTCGCCGGTCCCACAGGTGCTTCGCCGCGCCCCCGAAGACCTGCCCGGTCCACATCCCCGCCACGCCCGCCAGCGCCGCCCGGCGCCCGCGCGCCCCGCCCGCGAGGGCCAGCAGCGCCGCGGTGCCCAGCCACAGCTTGGTGTGCTCGGCCGACCCCTCGACGGCGGGCAGGACCTTCGTCGCCCACACGCCCTGCCACGAGGCCGCCCTGCGCGTCAGGGCCCGGTCCCACGCGAGCAGCCGCTCCGCCGCCCCGCGCCCGGCCCCGCACACCCGGGCGGCACCGCACCCGCCCCGACCACTCCCAACGCTCATGCCACGCCCCTGTCCCGCGGAACACCCGGCGAAACGGGGCCGGGCCCGCGTCCGTCCGTCCCGCTGTCACCGCCCCGCTGTACCTTTCCCGCATGATCGAACACGGCAGCGCGGCACGGCAGTGGATCACGTCCGGGGGAGGGCCGCTCATCGCCGTGCCCGAGCGGGTCCTGACGTCCTGGCGGGGATGCGACTTCGAGTCGGCCACCGGTGACGACGACTACGGCAGGGCCTGCGAGGTCGAGGGCTACCTCGGCGTGATACCCGTCGGGCCCGAGCAGGCCCTGGTCCTCGGGGAGCCGTGGTCCACCACCTACGTGCCGGAGCACGGCTGCTTCGTGTCCTGGATCGGCGCCGAATCGGAGGCCGCCCTCCTCTGCGGCGTCGCACGGGCCCTCCAGGCCGCGGCGTGGGAGGCGGAGGTGCTCTGGGAGGTCCCGGGCCCTGTGGTCCTGCTGGACTCCGGTCAGCCCGGCGTCCCCGGACCCGACGCAGGGCCCGAGGTCGGGCCCGAGGTCGGACCCGGCGAGCCCGACCGGCTGCGCGTCGACCTGGGGCGGGGCCGCTACCTGGTCCGCGCCGCCCACGCCCGGCCGTCGCCCGGGACGGCCATGGTGCTCGTCGGGCTCACGAAGGTCCCGCCTCCCGACGGCTCCTGAGCCCGGCCGCGACCATCCGGGTGAAGGGGAAACGATCCCCTGTCGGCCGGGGGTGGGCGGCCGGTGGTGCGGCCCGGCAGCATGCTGTCCGCTCGCCGGCGGCGATCAAGGCCCGGGGCCTCCCGCGCCGCTGCCCGGCGAGCGGACCGTCCCGTGGATCCGGAAGGATGCGTGCGCAGTGCCACTGACCGCCCAGTACGTCGCCCAGGAACTCGAAGCCGCGAGCAAGGTGGGTGACCCCGAAGCCGACGAGCTGGTCTCGGAGCTCATCGACAACAAGGAGATCGACGGGGTCAACGCCCTGTTCCGCACGATCGCCACCCTCAAGCCCGGCCAGGACCACTCGGACCTGCCCCCCAAGCTGGCCGCGTTCATGAAGAACGCCGAGGCGGACCCGCCCGGCTGGACCGGCGCGGACGCCAAGGCCGCGGAGAAGTTCTTCGACCGCCACCGCGGCGAGGTCGCCATGCTCCAGGGCACCGTCGGCCTGATCGGCACCTACCTCTCCCCGACCGGCGCGTTCACCCTGCGCTCCACCGGACGCCTGGGCGGCGTCGAAGGCCCCGGCCGCCGGCTGTCGCAGTCCTCGCGCCTGTTCGTCGACATGGACAAGAACGGCGCCTACACCGACGGCACGCTGAAGGCGAACGTCACCAAGGTCCGCCTGGTCCACGCCTCGGTCCGCCAGCTCCACAAGAAGAGCGGCGAGTGGGACTACGCCAAGTGGGGCGAGCCGGTCTCGCAGAAGTACACCACCGGAGCCGCCTGCGTCTTCTCCGTCCAGGTCCTCCAGGCCATGCGCAACCTCGGCCTGGACGTCTCGAAGGACGACGCGCACGGGTTCCTGTGCGCCTGGCACTACGTCAACCACTACCTCGGTACGCCGGAGAAGTGGGTGCTGCCCAAGGACGCCGACGAGGTCGACCGGCTGTGGACCGCCGAGCGGGACAAGGAGTGGAAGAAGACCGACGACGGCGTCTTCATGACCAAGCAGGCCGTCGACTACTACAAGAAGTTCTTCCCGGGCCCGTCCCATGACGCCTTCATCGCCATGGTCCGTACCGCCCTGACCGACAAGTACGCCGACATGGCCGGCCTGCCCAAGGGCCTGCTGTCCACCGCGGGCAAGCCGATCGCCGCCGGACACAAGGTCGTCAGCGGCCTGGGCGGGGGTCTGCTGGGCGGGAGCGCCGAGAAGGCCACCGGGGTCAACCCCTACAAGGACATCCTCGGCGTCGCCTCGACGGCGTTCCGGGACATGGAGAAGGCCGCGCTCACGCAGGGCCAGGACGACCAGCCCCAGATGCACCAGGAGCTGAACGACAACCGCTGACCGCTGACCGCCGACCGCGCAGCCGGCGCCGGCCGGGCGGGTCGTGTCCGACGACCCACCCGCCGGGGCCGGCCGCCCCGGCCCGGCCGAACCGCTCGTCCCCTCCGCGCCGAACCGCCCGCCCCCGGCGCGCGTCATCCCCCCGCGGGGTCCTCGGCCTCCCAGCGCAGCAGGTCGCCGGGCTGGCACCGGAGCACCTCGCACAGCGCGGCGAGCGTCGTGAACCGCACCGCCTTGGCGCGGCCGTTCTTGAGCACCGCCAGGTTGGCGGGCGTGATCCCGACGCGGTCCGCGAGATCGCCCACGGACATCTTCCGCCTGGCCAGCATCACGTCGATGTCGACGACGATCGGCATCAGATCACCTCGTCGAGCTCGGCCCGCATCCGTGCGGCCTCGACGTCGCGCGCGACGGCCTGGGAGAGCAGCATCCGCAGCACGAGCACGATGAGGGCGACCCCGAGGATGGCCACGCCGACCCCGCCCATGATCAGGGTGACGCCCGGGTCGTCCCGCTGGCCCGGCGCGTTGAGGGCCGTGACCGCGAACCACACGAGGGCCGCCGACACGATGGCGCCGATCACCAGGTCCACGTACCGGAAAGCGGCGAGGGAGAACACCGTGCCGCGCCGCACCATCGTCACCAGCCGCCACACGCTCACCAGAGCGACCTGGGCCGACACCATGCCGAGGATCGTGCACACGCGCAGCGGGGCCAGCGGGAGCGTCCCGTCCTCCGGGTCGGTGGCCATCGCCCACACCATCAGCGCCTGCACGAACGCGGTACCGGCGAGCACCACCACGAGCACGGCCCGCAGAGCACCCACTGTCAGCTTTCCCACGGCCCCTCCTTCCATCGAGTCACGATGGAAACCTATCGAAAATCGATAGGTCAGGGCAAGGTGTGTGCCGGACGGGGAGGTGCGGGCCCCGCCGGTGTCAGTGATCGTGCCGCGCGCCGTGCTCCAGCCGCTCGGACCGGGAGGCGCCCGAGGCCCCGCCGAAGGGCGTCACCGCCGTCCGTCCGCCGGGTCCGGTGACGGCGAGGGTGACGCCGAGGCTCTGGCACATCCGCTGGGCGCGGGCCAGCGCGCTGAAGGTCATGGGGGATGGGTCCTGCGTCGGCAGCTCCACCGCGACGTGACGGGGCCGGTGCGCGTGCACGAGCGCCTCGATCTGGAGGGCGGCCGCGGCGCGGTTGGTCACGTCCAGGTCCCGGACGATCCGCACGCGCAGGGTGCCATCGGTGATCTGGTGGGTGATCACCACGGTCCACCTCCCGCCCGCCGGCAACCGGCACCGTCACGTGCCCGCCGTGCGCGGGCGGGCGCCCGACACCAGTGTGGGCCACACCCCCGGCCCCGGCGAGTCCGCCGGATGGGCCGACGGCCCCCGGGGTCGCGCGCCGGGCTCCGGCGATGAGACGCCCCCATGAGTCCGCTACGTGGACGGGACGTGTGACGTATCGCGCGTTTACCCCGCGCCGTCGCCATCAACGCCGAGCTCGCGGCAGTGGGGTCGGAGCATCCGGAGGAATAACTCCCTTTACCCATTAGCCCCTTGTGCTTACGGTCCTGCGATTGCGTGCCCATTCGCACGCATGTCCCATTCTCCAGGGAGAGGACTCGACAGCTCGTGTCGTTACACAGCTCCATAGCGAAGCGACGTCTGCGCCCCGGGATCGTTCTGGTCGCCGGGCTGATGATGGCCACCGCCGTACCATCCGCCGTCGCGGCGGGCGGACCGTCCGGTTCGCCAGTCGCACCGCCCAAGGTCCACGGGGCGGAGCCGGCGTTCTCGGTCATGGCCGGGTCGCGGCCCGTGTCCGGCAGGACCCCGTCCGCCGGCCCGAAGTTCACCAAGTCCGGGGACACGTGGCGCGTCATCGCCCCCGAGGTCGTGCTGCGCAACACCGTCACCGACGCCGACGGTGAGAAGTCGACCCTGACGTTCGAAGTGTGGACGGCCAACGCGGACGGCACACCGGGAACCAAGGTCAAGCTGACCGACGCCAACCCGTACGGGGTGCTGGTGTCCCCGTACGTGGCGTCCGGCGGAACGGCGTCGGTCAAGGTCGACTACGGCAGGCTGAAGCCGCGCCACACCTACCTGGTGCGCACCAACGCCTACGACGGCAGCCTCTACGAGACGACCTGGTCCCCGTGGGCGAAGTTCCGCATCGAGCCCTACGTGACGTTCCCCACCGCGCAGTCCACGTCGGGAATCGACTCGACCGCGCAGACGACGGTGGAGTTCACCCGCACCGACCCGGACGGGTCCGCCACCGCGACGCCGTCCACGGCCACCGCGAAGTCCTCGCCCACACTGGCGGACTTCGGCAAGGAACAATGCTCCAAGCAGGACGGGGCCGACCGCACGGTGTGCTTCCGCATGGTCAAGCGGGAGAAGGCCAAGGCGGTGCAGGCCCCGCCGAAGCCCGGCAAGACCCGGGAGACCAAGCAGACGTTCACCGCGAAGTCGGCCGAGTCGGCGGGGATCATGTCGACGCCCGGCGGCAACGACGCGGTCGACCTGGTCGACTGGTGCACCAACGCCGCCGAGGGCCTGGACTACATGAACCGCACCGAAGCCTGCCTGAAGACCCTGGGCGAGGGCGAGCTGTGGTTCTTCGACGCCGATCCGCAGAAGCCGGCCATCGGACGGGGCACGTTCCTGTTCGAGCAGCGGATGAAGACCTACCGCAACAAGTCCGAATCCGGCAGCGACTTCGCCGAGTTCGACCAGCAGCTGGTGATCGCACCCACGTACATCGACCCCGCCCTGGAAGGCGTCACGATGCGGTGGGACATCGACTCGTCGTGCTCGGCGTGCGACGTGGCGCCGATCCAGTGGACCGACGACGGCGCCAACCCCGTCAGCGGCGCACACTGGGACTACGACCCCGCGCAGGACTACCGCAGCATGTGGGGCACCGTGGTGACCCGCTGGCTCGGCACCGGGAAGGAGCAGATCGACCTGGGCTGGTCGATCACCGCGACCGTCGACGCCAGCGACTCGGTGGACGCGACGGCGGACTTCGGCAGCAGCGGGGTCGCGTCCATGCGCGAACTCGCGCCCCGGTGCGACGACATCACCCGGGGCGCGGTGACCCCCGGCTGTGTGCTGCCCTTCTTCAAGCCGACGTTCACGCTGGACACGAACCTCTACCCGGCGGCCGGTGCCTACTACTGGCTGATGCAGGAGCGGATGCCCGACCATGCCGGCTCCAAGAAGTGGGACAGCCTGGCGCACTACCTGGGTGCGGACACCACGGTGAAGAACCCCTCCACGGGTGCGGCCTGGTCGTCCGACGACAGCCGCAAGGTCGTCTGCCCCAGCACGTGGACCAAGCACCCCGCCGACAGCATCGTCGGCACGACCGACTGCGACGAGTACGCGCCGGCGTCCACGCACGAGAGCGGCGGGTTCCCGGGCGGGGTGAACCAGGTCACCAGCGGCAACCAGTGCGCCCAGCTCTACACCGACTGGGTGTTCAACGGGGTCGGTGACGGGTCGACGTCGTTCGGTCTGCTCGCGGACACCCGCGTCGCGACCAACGGCCCCACCGGGACGGAGCGGTGCGGTCGCGCGGCGATCGACTCGTCGCAGAACCAGGGCGCGTTCCACAAGCTCCAGCCCAGCGTGTGGCGGCTGACCGACGGGGACGGGTTCTTCATCGACACCCCGGGCTTCAACCACTGCTCCGGCGTGGCGGTGACCTGCACCTGGCGCAAGGTGTGAGCCGCGGCTGACGGCAGGGAGCGGGAAGGGGCGGACACGCAGCGGCCTGTCCGCCCCGGCGCCCGCTACAGCCGTGTCAACCGTGTCAGCCGCTTCAGCGTGTCAGCCCGGGAACGGCCGCCACAGTTCGGCCTCCTCCGCGGCGAGCGGCGGACCCCACACCAGACGCTCACCGATCAGACCGGGCCGGTGGCCCACGGCGAGCTGCGGGTGCTCCAGCGTGTCGGCGATCTCCTCGAGCAGCTCCGTCAGCGACTTGTCCGACACGGTCCGCACAGCCGTGTCGTCCCACTGACCGATCTCGCCCGTCTCGGCGTCGACGAACAGACCGGCACTGACGTCCGTCACCGACCACGAGGCGAACGGGATCCAGGACGGCTTCCACAACCAGCCCTCGCCCACGTGTTCCCGCTGCCACTGCGACTGGCGCAGGTACACCCCGTGCACGGAGTCCAGCGGCATCAGCGCCCACCCGTGATCGGGAACCAGCCCCGCGCCCTGCACGTCCCGGGCCCCCGCACACAGTGCCCACAGCGCCCGCAGCTCGACCGGCACGGGCACCCAGAGCTCCCGCTCCAGGGCATCGACGTCCCCCTTGGCCGCGCCGGGCAGCAACGCCCCGTGCGAGGCCGGAGCGTTCGCCTCGAGCCATGTGGTGATGCGCCGCCAGGCACCGGTCACCTGCCGTGCCGCGGGCTGCCGCAGGAGCCGCTCGGGCGCGGAGGGCCGAACGTCGCCGGAACCGGGGGCGAGGCGGGAGAGGACGGTGTGCGCGTCGTAATCGCGCATCCCGGAGCGGACGAGCCGGTCGGCCTCGCGGACGAGGGCGAGGATGCCCACGACCTCACGGGTTCCGGGCCGGTCGGCTTCGCTGCGGGTGACCTCGGCCGCGCGAGCGTACACGGCGGACGCGGCTTCGAGCGCGGCGGAACGGCTGACGTCCGGCTCGGCGCCGGCGTGTTCGGCGGCGAGGCCGCCGAGGTGGTGCAGGAACGCGGTGACGCCGGGCGCGGTGAGGGCGGTGGCCCGGTTGATGCTGCGGCGTATGTCGTCGGGCAGTTCGAGGGGCATGGAGAGGTGGCCCTTTCCGGTGTCGAAGTGCTGGCGCTGGCCGTACCCCCGGAACGTTACTGCCGGCGCGCCCGGAGCCGTGCGCCACGACGCACGTCGGTGCGCCGCCGGCCTGCTCCGTCAGTCCGCCCGGCGGACCAGGCCGGCCATCGGGGAGCGCGGGGTCCAGCCCAGGGACTCGTACCGGGCCCTGCCCTCGGACGTGGCCACGAACCCCGTCCCGCGCCCCCGCCTCCCACGCGGCGTTCTGCAGCCTCCGTCCTCGCCGCGGACCAGGGCCTTGATCACCCCGCGCCGGGTCCAGGACGTCAAGGCGTAGCCGGTTCGCCGGGCCGGTCCTCTGACATGTCTCCCCCTGCGTACGCGCGTGGAGCCCGTGCAACACCCCAACACCCCAATGCCCCACCAACGCCCACTGGTTGTGCCGCCTCACGGGCCGGCGCCTGGACCGGCCGGCCCACACCGGTGGACGCCGCCCCCACGGGCGGGGTCGCCTGGTGTTCCCCGTACTCCCACTCCGTCACCGGACGCCGGCCACCGGCGACGGGCCGGCGAGGATCGCCCGGCGGGCACGGAGCGCGGCTGCCAGCAGACGCTCGTCGACCTCCGTCTCGGCGTCGCGCGTCGAGTCGTTGACGGGGATGCGCGTCCGCCGGTCGATCACCGCCCCCACCGCCGGCAGCGCCGGCATCGCGTGACGCCCCATACGCGCGAGGCCCGCCAGGTAGGCCTCACCGACCGTGTACTCCGCTACCCGCGGCGTCATCAGGGCGAGCAGCCGCGGCAGCGCCGCCGGCCCGGCGTGCCGCAGCCACAGCGGGGCGCATTCCGCCTGCACGGTGCCGGGATGGCGGAAGGTGAGGTTGTACAGCTGGGCCGCCTGCCGGAACGTCAGCGGGCCGGCGTCCAGCAGGGCGCCGAAGACCGCCGTGGCGTGCCGCAGGCGCCCGATCCCCACGGGCTTGGCGGCGAGGAGCGCGGCGGCGGACCCGCTGTCGTACGCCGGCGGGTCCGCGCACGGGCACCGGCGGGGTCGCGGGCCCGGCGCCGGGGAGCCGTACGGCAGCCGCGTGAGGAGGGCCGCGTGCGTCCGCCGCGCCTCCGCCGAGAGCAGGGCCGTCCGCAGGGCGTCCGCGAGACCCGGGTCGGTGTCCCGGCCACCGCCGTACCGGACGAGCAGCGGCAGCAGGGCCACCGGGGCCGCCCGCCAGGCGTGGCACGCCGTACGGGCGAGGCCCGCGCCGAGGCCCCGGGTGGCCGGGTCGGCGAGGAGCCGGGCCACCAGGGCGTAGGCGTGCCGCTCACGCCCCAGCCCGTACAGCACCCGGCCCCACCGGCACGCGAGGTCCTCCAGGTGGAGTGCGGCCTCCCGGGCATCGGAGAGGAGGGCCGTGTCCAGGGCGGGCCACCGCACCGGGGGAGCCGTCCGCAGGTTCTCCAGGTGGGCGAGGAAACGGACCGCCGCGAGGCGGTCGCTCCCCAGCCGGGCCACGGCGGGGCCGAGCGCCCCGGCCAGGACGGTACGCACCACGGGGTCGGAGAGGTCGCCGAGGACGGCGAGGAGGAGGCCGGGCTCCCCGCGACGCCCGACGAGGTGGGCGGCCGTCCGCCGTACCTCCTCGTCGGGGTCGGCGAGCCGGGTCAGCGCGACGTCGAGGGCCGCGGGCCAGTGCCGTTCGCCGCTGAGGCTGCGGAGCAGGTCCATGGCCGCGCGGCGTACGGACGGCTCTCCCGGGTGCCCGGCGAGCCGCAGGAGCCGGCGGGCGACGGGTCCGGTGCGGTCGGGGTCGGCGCGCACCGCGTCGAACAGGGCGATGCGGGAGGGGTGGGCGGCCGCCGTGGCGGTTCCGTCGGCCACGGCCGCGTCCAGCCACTTCACCGGCCGGGGCGGAGGCCGCCCTTCCGTGCAGATGATCCGATCATGCGGCCGATCCTGTCACGCGGACCCCGGCTCAACAAGCGAACACTGGCCGGCGGCGACCTCCTGGACCTCTTCGGCAGGGCCGGGACCGCCCGGGCCTGCGTGTCGAGACTTCCGCGCCGGATCAGCCGCCGGTGGAGCAGCCGCCCGCGAGGGAAGTCCCGCGAACCGGGGGCGGGATCAGGCCAATTCCCCTGATCCCGCCATACCGGGCCGCGCGCTCGGTAGCGTCCCGATACGGAAGATCCGTGCCGTCCGGCACATGACACCAACGGAGGACAGCCATGGCGAACGTGGAAGTGTCGCTCAAGGAAGCGATGACCTCGATCGAGGGCGCCCTGGGAGTGGCGCTGGTGGACTACGCCAGCGGGATGGCGCTGGGCACGCTCGGCGGGGGCAAGGACCTGGACCTCATGGTGGCGGCCGCCGGGAACACCGACGTCATCCGGGCCAAGCTCCGCACGATGGAGATGCTCGGCCTCCAGGACGAGATCGAGGACGTGCTGATCACGCTCGGCAGCCAGTACCACCTCATCCGCATCCGGCGCAGCCGGTCCGGCGGCGGTCTGTTCATGTACCTCGTCCTGGACCGGGGCCGGTCGAACCTGGCGATGGCCCGCCACCAGCTCAGCCGCATCGAATCCGATCTGGAGGTCTGACAACCGCGCCTTCGGGCCCACGCATGCCCAGGAGTTGAAGAAATCTTCAACTCGGAACATGTGAAACCGGTCAACATCGGTTCCGCACGGCTCGGCGAGACGCGACGATGGGTGAGGTGGTGAGCCTCACCCGAGTCGGAGTCGCAGCCGTTCGAGGAGGAACAGGAGCGTCGTGGGAATCCAGGTCCCGCTGTACCAGGCCAAGGCCGAGTTCTTCCGGATGCTCGGCCACCCGGTCCGCATCCGCGTACTGGAGCTCCTCCAGGACGGCCCGATGCCCGTACGGGACCTGCTGGCGGAGATCGACGTCGAGGCGTCCAACCTGTCACAACAGCTGGGAGTCCTGCGGCGCTCCGGCATCGTCGTCTCCACCCGCGACGGCTCGACCGTCACCTACGCCCTCGCCGGCGGCGACGTGGCCGAGCTCCTCCGCGCCGCGCGCAGGATCCTGACGGAGATGCTGGCCGGCCGCAACGCCCTGATCGCCGAGCTGAACGAGACCGAACCCGCCCCCGTCCGCACGTAGGGAAACCGGACCCCGGCGCCCGGGGCGGCGCTCGGACGGCGCCCGGACGGTCAGGGCGGGGTGATGCGGGACAGCAGTGCGCGCAGCGCGGCGGTGCGGGGGTGCGCCGGGTGCAGGTACCGCTCGCAGGCGGCCAGCGCCCGGCCGGCTTCCGCCCGGGCCTCGTCATCGCGGCCGAGGGCGTGCAGCGCGGTGGCCCGGTGGAGCTCCAGGTGCCCGGCGGCCCGCGGCGGCTGCTCCGGCAGGGGCACCAGGGACTCCGCCAGCGCCTCCTCGTGGCGCCCCAGGCCCGACAGGCCGCGCACCAGCAGCACACGGAGCGGGCCGGCCGCCTCCTCGTCGGCCCGCGACAGGTTGCCGCGGGCGATCGTCTCCGCCTCCTCGTAGCGGTGCTGTGCGCACAGGGCGTGTCCGAGGCAGATCAGCGCGGAGAGTTCGACCTGCCGGTCCCGGGCGGGCTGCGCGCGCCGCGCCAGGGCGCGCAGGACGTCACGGGCCTCCACCTCCGCCTCGACGGGCCGCTCTTCGTCGATCAGCACCCAGGCCCGGTTGAGGCGGGCGGGCAGCAGCAGGCCGTGGTGGAGGTCGTGCGTCTGCCCGGCCTCCGCGATCAGTTCGTCGAACTCGACCAGCAGCGAAGGCTCTTGGCGCCCGTGGGCGCGAGCGGCGAGGGCCGCGACGTAGGCGGCGAACCAGACGGTACCCGGGCGGCGGTCCCGCCCCGACCGGCCCGTCCGGGCCGCGGCCAGGGCCCGTGCGCGCGCCTCGGCTTCCTCGAACCGGCCTTCGCCCATCAGCTCGTACGCCTCGTCGAGGGCGGCGAGGTGCCATGGGGCCGGAGCGCCACCCGCCCACCCCACCCAGGAGTTCGGCCTCGCCATCCGTTTGAGGTACGTCATGGCAGGTGAGAGTACGTGGCCGCCGAGGAGACCCGGCCGGTACCCCAGTGGCGGGGGGCGGGCCGGCCGGGCTCCCGGCGTCCTCTCCCGTTACGCGGCCGAGCGCTTCGTTCCCGATCCCGACGCTCCCGAACGGTGGAGGGGCGGGTCGGTGATCGCCGGGTCCGGAGTGCGGTGGACCCAGGGGCCCGCACCGTCGTCCTGACGGTCGTTCGCGTCGTCCACGCAGTCGAGCTCGAACTGGCGCGGGGTCTGCGGATCACCCTCGTTGACGACGAAGCAGATCGTCTCCCACACCTCGCCGCTGTCGGTGAGGACCTCGACGGAGACGACTCCCGCCTGGGCGGCGATGGAAACGGAGCACGCGTCCGGGGGGTAGCCCGTGTGCGGCGCACGGGTCAGGTTGTGCCAACTCCACGGCGTGAGGTTGTCGTTGTTGACGAACCCGCCCTGGATGTCGCGGATGCCGACGTAGGTCACGCGGTCGACGAGCACGGCCTTGACCTCCTGGCTATTGCTCGGGAGGTAGGCGTCCACGTCGTTGCACGTACCGGCCGGCCCCTGCTCACCGGTCTCGCCCTGCAGCCCCTGCGGCCCCTGTGGCCCTTGCGGCCCTTGCGGACCTTGGGCGCCGGTCTCGCCGGGAGGACCCGCCGGACCCTGCGCCCCGGCAGGCCCCTGCTCCCCGGTCGCCCCCTGTTCCCCGGGCTCGCCCTGTTCGCCCTGTTCGCCCTGCTCACCTTGCTCGCCCTGTTCGCCCTGGGGCCCGGCCGGACCGCGGGCTCCGGGCGGGCCCGCCGGTCCCTGCGGGCCGGCCGGCCCCCGGGGCCCGGGAGGACCGGCCGGGCCCCGGCACTTGTCGTGCCCGCGCCCGTCACCACGGGCGGCGCCCTTCCGGGCGCCCCGATCCCGGTCCCGCGGCGGCTTCTTACGGAGCGGTTGACACCTGTCCCCTCCGCCGGCTGCAGCTTCGCCCGCGCTCACGGCGAGGGGAACGGGCTGCGCCGTCGCCGTACCGGGCTGCGCCACACCGACCAGCACGAGCGACAGCGCGGCCAGCACGCCTCCGGCCAACCGTCTCCGCCTGCGGCTGAGGGGGCCGAGGGCCGGGCCGGCCCTGTACTCACGGCTCATGCAGAAGCTCCTCTACGACAGCGTTCCACCGGAAGCAGGCGCTCCAGCGGGAAGGCAGCGCCTCTCCGGTCATATCGGATGATTTCCGCCACGCCCTGAGCGCTCCGCCCCCACGATCACCAGGTCGGCCCCATCCGGATGACCGGCGAGGTGGGCGAGTCCGGTCGGGGGAAGACGGGCAGGGCAGCAGGCCGGGCCGGCTCGCCGCGACCCTGCGGAGCACCGGTTCCCGGGACGCGGCGCAGGCGGCGAACCAGTCGCCGGACGGCTCGGTGACTGCACCTACGCCATCACCGAGCCGGTAACCCGGTCGCCCGGTTACGGACCGTCAATCCGCACCCCCCGCTCCAAAACCGTGGCGGCGCGGCATCGCCGATCCCCGGGTTCGTGCCCTGGGGGCAGCCGATCCCGCCGTCCCGGTTCCCCTGGTGGACGACCCCGAGGAGTCGATGCGCCGTGTCGCTGCGGCCAACCCGAGCCTGACGCCTCGAAAAGTTCACCTTCGGCGACGGCGGCGACGGACGAACCGTCAGTTTCGCTACCGCGGCCGCACTCAGGGGCGTCGGAGCGGCGTCGGCGGGTAGACGCGTGCGCACAAGGACTCCGGCCGTACAGGGAGGGAGCGCGCCATGGGGATGCGCGAAAGGCTCGCCGACGCACGGTTCCGGGCACGGCCCGGCCACGCACGGACGCGTACGGGGCAGCGGGAGCAACGCCCCGCGCCGCCGGTACCGCCCCATCCGCCCCGCGCGGGCGGGGTCGGCGAGCCGGCGGCGCCGCTCCAGCCGCCCGCCCGGCCGGTGGTGCGCACGCTCGCCATGCTCGCCGCCTTCGCCGGCACCGTCCTGTTCAGCCTCGCCCTGGCGCGGCTCACCCTGGAGCCGTCGGCGGCGTCGGCGGACCTCGTCCGCAGCAACGTCCGCCCGGGCGCCTCGATCAGCCTCTACCTCGACGGCACGTCCGTACGCGACGCCGCCAAGCAGCTCGGCGGGAACCTGCTGCTGGGCGTCCCGTTCGGCGTGCTCCTCCCCGTACTGCTGCCGCAGACCCGGGGCCTGCTGCGGGTGGCGGCCGTGACGGCCGTCGTGATGACCCTCGTGGAACTCATCCAGGGCGCCCTGGTCACCGGGCGGGCCTTCGACATCGACGACGTCATCCTCAACACCGTCGGCGCCCTGCTCGGGTTCCTGCTCCTCGGCCGCCGGATGAGCCGGGCCGTGCACCCGCGTCGCCGCCACTGGTGGCACCGGCTGTCCCGCCCCGGCCGCCGGATCCCCGCACCCGCGCCCGCACCGAAGGGCGTCCTGCCGCCGGAGCGGTGACCCGGGCCCGGGCGGGGCGGCGATCCGTCGGGCAGCGCGGGCCGCGAGGCTGCCGGTGGTCAAGCGCAGGAAGCTTGCGTCTGGTGGACCGGCTCCGCACACGGCGGGGAGATGGGCCTGGCCGCGTTCGCAGTGCTGTGCGGGCTGCTCATCGGCGGACTCGGAACGTTCGGCGTGGTCATGAGCGCCACGGACCGGGTGGCGCTCGCCCGGGGGCATCGGTGCGATCGCGCCCTGCCTGTGAGCGAGCCGGCGGTGCGCGCGCACGGAAGGGATGGAGAGGGCGTTGTCAGTCCCGGATGAGAGTCTGCGTGTCGCGGGCGGCCGGCATCGCCCGACGACGACGAGAAGGGGGCGACGATGGCCGACCACACGGCTGGAGTGGGTTCGAGGCGACCGGGCGGGCAGGTCGACGTCCTCGCGCGACCCGTCGAGTGCGCGGGTACGCGGGGAGCGACCGGCAGCGGGCGCCGCTTCCACGTGACGACGACGTTCCGGTCCGGCGGGCCCGTCGCCGAAGGCATCTGGCAGAGCGAGTCCGCCGCGCTCACCCGGTTCCGCGGCTTCATCGGCTCGTACGCCACCACCCGCGGCGGCGCCGTCTCCCTCACCCTCTGGGCAGAGACCGACGGCGAACCCCGCCCCCTGCGGACGTGGTCGACGGACCGGGGCGAGGAGATCCACCCCGTGCACTGAGACCCGCGCAGGCGCCCGCGCCGGCCGCCGGGCGGCCCGCGGCGGGGAGCGCCCCGCCGCCCGGCACCCCGGTGCCCGGCCCCCGCCCGGCGGCGGGGGCCGGGATGTCACGCCCCGCTGCCCTCGCGCGCCGACACCACGGCGTCCGCCGTCCCGATCCGTTCCGGGCCGGACCCGGCGGCCGCCGGCACGCGCGGCATCCGGCCCGCCCCGAGGGTGATGAACAGGGCGACGCCGATCGCCATGGCGATCCCCGTACGCAACGAGGTGGCCTCGGCCACGAAACCGATGAGCACCGGGCCGACGAGCAGCCCCGCGTACCCGATCGCCGACACCTGCGCGACGGCGGCGTCCGAGCCGCCCGGCACGGCGGCCCCGGCCAGCGACATGCACAGCGGAACCACGATGCAGACCGCCAGACCCGTCACGCCGAACCCGGCGATGGCCCAGGCGGCGGAGGGCGCCATGACCACCGTCAGCACCCCCGCGGCGGTCGCCCCACCGGCGGTCGCGAGGAGCCGGCGGCTGCCGAAGCGCAGCCGCAGTCGGTCGCCGAAGAGCCGCCCGGTGAACGTGGCGACCTCGTACAGCGGATAGGCGAGCGCGGCGACGGCCTCCGTCGTGTGCAGCTCCCGTGTCAGCAGCAGGCCGCTCCAGTCGGCCACCAGGCCCTCGATCAGCAGCGCCATGAAGGCCACGGCGCCGATCAGGTAGACGACGCCCGGCAGGTTGCGCCGCTGCCCGGTCTCGTCCTCCTCCTCGGCCGGCTCGTCGAGGTACGTCCAGCCCACCGCCAGCGCGAGCGGGAGGGACACGGCGGCCACGCCCAGCACCGAGGCGGTGTAGGGCACGTCCAGCGCGGCCAGCAGCACCGCGAGGAGTCCACCCGCCACCGCGCCGGCGCTCCACCCGGCATGGAAGCCGTTCATCAGCGGCCGCCCGGCACGCCGCTCCACCAGGCTGCCCTGGGCGTTCATCATCGCCTCGGCCACCCCGGAGGCCACTCCGAAACCGGCCGCGGCGGCGAGCAGCAGCGGGAACGACGGGCTGAGGCCGATCAGCCCGACGGAGACGGTGACCAGCGGCGTGCCCACGCGGAGCAACAGCCGGTTCCCCAGGGCCGCGACGATCCACCGCATGCACTGCATCGTCACCGTGGCGGCGACGCCCCAGGAGAGGATGACCAGCCCCACGTCACCGGTGTCCAGGCCGATCTTGGCGGCGAGCCCCGGCAGTCTGGCGGCCAGGACGCCGTTCACCACACCGACGAGGGCGAAGGTGGCGACGACCCCTCTGTGGGCACGTCGCAGGGCGCTTGCCGGGGAACTCCGCATGGTCCTCTTCCTGTGTGCGCCTACGGGCAACTGTCTTGCATGTCAAGCCTGTACGGCTGAAATTTCTTCTTGATCAGAAGTGTGCCGGAAGACTTGCGCTGATTACTAGATCATCTCGTAGGATCTTCACACCGGATGCGCGAGGGGAGTTGGGACAGGTACGGCTGCGACCAGCAGTCCATGAAACCTCGCACCCCTCCACCTCCAGCCCCAGGCATCCGACGCATCCACGCATCCGACGCATCCAGGCATCCCCATTCCAGGCATCGCCGCATCCCGATGCCTCCCCCACGCATCCCCGTGATCCAGCCGACACCGCGGCGCGCCGAGCGAGCCCCGCCGCGCGAGTGAAGGACGAAGGATTGATCTCCCGACTGCACGACCCCGCGTCGCGCGGCTTCGCCAGCGACAACTACGCAGGAATACACCCCGACATCCTGGCCGCCCTCGCCACCGCCAACGAGGGCCACCAGGCGGCGTACGGCGACGACGCCTACACCGAACGACTCCAGCACGTCTTCCGTGACCACTTCGGCGCACGCGCCACCGTCCACCCCGTGCTCACCGGCACCGGCGCCAACGTGGTGGGCCTCCAGGCCATGACCGTGCCCTGGGGAGCAGTGATCTGCGCCGAGAGCGCCCACGTCAACACCGACGAATGCGGCGCCCCGGAACGGATCGCCCACCTCAAACTGCTCCCCGTTCCCACCCCGGACGGCAAGCTCACGCCGGCGCTGATCGAACGGCAGGCGGGCGGCCGCGGCGACGTGCACCGCGCCCAGCCGACCGTCGTGACCATCACCCAGCCCACCGAACTCGGCACCCTGTACACCCCGCAGGAGATCGCCGCCATCTGCGCCTACGCGCACGACCGCGACATGACCGTCTACCTCGACGGCGCACGGCTGGCCCACGCCGCGGCGGCACTCGACGTCCCCCTGCGCGCCCTCACCACCGACGCCGGCGTGGACGTCCTCTCCTTCGGCGGCACCAAGAACGGCCTGCTGCTGGGCGAAGCCCTGGTCGTGCTCGACCCGGACGCCGTCCGCGGCACGGAGTACCTGCGCAAGGCCGCCGCCCAGCTCGCCTCCAAGATGCGCTTCGTCTCCGCCCAGTTCATCGCCCTCATGGAGTCCGGGCTCTGGCTGGCCAACGCCCGCCACGCCAACGCCATGGCGCGCCGCCTGGCCGGAGCCGTCAGCAGCCTGCCCGGCGTACGCGTCGTCCGCCCCGTACAGTCCAACGCCGTATTCGCCGTCCTGCCCGCGGACGTCACCGCCCGCCTGCAGAAGCGCCACCCCTTCTACGTGCGCGACGAAGGGACCGGCGAGGTCCGCTGGATGTGCTCCTTCGACACCACCCCGGACGACGTCGACGCCTTCGCCGCCGCCCTCGCCGAAGAACTGGCGGCGAGCGGGGCGGACACGGAACCGGTGACGCCGTGAACACCACGAACGCCACGAACGCCACGAACGCCGTGAACGCCGTGAACGCCGCGGACCGCAGCGGGCAGCCCCTCCCCGCGCGGGTCCGCCGAGCCCTCTTCACGGGAGACCACGCCGTCGAAGCCGGGCTGAACTGGAGCCAGCAGGAGATCTGGGCGCTGATCGCGAAGTCGGCACCCCACGACCACGTCTACAACGTCGTCGAGGAGTTCCGCGTACCGGCTGCCGCCCGCCCCACCGAGGACGAGTGCGTCGACGCGCTCTCCTTCTTCCTCTCCCGGCACGAGGCGTTGCGCTCGGTCTTCCCCGAGGGGCCGGACGGCCGCGTCGTGCAGCGCGTCCTGACCGAGGGCTACATGCCCGTCGAGTTCGTGGACACGCCGACCACCGACGGCGGGGAGACGGAAGCACTCAAGGCGTTCTTCGCCACCCGCCGGTTCGCGTTCGCCGACGAACTGCCCCAGCGCCTGGTGCTCCTGGTCACGAACGGCCGCGTGTGGGGCGGCGTGTACGTGTTCTCGCACATGGCGGTCGACTGGTACGCCCTCCAGCACCTGGCCGACGAGGTGACCCGGTACTTCCGCAACGGCCGCACGCTGCCACCGCTGCCCGCCGGCACGCAGACCTCGGCCGGCCTGGCCGCCTGGCAGGAGTCGCCCGCGGGCATCCGCAAGCGCGACCGCACCCTGGCCCACGTGACCTCGCTCTACCGCGACCGGCGGCCCCTCGCCCTGCCGCCCGCGGTGGTGGACCTCCCCGACGAGGCGGCGTACCGGCAGGCGGCCCTCCGGTCGCACGCCGCCCACCACGCGGCCGCCCGCATCGCGGAGGACACCGGCCTGAGCGTCGCGGCCGTCCTCGTCGGCGCGACGTCCCTGCTCCTGCGGGACCTGACCGGCAGCGACCGCGTCGACCTCCACCTGACGAGCTCGCAGCGCTTCGGCCGGGACAGCCGCACCACGGTGGCCACCTTGATGCAGGAGACCTACTTCTCGGTGGACCTCGCGGACGCCGACCTGCCCCAGGCCGTCAGACGGTCCTGGCTGTCGGCCATCACCGCCTTCCAGAACTCCGGGTGCGACGCCGACAGCATGAACCGGCTCCTCGCCGAGCTCGGCGACGGCCCCGACGCACCGCTGCGGTTCCCCTACTGCGTCAACGACCGGCGCACCCTGCCGGCGGACACCGCCGTACGGCGCGACCTGTCCGCCGCCGGCATGCTGCCCCGCACCACCCTCACCTGGCTGCCCGTCACCGAGCAGGAGCCCTTCTACCTCATCGTCGACGACGGGGAGGGGGACGGGGAGCCCGGCGGTGCCTACCTCGAGTTCTCGCTGACCTGCGACATCCGGCACGTCACCGAGGCCGGCATGGAGACCTTCCTCCGCCGGCTGGAGCACTCGCTCGTCACGCTGGCCGACTCGGACCGCGACCGCGACCGCGACTCGGACCGCGACCTCGTCCCCGACCCCGACAGCGCCCCAGCCCCTTGACCCGGTCCGCCGCCCCGGCGGCGGTGGCCACACGTACGCACCAGCACCAATCGAAAGATCGCATCACCATGGACGATTCCGGCTTCAGCACCATGCTCGCGCGCCTCTCCGAGAAGTCGCGCGACGACCACTACAACCCGTACACCAAGTTCACGTGGCCCGAATCCGTGCCCGAGGACCAGTGGTGGATGAACCCCGCCTACCTCACCGTCTCCGGCACCGACCTCATCGACGACGAGAAGACGCTGAAGGCGCTCGCCCGCTACGAGACCGTCAACTTCTTCAGCCTGCACGTGCACGGCATCCGCGAGCTGATGATCGAGGTCTCCAAGCGCATCCACACGCCCGACTTCGCCGACTACAACGAGTACCTGCACCACTTCATCGGTGAAGAGAACGCCCACATGTGGTTCTTCGCCGAGTTCTGCTACCGGTACACCGGCGGCATCTACCCGGAAGCGGCCTCCCCGCTGCGCCGCGAGGGGTTCGGAGACCTCTGGGACGACGTGGTCGTCTTCTCCCGCATCCTCATCTTCGAGGAGATCTTCGACTACTACAACAGCCGCATGGGCAAGGACCCGCTGATCCCGGACATCCTCCGCGAGATCCACTCGGCCCACCACCACGACGAGAGCCGCCACGTCGCCTTCGGCAAGCAGCTCGTCAAGCGCCTCTACGACCGCGCCCTGGCCGCCGACCCCGACCGCCGCGACGAGATCGAGAAGTACGTCAAGGACTACATGACGTACTCCGTGCGCAGCCTCTACAACCCGCAGATCTTCCGCGACTGCGGCGTCGAGAACCCCCTCGCCGTCCGCCGCGAGGCCCTGACGCACCCGGTGCGGGAGGCCTTCCACGTCAAGCTCATGGCCCGCGTCGACCGGTTCTTCGTCGCCAGCGGGATCTTCCACACCTCCTGGGGGACCGACCATGTCAACGCCTGAGACCACGACCCCCGCCACGCCCACCCACGCGTCGATGGACACCGTCCTCGCCTTCCTCCGGAAGCTCAACGCGGACGTGGACACCATCGCCTGGGACCGCGACCTCATCGAGGCCCGCGTCCTCGACTCACTCGCCTTCGTCGAGTTCCTCCTGCTCATCGAGGAACTCACCGGCGAGCCCGTCGACCTGGCCACGACGGACGTCGACAACTTCCGCACCCTGAACCGCATCAACGCGCTGCTCACGGAAGGTGCCGGCCATGCGCACGCCTAGCCCCGGACTCCGCGCACCCGTCGCCGTCACCGACGGCCTGGTCACCCTCGGCCCCGAGGCCGTCCGCCTCCGGGCCGCCCTCGACACGGTGTTCACCGGCTGGGCCCAGGCCGCCGGCGCCGCCGAGGTCCTCTACCCGCCGCTGATCCCGGTCGCCGACCTGGCGCGCTTCGACTACTTCACCAACTTCCCGCACCTCGTGCTGGCCGCGGCGCCCGTCGACACCGACGCGATCGCCGACCTGCCCACGCGGGAGGCCGGGCCCGGCACCACCCTCGGCGGCCACCAGCTCCGCGAGGCCGGCCTGGTCCTGCCCTCGGCCGCCTGCTACAACGCGTACCTGTCCCTGTCGGGCACCCACCTCGACGAGCCGGCCAGGTTCACCACCATCGCGCAGTGCTTCCGGCGCGAGTCGCACTACGACGGCCTGCGCCGCCTGCACGGCTTCACCATGCGCGAGATCATCGCCGTCGGCGACGCCGGAACCGTCAAGGAGCACCTCACCACCCACAAGGCCCTCGTCCTCGACTTCGCCGCCCACCTGGGCCTCCACCTCACCACCGACGTCGCCACCGACCCCTTCTTCGACGCGGACGGCTCACGGGCCGTGATGCAGCGGCTCTTCCCCACCAAGGAGGAGTTCGTCGCCGACGGCGGCCTCGCCATCGCCTCCGTCAACTACCACCGCAACTTCTTCGGCGAGCGCGCCGGCATCACGTACGCGGGGGAACAGGCCCACACGTCCTGCGTGGCGTTCGGCGTCGAGCGGTGGCTGCACGTCCTCGCCGCCCGCTTCGACGGCGACTGGGACGCCGCCGAAGCGGCCGTCAGGTCCTTCCCCGGCCCGCGGGAGGCGTCGTGACCGGGCTCCGCATGCCCGCGGAGTGGGAGCCGCACGAGGCCTGCATGCTGGCCTGGCCGCCGTACGAGTCGCTGTGGGGCGAGAGCTTCGGGTCCGTGGAGCGCGAGTACGCGGCGATCGTCCGCGCCATCGCCGCCTTCGAACCGGTGACCCTGCTCGTCCTGCCCGGCCAGGCCGAACGTGTGCGGGCCCTGTGCGAGGTCGACGTCACCACCGTGGAACTCCCCATGGACGACGCCTGGCTCCGCGCGACCGGCCCGATCGTCGTCCACGGCCCGCGGGGCCGCGTCGGCGTGGACTTCCGCTACAACTCCTTCGGCGAGAGGTTCCACCCGTACGACCGGGACGACAGGATCACCGAGCGTCTCCTGCCCCTCCTGGGCATCGAGCGCCGCGCCACCATGACGGTACTGGAGGGCGGGGCCATCAGCGTGGACGGCGAGGGCACGCTGATCGCCACCGAGCAGTGCGTCCTCAACGCCAACCGCAACCCGCGGCTCGGCCGCGCCGACATCGAAGCCGAGTTCGCGTCCCTGCTGGGCGCCACCAAGGTGATCTGGCTGCCCTACGGCCACCTCGCCGGCGACACCGACGGACACGTCGACCACGTCTGCCAGTTCGTCGCACCAGGCCGGGTCCTGGTGGAGGCGTGCGGCGACCCCGCCCGCCCCGACCACGCCCGGCTCAGGGCCAACCGCGCCGTACTGGAGGCCGCCACCGACGCGGCCGGACGCAGCCTGGAGATCCTCGAACTGCCGCCGCAGCAGCCGGTCCGCGTCCACGGCCAGGACGCGGTGGTGAACTACATGAACTTCTACATCGCCAACGGCGGAGTGGTCATGCCGCTGGCCGGCACCGAACGCGACGACGAGGCGCTGGAGGCGGCCGCCAAGGCCTTCCCCGACCACCGCGTCGTCGGCGTCGAGGCCACCACCCTGGCCACGGGCGACGCCGGAATCCACTGCATCACCCAGCAACTGCCCGCCCCGCTCCGCACCAACGGCTAGGGGACGCGCCCACCGGGACGGCCGGACCGGGCCGACGGGGGAGACCCTGCTACCGGCCCGCCCGGCCGCCCGGCCCGGTTCGGCACGCCCCGTCAGGGCGCGGAGGGCGAGGGAGACCGCCCCAGCCGGTCGTCGAGCCAGGCGAGGACCTCGTCCGTCACGGGGTCGGTGATGTCCGCGAACTCCTGGTGCTTCGTCAGGAACCGGGCCGCGTAGGGACACACGGGAACGATCCGCATACCGGACGCGCGGACGTCGGCCAGCGCCTGCGCGACGAGGACCGAGGCGAGTCCCCGGCCTGCGTGGCCCTCCCCGATCTCGGTGTGGAAGAAGACCCGGCGGTCGTCGCGGTCGCGGTAGGCGGTCAGCCCGGCGCGCTCGCCGTCGTCGACGAGGATCTCGTAACGGTGCCGGTCGTCGACGCGCCGTACGACGGGCGCGGGCGGCGGTGCGGGGTCGTGGTCGCTCATGGCGGTCCTTCCGGTACGGGTACGGGTCAGCGGGCGGAGCGTTCATACGGGCGGGCAGCCGCTCGCCGGGGCAACCCTCCACGCAGCCGCAACGGCCGGAGGCCCGCTCCCATTCCTCCCGGCCTCCCCGAGCACCTGGCCGACCGGGCGCAGCGGCTGCCATCATCGGACGGAGACCGACAGGGAGGTCCTCGATGGCCCCTACCGAACCGGATCCCGCACCGTTGATCGCTTCGATCAGCGGGTTCACGTGGTCGAGCGAGGAGTCCGTCGCCTACGAGGCCGCGATCGAGGCGATCAACGGAGCCGTGGGCGCCTACACCGCCCGCATCCACGCCGAGCGGGCGAAGCCGCACCCGGACCACGACCTCGTCACCGACCTGCTGGACGGACAGCGGCAGTGCGCGCGTGCCCGGGAAGAGCTGAAGCCGACCGATCACGCGCAGATCGCCGATACGCGCCGACGCTACGCCGACCTCGCCCGCCGCCTGATGGAGGGCCTGACGTGACCGACGCGGAGGCCGCACGCCACCTGCTCACCGAGCGACAGAACCGCCGGATCTTCCTCGACCAGATCGTCCCCCAGCAGTTCGCGGGCCGCTCACGCCAGGACACGCCGACGGTGGTGGTCCTCGTCGGCCAGCCCGGAGCGGGCAAGACCCGGGTGGGTCACGCCCTGGCCGAAGCGCTGAACGAGCGCGGCGGCTTCGTCGAGGTCGACAGCGACCTCTACAAGCCGTACCACCCCGCCTACGCCCGCCTGCTCCAGCAGGACGACGGACTCATGGCCGCGTACATCCGGGCTGACGGCCGCCGCTGGATGGCCCGGGCCCACGCATACGTACGGGAGAACCGCCTCAACGCGATCATCCAGGAAACCTCCCAGGACGCGGACGCCGTCGCCGACACCCTCCAGGCCTACCGGAGGAGCGGTACCCGCATCGAAGCCGTGTTCTTGGCCGTCTCGGAGGCGATGAGCAACCAGGGCATCGTCAACCGCTACCACGAGCAGGTCAAGGAACGGGGGAGCGGCCGGCTCACCGTCCAGGCGAACGCCGACCGGTCGTACACCGGCATCGTCCACCTGGCCCGCCTCGTCGACGAACACAAACTGGCCGACCACGTCGCCGTCATCCGGCGTGGCGAGGGCCGACCACGCTACGCCAACGCACTCGACGGCGCCGGCGAGTGGCAGGCGCCCCCCACCCTCGCCCCGGCGCTGGAAGCCGAGCGCTCCCGCCCCTGGACACCGGCCGAGACCGCCGACTTCCTCCGCTCCCAGGCCAAGCTCCGCACCGAATCGGCCCCCGAGTGGACCGCCCCACTCACCCGAATCGAAGCCCTCGCCAGGCCGCTCCGAACTCCGCCGGCCCCGTAGCCCCGCGCAACGGGAGGAGAGCCGCTCAGGAGCGGGCTTCGCCCGCCAGGGCTTTCGCGAGGAAGGCCTCGATCGGCGGGGTGAGCTCCGGGAGGTGGGTCTCCAGGGCGAAGTGGCCGGCGTCCTCGAACAGGTGCAGCTCGGCTTCGGGGAGGTCACGCAGGTACGCCTTGGCGCCCGCCGCAGTGAAGAAGGGGTCGCCGACGCCCCACAGGACCAGCGCCGGCGGCCGGTGTTCGCGCAGCCAGGCCTGCCAGGTGGGGTACAGCTCGACGTTGGACCGGTAGTCGAAGGCCAGGTCGGCCTGGGCGTCGGCGCGGCCGGGCAGGTCGAGGAAGTACTGGTCGAGGGCAGGGGCTGCCGGGTCGAGTCGGGTGGGGTCGGCGAGCCCGGCCTCGTACTGGAAGCGGGTGCCCCCGAGGGTGAACAGGTCTCGGACGGCCTCTTCGTCGCCGGGCACCTCGCGGCGACGGGCGATGAACTCGCGGGCGCCGGCGGACAGGCCTTCCTCGTAGGCGTTGCCGTTCTGGACGATCAGGCCGGTGACCCGGTCGGGGCGGCGGGTGGCGAGGCGGAGGCCGACGGGGGCGCCGAAGTCGAAGACGTAGAGGGCGTACCGGTCGAGGCCGAGGGCGTCGGTGAACGCCTCGGTGACGTCGGCGAGCCGGTCGAAGGTGTACGTGAAGCCGGCGGGTGCTTCGGTGCGGCCGAAGCCGGGGTAGTCGGGGGCGATCAGACGGTAGCGGTCGCCGAGGACGTCCATCAGCCGGCGGAACTGGTGGGAGCCGCTGGGGAAGCCGTGAAGGAGGAGCAGGACGGGTGCGTCGGCGGGGCCGGCCTCGCGGTAGAAGACGCGGACTCCGTCGGCCTCGACGGTGGCGTGGCGGTGCCGGACGGGAAGGACTTCGTTCATCACATGCCTCCTAGGGCTTCTCAAGCATTAGCCTTACCGATCATGCCTAACGGGTCAACCCCTTCCGATACCATTACTCGCGTGGATGTGAACGAGAACGCTGCGGCCCGTACGCCGGCGTCGGCCTTCCCGCTCGTCGGTGAGCCGCTCGCCCTCGACCTGCTCAACACCCGGCCCGCAGCCGCCGGTGACCTCATCGGCAGCCCGGCCGGCCTGGCGGCGTGGCTGCGCGAGCAGGCCGGCCGCCTGACGTCCGTCCCCCGGCCGGGCGCGGCCGAGCTGGCCGCCGTACACGCCGTACGGGAGGCGGCGGACGGCGCGCTGCGCGCGGCGGTACGGGGGCACCGGCCGTCCGCGGAGGCGCTGGAGGCCCTGAACGCGGCGATGGCCGCCGCGCCGGCGCACCGCGCGCTCACCTGGACGCCGGACGGGCTCGCGGCGGAGCGGGCCCGCACGGCCGCCCCGGCGGAACGGCTGGCGGCGGAGCTGGCGGAGGCGGTCGCCGACCTGCTGACCGACCCGAAGGTCACCTCGGTCCGGGCGTGCGAGGCGCAGGACTGCGTCCTGCTGTTCCTGCCCACCCACCCGCGCCGCCGCTGGTGCGTGGCCTCCGCCTGCGGCAACCGCGTGCGGGTGGCGCGGTACTACGCGCGGCACAAGGGGGAGCGGGGGGAGCGGGGGGAGCAGGGGGCGTCGGCGAAGGGCGGGGCGTAGCTCTTCGCGCGGCTCACCGCGCCGACGTACCCGGTCCGGAGTCCTGCCCGGACCACCTTCCAAGTGGGCGCGGCCGTCGGGCACCGGGCCCGGCCGCTCCCGCCGCTCGCCCCGGGGGACGCGCGGAGCCGCACGTCCCCCGTCCGGCGGCACGTGCTCCGATCGGGCGACGCCGCCACTGGCGAACCGTTCCGGTGCCGGCCGCCGCCCCTACTGTCACGGCATGCGCCTCCTCCTCGCCGCCGCCGCGGTGGCAACCATCGCCGCCGCCCCCGCCATACCGGGACCGGCCGCGGCGGCAGCGGCCCCCGCCGCCTGCGTCGGGAAGTGGACGGAGGACTCCCGCGGCCGGTCCTCCGTCGACGGCAGCGAGATCGCCTACGACGACGAGTCCTCGTTCGCCGACGCCGTCGCCCACGCCCGGAAGGTGTGGACGGCGAAACCGATGACGAAGGTCAGGGTGTTCCCGGACGGCGCGACCGCGTACGCCGACGTGGAGTTCCGCGACGTGGACTCCACCAAGGCGCCGTGGACGGACATCTACGGCCTGTGGGACGCCCAACAGGGCACCGACGTCATCTACCTGAACAAGGCGTACCTGCTCACCACCGGGATCCGGCGGACGATCGCCGCACACGAGCTCGGCCACGCCCTGGGGTTCTGCCACAAGGACCACCGCAGGTACGCGACGCTCATGGCGGAAAGGTCCGGAGACATGGCGGACGCCCCGACCGCCCAGGACAAGAAGAACTACACCGCCCTGTGGGGATGACCATGACCACCGTGAAGCCGAAGACCATCGCCCTGACCGCCGCCGCGGTCCTCCTCGTCGCGGCCGCCGTCGGCGCCGCCTCCGTCCTGGAGACCACCCCCGTCATCGCCACCAACCACGAGGCCATGACGATGACCTTCCGCGCCGACGACGACGCGCAACTCGCCGGGCACAGCGACGAGGTCGTGTGGGTCGAGATCACCGACACCACCACCTGGCCGGCATCCCTCACCGAGGACCTCGAACGCGTCACCTACGACGCCCGCGTGCTGAAGGCCTTCAAGGGCACCCCACCCGAGACGATCGAGGTGGAGGCGGTCTACGAGGGCGAGTCGGTCGAGCGGATGAAGGAGGGCGGCCGGTACGTCCTCGCCGCCGACCACGACGACGCCGGCGGCCGCCACGTCGTCTACTCCTCGTACCCGGTGGAAACCGCCTCCCTGGACGTCCCCGACACCCGCCACGGAGCCCACAACGCCGAACTGCGCCAGCCGGCTCCGTCGACACAGGCCGAGCGATGGACGCGGGCCGTCACCCACGCGATCACAGCGAACGCCGGTTAGCCCGCTCGGCCGCTGCGAGGCGCGCGGACCGGCCGCCGCACCTGGACCAGGCCGTGCGCGCAGCGGCGCGGCCTTTCGCCGGCGTGGCAATTACCTCCGGCGTCATCGCGCCGTCAGGCGCCTCCGCATAGGTTCGAGGTCATCGCCCGCGCCCGAACGAAGGAGCTCCGCCGTGCCCGCCTACGGCTTCGCCCATCTCCGCAGCCGCCGGAACCACCCCGACGTCATCGAGTACCTGGAGTCCATCCAGGAAACCCTCGACCCCTTCGCCGGCCGTTTCGTCATCCACGGCCCGCCGGCCGAAGTCCTGGAGGGGACGTGGCCCGGCAGCATGGTGCTGATCGAGTTCCCCGGCCTGGTCGAAGCGCGTGCCTGGTACGACTCTCCGGCTTACCGGGCGATCCTGCGCCTGCGCGCCGACCACATCGAAGGCGACCTCCTGCTGATCGACGGTGTCGGGCCGGACTACGACCCGGCCGAGCGCGCCCGCCGACTGCACGCGGAAGCCGGTGCGGAAGCCGGTACGGCGAGCCGGCCGACCCCGTAGACAGCACCCCGCAGACGGCCCCCGCGGACAGCCCCCGTGGCAGCACCCCGGCGACTGCCCCGACGACGCGGGGCGTCCGCCGTGCGGGCGGCGCTCTCCGCCACCCGCACGCCTTTCCCCGGCGGAACCGCCCCCGCGCACTAAACTGACGGGTTGTTCGGCGCCGGACCGGAACAACCCGGGCGCCCCCGGGCTCCGCCGGCGCCCGGGAGCTTCTCGCGGAGCTCCTCGGGAGCGAGACGCGAGGGCCGATGGCAGCCACACCTGAACGCGCTGAACTCACCCTGCACGCCGCGGCCGACGGGGGAACGGCCGACGAGCCCGGGAAGTCCGCCCGGTTCTCCGCCGGGCCGCCGGCGCCGCCGCGCACCCTCGTGGACGTCTTCGAGGCCACCGCCGCCGCCTGGCCCGACGAACCCGCCCTGGACGACGGCACCACCCGGATGACCTACCGGGCGCTGGCCGCCGAGGTCGAACGCCGCCGCCGGGCCCTCGTCGCCGCCGGCGTCCGCCCCGGCGACCGGGTCGGCGTACGCATCCCCTCCGGCACCAACGAGCTGTACGCCTCCGTCCTCGCCGTACTGGCCGCGGGCGCCGCGTACGTGCCGGTCGACGCGGAGGACCCGGAGGAACGGGCCCGGCTGGTCTTCGCGGAAGCCGGGGTCCGCGCGGTCCTGGGGGCCGGCCGGCACATCCGGACCACCGGCGCCGCCGTCGCCCCCGTAACCCCCGCCGGCCGCCCCCGGCCCACGCCCGAGCACGACGCGTGGATCATCTTCACCTCCGGTTCCACCGGCACGCCCAAGGGCGTCGCCGTCACCCACCGCAGTGCCGCCGCCTTCGTGGACGCCGAGGCCGCGCTGTTCCTCGCCGAGGAGCCGATCGGCCCCGGCGACCGGGTCATGGCCGGGCTGTCCGTCGCCTTCGACGCCTCCTGCGAGGAGATGTGGCTGGCCTGGCGGCACGGCGCCTGCCTCGTGCCCGTACCCCGCTCCCAGGTGCGCGGCGGTGCCGAAATCGGCCCCTGGCTGGTGGAGCAGGAGATCACGGTCATCTCCACGGTGCCCACCCTGGCCGCGCTCTGGGAGCCGGAAACCCTGGCCGACGTCCGGCTGCTGATCTTCGGGGGCGAGGCCTGCCCGCCCGAACTCGCCCGACGCCTCGTCACCGAGGGACGCGAGGTCTGGAACACGTACGGTCCCACCGAGGCCACCGTCGTCGCCTGCGCCTCGCTCCTGACCGGCGAGGAACCCGTCCGCATCGGACTCCCGCTGAACGGCTGGGAACTCGCCGTGGTCGACGAGTCCGGCGCCCCCGTGCCCATGGGCGGCAGCGGCGAGCTCGTCATCGGCGGCGTCGGCCTGGCCCGCTACCTGGACCCCGCCAAGGACGCCGAGAAGTACGCCCCCCTCGACGCCCTCGGCGGACGGCGCGCCTACCGCAGCGGTGACCTCGTCCGCGCCGAACCGGAAGGCCTGGTCTTCCTCGGCCGCGCCGACGAACAGGTCAAGCTCGGCGGCCGCCGCATCGAGCTCGGCGAGGTGGACGCCGCCCTCCAGGCACTGCCCGGCGTCTCCGGCGCCGCCGCCGCCGTCCGCACCGCGCGCGGCGGCACCCCGCTGCTCGTCGGCTACCTCGTCGCCCGGGACGACTTCGACCGCGCCGCGGCCGTCGAGCGACTGCGCACCGAACTGCCCGCCGCCCTCGTGCCGTTGCTCGCGCGGGTCGACGAACTGCCGACCCGCACCTCGGGCAAGGTGGACCGGGAAGCGCTGCCCTGGCCCCTGCCGGACCAGGACCGGGACCGGGGCCGGGACCAGGACGGGGGCCGCGGCCGGGACCAGGAGCCCCCCGGCCAGGCCGCACGGCTGCACGGCACCGAGGCCTGGCTCGCCGAGCAGTGGACCGAAACCCTGGGCGTGCCCGTCACCCGCGCCGACGACGACTTCTTCGCCATCGGCGGCACCAGCATCGCCGCCGCACGGCTCACCACCCGCCTGCGCACCCGCTACCCCTCCGCGGCCGTCCTCGACGTCTACCAGCAGCCCACCCTCCGCAAACTCGCCCGCCGGCTGGAGGCCGCCGCACCGGACGAGGGCCGCGTCCGCACCGTCGCCCCCGTCCCGCTCCGCTCCCGCCTGGTCCAGTGCCTCCTGCTGGTCCCCCTGTTCACCCTGGCCGGCCTGCGCTGGACACTGGCACTGGCGGCCCTCGGCAACGTACTGCACCGGTTCGGGCCCTACGTCTGGGCGCCCACCGCCCCCTGGTGGCTCCTCGCCGCCGGCGCCGTCCTGCTCGTCAGCCCGCCGGGCCGCCTCGCCGTCGCCGCCGGCGGTGCGCGACTGCTGCTGCGCGGGGTCCGGCCCGGACGTCACCCACGCGGCGGAAGCGTCCACTTGCGACTGTGGACGGCCGAACGCCTGGCCGAGTGCGCCGGCGCCACCTCGCTCACCGGCTCCTGGCTGGAACGCTACGCCCGCGCCCTCGGCGCCAAGGTCGGCCCGGAGGTCGACCTGCACGCACTGCCCCCGGTCACGGGCATGCTCAGGCTCGGCCGGGGCTGCGCCGTCGAGTCCGAGGTGGACCTCTGCGGCCACTGGCTGGACGGGGACCAGCTGGTCATCGGCCCGATCAGGGTCGGCGCGGGCGCGGTGGTCGGCACCCGCAGCACGCTGTTCCCCGGCGCCCGCGTCGGCAAGCGGGCCGAGGTGGCCCCCGGCTCCACGGTGATCGGGCAGGTCCCCACCGGCCAGCGATGGGCCGGCGCGCCCGCCGTCAAACTCGGCAAGGCCAAGCACAACTGGCCCCGCGAACGCCCGCCGCGCGGGGCGCGCTGGCGCGCCATGTACGGCGCTACCGGCTTCTGCTTCACCGCCCTGCCCGCGCTCGCCGCCCTCCCCGCCCTGCTCCTGGTGAGCGGCTTCGTACCCGCCGACGCCGGACCCGCCGCCGCGCTGCGCGGAGCGCTGCTCGCGGTTGTGCCCGGTGCTCTCGCCTACGGCTGCGCGTACGCCCTGCTGCTGGCCGCCTCCGTCCGGCTGCTCGGCATCGGCCTGCGCACGGGGACGTACCCCACGCACAGCCGGGTCGCCTGGCAGGCCTGGGCCGTCACCCAGCTGATGGACCTGTCCCGGGGAACCCTCTTCCCGCTGTACGCCGGGCTGATCACCCCCGTGTGGCTCCGGCTGCTCGGCATGAAGGTCGGCCGCGGAGCGGAGGTGTCCACCGTGCTGGCCCTGCCGACCCTGACCACCGTCGGCGACGGCGCGTTCCTCGCCGACGACACCCTCGCCGCCCCCTGCGAACTCGGCGGGGGCTGGGTGCGGATCGGGCACTCCGTGATCGGACGCCGGGCGTTCCTCGGCAACTCCGGGATGACCGCGCCCGGCCGGGCCGTGCCGGACGACGGACTGGTCGGCGTACTGTCCGCCACCCCGAAGAAGGCCAAGAAGGGCAGCTCCTACCTGGGCCTGCCGCCGGTCCGGCTGCCGCGCTCCGCCGCGCGGGCCGACCGCAGCCGCACCTACGACCCGCCCGCGCGGCTGCGGTGGGCGCGCGGCGCGGTGGAGTCGTGCCGGCTGGTGCCCGTGTTCTGCTCGGCCGCGCTGGCGGTCACGACCGCGGCGGCGCTCTGCGCGGCGGCCGGTCCGGGCGGCCCGGGCCTCGCCGGCGCCGCACTGCTGTCCGGCGTGCTGCTGCTCGCCGCCGGGACGGTCGCGTGCGCCGTCGCGGTGGCCGCGAAGTGGCTGCTGGTCGGCCGGCACCGGGTGGGGGAGCACCCGCTGTGGAGCGGCTTCGTCTGGCGCAACGAGCTCGCCGACACGTTCGTCGAGGTCCTGGCCGTGCCCTGGCTGGCCGGGGCGGTGCCCGGCACACCGCTGCTGGTGCTGTGGCTGCGGGGACTCGGGGCCCGCATCGGCCGCGGCGTGTGGTGCGAGACGTACTGGCTGCCCGAGACGGACCTGGTGACCCTCGGCGACGCGGTCAGCGTGAACCGGGGCTCCGTGTTGCAGACCCACCTCTTCCACGACCGGATCCTGAGGACGGACACTGTCATCCTCAGTGAGGGCGCCACCCTCGGCCCCGGCGGGATCGTCCTGCCCGGGAGCACCGTCGGTGCCCGCAGCACACTGGGTCCCGCCTCCCTCGTGATGGCCGGGGAGTCCGTCCCCGCCGACTCCCGCTGGCTGGGCAATCCGATCGAGGCGTGGCGGACGTGAAAGGGCGGCACCGGGCACAGCGCAGCAAGGAGCGGAAGAGGCAGTGAGCGGCCATCAGACGGCGGAACCGGATCCGTACTTCCCGGCCAACGGCGACCCCCGGTACCACGTGCACCGGTACGAGCTCGCCCTGGAGTACCGGCCCGTCCCCAACCGGCTGGCCGGCACGGCCCGGCTCAGCGCCATCGCCGGCCGGGCACCGCTCACCGAGTTCCAGCTGAACCTGGCCGACTTCCGGATCGGCCGCATCACGGTCGACGGCCGCACCCCGTACTACGTCCACCGCGGCGGCCGGCTCCGCGTCCGGCCGGCCAAACCGCTGCCCGCCGGCGCCGCCTTCACCGTGGAGGTGAACTGGTCGGGCAACCCCCGCCCGGTGCGCAGCCCCTGGGGCGGCATCGGCTGGGAGGAACTCACCGACGGCGCGCTGGTGGCCAGCCAGCCGGTCGGGGCGCCCTCCTGGTACCCGTGCAACGACCGGCCCGCCGACAAGGCCTCGTACCACATCTCGGTCAACACGCCGTCCGCCTACACGGTGGTCACCGGCGGCCGGCTCCTGACCAGGACGACCAGGGCCAGCACCACCACCTGGGTGTACGAGCAGCCCGCACCGACGCCCAGCTACCTGGTGGGCCTGTCCATCGGAGCGCACCGGACGGTGCTGCTCGGCGACCCCGGACTCGGCGGGGTCCCGCAGAGCGCCCACGTCCCGCCCCACCTCCTCGACCGCTTCTCCCGTGACTTCGCCCGCCAACCCGCCATGATGCGCCTGTTCGAGGAGCTGTTCGGGCCGTATCCCTTCGGCGAGTACGCGGTGGTCGTCGCCGACGAGCAGCTGGACGTCCCGGTCGAGGCGCAGGGCCTCTCCCTGTTCGGCGCCAACCACGTCGACGGGGCGGGCGGTTCGGAGCGCCTCATCGCCCACGAACTGGCCCACCAGTGGTTCGGCAACAGCGTGACCATCGCCGACTGGCGCCACATCTGGCTGAACGAGGGCTTCGCCAAGTACGCCGAATGGCTCTGGTCCGAACGCTCCGGCGGCCGCTCCGCGCACGAACTGGCCGTCCTCGCGCACCGACTGCTGACCGGCCTGCCCCAGGACCTGCGGCTGGCCGACCCGGGACGCAAGCTGATGTTCGACGACCGGCTGTACGAGCGGGGCGGGCTCGCCGTGCACGCCATCCGCTGCGCCCTCGGCGAGCGGGCCTTCTTCCCGATGCTGCGCGACTGGACCACCCTCCACCGCCACGGCGTGGTCACCACCCCCGCCCTGACCGCCCACATCACCCGCTACGCCCCCGCCCCGGTGGACGACCTGCTCAAGGCCTGGCTGTACGAGCCGTCACTCCCCCCGCTGCCCCACCCCGCACCCGCCCCCCGCACCCCGCAGGGCCACCCCGGCCCCTGAACCGGTCCGGGCGGAGTCACCCGGGTGCCCCGATCGGGCCCCGGCCGGAGCCACCGCCGCCGCGACCGTGCCCGCCCGGTCAGGCGGGGCGGCCGCCTTCCGCCGGCCCGGGGCCGACGTCCTCAGCAGCAGTCCGGCGGAGACCGTGGCCAGCAGTGAACCGGCGGCCAGTACCGCGAAGCCGTAGCGGGTGTCGCTGTGGTCGGTGACCGTCGCGACCAGGAACATCGCCCCGACCGTGGCGGCCAGCCCGGCGCCGTTGGCGAGTCCGAAGGCCCGGCCCACCGTCGCCTCGTCCGCCGACTCCATCAGCAGGGTCCGCGAGGCGATCCTGGCCTGCCCGAACACGAAGGCACCCAGGGGTACGCCGACCAGGTACCCGACGATCCCGAACTGGCTCTGCAGCACCAGCAACGCAGCGCTGAGCAGGAAGCCCACCACGGCGATGCGAAGGTCGGGATGGCGCCTGCCGACGATCCGGCAGGCGCCTGCGGCCGCCAGAAAGCCGAGGCACCCGAGGGCGTCGATCACTCCGAACACGCCGGCACCGAGCCGGAGTTCGCCGATCACGGCGGTGGGCAGCAGCGCGTTGAACACCGTGACGACCACGCTGCCCTGGGCGTAGAGCAGGATGAGACGACGGACCCTCAGCGGCCGCCGGGGCACCGCCGGCCCCGCCGTCGGCGTGGCCCCGGTGCCAGGAGCGTCAGGACCCTTCGACGGCAGGCCCGGCCCGCGCCCGACCGCGACCACGCAGAGCGCCGACACCACGAAGGTACCGGCGTTGAACACCAGCAGCGGGACGGCACCCAGCGTCTGGACGGTCAGTCCGCCGACCGTCGCCGACAGCAGCATCCCCGCCTGCGTCCCCATCTCGTGGCGGGCGTTGAACCGCCTCAGGCGATCGGCCGGGACCCGCTCCTTGACCAGCGCGGCGCACACGGGCACGAACAGCGCACCGACGACGGCCAGCGCGAGATTGACGGTGTAGATCCCCGGCCCCTGGGCGCCACCACAGACCAGCCACACCGGCAGCGCGAGGGCCAGAGCCGCGCTGACGGCATCGCAGCCGATCCACAGCACCCGGCGGTCGCAGCGGTCCGCCACACGTCCGAAGAGGGGAGAGAGCAGTGCCTGCGGACCGGCGACGGCGATGAACAGCCAGCCGACGGCCATCATCGTCTGCTGCTCCCGGATCATGAGCAGCGCGCCGACGATGAGTTGGACGTTGTTGCCGAGGGCGGTGGCGAAAGCGGCGGAAACCAGCAGCCGCTCGTTCCGGCGTGAGTACGAGCCGATGATCATGGCGTCAGTATCCGGGCATTCCCTGACACCTTCCGTCAGTGGAGCTGCCCGGGCAACCGGCGTCCCGCATGCACGCTCACCGCACGGGGGCGACGGCCCTGCCGAAGTCATCGCCCGGTAGAGGGGTCCTCCACCGGTGACGTCTCCCGCGAGCCGGGTCAGGCCACCGGGCCCGGCGTCAGGTCGTGACGGACGAACCACTCGGTCCCGAGGATCCGGTTCCTCGCCGCGACCGGCAGCCCGGCCAGCAGGTGGGGCAGGGACCGGTCCCGCGCTGCCTCGGAGGCATGGGCCCGGATCGCGGCCCACTTCCGGCCGACCCACGGCCGGACGTCGACCGTGACGGTGACGGCCTCGTCCGGCACGGTCCACAGCTTCTTGCCTGCACCGGCCACCAGATCGGCCAGCTCACCGGCGCCGGAACGCGGGTGCACGGCAACACGGACGGCGCCCGGGCGCCACGCGGGCCCGGCCTGCGGGTAGAGATCCGGCAGCCCGGCCGCACGGGCGGCGAGCAGGGTCACGCGATGGGTGTGGACGTGGTCGGGGTGGCCGGAGGAGCCGTAGGCGTCGTGGGTGACCAGGACGTCCGGACGGAACTCCCTGATGTGTCGGACAAGGCGCCCCACGGCCCCGTCCAGCGACGCGTCGAGGAACCGGGGGCATCCGGCAGCCGACTCGGGCACGCGGGCGTCGGCGTAGCCGAGCAGCCGGGGCACCCCCGCCCCGAGGATCCGCAGCGCCTCGCTCAGCTCGACCGCCCGGTGGGTTCCGGGCGCCCAGGTTGCGGTGACCACACCGGTGCGGGCGCCCGCCGCCGCGTGCCGGGCGAGAACGCCACCCGCGACGAGGGACTCGTCATCGGGGTGCGCGAAGACCCCGAGAACGCTGGGCAGCTGCACGGGTTCCTCCAAGGCTCGGTCGTCGCCGCGGCAGAGGTGGTGATGACCGTGTCGGCCTCCATGGATACCCAGGGGCGACGAGCCCTCACCTCGTGCGGGAATCGTCGAACCCCAGGCCGGCCATGACAACGGGTCGCGCCGGGCGCAGGGCAGCGGCCCCGGCGCGCGGGTGGCGTACCCGCCCGGCAGCGCCGCGTCAGCTGCCCGGGAGGGTGGCCTGCAACCAGTCGAAGACCACCTCGCAGTGCAGCTGGGGGGCCATGGGGGAGCAGTGGAGCTGCGCGCCCTGTGCGGCCGTCAGCCGCATGTAGTCCTTGGGCGAGGTGAGTGCGTCGTACATCCGGCGCGGCTGGCCGGGGTAGAACTGCTCGCCCTCGTAGTCCAGCACCAAGGTGGGCGCCTTGACACGGCCGATGACGTCCGTGATCGACAGGGCCCGGATACGGGTCGCGGGCGTGTGGAAGTCGGTGAACAGCTTCCCCTGCCGGGCTTCGAGCATCGCCGGGACGGAGAACGGCTCGAAGCGCTTCTTCATCACCGCCGCGGCCGCCGGGGGCAGCTCGGGCACGACCTCCTTGTTCCAGATGTCGTTCGTCTGCTGTTTGTCGGGCGTGAGGATCCGGCGGATCTCGGGCGGAAAGCCCAGCCACGGCTCCACGCACCCCGGCATCGCCACCAGCGCGGCGATCCGGCTTTCGAACGCGGCCGCCCGCGGCGCGAGGTCACCGGCCATGCTCAGGCCCGTCAGGGCGATCCTGGCCGGGTCCACGTCGGAGCGGGCCGTCAGCCAGTCGACGAGGGGAGTGACGACCTTCTCCCACGTGGGCGTGAACACGACCCGGTCGACGAACAGCAGTTGGCCCTGCCCCGGCCCGTCGTAGACGAGGGCGTTCCAGCCGCGGTCGAGCGCGGCGGCGACCCCGTACGTCCACATGTCGACGTTCTGGCCGTCGCTGCCGTTGGTCAGGATCATGGTCGGGCGCCGGTCGCCGCCGGACGCGTCGGGCCGGAAGAACCACACCGGCAGCGGTGTCGTGCCGTACGGCACGTTCGCCGTGACCGGGGGAGGCTCGCACAGGCCGCAGAAGGTGTCCCAGGCCGCCCGGCCGGCCCGGTACAGTTGCTCCTCGCTGCCCGGGTCGTCCGAGCCCAGGACGAAGAACAGGGCCTGACCGTAGTACTGGGCCGCGCGCAGCGCCCGGAAACGCTTGGTCTGGTCGTCGGCCGGGGCGCCGGGGGGCGGCTCGAGGAGCCGGTCGCCCAGCTTGCGGAACGTCTCGACGTACGACTGAGCGGACACCCCGGCAGCGTTGATCGCGTTCACGGCGGTCAGGACCTCGCCGACCTCGGCCGAGCCCGCGCCGGACGCGCCGAGCGCCAGAAGCCCGTTGAAGTTGTACGCCGGGTCCTCGAACAGCGTCATGGCCCCCGGGGTGATCCCGCCCGCGGCGGCGCTGGGCGTGGCGGAGCCCGTGGCGGTCGCGGTGACCGCCGCCGGAGCGCCGGCCCCGGGCGCGCCCTCGCGGGCGCAGCCCGCGACGAGAGCGACGCCGGCTCCGGCGGTCAGCAGGGCGCGACGCGAGGGACCGGCCGGACCGTCGCCTGATCTGTGCGGCTTCATACCATCGGAACCTAGCCGCAGCCCGGGGCACCGGCATCCCGTCCTCGGCACGCGAGCCCCCGCCCCGCCGCCCCCGGCCCACTTCCCGCCCCGGCGCCCGGTGCCCGGCCCACCGCTGCCGCGACCCCCTGCCGCGAGCTCCGCCGTCCGGGTGCTCTCGCCCTCCTGCTACGCACCGCCCGGAAGGCCTACGCGCTTCCGGGAGCACCGGTTCCGGGTGCGACCGCCATCACTGGCCCACGCGTCCGTCGATCCTCTCGCGCAGGAGGTCGGCGTGGCCGCAGTGCCGGGCGTACTCGGTGATCTGCATGACGAGGATCTCCCGCAGCGGCGCCTCTCCGGTCCGCGTGCCGAGGTCGGCGACGCCGGCGATGAAACGGTCGGTCGCCTCGCTCTCGGCCCGCCACTGCTGCCAGGCGTCCTCCACGACCGCCGGGTCGGCGACCGCGCCGTTCCACTCGCCGTCACGGTCTTCGGCGGTGCGGTAGATCCTCGGCGCCTCCACGCCCGCCAGCCGGCGGAAGTGCCGCTCGTCCTCGGCCATGTGCCGTACCAGCCCGAGCAGGGACATCGTGGACGGCGGTACGGAGCGGCGGGCCATCTGCCCCGCATCCAGGCCGGCGCACTTCATCTCGATGGTGAGCCGGAAGTGGCGCAGACTCTCCAGCAGCGTGCCGCGTTCGTCGACCGTCTCGACGCCGCTCTCGCGAGGGTCGTCGTCCGGGTCGACCCACATGTCGGGGTAGACGGTGGAAGGGGTCCACCGAGTCACCGCTGCTCCGTCGTCGCGCTCGTCCAAGTCCATGACCGCATCATCGTGAACACCGGCTCCGCCCACCAGTGAATATCGCCTCGGGGGCGGCGACCCCCGGAAAGGAGGGCCCCCAGCCGAGCAGAATGAGCGGCATGGCCATGGCGAAAGACATCGAAGTCCGGGGCATGCAGCACTGTGAGACGACGGCGCTGGGGGTGCTGCTCCGGCACGAGGGGTTCGACTTGTCCGAACCCATGCTGTTCGGGCTCGGGTCCGGGCTCTCCTTCGTCTACTGGGACACCAGGAGCATGGACTTCCCCTTCCTGGGGGGCCGGGTCAAACCCTTCGAGCTCACCCGGAACCTGACCGCCCTGCTCGGACTCGAGCTGCGGGTCGCGGAGACCACCTCCCCGCGCAAGGCGTGGCAGAACGTGGCGGCACCCATCGACGAGGGGCGGCCGGCGGGCCTCCAGCTCGACAGCTACCACCTGGACTACTTCACCACGAAGGTGCACTTCGGCGGGCACGTCGTGGCCATGTACGGCTACGACGAGCAGGACGCCTACCTGGTGGACACCGACCCCCAGGGCGGAGCCGTCAAGACCAGCCTCGCAAGCCTGGCCAGGGCGAGAGCCGAACGCGGCCCCATGACCGCCAAGCACCGCTCCTTCACCATCACGGCGCCCACCAGCCCGGCGTCACCGACGGACCGGATCGTCCCCGCGATCAGGTCCTGCGCCGAGGCGTTCCTGAACCCGCCCATCGCCAACCTGGGTCACCGGGGCATCGAGAAGGCCGCCGAGCGAGTGCCCGGCTGGCTGCAGCGCAGCGCCGACCCGCGCCACGACCTCCCACGAGCCGCCGCCCTCATGGAGAAGGCCGGCACCGGCGGCGCGCTGTTCCGCAACCTCTACCGGGACTTCCTCGCCGAGGCCGCCCAGCTGATCGACAACAGCCACCTGCGGACCGGCCACCGCCTGTACACCGAGGCCGCACCCCTCTGGACCCAGGCGGCCGCACTCATCGCGACGGCGGGCGAATCCGGCGACGCGCAAGACCTCGCCCTGGCCGGATCCGTCCTCCATGACCTCTCGCGCATCGAACGCGACGCGATGCGGGCCCTCAGCAAGCTCTGAGCAGGAGGGCAGGAGGGCAGGAGGGCCAGGCGACCCGCGGACGACCCCGGCCGTCCTGCGGGTCCCTGCGCCGCGCCCCCGGTCAGGCCGCCACGGCCTCGATCAGGTAGAAGGGAGGCGCCTCCTCCAGCGGAGTCACCGACACGACGGACAGCCCCGCGCGTCGGCAGACCTCCTCGAAGTCCTTGCGCGTACGTTCCCTCCCGCCCAGGTTCACCAGCATGTTGAGGTCGCTGAGGTAGGTGGTCCCGCCGTCCGCGGCGTGCCCGGCGGCGCCGGTACCGACGACCTCGGGCAGCACCGGCTCCACGATCAGGACGCGGCCACCGGGCGGCAGCACCTCACGGCAGTGACCGAGGATCGTGACCGCCCGGTCGTCCGACCAGTCGTGCAGCACGCTCTTGACCAGGTACAGGTCCGAGCCGCCCGGAACGGCCCGGAAGAAGTCGCCGGCAGCGAGGGAGCAGCGGTCCGCCACCCCGTGCCGGTCAAGCGTCTTCGGCGCCTGGGCCAGCCCGTCCTCCGTGTCGTGGACGACACCGGTGAGCGCCGGATGCGCAGCCAGTACACGGGCCAGGACGCTCCCGTCACCGCCGCCGACGTCGGTCACCGACCTGAAGCGGCCGAAGTCGTAGGCGTGCGGCAACACGGCGGCCGTCTCCTCCGACGCCTGGCTCATCGCCGCGTTGAAGTCGGCGGACAGCTCCGGGTGCCGGCCGAGGTGGCTGAAGAAGTCGGTTCCGAAGACGCTGTCGAACGCGATCCCGCCGGTACGGACGCTGACGTCCAGGCCGTCCCAGGCCCGCACGACCGCCGGGTCGGTGAACACCCGGACGAACGAGGCGAGCGAGTCGGGACGGCCGGATCCGAGGAGTGCGCCGGCGGAAGTCACCGAGAACGCCCCGGGTTCGTGCTCCTCCAGCAGGCCCAGACCGGCGAGGGCGCGCAACAGCCGCGTCATGGGCTGGTGCTCGGTGCCCGCGTCGGCGGCCACATCGACGGCCGACCGCCGGCCGTCGCCGAGCAGGTCGAAGACTCCGAGCCGCACGGCCGCACGCAAGGTCTGCGAGGCCATGCTGCCGAAAGCGAGCCGGACGATCAGACCCCGGCCGGCCATGGCCTCCCGGGCAGCCGCTGTGTCCATGGTGCTCACGGATGAATTCCTTCCTCGTCTGGATCGGTGGTGGTGGTGATGTCCGGGCCTGGGCGGCGAGGTCAGACGCCCACCAGGGCACGGGGCGTGCACCCCGCGAAGGCGAGGACGTCGCGGTGCAGGTGGGACTGGTCGGCGTAGCCGTGCGCCAGGGCGACGTCCGCGGCGTTCCCGCCCGCCCGCAGCGCCCTGGCGGCCTGGTCGAAGCGGACGAGCATGGCGGCGCGCTTGGGGGTGAGGCCGGTCTGGGCGCTGAACCGGGACCACAGCCGCTTGCGGCTCCACCCGCAGGAGGCGGCGAGGTCGTCGACCCGTACCCGGCCCCCGTGCGCCACGATCGTGTCCCACACACCGGCGACCTCGGGCGTCATCGCCGGGCCCCCGGCGGCCCGGCGCGCGAGGAACTCGCCGACCAGCGCGAAACGTTCCTCCCACGCGGTGGCTTCGGCCACGCGTTCACGGAGCCGCCGCTCCTGCCGCCCCCACAGGTCGTCCAGGCCGACGACCGCCCCCTCCAGTTCGCGCGGGGAGACACCCAGCAGGCTGTAGGCGGCGCCGGGCGTCAGGCACATCTCGACGCACTCGACGTCCCGGCCGCGGATCCGCGCGGGCCCGGGCGACAGCGACGCGACCAGGCTCGCGTTGTCGCGGTGCGGGCTCGCCGGGCCGGCTTCGACCCTGAACGGCTCGTCCCCCAGACCGATGACCACGACCACGGCAGGCTGGGGCAGAACCCGCAGGTCGAGGGCCCGGCCGACACGATCCCGGAACCCGGCCATCCGGACTCCCGCGACGGCGGCCGCGCCGCCGGGCCGCGGCCGCGCCACTTCCCACCCACTGCCTTCGCCACGGCCGCCGCCGGAACCACGGCCCCCGGCCACGGATCCGCCCTCGGCATCCACGTCGTCGCTGTCCATGCCCCCACCCTGACGGACCCCGGACCGCCCCGTCTTGGAGAAAAGTTCCGCAGGCCGACGCGGAGCCCCGAGCGTGCTCGGCGCCGGTACGCGGCCGTCGCGGTACGGCCTGCAAAAGTGGTTCGTGCATACTTTTGCAGGAGGGGTACGGCGTACCGGCTGGACCGCACTGACCAGGGGACACGCACACATGGACACCGGTACACCGGTCACCGGCGGCTTCGGCACGCTGCTGCACCGTCTGCGGACGGAGGCCGGGCTGAGCCAGGAGGAGCTGGCGCACGCCGCGGGGGTGAGCGTGCGGGCGCTGTCGTACATGGAGCGCGGTCATTCCCGGGGGCCGCAGCGCCGCACCGTGCAGGCCCTGGCCGCAGCCCTCGGCCTGGACGAGGCCAGCGCCCGGGAGCTGGAGCACACCGCCAGCCTGGGCCGTCCCCGCCGGGCCCGCACCATGGAGGCCCCGCCGACTCCCGGCGCACCGGCCGCCGGTGCGCACACCGGTGCGCACACCGGTGCGCCCGACCTGCTGCCGCGCGCACCGCGCGGCTTCCACGGGCGGGCGGCCGAACTCGACGCCCTGACCCGGGCCACCACCGCGGGCGAGGCACCCGTCTGTCTGGTCGTCGGACCCGCCGGCGTGGGGAAGACGGCCCTCGTGCTGCACTGGGCCCACCACGACCGCGCCGCGTTTCCCGACGGGCGGCTCTACGCCGACCTGCGGGGCTTCGGCGACACGGGCGAGCCCGCCCTCATGGAGGTGCTGCGCGAGTTCCTGGTGGCGCTCGGTGTGCCGCACGGCCGGATACCGGAGTCGGCGAACGGCGCGGCCGCCCTGTTCCGGTCGCTCGCCGCCGACCGCCGGCTCCTCGTGGTACTCGACAACGCGCGGGACTCCGAGCAGGTCCGGCCGCTCCTCCCGGGCGGTCGCGGCTGCGTCACCGTCGTCACCAGCAGGCACCGGCTGCCCGGGCTCATCGTCACCGACACCGCCCGGCCCGTCGCCGTGGACGTGCTCGGACCGGAGGACGGCACGATGCTCCTCGCCGGCGTGCTCGGCAGGGAACGGGTACGCGCGGAGCCGGTGGCCGCGCGACGCCTGGCCGAGCTCTGCGGCGGGCTGCCCCTCGCCCTGCGGGTGGCAGCCGCCCGGCTGGCGCAACGCCCCGGCTGGTCGCTGGACGCGATGGCCGCCGAACTGTCCGACGAGACGCGCCGGCTGAGCCTGCTGGACGTGGAGGACACCGGCGTCCGAGCGGCGCTGCGCGTGACGCTGCAACAGCTCCCGCCGCACGTCTCCCGCCAGTTCGCCCACCTCGGCCGCCACCCCGGTACGCAAGTCGACCGGTACGCGGCGGCCGCCCTGGCGGATACGGACCCGGCAGCCGCCGAGGCCTCCCTGGAGCGGCTGGCCGTCGCGCACCTCGTCACGGAGACGGCGTCCGGCCGATGGACCATGCACGATCTCGTGCGGCTCTACGCACGGAGCCTGGACGTCGGGCCCGAACCACTCAAACGCGTGCTCGACCACTACATCGCCACGGGCCTCGCGGCCGTGGCGGCGGCCGAGCCCGGCAACGAGGGGTGCTTCCCGCTGCCGGCGGACCACCTGCCGCCCGTCGCCGTACGGGAGTTCGGCGACCGGTCCGCCGCCGTGGCCTGGTACGCGGCGGAGCGGGACGACCTCACGCTGGCCGTGGCCGCGGCGCACACCGCCGGCCTGCACGGCAGGACCTGGCGGATCGTCCTGACCCTGTGGCCGCTGATCGTGTGGCGCGTCCGGGACGGCTGGGTCCCTCTTCTGGAGACCGCGCTCGAGGCGGCACGGGCGGACGCCGACCAGCACGGCGAGTCACGGGTGCTCAACGTGCTCGGCTGGGTGCTGATCGAGGAAGGCCGCGTCGAGGAAGCCCTGACCCACCTCGGCGCAGCCTCCGCACTCGCCTCCCGGGCAGGTGACACTGTGGCCGAGGCGAACGCCCTGATCGTCCTGGCCATGGCGCAGGCGGCGCACGGCGGCCTGGACGAAGCCGCGCAGGGATGCGAGCGGGCGGTCGGGCTGGCGCGCAGGGCCGGCGACCGGACCATCGAAAGACTGGCCCTGCAGCACCTCGCCCGCCATCGGGCCGACGCCGGTAACTGGCGCCGGGCGCTCGACACGGCGACCGAGGCCCTGGCCTTCGACGACCGGCCGGGCACGGCCGACGTGCCCCGCATACTGCTGCTCATGGTGAGGGGAGAGTCACTGCTGGGACTCGGGAACGAGGCCGAAGGCATCGCCCAACTCGACCTGGCGGCCCGGGAGGCGGAGTCCTCCGGCTACGAGGACGGCGCCGTACGCGCGCTCGAGGTCCTGATGAAGGTCTCGGCGGATGCGGGACTCCGGGCACGCTACGACGCGGCAGTCGCGCGGCTCACGACGCGGACGTGAGGCGGGCAGCGGGCGCCGGCACCTGCGCCCTGAGCCCTGAGCCCTGCGCCCTGAGCCCGGCTCCCCACTGCCTTCGACCGGCCCGCAGAAGTACGCCGGACCGTACTTCTGCGGGCGGAACTGCCTGGCCCGCCTCCGCTTCCGCACGATTGGGTGGGGTCGACCCGGAAGGAGGCTCGACCAGCCTCCCGCCGGGCGGGTCCGTCGCGCCGTACAGCCCCCAGTAACCGCGCGGCGGACCCGGGGAAAACGTGCGGACTTCGACCAGGGAATTCCATATGAGAACCAGTCGTGCCGGGTCCCGTCCGGGCTCCGGCCGCTGCGCCCGCCTCCTGCGGCTGTTCGCCCTGCCGGCGATCCCGCTCCTCGTCCTCCCGTCCATGCTCGCGGCGCCTGCGGGCGCGGTGGCGACGGACACCGGCGAGTACGGCTCCGCCCGTCACGACCAGCGGTCGTGGGTCACCACGCACGACGCCCACCGACGACCGGACCGGGTACCCCCTCCCACCGAGCCGGCAGCGCACCCTCACGGAGCAGCACGAGGACAGGGTGCGCGCCCTGACGCTCGGCACCTGCGACCCCCACGGACCCGGCCCCGTCCGGCTCTTCCACCCCATCACCACCGTCCGTGTACGGCCACGGCGCGGGCAACGCACCGTCGGGCCGCGATGTCCGGGACGACAGTAAGCCCCTGGACACCACGGTCGTGCCGGGCACGGAGATGACCTCGCCCTTCGCGATGCTCAGTCCTCGTCCTCCCAGTCCTCGTCCTCGTCCTCGTCACGCTCCTCCGGGACGTAGGCGAGCGGTTCGGCCACCCAGCCCGCGGCGAGGACCAGCCTGGAGGACCGCTGCACCGCGACGAAGCCGAAAGGCCGGTCGAAGCGGAGGTCGATGGTCCGCACCCGGTACGGCGGTCGCGGAAGGACGCCCGCCCCCACCGCACCGAAAGCGGTGACGGCGGCGGCCTCGAACCCCTTCGCATGGAACCGCGCCATCGCCGACTGGCTGCCCGACTCGATGAGGAGCGGGTCACTGCTGACACCGGGAAAGTGACCGGACGGGTCCCGCGTGGTGGCCGTCTCCAGCCCGAACAGCCCGGCGTGCAACAGCAGGTCGTGCTCCGCCTCGACCGCGAAAGCCACCGTCTGGACGCTCAGACGCGGTTCGGGCCGGTACGCCGCCCCCCGCCCGATCCACAGCCCCGGCCCGGGCGTCCCTTCGGGCAAGGAGAAACCGTCCACCGACGGCACGGCCCGGGTCACGGCCGCGATGCCGCCGGCCAGCACCTGCCCCGCCCCGGCATCCGGATCGCCGAGTACGAGGTGGACGTCCACTCCGCCATCGCCGACGACCTCGAACACGGTGACGGGACCGGCGGGCGTCCCGGCCACCCGGACGCGGTGCAGCAGCGAGGTCGTGCGGCCCAGCCGCAGGACCTGCCGGTCGGCCCACGGACCCTCCTGCAGCACCCCCGGCCACTCCCGGAACGGCCGGATCCAGCGCAGCCGCAACGCCAGCGCGGACGCCAGGACCAGTCTGGTCCGCTCGGTCACCTGCACCGGCATCCGCTCGATGAGGCCACCCGTCCGCGAGGCCGTCCAGTCGTCGAGCAGCTTCCGGTCGGCGGCCCGGTCACCGGTGAGCCGGCCCCGGCTCCCCTCGGGCAACCGGGAGGCCCAGTCCGTGTGCAGCGGCAGGTCCGCCCTCGACCACAGCCCGGCGGCGGCCTCCAGCCCGGGTACGCGCCCCAGGGCGGTCAGCAACTCCCGGGCGGCCGCGGAGGCACGGTCGGCGGGTATGCCGAGCGCGCCGGCCAGTTCGTCCCTCGCCGGACCACCCGCACCGTCCGCCAGCAGGGCCAGCAGCGGCCACACCCCGGCCCCGGTCAGGACCGTTCCGGTACGACCGTCGGGCGCTACCGCGGCCTCCGCCCAGCGGCCGGTCAGCCGGTTGACCGCGCGGACCGTCGAGTTCTTCATGCTCATGCCCGGAAGCGTACGTAGAGGACGCCGCCGGACCAGAACGCTTTTCCGCGCCCGGCGCCGCCACGGCCGGACCCGCCGGATCCGGCCGGCGGCCGGCACCAGTAACCTGCCCCTTGCCGGAAGCAGCGCGAGGCGAGCCGGCGCCCCCCTTTCAGCCCGCTTCCCAGGAGGACGCCCGTGTTCAAGGTCAACGAATACTTCGACGGTTCGGTGAAGTCGATCGCCTTCACCCAGGAACAGGGGCCGGCGACCATCGGCGTCATGGCTCCCGGCGAGTACGAGTTCGGCACGGCCGCCCCGGAGACCATGCACGTGATCAGCGGCGCCCTCACCGTCAGGCTCCCCGGTGCGGCGGACTGGGAGACCTTCCCCGCCGGCAGCCGGTTCGAGGTAGCCGGCGACAGCACGTTCCGGCTCACCGTCGCCGTCGAGACCGCGTACCTCTGCGAATACCGCTGACCCGCCCCCGGGCCTTATTCCTTCGGCCCGGGCGCCGGAGGGCGGCAGACTGGGTGGGTGACCGACTTCGAATCGACCCATCGCACGCCGGGACCGGAGCGCTACGGGCGCCTGCGGGTACGGACGGCCGACCTCTCCCCAGCCGACTGGCTGGCCGAACGGCGCCCCGGGTCCGGGCGCTTCGGCACCGTCGGCGGCGTGACCGCCCCCGGCTTCGCCGCGTACGCCCGTATCCTCCACCCCGCGTACCTCGATGAGCAGCCGGTGCGCTGGGAGAGCGTCGGCGCGGCCTACGGTCGCACGCCCTCCGGCACCCGGCCCTGGCACGACCTGCTCGGCGTCACCCGGGACGAGTCGTACGGCGGCGACCTCCACCTGCCAGGCGTCTGGGACGCACCCCCCGACGAGGGGCCCACGCCGGGCCACGTGGCACGCGCCCTCGTCCCCGTCCTGACCCGGCACACCGGCACGCCCGACCGGTGCTGGTACGCGCTGTGGGAGGGCTACGGACGCTGGGACTGGGACGCGGTGCCCCGCTTCGAGACCCCCCACCGCGACCGGGTGCTGATGAGCGGCACCCTGGCGGACTCCGTCTCCCCGCACTCACTCGACCCCCACGCGGAACTCCCCGACCTGTGGTGGCCGGAGGACCGCGCCTGGTGCGTGGGCGGCGACACCGACCTGAAGAGCACGTACGTCGGCGGCTCGGAGGACTTGATCGCCGACCTCCTCGCCGCACCGGCCCTGGAGGCACACCGAGTGACGGAGACCGACCTGCTCGACTAGCGACCCGAGCCGGAGGACCCCTGCCGGATCTCCGCGATGCTCCGCACCCCGAGCCCGCCCGATCGCCCGCGCCCGCACCGAAGAGGCCGCGGCGATCGCGAGTCGGCCCGTACGATGCGGTGACCATCGACGAGGACGGGAAGGCAGGGGGACGGCCCATGCGATTACAGGTCGTGGTCCGGGAAGAGGACCGGGCCCTGATGCGGAACTCCACGTACAGCGAGCTCTGCTGTTCCGAACTGCACTGGGCGGGCGTCGGCGTCGGCGACGACCGCTGGCGTGCTCTCGACCGGGCCCTGCACGAGGGGCTCTTCGAGGTTTCCGTTCCCGACACCGGGCTGACCGTCGGGGAGCTCAAGGACCTCTGCCTGCGGGAAGCGCGCCGCATCGGCGCCGCCCGACCGGAGTCACCGCCGGTATCGGAGAGCCTGCCGGAGATCGGCCCCGTGGGGTCGCCCGAGCGGATCGAGGCGGTGCGCGCGGCGTTGGAGGACCGGCTCCACCGGAGCCACGTATCGGACGTGTGGCTGTGCGACGCCGCGACCGACCAGCGCCTGCCGGACCGGCAGCCCCTCGCGGAGTCGGACCTTGCCGAGGATGATCTGGTGGTGCTCTGCATCGAGCGCCTGCCCGCCGGGGCGTACCTGCTCGCCAGCCCAAGGAACGCGGAGGAACTGTTCGCGTGGCTGCCGCTCGCGGCGGACGTGCCGGCGCCCTCCGGGGGACCCCGCCTGTGGGGCGTCCTGCTGTACACCGAGGCCGACGCCGAGCTCGCCACGTACGTCCGGACCCATTTCGGCGACCTCAACGCCCTCTCGGGGCCGGACACCCGGGTCTTCGCCGTCGAACGGGTCGCCGGCCGGGCCGACGCCAGGAGGTACTGGCGGCAGCACCTGGAGCCCGAGCTGTACCGCGTCATGGCCGGGGTGCGCTGGCTCCGGTGGGTGCCGCACGACCCGCAGGGGGCGTACGAGGTGGCCGCCAGGCTCGGCATCGGAGCGGAACGACTGCCCTGCCTGGCCTTCTTGCACCACTCCGAGGAGCCGGTGCACCAGCGCGATCGGGAGAAGGTCGTCTTTCCCGTCGAGCACCCCTCGACCGAGTACCTCCGGACCCTTTTCGCCGGCATCAGGCGCGTCCTCGACGCCGACGCGGTGGGCCGGCCGCCAGGTGGTCCGCGGGCCGCGGACGCCGCGGCCTTCGCCGCCCTGAGGAACGCCGAGGCGGACATCAAGGAGACCCTGCGGCCGCTCGTCCCGGCCAAACCCGGACTTTCCGTCAACCACAGCAACGTCGTGATCCTGGAGGCCTCAGTGTCGGAGAACTTCCACTTCGAAGGCGAGAACACCACCTTCATCAACCGGCCGCAGGACACCGTGGTGCGCGACTTCCAGAACAAGCACACGGCCGCCGCCGCGACGGACGACCTCGCCAGGCTGCTCCGCCTGACGCTGACCAGCCGCGACGTGCCCGACGAGGCCCGTCAGGAAGCGAGCGTGGAGATCCACCGGCTGGCCGACCTCGCCGAAGCCACCGAGCCGGACGGCCCCGCGGTCCGGACCCGCATCGAACGGCTGCGGGCCCTGCTCGGCCCCGCCACCGACATAGCCCAGCCCGCACTGGCCATCCTCGCCTCCCTGGCCACCGTCCTCGGAGCCTAGGCGGCGCGGCCGGTCAGGGACGGGGCGGCCGTGGACCAGCGGGGGTGGGTGAACTCGAAGCCGGCTTCTCGGAGGCACCCCGGTACGACGCGACGGCTCTTCAGCAGCAGCTCGGTGTCCGAACGCAGCGCGAACGCTCCCAGTTCGGCCATCCAGCGCGTCGCGGGCAGCCCCACCGGCACGCCCCAGGCCCGCCGCAGCTGCCGCATGAAGTCGCGGTGCGGCAGGGGGTCGGGCGCGGCGAGGTTCACCGGCCCGTCGAGGTCGTCGCGGGCGATCAGGAACTCGACCGCCCGGACGAAGTCCTCCTCATGGATCCACGAGACGTACTGCGTGCCGCCCGCGACCGGACCGCCCAGTCCCAGCCGCACCAGCCACGACAGGACGTCGAACACGCCGCCCCGGTCCCGGCTCATGACCATCGCCGCGCGCAGCGCGACCTTGCGGGTCGCGGGGGTGGGCGCCTGGGCCTGGGCCCGCTCCCAGTTGCGCGCGATCTCGACGCTGTACGCCCAGTAACCGGGGACCCCGTCCTCCGAGCCGCCGATCAGCCCGGTCGCCTCGTCGTTGGCGGCGTCGAAGCGGTGGGCGTAGACGGTCGCGGTACTCATCTGCAGCCAGACGCGCGGTGGCCTCCCGGCGGCGGCGATCGCCTCGCCGACGACGCGCGCCGAGTCGACGCGGGAGTCCATCATGGCCCGGAGGTTCTCCGGGGTGTAGCGGCAGGAGACGCTCCGCCCGGCCAGGTTGACCACCACGTCGCTGCCGTCGATCACCGAGGCCCAGTCCCCCAGGGTGGTACCGTCCCAGTGGACGTGGTGGGCCCGGGTGGGCCTTCGGGTCAGCACGGTGACCTCGTGTCCGGCCGCTGCCAGCGCGCGGTGGAGAATCGTTCCTACCTGCCCGGTTCCCCCGGCCAGCACTACCTTCATCGGAAACCCCCTCGGCTTCGCTCCGCCGCCCCAGCATAGCCCCGTTTTTGAACGCGTTCAGCACTGGGCTCGACCAGCGGGCCGCGTACCGGCTGGCCGAGGCCGGGGCCGGGCGGCCGGTCGGGCCGTGGTGTTCGAACCGCAGCGGCTCCGCGGTGTCCCCGACCCCGAGTGCGGACCCGGAGGCGACCCCGAAGCGGCCCCTCCCGCCGTGGGGCCGACGTCCGGGTGATCACCCATGTCCCCGTGCGCGGCGGGCGGCAGGGTGAAGGCATGACAGAGCGCGCAGCAAGACTCACCCGGTTCTCCCTCGTCGCGGCACCCGTACTCATCGTGGTCTACGGGTCCGTCCGCCTCCTGGTGGACGGGGCCAAGGAGCCCGGCACCGCATGGGCAGCCGGCCACTTCGCCTTCCTCTTCGCGGTCCTGCTCTTCGGAGTGGCCTGCGAGGGGCTGCGCCGCACCGTGGCCGCCTCCGGTGGGCCGGCCCGGCGGCGGATGGCCGGGGCGGGGACGGTGGCGGGGCTGGTGGGCACGACCGCGGCTGCCGCCCAGGCCGTGATCGACCTGTACGCGGGATTCCGGGCCGCCGACAAGCCGGAGATGCGGGAGATCTTCGCCCAGGTCCAGGGCGTTCCCGGGGTGATGCCCGCCGTGTACACCGTCGGGCCGCTCTTCCTCTACCTGGGGATGATCACGCTCCTCGCCACGGTCCGGGGTCCGGGTTCCGTCCGCTCGCTGCTGCTCTTCGTGCTGGGCACGGCCGCGATCGCGACGAATCTGGACCTCATGCCCCTCGGCGGCCTCTGCTACCTCCTGGCGTTCGCACCGCTGCGCCGTCGCGTGCCCACCCCGCCCGGGACGGGCACCGCCAGTCCGGTCGCCACCGGCAGCCGCCCGGCCTGACGCCACCGGCCCCGGGGTCCGGCCCCGTCGCACCGACGATGGTGAGCGGGACCGACCCGCCGACGGCCCGCCGGCTGCCCCCCCGCCCCGGCGCGCGGGGCGGTACCTCCGTCGGGGAATCCACGCCCGACCACGCACGACGGCCGGGACGCGTCACGCGTCCCGGCCGCCGTGCGTCGTGGTGACCGACGGTCAGTTCTGCTGCTCCAGGAACAGGGCCCGCTCGCGGGTCCAGTTGCCGGGGGCCGCGGACCAGCTGCCGACGGGGGAGTTCAGCTTGCCGTCCGCCTTCGCGGTGAAGGTGAACATGCGCACGCTCCCGTCGTCGTAGCCGTAGAACGCACCGAAGTCGTCACGTCCGTCGCCGTTGTAGTCGCCGGTGACCAGCTTGGCGTTGCCGCGCCACCAGTTGTCCGGACCGACGGTCCACGCCTCGTAGCTGGAGGAGAAGGTTCCGGTGGTGCTGGCGGGGAAGGCGATGATCGAGTCGTGCCCGTCCGCGTAGTCGTACCAGGCCGCCACGTCGTCGCGGCCGTCGCCGTTGAAGTCGCCGGCGTGGAAGGTGGTACGGGCCCAGTCACCCCAGGTGGCGGACGACCACGACGCCTCGGGGACGAACTTGCCCTCGGCGGTCGCGCGGAAGGTCCACATCTTCTCGCTGCCGTCCGCGTAGCCGTAGAAGGACGCGAGGTCGTCGCGGCCGTCGCCGTTGAAGTCGCCGACCACGGTCTTCGCGCGGGCCTGCTCCCAGCTGTTGACGGCGGTCCAGTAGCTGACCGGGTTGTTGAAGCCGCCCTTGACGGTGCCGGTGAACACCCAGATGGTGTCGTGCTTGTCGGCGTAGTCGTACCAGACGGCGAGGTCGTCACGGCCGTCGCCGTTGAAGTCGCCGCTGTACGGGGTCATCCGGCTGAAGGTCCACTGGCCGGCCGGGACGTTCCAGGACTTGACCGGGCCGTTGAAGGTGCCGTCGCCCTTGCCGATCCAGGTGTACGCGGCGACCGAGCTGTCGGAGTAGCCGTAGAACACGGCGACGTCACCGGTGCCGTCACCGTTGTAGTCACCGGTCACCCGCTTGGTCATCGAGGCGGTCATGTTCCCCGCCGGGACCGACCAGCCCGTCCTGGGCGGCTGGAAGGTGCCGTCCGAGTTGGTGGCGAAGGTGTGGATGGCGTCGTGGCCGTCGCCGTAGTCGTACCAGTTGGCCATGTCGCTGCGGCCGTCGGCGTTGTAGTCGTGCCGGGCCGTGGTGCCGCTGGACCACTGGGACTGGCTCTTGACGTCGAACACGACCAGGTCGCCGCGGTCCTGGAGCATGGCGTACCCGCCGGCCGCACTGGTGCCGGTCTGCCAGGCCACGCTCACCCCGTCGGCCTTGTAGACGACCAGGTTGCCGTCGGGCCGCATGACCGCCTTCGCGCCGTGGTTGCCCGCGGTCTTGGACGACCAGAGCGGGACGCCCGCCTTGGAGGTGATGACGAGGTTGCCGTCGGCCTGCATGGTGAGCTTGGTCGAGCGCGAGGACAGGGACTCCCCGGAGTTCAGCGTGGTGTTCGACGGGATGCGGGCACCGCCCACGATGCCGTCGATGACGAACGCCGCACCGAAGATCTTGTCGTCGGTGCCGGGGACCTTGCCGTACCAGCCGATCATGGTGTTGTCGGTCTTGCGGGCCCACAGGTCGGCGATGCCGTCCCCGTTCAGGTCGCCGACCGAACCGATGGCCGGGTAGGCGGTGGCCTGGTAACCGACCGCCACCTTCACGCGCGCGGTGGTCCTGCCCCACGTGGTGGGGTCGAGGTAGCCGTTGCTGCCCTTGCTCCCGTACGCGCGGTAGACGTCGCCGGTGGCGTCCTCGCGCATCCACAGGTCGGGGACGCCGTCCTTGTTGGTGTCGCCCGGGGCGATCACGGTGAAGCGGTCCCAGTCGTCACCGCCGACGAGGACGGGAGCGCGGGTGCTGCCGAGGTCCAGGTCGTAGGTGGCCCGGTTGCCGTAGTACGCCCAGAGGAACTTGCCCTGCTTGACGAGGAGGTCGGGCTGGCCGTCGCCGTTCAGGTCACCGGGCGCGACGATCTGCTGGGCGTCGTGCCAGTGGTCGTCACCGGTCCACTTCTCGTCCTCGCCCACGCAGCCCGTCTCGACGTCGGGCTTGGGGCAGGTGACGGTCAGTTCGGTGGCGTTGGCGCCGACGACGCCCTTGCCGTTGTTGGCGTAGGCCCACAGACGCTTGCGCTTCTCGACCTCGTCGAACTCCAGGGCCACGAGGTCGTTGTAGCCGTCCTGCTGCCAGTCGCCACGGGACTCGACGTCGGCTCCGGAGAAGTACTTGCCGCCGTTGGTGGCCGCGGCGAACTCGCCGTTGCCCTGGCCCGCGTAGGTCAGGAGCGTCCCGTTGGAGTCGACGTTCCAGATGTCGCTGTTGGTGTCGCCGTTGAGGTCCGTCGGGCCGTCGCGCAGGGCGGAGCGGCCCGCGTAGTACACGTAGGTGGCGGTGTCGGAACGGTTGCCGACCTTGTCCACGCTGTAGGCGTAGACGAAGTGGGGGCCGTACCCGGGCGTCCAGACGGGGGCCTTCACTCCGGGTGCGGCGTCGTTGGGGATCTCGTCGAAGTCGGTCCACCAGACGTAGTGGTCGATGTCGTCGGCGCCGTTCGGCGCGAAGGTGAACTCGCCCCACTCACGGGCCTTGCCCGTGACCGTGGGCCACCCCTGCTCGCCGCTGGGGTACTTCCCGCCCACCGAGGAGATCACCGGCGGCTTGCTGGGGCGGTTCCGGTCCACGGTGAACTTGCAGGTCGCCGACCAGGGAGAGGTGGCGTTGTCCTGGTCCCTGGTGCGGGCCTTCCAGGTCCAGTCACCCGACGGGAGGTCGACGTCCGGTACCGCCCAGGTGGTGACCTTGCCCTTGTTGGCCGGCAGCGACATCGTCTTGTGCGCCGTGGTGGAGGTCCCCTTGAAGAGCTGGAACTCCGCCGTCAGGTTGCCGCCGTCCTTGTCGTCGAACTTGGCGTACAGACTGACGCGGGTGTTGCCGATCACGCCGCCGGCGGAACAGTGCGTCCGCGGGTTGGTGCCCAGGGCGGTGGGGGCCTTCGGCGGGTTGTTGTAGATCGTCTCGAGGATCGCGGTCTTGGCGTCGAACTTCTTCCAGCCGAAGGTGTCCTCCTCGTTCGACGCGTAGAGGCCGAGGGTGATCGTCGCCCAGCCCTTGGAAGCCGCCTCGCGCATCTTGGCGGTGGTGTCGAACTCCAGGTTGCCGGCGGCGCAGTCCGTGCTCCAGCCCTTGGCGTCGTCGACCGTGTCCAGCGGCGCGGTGCCTATCTTGCCCGGCTGCCGGTTCCAGGTGGTCTTCTTCGAGATGGCGGTGGTGTGCCACAGCTGCACCGGCCGGTCCTGGCAGGACCACGACCAGGTGTTCTTGATGCGGAAGACCGACGACTTGACCTGTGCGTGACGGGTGTCGCTGGTGTCGAGCTGGACGAAGGACCGGGAGATGCGGTCCGACCCGCCGGTCTGGGCCTCGTAGCCGACCCGGATGGGGTCCTTGGTGTTCCAGAACGAGGTGTTCGGATAGCGCTTGTAGACGCGCGTCCAGTTCTGCTTCTCGCCCCAGGCCCACGAGGGGTCGATGTAGACGGGGTACTGGGTCGCCGCGCCGGTCAGCAGGGCCTGGTCCGGCTTGATCTCCAGGGTGTCCCCGGTGACCGTCGTCGGCATCTGGGCGTCCTTCGCACCCGGCGCCGGGTCGAAGGCCTCCGCCGGGGGAGGGGTCTCGCCGGTCGTGGTGGTCTCGGCGGCGGCCGCGGCGGCGAAGGCCGTCCTCGCGGCGGGTGCGGTGCCGCTCGACGCGGTGGTCGAATCCCACATGAGCGGGGACGGGCTGGTGAAGACGGTCTGGCCGGCCGGGTTGACGGCGCTGACGCTCCCGGTTTCGGCGTCGGTGGACACGTCGAGGCCGACGGTGTCCAGCTTGTACTTGAGCGTGGCGAGTTCGGGGTTCTTGGCCGCTTCGGCGGTCTTGACGACCAGCAGCTGCGAGAAGCCCTCGACCTCGGCCTTGAGCTGGAGGTCGACGCCGGGCAGGACCTCCGCGTAGGTCGCCACGTTCTCGGCGAGCGTGGGCGTGGGCAGCGCCTTCGGCCAGGTCAGGGAGAGCGTACGGCCTTCCTTGACGCCGGTCAGCAGGGGCCCGGTGCCGCCGCCGGAGAACGTGACGTCCACGGTGGAGGCCTTGGGAGCGACCGTGCCGTCGGCGGCGAAGGCCAGGGTCGCGTCGGTGGGTACCCACGTGCCCGCGCGGAGCAGGCGGACGGGCGTGCCGTGACGCTTGACGCTCCAGGTGCCGTCGGGCAGCGCCCAGGTGTCGGTCGACTCGGTACGCGCGGAGACGAGCTCGAAGGGCAGACCGGTCTCCTTGGCCTGGCCGAGCGCGTGGTCCTCCTCGCTCTGCGAGCCCTCCGCGACGGGATCGACGAATGTCGAGGCGGTGGCGGTGGACGGCAGGGCAAGGGAACCGGAAGCAAGAATTACGCTTGCCAGCGCGAGGGATATGCCGCGAGTGCCCGAGCTCATTACCGGCCCGCGCCGGGGGATTCTTCTTTGGTGCACGCCAACCTCTCAGATGGACAACTCGTCGGACACTACCCGGAGTTTCCCCAGGTCACGAACCACTGGAAGCACCCTTTTCATTGTTCTCGATCGGTATGTCGCAATTCATCTGGCCCGCCCGGCCGCCTGTTGGCTGCGCCGGATCATTTCCGACTTGAACGTGTGGTGTGCGTGAAATACTTGGACAGGCGCCGAATACCGATGGTATTGGCCGCCATATTCCTGGCCGGGGCCCCGCCCGGTACGGGAGGCGAGAGTGCGCCGGAGCGGGGCCTCACCGGGCCCCGCTCCGGCCGGCCCTCACTCGAAGTACAGCCGGCCCTTCCCCGGTGCCCCCAGGAAGTTGGACCAGCCGGCGCTCGCCGGCGTGCCGCCGTCGAAGTACGTGCCCGTGTTCTTGCGGTAACTGACCTCGCCGCCCGCGGTGTGGACGACCAGGTCGGCCTTGCCGTCGCCGGTCACGTCGGCGAAGTACAGCCGTCCTTGGCCGGCGTGGCCGAGGAAGTTGCCCCAGCCGGCGGTCATCAGCGTGCCGCCGTCGAAGTACGTGCCCATGTTCCTGCGGACGTGGATCTCGCCGTTGGTGCCGTGGACCATCATGTCGGCCTTGCCGTCGCCGGTCACATCGGCGAAGTACAGCCGTCCTTGGCCGGCGTGGCCGAGGAAGTTGCCCCAGCCGGCGGTCATCAGGGTGCCGCCGTCGAAGTACGTGCCCGTGTTCCTGCGGACGTGGATCTCGCCGTTGGTGCCGTGGACCATCATGTCGGCCTTGCCGTCGCCGGTGACGTCCGCGAAGTACAGACGGCCCTGACCGGGGTGGCCGAGGAAGTTCGACCAGTTCGCGCTCATCAGCGTGCCGGTGTCGAAACCGGTGCCCACGCGGTCGTTGCGGCGGACGATGATCCTCCCGTCCGTGCCGTGGGAGAGAAGGTCCTTCGTACCGTCGCCGTTGACGTCGGCGAAGTACAGGCGCCCCTGTCCCTCCTGGCCCAGGTGGCTCTCCCAGCCCCAGCTCACCGCCGTGCCCGTGTCGAAGAAGCGGGTGACGGGGTCCTTGCGGCGGATGGACAGCGTGCCGTTCGGCTCGTGCACCACCATGTCCGCGAACGTGTCACCGCTCATGTCCGGCTTGCCGGGCGTACCGCCCGCCACCCCGGCCGGCAGGGTCCGGCTGATGCCGAACGGGGTGCCGAACGCGACTCCGTCGGCGCCGGGCGCCTGTCCCGGCCAGCCCAGCAGCGCGTTGTCCGACCGGCGGGCCCACAGGTCCGCGATCTCGTCACCGGTGACGTCCCCGGAGGAGGAGACGACCGGGAAGTCGGCCTCCTTCAGGCCCTGCCCGATCCGGACCCGCTGCTCCGGGGCACCCCAGGTAGTGGGGTCGAGGTACCCCCGCGGGCCGTTCTTGCCGTGGGCGCGCAGGATCTCTCCGGTGGCCCGGTCCCGCAGCCACAGGTCGGGCACGCCGTCGCCGTTGGTGTCGCCCGGGGCGATCACCGTGAACCTGTCCCAGTCGCCGCCGCCGACCAGGACGGGCGGGGTCGTGTTGGCCAGGTCGAGGTCGAAGCTTCCCCGGTTGCCGTAGTAGGCCCAAAGGAAGGTGTGCTGCTTGACGAGCAGGTCCGGCTGACCGTCGTTGTTGAGGTCGCCCGGTGCGATCACCTGGTCGGCGTCGAACCAGTGGTCGTCGGCCGCTTCCGGGCAGCCGGCGTCCACGTCGATCTTCCGGCAGGTGACGGTGAGTTCCGTCCGGTTCTGCCCGTCGATCATGCCGCGGCCGTTGTTGCGGTACACCCAGAGCCGCTTGCGTCCCTCGACGGGGTCGTGCTCCATGCTGACGAGGTCGGTGTAACCCGTGCCGGTCCAGCCCCCGCCGAAGACGACCTGGGCGCCCGCGAAGGACTTGCCTCCCGTGACCGCGGCTGAGAACTGGCCGTTCCCCGTCCCGGCGTAGGTGAGCAGGGCGCCGTTGGTGTCCAGGCTCCACAGGTCCGCCGAGCCGTCCCCGTTGAGGTCCTTGGGGCCGTCGCGCAGCGGGCGCCGGTCAGCGTACAGCAGGTAGACCGCGGTGTCGGACCGGTTGCCCGCGGCGTCCACGCTGTAGGCGTACACGAAGTGCGGCCCGGCCCCGGGCGGAGTGAGGGGGACCTTGGCGACGGACTCGTCCACGGTCGTCGTCGCCGGGTCGTCCGCGGTGACCGGCTCGTCCCTGACCGTGGGATCCCAGCTGGTGGAGTAGTAGTACTTGCGGACGTCGGTGACGCCGTTCGGGGCGAACGCGAACATACCCGCGTCCACGCCGCCGGTACCGGTCACGGCGGGCCACCCGTTGTTGCCGGGCGGGTACGCGTTGTCCGCGGAGGTGATCAGCGGCGGCTTGACGGGCCGGGTGCGGTCGATGCTGAACTTGCAGGTCGCGGACCAGGCGGAGTGGACGCCGTCCTGGTCCTTCGCCCGGGCCTTCCAGGTCCAGTCACCGCTGGGCAGGTCGGCGTCCGGTACCGCCCAGGTGCTGATCCTGCCCTTGACGGCGGGCACGGCGGCCGCCTTGTGCGGAGTGGCCGTCCCGGCCTTGAAGAGCTGGAACTCGGCAGTCAGGTTGCCCCCGTCCCTGTCGTCGAAACGGGCGTACAGGCTCACCCGGGTGTTGCCGAGTGCGCCGCCCGTCGCACAGCTGGTCCGCGGACTGGTGCCCAGGTCCACCGGCGCCATCGGCGGGTGGTTGTAGACGGTCTCCAGGACGGCCGACTTGGCGTCGAACTTCTTCCAGCCGAAGGTGTCGGTCTCGTCCGCGGCGTACAGGCCGAGGTTGAGGGAGGCCCAGCCCTTCGCCGCGGCCTCGCGGACCTTGGCCGTGGCGTCGAACTCCAGGTTCCCCGCGGCGCAGTCGGTGCTCCAGCCCTTGGCGTCGTCCACGGTCGCCAGCGGGGCGCTGCCGATCCTGCCCGGCTGCCTGTTCCAGGTGGTCCTCGGCGAGATCGGGCCGACGTGCCACAGTTGCACCGGACGGTCCTGGCAGGACCACGACCACGTGTTCCGGATTCGGAAGACCGAGCTCTTGACCTGCGCGCCCTTCACGTTCGCGGTGTCGAGCTGGAAGAAGGACCGGGACAGCCCCGAGGTCTCGTTCTCGTACCCCACCCGGACGACCTCCTTGGTGTTCCAGAAGGAGGTGTTCGGATACTTCTTGTACACCCGGGTCCAGTTCTGCCGTTTGCCCCACGCCCAGGACGGGTCGATGTACACCGGGTACCGGGTGCCGGCACCGTTGAGGAGGGCCTGGTCCGGCTTGATCTCCAGGGTGTCGCCCGTGACCGTGGTCGGCATCTGCGCGTCCAGCGATCCGGGCGCGGGCTCGAACGCGTCAGCCGGGACAGCGGTCGCGGAGCCGCCGTCCGCGGTCGTGGTGCCAAAGGCGGCGAAGCGTGCGGGCGCCGCCGGTGCGGTCGCTCCCTCGGAGGTGATCGTGGTGGAGTCCCACATGAGCGGCGACGGGCTGGTGAACACCGTCTCACCGGCCGGATTGACGGCGGTGACACTGCCCGTCTCGGCGTCCGTGGCCACGCTCAGACCGACGGTGTCCAGCTTGTACTTGAGCGAGGCGAGGGCGGGGTTCCTCGCCGCCTCGGCGTTCTTGACCACGAGCAGCTGGGAGAACCCCTCCACGTCGGCCTTCAGCTGGAGGTCGACTCCCGGCAACACCTCGGCGTACGTCGCCACGTTCGCGGCCAGTGCGGGCTTCGGCAGGGTGCCGGGCCAGGTCAGCGACAGGGTCCGGCCGTCCATGACACCGGTGAGCAGCGGCCCGTCGCCGCCGCCCGAGAAGGTGACCGCGACCGTGGTGGCCTTCGGGACCACGCTGCCGTCCGCGCCGAAGACGAGCGTCGGGTCGGTGGCCACCCAGGCGCCGGCCCGGAACATCCGTACCGGTGTGCCGTGCCGCTTCACCTGCCACGTGCCGTCGGGCAACGCCCAGGTGTCGGAGGCCTCCGATCGTGCGGAGAGCAGCTCGTACGGCTGCCCGGTGGCCTTCGCCCGTGCCAGCGCGTGGTCTTCCTCGCTCACCGCACCGCTGGCCACCGGGTCGGTCACGGCGGTCCCGGCGGCCGCGGCGGAAGCCCGCTCCGGCAGGACGGCCGGCCCGGCCACGCCGAGGACGCCGGCCAGGGCGACGGAGACGCCGCCCCGGAACAGGCGCCTTCCGGCGGACGGCCGCGCGGGTCTTGTCTGTGACACTGGTACCTCTCAAGATCGGATGACGACCGGACTGCACCACCGGCCGGTCGGCACCGCCGGGCCGGACGGCTCCGCAGCCGCGGTCACGGCTCGGGACGAGCCCCGCGGGATGAGACACACGAGGCCCCCGGGCGGTTGTACGGATCGACGCAGCTCTTTCTCGTCACGGGCCGGAGCCGCCAGAGACGATCGGGTGTCGGTGAAGGAACCGGCTTCGAGCCCCCACGATCCGGACCAGCCCGGGCCCGGCTCCGCCGGCGACCCCCGGGGCCGGCCGATGGCAGCCCACGCCTGAGCGCGCTGAACGGCCCCTGCCCACCGACGCGGGAGTGGCCGAGGTGCCGGGAAGTCCGCCCGGTTTTCTGCCGGGCCGCCGGGCGCCGCCGCGCGCCCTCGTGGACGTCTTCGAGGCCACCTTCGCCACCTGTTCGACGAGCAGCCCCGGGGGAGGGCAGAGGACCGGACGGCGCGGACGGCCCCCGAGTCGACGCCGTCCGAGGGCCGCGGGCACTCCAACGGCGTGCAGCCCCAGTCGTCTTCTAGGGTCACCCGTATGATGATCGACACAGAGCCCGACGGCTCTCTCTTCGCGTCCCTACGGGCGGACGCCCTCACCGGCCCCGACCAGCTCCGCGAGCTCTACCCCACACCGAGCCCGAACGCGCTCCGCAAGGAGACCGACCGCCTGAACGACGAGACCCGGGCACTGATCGGCTGTTCCTCGCTGGTCTTCATCGGCAGCGCGGACTCCGAGGGCCGGGCGGATGTGACACCGCGGGGCGGCCCGGCCGGCTTCGTCGCGGTGCTGGACGAGCGGACCCTGGCGATACCCGACGCGACCGGCAACAAGCGGCTCGACACCTTGCACAACGTGCTGGAAACCGGGCGCGTCGGCCTGCTCTTCCTCGTCCCCGGCCGCCCGACCACGCTGCGCGTCAACGGCCGGGCCTGCGTCTCGGCGCGCCCGGAGCTGCTCGCCCGGCTCACCCCGGTCGGAAAACCGCCGGTCTCGGCGATCGTGGTGCAGATCGAGCAGGTCTATCCGCACTGCCCGAAGTCCCTGATGCGCGCCCACGCCTGGCAGCCGGAGCAGTGGGTGCCCGCCGACGCCCAGCCGACCAGCGCCGAGGTGACCCTGGCCCAGCTGGACCTGCCCGGCCTGACCGTCGACCAGATCGAGGAAGTCGAGCGGGAGTCGCTGCGCCTGCGTTTCGAGTAACCCGGACCGACTTCCCTTGCCCATATCCCCTGTAGGGGGACGCCTCGTCCGAGGGCCCGGTGCGGCACGGCGTGGCGCCCTGCCCGGTACCACGCGGGCTCGGCGCCGCGGCCGCACACTCATGCGAGACGGCACGTCTCGTATTGACCGGCCGCCCACGAGCCTGCATACTGGCCGTCGATCACTCAAGACGAACCGTCTCGTCGCGTGAGGAGTGGCTGTGAACCAGCGGACGATCCCCGTCAACACCGAGGTGCGGCTGTGGACCCAGGAGTGCGGCGACCCCCGCAGCCCGGCCCTGCTGCTCGTCATGGGCGCCGGCGCCTCGGGCCTCGGATGGCCCGACGAACTCGTCACGGCGCTCGCCCGGCAGCACCGCGTCATCCGCTACGACCACCGCGACACCGGCCGCTCCACCTGGTCCTTCGACGAGCACCCCTACAGCATCCTCGACCTGGCCTCGGACGCGGTCGCCGTTCTCGACGCGTACGGGGTGGACCGCGCCCACGTCGTCGGCATGTCCATGGGCGGCATGCTGACGCAGCTGCTCATGGCCGACCACCCCGACCGGGTGGCCAGCGCCGTCCTGATCGGAACCTGCGCCCTGAGCACCCGCCCGCTGACCGGCCCCGACGGCAGCAGCACCCCCGCCGACCAACTCCCGGGCATCGCCCCGGAGATCCTCGACATGTGGGCGCAGCCCTGGGAGGACCACGGCCTCGAAGCGGAACTCGACCGCAGGGTCGAGCACTGGCGGGCGCTCAACGGACCCCGGACCCCCTTCGACCCCGAGGAGTTCCGTGCGCTGGAACGCCGGATCATCGAGCACGCCGGACGGTACGACTCGCCGATGGCCCACGGGCGCGCCGACCACTCCGGCATGGACCGCACCGAGCAGCTGGCCCGCAACCAGGTGCCCACGCTGATCACATCCGCCCCCGCCGAACCCGTGTTCCCCTCGGCGCACGCCCGCCACCTCGGCCAGGCCATCGCCAACTCCCGCATCGTCGACATGCCCGGAATGGGCCACGCCCTCCCGCGGACACTGCTGCCCGGGCTGGCCGACGCGATCCTCACGCACACCGCCCGGGCCGCCGGAGCGGCACACCTCGGCAACCCGCCTGTCGTACCCGGCGACCACCCGCCCCGCTGAGCACGAGCTCGGCCGCCCACCCCCGCCCCAGGTCGGGAGAAGGCGGAAACGGGAACCGCCGCAGCCGCGTGGGGCGGGTCACCGTGGCGCGCGCCGAGGAGATCCCCAAGGCGGTCGTCGGCCACCGTCTGGTCGACGGCTACCAGAGCGGCCCGTTCCAGGAGGAGTCGAGCGGTCGTGCCCCGGCCGGGGTGCTGCTCCGCTCCTGCTCAGCCTTCCTCGACGAGGCTGCCCAGATCGGTCGAGAACCAGTGCTCGGGGCGCATCCGCACGGTGATCTGGGGACCGATGTCCTTCTCCGCGGCCTCCAGGTACGTCCGGACCGCCGCCGGAGGCAGATAGCGCTCGGCCATGGCCCGGTGTTCCTCGTCCGTCGTGGCCCGCGTGGAAAGGATCGGGCCCTCCACGGACACGTAGCGCACGGTCGGGCTGACGCGCTCGGCGAGCAGGGAGAAGCGCCCCGCGGTGGCCATCAGCCGGGCCTTGACCGAGTCAGGACCGGTCAGCACCCACAGGTCACCGCCCGGTTGGTATCCGTACCAGATCGGCACGACGAGCGGCGCCCGGTGCTGCTCGGGGCGGGCGATCGCCAGTGATCCGATGTGCGGTTCGGCGAGGAACGCCTCGCGCTCCGGGGTCGACAGCGGCACGGTGTCTCCAACGGGTCGGTGGGGAAGGGGCCTCTTCGCTCGTCGCCCTTCCCCGACAGCGCCTGCCGTAATCCGCCCGCCCCCGTCCGGCCCAGCGGTCACCCGTCGACGGTGATCAGCACCGCCGGCGCCCGGGAGCCGGCCGCGGGAATGACCGTCGATCCGTCGGCGCCGACCCGTCGGCGCGGGCCGTGGCAGCGCCCGCGCCAGCGGCGTGGACCAGGCATCGCCCGCAGATGAAAGGATGTTGACGGACCGCACGACCGCACGACCGCACGACCGCACGACGGCGCGATGACTGCATGCGCACACACACGGGGGAACCACGATGACACCGCACCCGGCCGGACCACAGACCGGGATACGCCCACCGCAGCACGCGCGCGTCCAGGAGGTCGACGCGCTCCGCGGATTCGCCCTGGCCGGGATCCTGCTGGTCAACGTACTCACCATGTCGGGGCCCGTGGGCCTCGTCGGGGGACGCCCGGACGGGGGCGCCGACACGGTGGCGCTGTGGCTGGTGAACTTCCTCGCCCAGAGCAAGTTCTACCCGATCTTCTCGTTCCTCTTCGGATACAGCTTCACCCTCCAGATGGCCTCGGCCGAACGCGTGGGCGCCCGCGTCGGACCGCGTACCCTGCGCCGACTGTTCGGCCTGTTCCTCCTCGGCGCCCTGCACGCGGTGTTCCTGTACGTCGGCGACATACTCACCACCTACGCCCTGTGCGGCCTGATCCTCCTCGCGTCCCGCGGCGCCGCGCCGCGCACGGCGTTCCGCGCCGCACTCTGGCTCTGGGGCTGCTTCGGCGGCCTCCTCCTGGTCACCGCGGCCGCCGCGGCCCTCCTGGACCCCGCCCCCGACACCGGCGTCGGCAGCGCCGAGAAGACCACCGCGCTCGTCGACGCCTACCGGGGCGGATTCGCCGACGTCGTCGGGGCGAACGTGGACGCGCTCCCCGAGGCGGCCGCCGCGACCCTGCTGATGAGCGGCTTCGTGATCGCCGCGTTCCTCGTCGGCCTCGCCGCCGGCAAGCAGCACTGGCTGACCACGGCCGAAGGGCCGACGCTGCGCCGCCTCCTGGTGACCGGCCTGTGCGTCGGCGTCCCGACCGCGCTCTTCGCGGCCGCGGGTACGGCCGGTCCGCTGTCGGCCCGCTGGGAGCTGCTCGCCGCGATGGTCAGCGTCGTCGCCGCCCCGGCGCTCTCCGTCGCCTACGCGAGCGGCCTGCTGCTCTGGTTCCGTACGGGCGGCGGTGCGCGGGCCGTATCCGTCCTGGCCCCCGCCGGACGGATGGCACTCACCAACTACCTGACCCAGTCGCTGGTGATGGCGCTGCTCTTCACCGGCTACGGCCTGGCCCTCTACGGGCGCCTCGGCATCGCCGTCCCGCTCGCCATGGCCCTGCTGCTGTACGCGGCACAGCTGGCACTCAGCGCGCGGCTGATGCGCCGATACCGTCTCGGCCCGGTTGAGTGGCTGCTGCGCAAGCTGACCCGCTTCGGCGAGCCCGGGTATCGCGCGGAGCCCGCCGACCAGGGCCGGCCCGGCACTCCCTGACGTGTGACGTGCGACGTGTGACGTGCCCTCGATGCCGCACGGGCCCCGTGCCGGGTAATGGTCGCGGGTTCTTGCACGATCCTCCCGGCGGCACCCGCCCCCCGCCGGATCCGTGCTCCGATGAGGACGTGCCCCCGGGACCCCGGGAGGACACCCCTTGCAAACACGGAGAAGGACCAAGAAGTTGAGTGATCAGGTGCAACGTCGACCGCTGCCGCACGACTTCCACCCGCAGGTGCCCGAGCTGTCGGTGAGCAGCACGGACCTGATTGACGGCGGGACCCTCCCGGACACCCATGTGTACGCGAAGGGCAACTCCTCCCCGCAGATCGGCTGGTCCGCCGGACCCGAGGGCACCGGCAGCTACGCGGTCACGTGCTACGACCCGGACGCACCGACCGGCAGCGGATTCTGGCACTGGACGGTCTTCGACATCCCGGCGGACGTCACCGAGCTGCCGGCGGGGGCCGGAACCGGGAGCTTCGAAGGATTGCCGCCCGGTGCCGTGCAGGTACGGAACGACTACGGCAGCCGGGACTTCGGCGGGGCCGCCCCTCCCGCGGGGGACGGCCCGCACCGGTACGTGTTCACGGTGTACGCCGTCGACCGGGAGGAGCTGGGGCCGGATGCGGACGCGACGCCGGCCCTGGTGGGGTTCCACCTGCGGTTCCACACCATCGCCCGCGGCCGGCTGATAGCCCATTACGAGGAGCCGGGCACCGGGGCGTAGCCGCATACGCCCGACCGCACGCCCCCGCCACCCGCCCCCGCCACCCGCCCCCGGCCAAGCCCGCGGACTCGCCCGATCTCCGCGCGTCCTTGCACGATCCTGCCCCTGGCCGGGGATCCTGGCGGAGTCCCGTGGTGGGATGGGGGCATGTCCCTCGACGAGCTCCGCGACCTGCTGGGACGCCATGCGCGGCCCGACCTCACCACGGCCATCGACGGCGTCCGGATCTGCCGGGCCGAACCGGGCGCCGAGCCGGAGTACGCGATGTCCGGCGTGATGCTCGCGGTCATCGCCCAGGGGTCCAAGCGGCTCGCGCTCGGAGACGAGGTGTACGAATACGGCGTCGGTCAGTACCTGGTCGCCTCGGCCGACCTGCCGGTGGTCGGACGCGTCGCCCAGGGACCCGAACTCGGCTTCGGCATGACGCTGGAGCCCGCCGTCATCGCGGAACTGATGCTGCAGGCGGGGCCGGGCGACCTGCCGCCTCCGACCCGGTCGGCCCGGCCCGGGATCACGGTCAGCGACGCACCGGCGGAGCTGATCGACGCGATCGTGCGCCTGCTGCGCCTGCTGGACCGGCCGCGCGACCGCCGGGTGCTGGTCCCGTTGGCCAAGCGGGAGATCCTGTGGCGGCTGATGACGGGGGAGCAGGGCGAAGCCGTCCGCCAGCTCGGCCTGGCGGACAGCGGCCTGACCCACATCACCCGGGCAGTGGGCTGGATCCGCGACAACTACGCCGAGGCCTTCCGCGTCGAGGACCTGGCCCGGTCCTCCGGGATGAGCGTCTCCGCGTTCCACCGGAACTTCCAGTCGGTCACGGCGATGAGCCCGATCCAGTTCCAGAAGCAGATCCGGCTGCAGGCGGCACGGCTGCTGCTGGCCCGTCGCCCGCACGACGTGACCGGCGTCGCCTCCCGCGTGGGATACGACAGCCCCTCGCAGTTCAGCCGCGAGTACAAACGGCAGTTCGGCGCGCCGCCGCGCGCGGACGCGGCCCGCATGCGTGCCCGTACCGATCACGCCGCGCCCGCGCCCGCGCCTGCGAGGGCTTGACCGCGTCCGGGGGGCGCCTCCCGGATGTGCCGTGCAACCCGCTGACCGGGCACCGGCCGGAGAGCCCCCGGGAATTGGCTGGCAGGTGCATGACGGGTTTATGGGGTACGGGGCTACCTTCTTAGGGCTCCGGAGGGGCGGCTGTCCGAACGTCCGGGCCACCGGCGGGCGGTGGCGGCGTCTCCAGCGCCCCGGCTCCGCCGAGGGGCCGGGTCCCCCACACATGAAGGAACACGACCATGCCTCTGGGTACCTGGCTGAAAGCCGGCACCTCCGCCGCCGCGCTGGTCCTCGTGTCGGCAACCGCCGCGACCGCGGCCCCCGCACCACAACCCGGCGCCTCCGCAGCGGTGGTGACGCTCCGTTACGACGACAGCAGGGCCGGCGGCTGGGAAGCCGCCATCGCCGCCGGAGTCGCTTCCTGGAACGCGAACGTCAGCAACGTACGGCTGGTGGAGGCCGCCCCCGGTGTCCGGGCCGAGATCGTCATCGTCGCCACCACCGGATGGCCCCAGGCCACCCTCGGCCCGGTCCGGCCGGGGCGCCAGGTACGCGTCGAACTCGGCGCCCAGGCCGTGAGCCTGGGATACGACAAGACGCGCATCGCCGCGCACGAGCTGGGCCACAGCCTGGGCCTCCCGGACACCAAGCCGGGGCCGTGCTCCCAGTTGATGTCCGGGTCCAGCGCCGGGACGGCCTGCACCAACGCCGTGCCCGACGCGGCCGAGCGGTCCCGCGTGCAGAACGCGTACGCGAACGGGCTCGCGGCCACCGTGCCGACCGACGGCCGGGTCCTCATCGACGCCCCCTGACCGGCGCGGACCGCCCGGGGAGCCGGGCACGACTGGTCGACGGCGAACACCGCCGCCCCGTCGTCACGTCGAACCGCTCGCCCCACCGCGGAGGTGGCCCCCGCCGCCTCCGCGGCCCGGCGCACCTGCCGGGAGGGTCAGCCGGGCACGACGAGGGCGGCCGTTCCGGCCGCCGGCGCGGGGACCGCGCGCAGCCGGTGCAGGTAGAACTCCCCCATCGGGGGAGCGATGAACAGTGACTGCACCCGGTAGCGGCCGGGGGGAACGTCGACGCGGATCGAGTACTCCTCGCCCGCCTCCGCGCCGGGCGCCATGGAGTCGATCAGGAAGTAGCACCCGCCCAGGCAGATCTCGACGTCGTCCCGCCATCCCGCCGCGCCCTCGCTCCGCTCGACCGCGTCGTGGAGGCCGGATTCGTCGTCGTGGCCGATGGTCCGGACGAAGGTCATGGTCTGCGGGAAGTACGCCACGGGCAGGGCTTCCCCGCCGAGCGTGAGGACCTCCCCGTGGTCGGGGAGCCGGATCTTGCCGACGTGTTCCGAGACCGTGTCCAACGCTTCCGTACCGTCCCAGTCGTCCACATAGCCGGCGGGACACAGGGCGTAGACGCCGAAGTCGGTTCGGTCGAGCCAGCTGATCGGAGTCGACAGTTTTCCTCCCAAGTCGGTGGTCACCCCAGGGGCTGCCTGACGCCCGCATTCTCCACCAGCCCGGCTCGCCGCCGCCAACCGGTCAACCGCCCCGTCGCTCGGCCTGCACCAGCCCCGACTCGTACGCCGCGATCACCGCCTGGGCCCGGTCGCGTACGCCGAGCTTGCCGAAGAGCGCGGTGATGTGGTTCTTGACCGTGGACACGCTGATGTCCAGGTCCGCGGCGATGCCGGCGTTGTCCAGGCCGCGGGCCAGCAGCCGCCAGATCTCCACCTCCCGCGGGGTGAGGCCGGCAGGCGCCGCCGGGGCGGGCCGGGGCTCGCGCGGAGCAGACCGTACGTAGGTCGAGATCAGCCGGGTCAACAGCCTCGGCGCGACGACCGCTTCGCCGGTGTGGACGGTACGCACCGCCGTGATCAGCTCTTCGGGGGAGACGTCCTTGGGCAGGAAGCCGTAGGCGCCGGCCCGCAGGGCCGCGACGACGTACTCGTCCATGTCGAAGGTGCTCAGGGCGAGCACCCGGGACCGGGGCTGGACCTCGGCCAGGCGCCCGGTGGCGGCCACTCCGTCGAGCACGGGCATCCGGATGTCCATGACCACCACGTCGGGGAGGAGCCGCTGGGCCAGCGCCACGGCCTCCGCTCCGTCCGGGGCCTCGCCGACCACCTCGATGCCCGGGTCGGGCGCCAGGATCAGGGCCAGGCCGCGCCGTACCAGCGGCTGGTCGTCGGCGATGAGCACGCGGATCACCGGCGGTGTTCCCCTCGTGACGGCCGGACCGGGTGCAGCGGCTGCCGCAGGCCCTCGCCGGGCCCGGCGGGCTCGGTGGGCTCGGTGGGCCGGGTGGGCTCGGCGGCCGCCGGCACCGGGAGGCGGGCCGCGACCAGGAAACCGCCGTCCTCGCGGTGGGCCGCCTCCAGGGTGCCGCCGTGCAGGGCGACGCGTTCCCGCATGCCGATCAGGCCGTACCCCCCGTGCCGTGAGGGCGCGCGCCGCCCGGCGCCGTCCCCCGGGCACTCGTTGCGGACCTCGACGGCGACCTCGTCCGGACGGTACGTCAGCCGTACCCGCGAGGGCGCGTTCCCGGCGTGCTTCCGGGCGTTCGTCAGGGCCTCCTGCACCACCCGGAACACCGTCAGGCCGACGGTGGGCGGCAGCGGCCGGGGCGGGCCGCTGACCGAGAACTCCGTGTCCATCCCGGCGAGCCGGGACTCCGCGACGATCCGCTCCAGGTCCCCGGCACCCGGCTGCGGCGCCGGCGGGGCCGTCTCCGGTTCCTCCCCGGCCCGCAGCACGTCGAGCAGTTGCCGCATCTCGCCGAGGGCCAGCCGGCCCGAGTCCTCGAGGGTGACCAGGGCCTCGCGGGCGGCCCCGGGGTCGTGGGCGAGGTTGGCCCGGGCACCGCCGGCCATGAGCTGCATGGTGGTGATGTGGTGGGCGACGATGTCGTGCAGTTCCCGCGCGATGCGGCGGCGCTCCTCGGCCACCGCCCGCTCGGCGAGCAGGACCCTCGTGGCCTCGGTCTCCCGCTGCCAGCGCCTGGCGACGAGGCCCGTGATGACGACGAGCAGGGTGGCGCCCGCGTTGGCGAGGAGCGCGAAGCCGGAGCCGAAGGGAAGTCCGCCCTGGCCCAGGCTGTTCAGCGGCGCCGTCACGAGCGCGGCTCCCACCAGTGCGGGCGTCCGGCAGGCCACGGCGACCGAGTACAGGGCGATGGCCGGGGTGAGGCCGAAATGCGGGGACACCGCCGTGCTCAGGTTCACCACCACACCCAGCAGCAGGACCACCGCGAGCGTGACGACCGGATGACGGCGGCGGGCCAGCAGCGCGAGTGAGGAGGCCAGTACGAGGAAGGACGCCGCGACCTCCAGGGGAACGCCCTCGAACTGGGTGTCGAGGGCGAAGCCCGTGAGGTCCACGGCCGCCGCCCCGACCGCCACCAGCGCGTCGTTGCGCGTCCACGTCAGCCTCTCGGCGCGCGTGCCCATCGTTTCGGCCCCTCTCCCACGGACCGCCGTCGGGCCGCCCTCGTGACCCCATTCTCACATCGGCCCGCACCCCGGACACCGGCCCTGAGGGCGGGTCCCGACCAGGACCAGGGTCCTGGTCGGGACCGGACCCCGGACCGTGGTCCCGGCCGCGGAATCCTCCTCCACCAGGACGTTTTCCCGTCCGGCCGCTGATGGTCTGGATACGGGCCAGGTCGACCGGCCCGGTCACCCACCGATGACCCCACCCGATGACCCCACCGACCCACCGGAGGAGAACAGTGATCCGCGCCCTGACGCGATGCTCGACGAGGAACCCATGGAAGGTGATCGCCCTCTGGGCGGTGCTGGGCATCGGTCTGGCGCTCCTCGGCCAGATGTTCGTCTTCCGCGCCACCCAGCCCGGCAACGACGGCTTCCTGCCCCCCTCCTACGATTCGGCGGCAGCGCACCGGATCGCCGAGGAGAGCTTCGGCGCCCGGCCGGACTCGGACCCCCTGACGGTCCTGGTGGCGCGTGAGGACGGGGCCGCACTCTCCGCGTCCGACGAGCGCGGGATCGAGGAGGTGTCCGGGCGGCTGGCCCGCCAGGAGATCGCCATGCCCAGGACCGAGGACGACCTGCCGTTCATGGAGGACCACTCCCAGACCCCCCGGGTGGCCCTCGGCATGACGGCCCCGGACCGGTCCTTCCGGCTGCTGTCCGTGGAACTCAAGGGCAACCCGCAGGACCCGGGCGTGCAGGCCACGTACAAGGAGTTCCGTGAGCGGGCGAAGGCCGGGTTCCGGGAGGTGGGCCTCCGCACCGGGTTCACGGGCGGCCTCGCCGCCACGGTGGACACCGCCGACGCCGAGGAGACCCGGTCGGCGGTCGTCGGCGGGGTCGTGCTCGGTCTCATCGTCCTGCTCCACGTCCTGGTGTTCCGCAGCGTGTTCGCCGCCCTGCTTCCGCTCCTCGCGGTGACGGTCATCGGCGGTGCGGCGGCCGGCGCGGTCGTCCTCGCCTCGATCGCCGGCGGGATCCGCCTGGCCCCCTCCACCCCCGGGCTGATCAACGTGGTGCTGATGGGCATCGGGATCGACTACTTCCTCTTCCTGCTCTTCCGCTACCGCGAACAGCTGCGGCGCCACCCCGGGCAGTGCGCACGCCGGGCGGCCACCGAGGTCGCCGGCCGGGTGGGCACGGCGGTCACCTCGGCGGCGCTGACGATCGTCGCCGCCTTCGCCACCCTCGGGATCGCCACCTTCGGGCAGTTCCGGGTCCTGGGCCCGGCGATAGCGGTGTCGGTCCTGGTGATGCTCCTGGGAAGCCTCACGCTGATGCCGGCGCTGCTGGCCGTGACCGGACGGAAGATGTTCTGGCCGTCGCGCGCCCTCGGGCACGAGCCGCGCGAGGGCCTGGCCGGCCGCCTCGGCCGGCTCACGGCCCGGCGCCCGGCGGCGCTCGTCCTCGCCTCGCTGGTCATGCTCGGGGCCCTCACGGCGGGACTGGCCGGGATGCGCATGGACTACGGCCAGTCCGGCGCGGACGGTGAGCGGACCGCCGCAGTGGAGACCGCCGCGGAGATCACCAGGGCCCTGCCCGCCGGCGCCGCGGACCCGACGAGCGTGTTCGTCACCACGAAGGACGGCGCTCCGCTCGACGCGGAGCGCGTGGCCGGGCTGGCGGCGGCACTGGCCCGGGTCCCCGGAGTGGGCGGGACCGCCCCGACCGTACTGAGCGGCGACGGGAAGGCGGCCAGGATCGACCTGCTGCTGACCATGGAGTCCGGCGGACAGCAGGCCCGCGACCTGGTCTCCGGGCCCCTCCGCGAAACGGTACGGGTCAACCAGCCTGCCGGGACGGAGGCCCATGTCGGCGGAACGGCATCGGTGTTCGCGGACATCGCGGTGGCCGTCGACAAGGACCTCAAGGTCATCTTCCCGGTCGCGGCGGCGCTGATCGCCGTCATCCTGCTGGTGCTGCTGCGCAGCGTCCTCGCACCGGTCGTGCTGATGCTCGCCGTCGGACTCGGCTTCACCGCCACCCTGGGCGCCTCGGCCCTGGTCTTCCAGCACCTGCTGGAGCGGCCGGGCGTGGACTTCACGCTCCCGCTGGTGCTGTTCCTCTTCGTGGTCGCGCTGGGCACCGACTACAACATCCTCATCAGCGACCGGCTGCGGGAGGAGATGGAACGCCCCGGCCCGGCCCGCGCGGCGGTGGCCCGCGCCGTACGGCACACCACCCCGGCGATCGCCACGGCCGGACTGGTGCTCGCCGCCTCCTTCGGCAGCCTGGCGGTGAGCCCGCACGCCGGAACCCAGCAGACCGGTTTCGCCACGGCGCTCGGGATCCTGCTGTCCGCCCTGCTCCTGTCCGTGGTCCTGGTCCCGGCCCTGGCCGCGCTGCTCGGCCGCTCGCTGTGGTGGCCGCTCCGCCCCCGGCTCCACGCCGACCGGCCCGAGGCGGCCGCCCCCACCGAGTCCTGGAAGGTACCGGTGGGGTGAACCGAACCGAACCGGCCCGCCCACCCGCACGCAAGGCCAGCAGTGACGAACCAGCCGTGCCGAGCCGGCCCCTGACGAACCACCAGCCGGAGGCCAACCGAAGTCCGCCGCGGTCGGCGGCAGCCCCGTACGCCTCGGGCGGGACGGGCCGCTTCGGCCGAAAGTGGGCGCTACCGGGCGGCGATCTTCAGTACAGTGAGGGGCAGTTGACCTTCGTACTGCTGCAGGCGGGAGAACCATGCAGATCGCCATCACGGCGCGGGACGACGGCGGGCGGGCCGGTACGGACGACCTCAGGGGCTGGCTCGGGAAGCAGCGGGAGCTGCGCGGTCGCGTGCAGCGCGGGACCGGTGAGCCGCCGGCGCCCGGGACGATGGGGACGGCCACCGAGTTCGTCACCGTGCTGCTGGAGCCGGGCGGCATCGTCACCGTGCTGGTGGCTGCGGTGGTCACCTGGGTGCAGAACCGCAGCGGCAGCCAGACCGTCACCATCACGCGGCCCGACGGCACCGAAGTGACCGTGACGACCGACCGGGTGAAGGGCCTCGACGCCCAGCAGGCCGGCGCACTCGCCCAGGAGATCGCGGGCCGGCTGGACGTCCCGATGCGGCGCCGGCAGCCTGCCGAGCGCGCCGAGCCCGAGGCCCAGGCCGAGCCGTCCGCCGCCCCGGCGGACGCCGGGGCGGCGGACGGAACCGCCCGGGCGCCCGGTGACGGACGTGAAGAACTCCGGCCCGAGCCCGGCGCCGATCCCGAGCCCGGGGTTGACGGCCGCCGTCCGTGACCGCTCCGCCGCGCCGTACCAGCGACCTCGCGGGCCCCGGCGTCCGCGCAGTGGTCGTCGGCACGAGCGTCCACAGCGCCGGGTCCCGACTCCCCGACCTGCCCAGCGTCGAAACGTCCGCCCGCGACCTCGCCCGCGCCCTCCACGAGGTCTGCGGCATGGAGCCCACGCAGATCGAGCTGCTCCTCGACCCCACCGACGGTGCCACCGTGGTCGAGGCCGTCGAGCAGGCCGTCGCCGACGCCCGCGGCCTGGTCCTCTTCGCGTTCATCGGCCACGGGCTGCTGGGTCCGCAGGACCAGCTCTACCTCGCCACCGCCACCAGCTCCGCCCACGGCATCGCGCGCTCCATCCCGTACCAGGTCATCAGGGACACGCTCGGCAACAGCGGCGCCCGCGTCGTCGTCCTGCTCGACTGCTGCTTCTCCGGCATGGCGCAGGCCGCCTCCCGCGGATCCGTCCGCGACCCCTACGTCACCGCACGGCCCGACGGCAGCTTCCTGCTGACCTCCGCCTCGAACTACGCCGTCTCCTTCGCCCCCGAGGGCGAGCCCCACACGCTCTTCACCGGGAGACTGCTCGGCCTCCTCCACGACGGCGACCCCTCCGCACCGGCCTGGCTGACCCTCGACGGCGTGTACGCCCACCTCGACCGCCGCTTCCAGGACGGGCCCGTACGTCCCCACCGGCAGAGCGAGGACCGCGCGGGCGAACTCGTCGTCGCCGCCAACAGGGCCTACCCCGCCGCCCCGGTACCGGCGCCCGGGCCCGCGCACCCCGCCGACGGCACCGCCTGCCCCTACCCCGGCATGGAACCCTTCCGGGCCGAGGACCACGCGCGGTTCTTCGGCCGCGAGGTGCTAGCCGCCGATCTGATCGCCGAAGTCGTACGGCCCGCACGGCCGACGGGCGCACCGGAGGCGGCGGCCCCCGCGCCTGCGGCGGCCCGTGCCCCGGTCGTCCTCGTCGGCGCCTCCGGCGTCGGCAAATCCTCCATCCTGCGCGCAGGCCTCCTCGCCGGCCTCGAACGCCGCTACGAGTCCGACCCCACCACTCCCTGGCCCGCGCTCCTGCTCGCGTCCCCCGGACCGCACCCCCTGCGTACCCTCGCGGATTTGTGGTCCCGCGCCTCCGGCACACCGCAGGCGGAGGTCGAGCGACAGCTCGGCGACGGCCGCCTGCCCGCCGACGGGGCCTGCCGGGTGCTGGTCGTGGACCAGTTCGAGGAGGTCTTCACCGCCTGCAAGGACGCCGACGAGCGCACCCGGTTCATCCGCGCCCTGTGCCGCGGCGCGACCACCGCCACCGACGGCGACAGCCCCCGCGTCGTCCTCGGCCTGCGGGCCGACCACTACGGCAGCTGCCTCGAACACCCCGAACTCCGCCCCGCCCTCAGGAGGCAGTGGAACGTCTGGCCCATGGACCAGGACGCCCTGCGCGCCGCCATCGAGCACCCGGCCCACGACGCCGGACTCCACCTGGAGACCGGGCTCGTCGACCTCCTCCTCCGCGACACCCGCGAGGGCGGCGGCCGCGACCTCGGCTCGGCACTGCCGTTCCTCGCCCACGCCCTCCGCGAGACCTGGACGCGCCGCAGCGGCGCGACCCTCACCCTCTCCGGATACGCGGCGACCGGCGGGATCTGGGAATCCGTGGCCCGTACGGCAGAGGACATCCACGAGGGCCTCGACGAGCCGGGCCGCGAAGCCGTCCGCGAACTGATCCTCGCCATGGTCACCCTCACCGGCACCGGCGACGAGGCCGTCCGCCGCCGCATCCGCCTCGACGAACTGCTCGATGACCGCTCCGAAGCCCGGCGGCGCACGCTCACCGGCGTCCGCGACCGGCTCGCCCGCGCCCGCCTCGTCACCGTCGACCAGAACACGGCCCAGATCTCCCACGAAGCACTCCTGCGCGCCTGGCCCCGGCTCCGGCGCTGGATCGAAGAGGACCGGGCCGGGCTCGTCACCCGCCAGCAGCTGACCGACGCCGCCGACGCCTGGAACCGCGCCGGGCGTTCCCCCGAGTACTGCTACCGCGGTACGCGCCTGGTGGCGGCCGTCGACTGGCTGGGCGACGAGCGGCACGCAAGGCTGGTACGCCCCCTCGACCGGGAGTTCGTCGCCGCGAGCCAGGACCTCGACCACGCCGAACAACTGCGCGAGCGGCGCCAGCTGGAGGAGGAGAAGCGCCGTACGCGCGAGCTCAGCCGAACGCTGGCACGGGAGCAGGCGCAAGCGGTGGAGCTCCGTCAGGCGGGCTTGCGACTGCAGCGCCAGGCACGCCGGCTGAGGCAGTTCGCCGCGGTGATCGGCGGGATCCTGTGCCTGGCCCTGGTCGCCGCGGGAATCGCCCTCCAACAGCGGTCGAACGCCCGGGCCAACGGCGAACAGGCACAGAACCGCCAGCTCCAGGCAGCCGCCCGCGCCGGCATCGGCACCGATCCGCGCGCGGCCCTGCTGCTCGCGGTCGCCGCCTATCGCGAAGCCCCGTCGCCGCAGACCCGCGACACTCTGATGGACGTTCTGAGCGGAACGCAGTACGCGGGCTCCCTCGACATCAAGGGCGCGGTCGAGACGATGGCGTACAGCGGCGACGGCCGGACCCTGGCCGTAGGCCGATACGACGGGATCGTCGGCCTGTGGGACGCCTCGCGGGCCGGTGGGGAGCCGCGCAAGCTCGCCGAGGTCGTCGCGAAGGAGCCGGGCATCCTCGGGCAGACCGCGCTCTGGATCGGCGACGGCACGTCCCTGCTGCTCGCCGGGGCGGACGACGAGAAGTCCGTGGGCGCGTTCTCGCTCGCCGCCGGCCCGGGCCGCCCGCAGCCCCGCGGCAGGGGCACGCTGCCGGTGGACGGCGCCGTGGAACAGGTGGAGTTCAGCCCCGACGGCCGGCTTCTGATGACCTCCTCCTCCTACACGACGAGGCTCTGGTCGGTGGACCCGGGAAACGGTGCCGTCCGCGCCCGGGCGACCTTCCCGCAGCGCGAGAGCAACGTCCAGGCCGCCGCCTTCGGCCCGGGCGGGGCCTCCCTCGCGCTGGCCTGGCAGGACGGCACGGTGGAACTGTGGGACCTCGGCGACCCCGGCCGGCCGCGCAGCCTCGGCACGCTGGAGGGCACCGGCGGCCCGGCCCGCGCCATGGCCGTCAGCTCGACCGGGAACACCCTCGCCGTCGGCTCCGGCGACGCCCAGGTCCGCCTGTGGGACATCTCCGCGGCCACCGGCCGAGGCCTTGCCCCCACGGACCGCCGCCCCACCGCCGTGGTCAGCGGCCACGGCGGCCCCGTCGAAGCCGTCGCACTCAGCCGGGACGGCCGCCACCTCGCCCTCGGCAGCACCGACCAGTCGGCGACGGTATGGGACCTCTCCGGGTCCCGCCCGGTCCGTTCGGCCGTCCTGTCCGGTCACGCCACCACCATCTCGGCCCTGGCGTTCGCGCCGGACGGCCGTACGCTCGCCACCGGCGACCGCGACGGGGACGTACGGTTCTGGTCGCTGACGGACCGGCTGCTCCCCACCGTCGCGGCGCGGCCGTTCACCCTCCCCGCCCCGAACCCCTTCCGGTGGTTGGAATCGGTGGATCCGCACGTCCTCTCCCAAGACGGGAGCCTGCTGGCCCTGGCCACCGCCGACGGTCAGCTCGGTCTGATCCCGCTGACGGGGCTGTCCGCGGGCCACCGGGCGGGCGCCGTCCGCCTGGACGCGGGCGGTGAATTCCGGAACGGGGCGATGTGGTTCTCGACGGACGGCGGTCGGCTGGCGGCCGAAGGCCCGGCGGGCGTCCTGACGGTGTGGGACGTACGGGATCCCGCCCGACCGAAGCAGGAGTTCCGGTTCCGGGCCGGAGCGGCGGGCGACACGTACGATCTGGAGGTCTCCTTCCGGGACGGCCTCATGGCGATCGGCTCCGAGGCCGGAGCGACCCTGTGGGACCTCTCCCGGCCCGGCCGCCCGGAGCGGCTCGGCTCCGTCGAACGGGACCGGAAGCACCCCCCGGAAGTGCTGCTCGCCCCCGACGACCCCGTCCTGGCCGTCGCCGACGCACTGTACGACGTCCGCGACCCGCGCAAACCCGGCCGGCTGTCCGTCCTGCCCTCCACCGACGGCATCCCTACCAGGCCGCGCGCGTTCTCCCCCGACGGCACCCGGCTGGTGGTGACGACATTCGGTCGCAGGGGAGGCTTCCTCTACGACGTCTCCGACCCGGCCCGGCCCCGGTTCCGGAGCAACCTCTCCCAGGGCGGCGATACGGGACCGTACGCGTTCAGCGCGGACGGCCGACTGCTCACGGGCGCCGGCCCCGGCACCCGCCTGCTGGCCTGGGACGTGTGGGACCCCACCGCTCCGCACCCCGTCGCCTCCCTCACCCTGGACGACGAGGCGCGCGCTCTCGGCATCTCCTCCGACGGCGCCACGCTGACCACCTACAACTACCCCGGCCAGGCCGTCCGCTGGAACATCGCCCAGCTCGGCGCCACCCTGCGCGACCCGGTCGCCCGCGCCTGCCGCCTCGCCGCCGCCAACCCCACCGGGGCCGAGTGGGAGCGGATGGCCCCGGGCATCCCCTTCCGCCGCGTCTGCCCCACCCTCACCCCCGCCCCCTCCCCACCCCCCACGAAGCTCTTCCCCAGCCTCCTCTCCCGCCCGACTCCGCTCCCCGCCGGGAACTGAGGCCGACCCGGCGTACGTGCCGGATGCGACACCGCGGAGGGCTGATCACGGCGCGGTACCGTCGTCGGTCTCGGGCACCACGGCGCCGTTCGGGCCGCAGCGGACGGTCCAGGGGCTGGCGGACGGGGTGAGGCGTTCGTGGATGCGGATGCCGACCTCGGGGGCGGGACGGTTGCCGGGGACGTCCGCCGCCGCCCTGGCCGCCCTCTGCGCACTCATACCTCGCCCCCACAGCGGCACCGGGTCGGTCGACATCACCCAGCTGCCGTCAGCGTCAGTAGCCGCACCACGGGCCGGGGCCCGTCCGACAGCAGGTGTACCCATCCGTCGTACGACGGTCTACGCTGTCGCACCGCGCACGGAGTTGATCTTCGCTCGTGCCGACCCCGACCCCGACCCCGACCCCGACCCCGACCCCACCCCGACCCCGACCCCGAGGAGTGATTCCGATCTTCGCAACCACCCGCCGTCGCATGGGCGCGGCCGTTCTGCTGGCCTGTGCCCTGCTGCTGCCGGGCACCGGCACCGCCGTCGCGGAGGGAACCGTCCCCGTCCGTACCGGAGCGGTGTTCAACAACCCCAAGGGCACCGTGACGGAACAGAACGCCGTCAAGGACCACATCATCAACGCGATCCGCCGGACGGAGCCGGAACGGGTCATCCGCGCCGCCCTGTACGCGCTGACCGACCAGGACTACGCGAACGCCCTGGTGGACGCCCACCGGAAGAACGTCAGCGTCCGTGTCGTCCTGGACGTGAAGTACGCCGACTCGGCCGCCGCGAAGAGCCTCATCGCGGGCCTCGGCCAGGACCAGGCCGCCCGCTCCTGGGTGTACGTGTGCAAGAAGTACCCCTCCGACCCGACGAGCACCATCGGCGGCTGCATCGCCACCGCCCCCGACAGCGCGAACCCGCGGAACCACAACAAGTTCTTCACGTTCTCCCGCACCGGCACGGTGGCGGGGGCCGAGGAGGACGTGGTCATCCAGACCTCCGCCAACCAGACCGCGCCCAACACCGCGAAGTACTGGAACAACGCGTACACCGTCGTCGGCAACACCGAGCTGTACACGGCCTACGTGAACTACTTCAACGACTTGGCCTCGGGCGTGAAGAACGGCAACTACTACACCACCGCCAAGGTCGGCACCGAGAAGTACTACTTCTTCCCGCAAGCAAGCGGTGATGTCGTCGTAGACGTCCTCGACAACGTCACCTGCACCGGCAACACCACGGTCGGCACGCCCACCGGCCACCGCTCCGTCGTCCGCGTGGCGGCCTTCGCGCTGCACCGCGCCGCGGTCGCGAACGCCCTGGTCACGCTGGCGAACCAGGGCTGCAAGATCGAGGTCGTCTACGCCGAGAGCAATGTCGCCGCGACCCTCGCGGGCCGCACCAACATCACGCTCAAGCAGCTGAACACCGCCGACGGCTACCTCGTCCACTCCAAGTACCTGACGGTCGAGGGCAACTACGCGGGCCACCCCGACACCAAGTGGACCTTCACCGGCTCCCACAACCTGGACCAGTCCTCCCTGACGGAGCAGGACGAGGCCATGCTGCGCCTGGAGGGCCCGGCCCCGCACGACGCGTACGCGAGCAACTTCACGGCGCTGCTCACGCACGCGTCGACGCCGGCGGCCTGATCGTTTCCGCCCCGGGAAGGTCACCCCGCACGGCCGTCCCCAGGCACTTCCGGGAGCGCCCCGTGCGGCAGGGGCGGCGGTACGGGGTGATCCGGCCAGGTGCGCGACGCCTGGCCGGGCGCGGGCGACGCCGGCGCGGCCAGGCGCACGGGCCAGGGTCGAGCCACTCACCCAGCGACGCCCGCGCAGCGACCCCTACCGCACCGAGTCCTCCGGTGTCCTCGACGGCAGGCACGTGACCGCGAGCACTGCCGCGAGCACCAGGGAGCCCGCACCCCACCAGTGGTGCTCGCTCTCGAACCAGGGGGGCAGCAGCGCGGCACCCGCCGAATCACCCAGCTGCTGGGCCGCGAGCGCCGCCGCCGCCGCGCCGCCGGCCCGGAGCGGTGTCGCGTCCGCCGTGACCGCCGCGAAGAGCGGGGTGAGGCCGAGGCCGGCACCGAGGCCGAAGACCAGGGCCGCGAGGGCGATCGCGTACGCGTCGTCGGCGTCGGCAGCGCCGAGGGCGAGCACCGCCACGCCCGAGGCCGCGACCAGCAGGCCCACCGCGCCCGGCGTCCGCGGGCCGGTCCGGCGCGTCAGCACCGGCGCGAGCACGAGGGCACCGATCGCCGCGCCTCCGGCCAGGGGCAGTTGGAGCAGACCGGCTGTCGCCGGGGCGAGGCCGAGGACCCAGAACAGGTAGTGGCTCAGGGGCCACAGCAGCGACACCATCCCGACGCCCGCCGCCACCAGGGCGAGCATGCCGACGAGATGCCGGGGGGAGAACGGACCGTCCGCCGTGGTCTGCCGTCGCAGGTAGCCCACGAGCAACACCGAGCCGGCGACGCACGTCAAGAGCGTCATCGGGGACCAGGTCAGGCCCGCGCCGCCACGGAGGACGTCGGGGACCAGCGCGAAGGCGAACGCGAGCAGGCCCCCGGTGCCGAGCAGTACGGAAGCCGTGTCGAAGCGCCGGGCCGGCCCGGGGACGTCCGCCGGCAGCCGGAGCGTACAGATCAGCGCGGCCACGGCGCACGGGACGACGCCGACCAATCCGGCGACACGCCAGCTCAGGAACTCGGCGGTCAGCCCGCTGACGCACGCCCCCACTCCCACGCCGCCGACGAGTACCGTCACCCACGCCCCGAACGCCCGGCGACGCTCGCCCGTATCCGTGAAGCCACCGGTCACCAGGGACAGCGCGGCCGACAACACCAGCCCGGCGCAGGCGCCCTGCAGGGCGCGGCTCCCGGCCAGCAGGCCGAAGGACGTCGCCAGAGCACCGACGACAGAGGCGGCCGTGAACCCGCTCAGCCCGATCGTCAGGATCCGCCGGGCGCCGACGGAGTCCGCGAGGTGCCCCCCGAGCAGCAGCGTCCCCGCGGTGCCGAGCGAGTACAGGCCCACGAGCGAGCCGATGTCCTCGCCGTGCAGCCCCAGGTCCGCCTGGACGGCCCCGATCGACAGGGCGAAGGACGACACGGCGAACACCACCGCCAACTGCGCCAGCACCGCCACCACCCCCGGCCACCGCTTGGGCCGCGGCCCCGCCGCCGCCTGCGCCTGCGGGTACGGGGCCGAAGCCCGCGGGGCCGGCCCGAAGCCCTGGGGCGGTACGTGATGCGCGGGCGTCGTCGGCGTGTACGCGGGCGCCGGCGCAACCGGCACCCGAGCCCCTGCCCCCGCCGACCGGGCGGGGCGCCGCTCCTGCGGCGCGTAGTCCAGCAACTGGGCCGCATGCCGCCCGAGCTGGGCCAGCACGACGCCCGGCAGCCACTCCTCGGCCCCGTCCGAGACCGTGCCCTCGGCTATCTGCTGCAGCGTGGGCCGCAACGCCGGGTCCTTCTGGAGGCAGGCCCCAACGAGCGGCAACAGCGACTCCGGTACGCCGGTCAGGTCGGGCTCCTCCTCCGCCACGCGGAAGAGGTGGGCGTTCAGCCCGGTGTCGGTCGCGCCGAAGAGGAGACGCCCGGTCGCCGCGTACACGAGCACCGCCCCCAGGCAGAACACGTCGCTCGCCGGGGTGAGGTCGAGCCCGCGGACCTGCTCCGGGGACATGAAGCCGGGCGAGCCGATCAGCATCCCGGTGCGGGTGTGCAGGCTGTCCCCGGCCAGGCTGTCCATCGCCCTGGCGATACCGAAGTCGATGACGCGCGGGCCGTCGACCGTGACCAGCACGTTCGACGGCTTGAGGTCCCGGTGGATCAGGCCTGCCGCGTGCACGGCCTGCAGCGCGAGAGCGAGACGGTTGGCGAGGGTGCGCACCGAGTGCTCGGGCAGCGGCCCGTAGTCGCGGGCGACGACGGAGGTGAGGTCGGGGCCGGGGATGTACTGCGTCGCCACCCACGGCACCACCGCCTCGGGGTCCGCGTCCAGCACCGCAGCCGTCCAGTCACCCCCGACCCGCCGCGCGGCGGCGACCTCACGGGCGAAACGCCGGCGGAACTCCGGGTGCCCGGCGTGCTCGGCCTGGACGACCTTCACGGCCACCGTGCGGCCGCCCTCGGAGCGGCCGAGGTAGACCAGCCCCATGCCGCCCGCGCCCAGCCGGGCGATCAGGCGGTACGCGCCGATGTGAGTAGGGTCCTCGCCGGTCAACTGATCCACCCGAGGTAAGGTAGTGCAACTCTCCATCCCCTGCGGCAGATTGCCCAACCCGCCCGCAAACGCCGCGAACACACACGGTGGGCGTGCGCGCCGACCGCGCCCCGCAGGTACGAAGATCCGCCGGTGCGTCCCGGCCTTCCCCCAGCGCCCCTGACGCACCCCCGCGCGCCCCTTCGCCGCCCTTGATCGTCCCTGGAGCAGCGCGGTGAGGTGTGCTGGGATGGCGGCCCGACCGGGCCTCCCCGGCCCGACGATCGGGGACGGGCATGACGGACGCTGGCAAGGGCAGCGAACGGATCGTCAGCTACCGCCCCGTCCTCACTCCTGACGCGCCCTCCGGTCCTCGCCAAGATCGCCAAACAGGCCGTCACCCCCCGCCCGGAACCCGTCGGCTGACGGCGGCCCGCACCTTGCCCTGCGTGAGGGCCCGGCGAGCCACCTCTGTCAGCCCTCGCGGGAGCCCGGGACCGGGGCCTGCGTGGACGGCAGGCCAGCGGGAAGCCTGCGCCTCTCACGGCGGAGTGCGACCGGCAGCGGCAGATCACCCCGCGGGCGGCTTGAGGGCGCTGGGCAAGCGAGGACTCCGGCAGAAGCTGTCGGCCGGTTCCAACCACGTACCGGTGCGGTGCACAGGCAAGCCACAGAAACGCGCAGGGCGGGAAGGCCGGCCGGGCCGCGGTAGGGACTGGCGCGGCCCGGCCGCCCTACGGGGGACGACGGCCCGGGTCAGGCGGGCTCCCCGGGCTCGACACCCGCCGGCTCCGCTCCCGTGTCCGCCAGGAACCCCAGGAGGACGTCCGCGAGCCGCTCGGGCTGGTCCTCCGGCACCAGCGTGGAGGAGTCCTCGATCTCCACCAGCCGCCCCTGCGGGTACAACTCGGCCAGTCGGCGCCCGTGCTCACGCGGCATCAGCCGGTCCTGGGTGGCCCACACGACCAGGACCGGACGGTCGAACTCCCGCAGCCGCTCGCTCCAGGCCAGCAGCGTCCGCCGCCCGGGCGCCCCGGTGGCGAACTTGGCGAAGTCCCGGCGGATCGCCCGGCTGCGGGTGGCGGGCGCGAACCAGTCGTCCAGGACGTCGTCGGGGATCCCGCGTACGCTCATCCCGCCGTACCCGCCGGGGTGGTGGCGTACGGCGGGCAGGCGCATCAGGCGGGTCAGGAGCCAGACGGTGCCGGGGATCCGGGTGACCCGGGCCATCGCCTTCGCCGGTCCCGGCGGAAAGTTGTCGAAGGCCTCGCAGGCCACCAGCACCAGGCGGGCGATCCGCTGGGCACGCCCCTGGGAGATGAGGAACTGGCCGCCGCCCCAGTCGTTCAGGACCAGGGTGACGTCGTCCAGGCCGAGCGCCTCGATGAACTCGCCCAGGAGCCGGGCCATGCCGGCCTGGGAGAGGTCGGCGTCGGGCTTCATCGGGCTGCGGTGGCCGCCGAGGGGCAGCGTGGGCAGCACGCAGCGGTAGCCGCCGAGCAGCGGGACGACCTTTCGCCACTGGGTCCCGCTCATGGGCATGCCGTGGGTGAAGACCAGTACGGGCCCCTCGCCCCCGGTGTCCTGGTAGTCGACCGGTCCGGACGAAAGCTCCACACGCAACATCGTGCCCCCCAGTGTCGGATCGTCTCACCGCATCCGTGGTGCTCAAGTGTGGCAGGCAGGCACTCGCAGGCAGGCCCCTGCCGGACGGCACCATTACGCGGGTCACCCCGCCCCGCCCCGCGGCCGACCTGTCGGGCGTCCCGCCGATGGGAGCCGCCGCGGGACCGGACAGACGCCGCGGCGCCGCCGAAGCGATTACCGGCACGATCAGGGGCACCTTCGTCCAACCGCAGCCGTCCGTCCTCGGCCGCCACGAAGCGCGCGCGGCGGCGCGGCTCTGCCCGAAGGCGGCATCGGTGGTGCCCCACACGATCCCCAGCTCCTCCAACACAGCGCGGAGGCTGCCCGGCCCCCGGCACCTCGAAGGACCTCCACCCCGTACCGATGAAGCGATACGACTTCGACGAACCGGCTACGCGTCCCGCGGCCCGCGATACCCTCCGATGCCCCACTCCGGCCCGACGAAGACCGAGGCAGACGGCAAGCCGAAGGGGCCCGCCACCGCCCCGGCCACGCCGGCGGCGTCACCGAGCCCTCCGGCCCGCCGAATTCCGGGGGCGGCCAGAACCCTCAAGAGCGCCCAGTCAGCGGCCCTCGCGGCCGGGTTCGACTGGATCTCACATGACGCCGGTCCCGGCGAGTCCGGCCGCTGGGCGGACGCGCCACCCGGTGCGCGGGGCCTTCCTCGCGCCCTCACCCGAACGGCCGGCACGGGCGGGAACACCCTGGCGGGGGAGGCGTGCTGGCCGGCGCGTGCGCGGAACGCCGACAACCAGCGCCGACGTCCTGCGCCCCCGGCGGGAGAGCCCGTAGCAGGGTGGGCAAGCCGCTACTTCAGCAGGGTGCGGAACTCCTCGAAGTCGAGGACCCCGTCGCGGTTCACGTCGGCCACCATGGCCTTCTTGACCTCTTCGGCAAGGTGCCCCTGGGCACCCTCGGCCTTGAACCCCTCCGCCAGTTCGACGATGCTGATCCGCCCGTCGCCGTCCGTGTCGATCTCGGCGAACAGCGCCCTGAGCTCGGCCTCGTTCATGACATGCCCCTCTCGTGTTCACAGGCCCCGCAGGCCCACATGCCCCACCACCCTGCCACACCAGCAACACACCCCATCCGCCAAGGCCTGGGCCAAGGCCTGGGCCTGGGCCTGCCGCCAGGCTCCGGCCTGGGCGGCCAAGCCGCCCCTTGCAGGTGGCTTGCCCGGGCTCGCCTTGGGACCGGAGGTGGACGACGACACGCGTCCGGCAGCGGTGAGGGCTTCGTCCAGGCCTGCACGGCGTCGACCCGGGTCACTGCGCCCACAGTGCTTCCGCGCGCGTGGGGGGCGCCCCGCCGAAGGAGTGAAGGCGGTCCACGCCACTGGGACGACCATGGCCGAATTGGATCAAGGAAACTCCTCATTCCCAAGTGGCTGGTCGACCAGTCCGAGGACGTCTTCGACTCCGACATCGCCCACGGGAACCCCGTCCACGACGCCCTGATGAGGCCGTGACCGACCACCGCGAGGCCTGGGCGAGCCGGCGCTGCGTCAGCGCAGCCGCACGCGCGGCAGGCCAGGGTCGATCCGCCGCGCGACCACCCAGTGCGCGAACTCGGTGGCGCGCACCTGCGGTACCGCCTCCCACCAGCCCGGGGAGGCAACCGCCGCACCGGGCTTCATGCCCCGGGGGAGCGGCCCGGACGCACCGGCGCCCCGGCGGGAGTCCCGCCGGGGCGCCGGCTTCATGCGAGGTGTGGTGCGTCGCCCGTCAGTCCCACCAGAACGTCCACACGGGTCGCCGGGCCTGATCGCCGGCGATCACGGGGTCGCCGAGGTCGGGGCAGTACACGTACTGCTCCACGGCTGCCCGGGCGATCTCCAGCGGGCTCCGGGGAGGACGGCTGACGGCCAGCTCCAGGGTCGACGAGTCCGCGAAGCAGAACTCCGCTCCGTACCGGTCGCTCCAGTGGCGGAGCACCGCGACGTGGTCGCCGGGGAGCAGACCCCGGTCCTGGTAGCCGGACCAGTTGGGCGTCCGCACGAGGCCCGGGAAGAGCGCCGGGATCTCGTAGCCGGCCTTCGCCTCGACGAAGTTCAGCCACAGCGGCTCGTCCGCGGCCCCCTTCCGCTCGGGGGCCTCCGGTCCGGGCTCGGGGCGGGCGACGATCTCCGCCGCGACGGCTTCGGGGTCGAAGAGCCTTTCGCACTCCTCGATCTCCTTGCGGTCGTCCTCGTTCTGCGGGGGGAGGTAGACGTCGGTCATCTCCCGCAGGAGCGAGGCCTGCAGTTCGGCCATCACCGCGGACGGTTCGGCTCGCAGGGCGGAGTCCAGGAGGGCCCGGCTCCCCCCCGACCACGCGTCCTGACCGCGGTCGTGCTCGACGAGGGCGTGCGGCCCGAGGGTGGTGCCGAAGGGAACCAGTCCCGTCCGGTCCTTCCGCTCCTGCCACCACGTCCACGCCGTCCGGACGGACCGGCGCTCCACGCGGAAGCCGTGCACGGCGATGCCGGATGCGGAGACCGCGGACTCCACGATCACGGGGCCGGGCACGAGGAGGTTCGCCTCGCTCTCGCGCGCCAGCAGTCCGGCCGCGTCCGCACGCTCTTCCATCGTGTTCCTCCGGGTTCCTCTCCTGCTACTTGAAATCGATCTGTTCGATTCCGTCTTCGTGTACGTAGAAGATGCTGCTCAACTTGACGGTCCGCCGCGAGTCCTCGCTCCACTTCTTGATCATCGCCCTCCCCTCGTCCTCGTCGATGTTCTCCAGCTTGATGTACAGCCGGTCCGCGCCCTTCTTGTTCGCGTCGGACAGCTGCTGGTGCACACCCTTCTCCTTCTCGGTGGGAAGGATCTTGAACTCGGAGCGGACGCCGTCGACCCAGGCGTCGAACCTCTTGTCGCCCTCGGCGCCCGGCGCCCTGATGTTCTCCCCGCGGGACACCACGGTGTGCCCGTCGCGGGCCAGTTGGAGTGCCAGATCGAACTCCTTCTCGTTGAAGGCGGCCTCGCTGCCGTCCTTCCAGCCCTCGTCGATCCGGTCGAGGGCGTCACCGAAGATGGTCTCCGCGTGCATCTCGCGCTGCGCCTGGGTGACGATCCCGCAGAAGGCCCTGCCGAGCCCGCGCATCTTGGCGCATTCCTTCTGCTGCAACCGGATGATCGCATCGACCTCGTCGCTCTGGGCCAGGTACGCCACACGCTTCTTCCGTGTCTGGTCGCGGACCTTCTTGACCCAGTAGGTCTTGCGCTCCTCGTGGTCCTCCCGGGCGTACTGCTTCGTGTACCCGTTGTACTCCTTGGTGTAGTCCTTCTCCTCGACGTCCCAGCCGACGCCGTTGTACTTGCAGGTGTAGCCGTGCTCGACGCACTCGATCGGCTTCAGACCGGAGGGGTCCGAGAGGCTGACCGGGTTGTTGTTGGAGTAGGTGTACCCGTGCGTCTGCTGCGGGTCCGACAGGTCCATCAGCGGGTCGACGGAGACGAACCGGCCGAGGGCCGGGTCGTACTCGCGGGCCCCGAGGTGGGTGAGGCCGGTGTCCGTGTCCTTCGTGCCGCCCACGAACCCCTTGTCGCCCGCCCAGCCGGCCGGCTGGGCACCGCGCTCCTCGCCGAAGATGCCCGTCTTGCGGCGGACCACGGTCTGGGCGGCGTCGGCGGACACCTGGGTGGTGCCGGTGCCGTGGTGGTCGCCGATCACGAAGGTCAGCTTGCCGCCGGTGCGCATCGCGACCGTCTGCCCGGCGACGCTGTAGTAGCGGGTGCCGGTGACGGTGGTGCCGGTCTTGTCGAGCTTGAGCTCGTTGCCTCCCGGCAGGGTGAGGGTGGTGCCGGTGGAGTCGCGGCGGATGAGCCGTTCGCCCGCCGTGTCGTACAGGTACGAGCTGGTCTGGGTGCCCTGGACCACGGAGCCGAGGTGTCCCTCGTCGTCCCACACCAGGGTCTGCTGGGCGGCCGACCCGATCTTGCGGGTGCTGACGTTGCCGGAGGCGTCGTAGGTGAAGACCTCGTCGCGGGGGCTGGTGCCCGTCTGGGTGACCTTGGGCAGGTTGTGCTTGCCCGCCGCGGGGGCCGCGTACGTACGGAGCGTGTCGGCGGAGGGACCGGAGGCCGTCTTGTGCTTGGTCTCGGTCTTGCGGTTGCCGACCGCGTCGTAGGTGTACGAGGTCCAGTACGCGTCCTCACCGCCCACCACGGACGCGGAGGGAGCGGCGGCACAGGACGTACCGGTGTTCGTCCAGGCCTCGGTGACCCGGCGCAGCCCGTCCAGGGCGAAGCACTGGGTGTCGGTGACCCGGGCCGCGTCCTGGCCGAACGCCGAAGCGATGGAGGTGATGTTGCCGAGCGCGTCGTAGGAGTAGGAGACGTCCTCGATCCGCTGTGGTGCTGTCTCGCGGTCGAGGTAGCTCCGCTTGAGCGCGCCGGTGTGCTCGTCGTATTCCTTGCTCACCCACAGGTGTTGGCCGAACGCACCGAACTCCTGGCGGACGTTGCGGCCGTAGTGGTCGTAGGTGTTCGCGGAGATGATGGTGTCGGTGCCGGCGCCGACCGTGTTCAGCAGGCCCGCTCCGGCGGTGTAGGTGTTGGCGACCTTCTCCTGCGGCAGCCCGCCCGCGGCTGGGTGCTGCACCCACATGACCTGGCCGGTGTGGACGTTGTACGAGTTGATCCACTTGTACGTGCCCGCCAGCGCGCCCTCGCTGTCGGGGATGGTCACCTGCTGGCCGACGGGCTGGTAGCGGCTGTTGTACGAGGTGATCGCGTTCTCGTACGCCTTGCCGTTCACCCAGCGGGTCGACTTCGAGGCCTGGCCCTTGGCGACGGTGTCGTACTCCCACGTCGCGAGGGTGGTGGCGCCCTTCTTCAGCGCGGTGCGCCGCCCCAGCTCGTCGTAGTCCGAGTGCAGGGTGACCTGGCGGGCGTCGGTGATGTCGGTGAGTCGGTCGCCCTGGTCGAAGACGGACTTGGTGGTCCCCTCGTCCGGGTCGTCGACCTGGACCTGGCGGCCCCGGACGTCGTAGGTGTACGTCCACTTCGCGTTCGACGGGTCCGTGACCTGCGCCAGCCTGCCCACCTTGTTGTACGTGTACAGGGTGGACTGGAACGTGGTCCGGGCCGCGTCGGTGTACTGCCGCTGCTCGACCGTACGGCCCAGGGCGTCCGCCACGGCGGTGGTCGCGGTGCCGCCCTGCGGCGGGATCACCGTGGTGCTGTCACCGGTGTACTGGGTGGTGGTGCGCTTGGTCTCGTCACCGAACTTCTTGGAGATGACGGCCGTCACCCGGCCGGCTCCGTCGTACTCGGTGTCGGTCGAAGCCGGGTAGTTCAGCTCCTGGCCGGTGACGAGCACGGGCTCGGCGGCACCGGTCGCGAAGTACGAGCCGGACGTGCGCCAGGCCTGGCCCCGGGTGTCGTAGAACGTCTCTGAGACGATCCGCCCCGCCCCGTCCTGGGAGGGCTCCTGGGTCTGGCGCGTGCGCAGCAGGCCGTCAGCGAAGGAGTACGCGGACTTGTAGGTGGCGTCGTGCGTCAGGACCTTGGTGGTGGTGACGATCGGGCCGTCGTTGCGGACCAGGTAGTCGAACACGTAGTTCGGCGAGTCGGGGTAGGTGGCGGCCGAGCGGGCCGGCAGCCACACCTTGGAGACCCGGCCCAGGGCGTCGTACGCGCTGGTGGTGATCTTGTTGTTCGGGTCGGTGGTCTGGGTGGCCTGGCCGCGCAGCGGTTCCAGCACCGTGGTCGTCGCGTGGCCGCGGGGGTTCGTGGCGACCTTGCTCGTCGGGACCTCGCCGGTGGCGGGGGTGTACGTGGTGGTCGTGACCTTCCCGTAGGCATCGGACGCCTTCAGGACCCGGCCGTGGAGGTCGGCGCAGAGCTGCAGGCCGTCGGCGCCGCAGGTGCTGGGGACCTCGGCCTGGACGTCGTAGCCGTCGCCCTTGCCGTTGATCCGCTCGGTCCTGGTGACCAGGCCCCGGCCGGGCACGGTGCCCAGGGCGCCCTTGTCGTAGTACGTACGGACGTCGTCGATGATGTCACCGGGACGGCTGACGGCCGCACCGCAGGCCGCGGCGACGCTCTCGATCCGGGCGACCTTGTTCAGGATTCCGGTGGTGGTGTTGCGGGCGTACTGGGTCGTGGTGCACGACTCATCGCCGGCCTTGTCCTTGTCACCGGTGGACGACTCGCTGGTGACCATGCCGTAGCCGTCGAAGGTACGGGTCTTCTCGACGGTCCGGGTGCCCCCGGCCCCGGGAGTGCGGGCCGACTCCCGCTCCGTGCCCGTCTGGTAGGAGACGAGATCGGGCAGGCCCGCACGGGTGCGGGTGGCGACGGCGGCCGAGCGCCACGGGGTATAGGAAGTGGCGCTGACCAGCTTGGAGGTGTCGTCGCCGTTGTACGTGGCGGTCTCGCGGGTCATGCCCGCGAACTGCTCGCGGTCGGTCACGGAGGCGCCGGCCGAGTCCAGGACGGGCTGGCCGTCCAGACCGCGGAAGTACCGGGTCTCGGTGAGGGTCCTCGGGTCGCTCGCGGCGCCGGTGCGCGTCTGCACGCGCGCGTATCCGCGTGCGACGGAGTGGACGCGGTCCTCGGCCTTGGTGAACTCGTCCGTGCTCTTCGCCCAGGCGGCCCCGCCCAGGTAGGAGTAGGAGATCACCTTGTCCGGGGACTCGACCAGGTTGTCGCCCTCGACGACCTGGTCGACGGTGTAGGTGTTGAACCAGTCGAGCTTGGCGGTCTCACCCTCGTACGCCCACTTCACGGGGAAGCAGCGCGTCTGGTTCGTCGCGTCGGCCGCAGGCAGTGTGGTGTTCGTGCACCCCGGCTGCGAGTAGGTCACGCCGATGGTGCCGCCGGTCTCGGTGGTGATCTGGTACATGCGCAGGCGGACGAAGGGTGCGAGGCCGTCACCCAGCTTGTCCACGCGGTTGGCGCGCTGCTCGCCCGCGAAGGTCACCGCGGGAGTGGCCAGCGTGCCACCCACCAGGCCCGTGTGCTGGACGGACTTCAGCCACATGGGTGTGGAGATGCCGTCACCGGAGGGCGGGAAGTCCTGGGCGAGCGTCCAGGAGTCGACGTCCTTGTACGCCCCGCCGGTCAGCAACTTCGTCGTGATCTTGGCGAGGCGCTTGCGGGACCAGAAGCTCGGCGAGTACTGGTCCTTGCACTCGGTGGCGCCGTCCTTGCAGTACAGGTCGAAGGGGACGTCCGGCCAGTTCTTGGCGTTGGTCTCGTCGAAGGTGCCGCAGTTGGCCAGGCAGCGCTCGCTGACGTCGAACTTGACCTGGCCCATGGCCTTGCCCGCGTACACGGCGTCGGCGCGCAGACCGTACTCGATCCGGTCCAGCCAGCCGCCGCGGACGTACCGGGTGACGGTCGCCTTGCCGGTCGTCTCGGAGACGTTGCGGCCGTAGTTGTTGGACTCGGTGTTCCAGTAGTAGGCCATGGCCGCGCCGCCGGGGGCGACCACGTAGTCGAGCTGCCAGCGCCAGGCCTGCTGGCACCAACCGCTGGCGAAGCTCGCGTTGTAGCAGGGCTCGCCGGACTGGTTGCCGAACACCGACGTGGTCCAAGCGGAGTTGGTCACCGGGTCGTCGGCCGCGGTGCCGTTGTCCTTCCAGCCGGGCAGGCGGTTCAGCCCGAAGAAGTACTGGGTGCCGTCGGGCGTGGTGACCTTCCAGTGCTCACCGACGCCGTCGACCCCTGCCGTGCCCTGGTCGCCGTTGGACGCACCGGTCAGCTTCTCGATCTTCTCGGCGCCGTTGCCCTCGGCGTGCCAGCCCTTGCCCGCCTGGTAGACCAGCTCGGTGGACTTGCCGCCGAGGTGCAGTGTGGCGTTGTCGTTGAACCAGCACTGGTCGCCGACCTTGGTGGTGTTGGTGCCGCCGGTCTTGTCGTCGTTGCAGGCCTTGTACCTGCGCTCGACGAAGCCCGGCTCGTAGGACCATCCGTCACCGACCCAGGACGGCTGGTTGTTCGATGCGGCGGTGAGCCCGTCGACTGACTGGGAGCTGTAGCTGAGGGCGACGCCGGGCTTGAGCTCCTCGGGCACGGCCGGGACGTCGATGGGGTAGGACCAGTTGAAGGAACCGGTGACCCCGCCCGCGCTCCACGAGCCGGAGGTCTTCAGCGGCGTCGCCTTGTAGTCGCCCGATTGACCGGAGGCCCCGGCCGTCGCGGCGAGTACGGTCGCACCGGCCGGCGCCGCTGCGGCGAAGGCCGACTTCGCCGGCGCGCCGCCCGGGGCGGCCGCGGGCGAGACCGTCCCGGCCATGCTCACTTCGGCCGACAGCGTGCTCGTGCGCGTGTCGTTGCGCGTGGCGAGGGGCTTCTGGGTACGGCACTCGGGGCGCTCCGGCTGCGTCAGCGCGCACGCCGGGAGTTCCACGAGGCGTAGCCGGGAGGCGTAGTCGCCGCCGTACGCGCCGCGGAAGGAGTTGTAATCCACCTCCACGCGGGCGGCTGCGCGACGCTGTCCGCCGTCCGAGCGGCCCACCGACAGCAGGACGCCGTCGACGCCGGCCTTGCGGGCCGCGTCCTTGGCGGCGAGCGTGACCGCCACCTTCGTCGGCGCTTCTGGTGCGGGGGAGGCCCTGGCGGCCTTCGCCTCGAGCGGGTACACCGAGACGGGAAGCCTTCCCGCCCGGCCCGATCCCGCACCGGGCGCCGGAACGTCGGCCTTGGCCGAGCCCGAAAGGGCGGCCTTCGAGCCAGTCGCCGGGGCGAGGTCGACCTGTGCCGATCCTGCCTCCGGCCAGACGACCGGCCGCGCATTCCAGCCGGGTGCGGCTGCGTCGGCCTTCTTCGCCCCGCCGATGCGGACCGGCGACACCGGAACCGCCTTCGGCTGTTTCAGTCCGGGCAGCCGAGGCTGCCCCTTGTCTGCCGCTGCAGCCGCAGCCCCCGGCAGTATGCCTGTGAGAACCGCTGCGGCCAGCGCCGCAGAAAGTCCTCGCATGCGAAATCTTCTCACACGCACTCCACTTATTCGTGCAAATTCAACCGGCGCAGGGTAACAGCCGGATTTCACTGATTCGGAATCCGGCGATGCTTGCGGTTCCCGCATGCTTCGTGATGGCGCGACAAAGATGATCTTGTCGCTCAAATGGGGCGTGCTGCTCGGGTCCGTTGGTGTGGCCGCCACGCCCGGCCGGGAATGGATGCAGGTTGACGACCTGTTGGGGGCGACCTGCCGGAATTCGTTATTCCTCTTGCTGTCCGCGCTGGATAAGGCCAGAAATGTCCGGTAGGGGAAAATCAAGTCGGCTGACCAACAGTTAGAGGGCGGCGGCAAAAAAACGGCAGCAGGGGTCACGAGAGTGTTGAATGCGAAAATCCGCAAGGGATGGGGGCTTCTCTCCGGAGGGCCGTCGCCCTTGCCGTCGTCGCCGGCGTGGCGTCGGGCGGCATGGTGGCGTCTGCGCAACGGCGTCTGGGTGGACACGGACCCGACCTCCGTCTTCGCCGCTGACGCGGTTCGGTGAAGCCGAAGGCCATCTCCGTGTCGGTCACCTTCTCCGGCGGCGGCACGGGACCGGGACGCTTCCGGCTCCCTCACCATGTACGCCGGACAGCGGAGGGCCAAGTTCACCGCCTCGAACGGCGGACTGAGCATCGACACCACACCCAGCATCACCACCTCCGGCGAATGGGGCGCGGACGGGTACAACGACCTGCTCACCCTCGAAGCCGACCCCGTCGACAAGACAGACGAGCTCTGGGCAAGCGGATGTGGGTCTACTTCGGCGGCAAGGGCGTCCTCGACGCGGGTCGGGGGACCAGTTCACCGCCGTCCTCCCCGGCGACGGCGCACACGACCTGTTGCCGCGCAAGGACTCCAACGTCGAAGGCCCCGCACACCGCCCCGGTGCGCGGGGTCCTCCTCGTGTTCTCACCCGAACGGCTGGTAAGGGGAGAACCCTGGCGGGGCGGAGTGCTGGCCGGTGCGTGCGCGGACGCTGACAACCTGCGCCAGATGGCCTGCAAGAACGGCGCCTTGCCGCCCGAGCGGCCGCGAGCGGTGGCCGGGGCCCGCCGACCCCGAGCGGTGCGCGCGGCCCCATGCGGGGCCCGCGGGTGCGGGTGGCGCGGATTGGTTCCCGGAAGCGGTGGGATTTCCCCGCGATCGGCGAGCAACTGGTGACCTGGCTGGATGCCAGGCCTGGTCGACGGGGCCGGGCCGAAGGCGTTGTCGGACGCGGCGGCGGGATGCGTGCGCGTGCCGTGACTCACGCCGCCGTGGTGCGGAACCTGCTGGGGCTGAGGCCCTTGTGGCGTTTGAAGGCGGCGCTGAAGCCGAAGGCGTCGGCGTAGCCGACGGTCTTGGCGATCTGGGCGAGGCTCAGGTCGGTGTCGGCCAGCAATGCCTCGGCGTCGTCCATGCGGCATTCGGTGAGGTAGGCGAGGGGCGGACGGCCCATCACCTTGGTGAAGCGCCGGGCGAACAGTGCTCTGGAGACGCCGGCGCGAGCGGCCAGCGACGCGACCGTCCAACTCTCGGCGGGCCGCTCATGGAAGGCGTGCAGAGCCGCGGCGAGGACCGGGTCGGCGAGGCCGCGGTACCAGCTGGGCGCGTCGGCGCCCGCCCGGTCGAACCAGGTGCGCAGCGTGCAGACGAGAGCCCAGTCGAGGAGCCGGTCCATCAGCGCTTGCGAACCGGCGGAGAGCCGGGCGGCGTCGGCGGCGGCGTTCTCCAGCCAGGCACAGACCTCGGCGTCCTCGGTGATGACCACGACGGGCGGCAGAGCGCGCAGGAGCCGTTCGTGGCGGTGCCCCGAGGCGCGGTAGGCGCCCACGATCAGCGCGGTCGCTCCCTCCGGGCCATTGCCCCAGTGGATACCGTCGAGTTCCTTGCCGGTGCACGCGGCGTCTGCGGTGAAGCAGTTGATCTCGTACGCGGTGTGGGGGAGGTGGACGGTGGCAGGCTCGTCCGCGAGGCGGAACCGTGCGGGGCCCTGCACGACGGCCGTGTCACCCGCGCCGATCGCCCGCTCGGTGCCGTCGGACAGCAGCAACGTGCCGCCCCCGCGCAGCACGCTGACCAGGGTGAGCGGAGCGGCGTCGGCGAAGGTGATGCTCCACGGCGCCTCCAGGACGGCATGGCTGACGACCGAGCCCTCGGCCCGGATGCCGCTCAGCAGTGAACTCAGAGGATCCACAGTGCAATCGTAGACGATCTCCTATGTCCTGGAGAGTCTCTCCCATGGATCATCTACGGTGCCGCGGTTGTACTGGACCCACTGCAGAGATCGAGCCCTCGGAGACACCGTGATGCAGCACAGCACTGACACCAGGACAGCCCTCGTGGTCGTCGCGCACCACCGCAGCGATTCCCTCACCGCCCACACCGCCCGCCGCACGGCTGCCCAGTTCGAGGCCGCCGGATACCGCGTCGACCTGCTCGACCTGCACGCCGAGGGCTTCGACCCGCGGATGAACGTGGAGGATCAGCCGGACTGGGGCAACCGGGAGAAGCCGTACTCGGCCGAGACGCAGGCCCACATGCGGCGGATCCTAGACGCCGATGTCGTCGTCGCGGTCTTCCCGGTGTACTGGCAGAGCGTGCCCGCCGTCCTCAAGGGATGGATCGACCGCGTATGGAACTACGGGTTCGCCTACGGCCGCAGCAAGCCCCGCCTGGCGGGCAAGCGCATGCTGTGGCTGGCCCTGGCCGGCGCCACCGCCGACGACCCCATCGTGGAGTCGATGCAGTCCGCCCTCGAGGCCAGCCTGAGTGATGGCATCGCCTACTACTGCGGCTTCTCCCGCTCCACCGTAGGCCTGCTCCTGGACGCGGAGGAGCGACCGCAGCGCATCGACGCCGAGGGCAACCTGCTGGTCGGAGAAGCGGTCGCCGGCGCCGAGCGGGAGGCGCAGTACACCGATTTCGACCGTCGGGCAGGGAAGTTCGTCGAGAATTTCCTCGCGGAGGAACTCGTTGCGGTCTGACGACTTCAAGGCCCTGTGGGCTGACACTGCGGCAGTACGCGCGGGGCCTGACAGCCCGGCTCGCACGACGGACGCCTCGGGCCGGCCGAACACCGGATGACGACGTTCTAGGGCGGACGGGCCGCTCGCCGAGCCGTACGTCACCTTGATGTGGCCGGCACCGCCGCGTGCCAACGGGTCGGCGGCCACGACGTCGTCGAAGCCGTCGCCGTCGAAGTCACCGGGGCGGCAACCATGCCCCACGCGTTCCTCGCGCCGGGCTCGCCGGGGACGCCGGGGTTCGACTCGTCGAGTTGTCCCGCGGCTGACCGGTCCCGGTGCCCCTGCGGTGAACCCGCAGGGGCACCGCTGCGTCCCTCCCGCGCTCACCAGCCGCCGCCGGGCAGCCCCGCGAGCCCGCGGGCCGGGTCCACCGTGTTCGTGACGTGCGGCGTACGCGGCGACGAGGGCGGCCACCGCCCGGCCCGCCAGGCCGGCGGTGCGGAGCCGAGCGGCACGCCCGGTGGGCGTTCGGACGCGCGTTCCACGCGGTCCACGGCGCCGGGCCCCCGGCGCCCGTATGGACGGTGGTCCCCGGCACCCGCGACCACCACCATCACCGCCGTACGGGCGGCGTCCGGCACGCCCGTACCGGCTCGGGCGATCAACCGGGACACCCGGCTGCCGCAGGCCCCCACCGGATCCCGGTGAGCCCCGCGTGCGCTCCCGCAGTCGGGCGAGGGCGCGAGCGCGTCACGCGGCGGCGCACGGCCGCTTCGATACGGTCGGTGACCATCGACTTCCGGCCGCACGTGCCTCCGCCGCGTCCCGGGCCGGACCATGCCGTCGAAAGGTGCCGCCATGCCCTTCTCCGCCCCTGGACTGGCCGACGACCTGACCCCGGACCTGCTGGACCGATGGAACGAGGAAGTCCTGGCCCGGTTCGAACAGCTGGACCCGAGCCTCTCCAGCCGGTTCTTCCGCCTGGAGGCCGCCGACCCCGCGGCCCAACGGGTGCCGGTCACCTGGTTCGGCGACCCCGCCGAGCCGGGGTTCTGCCTCGACGCCACCGCGGCACGACAACTATCCGACTGGGGCGTCCGCGGACGGCGCGCCCTGCACAACGAGTACTGCGAGTACGCCGTCGTGACGGCTTCCGACGGTCAGGGCCGGCTCCGGCCGAAGCGCGTACAGATCACCACGGAACTGCCCGAGTACCACCTCATGCTTGCCACCCACGCCCCGACCCGGCTGCGCGAGATCCTCACGGGGATCCTCGGCACCGAGCCCCGGTGGGAGGAGCTGTACGGACCGGGCACGACGAACCCGGCACAGCTCGGCCCGATGCAGCGCCGGGTGCGGTTCGCCCGCCAGCTGACCGGCCACTGCGGGGACCCGGAGCTCGCCTCGGCGGGCGTCCCGGGCTCGCCCGTCGGCTCGCTCAACGCGGTGAACGCCCTGTTCATGGCGCACCCCATCAACGGCCTGGACGACCTGATCTACATCGTGCTGTTCGGCGCGTGCCCGTACGCCCGCCGAACCGCTTCGGGGGGCCTGGAGCCGGCCGGCCGGGACCAGATCTTCCGGGTGAACGGGACGGAGGCGCTCGCCTGCCGGCACGCCGACCCGGCGGCCGCGCTGGCGGCCGCCGGGGCCGCGTTCCAGGGGCGGACCGTGTCGTTCGCCGACCCGCTCGGGGTGTACATCCACCGGTTCGCCTCGGACGTCTTCCAGTTCGAGGGCGGACCGGTGCCCGACCCGTGGATCCGCTGGGGGCGCGGAGCGGAGGGACTGCGCCAGCGGCTGGAGTTCGGACCCGGGGACGACGACCCGCACTTCCTGGACGAGATCACGGTCGCCTCCGGCGCCGTGGACGAACCGCTGACCGGCGGCTACGAGGTGGCCCGCCGGGTGGAGGTCGGTCCGATCGCGGCCGTCGGCGGGCCCACCGCCGTGCCCGAGGACGAGTTCGTCGTCCTGCCCGATCCGCCCGGGCCCATCCGCTGCCGGGACGCGCAGATCTGCGACAGCATCAAGCAGATGAAGAAGGACTTCGACCTGGCGACCGAACGGATCCTGCCCGTGGCCGGCCCCCGGGGCAGGCAGTGACCGTGCTGCAGAACGGGATCTACCACGGCCCCGGTTCCAGCCCGCCCGGACATTTCGCCCTGGTGTTCCTGCGCGCCGACCCGGCCGCCGACGCCGCCGCCGTGGACGGGCAGCTGCGGGAGGCGACGGCGATGCTCAGGGCGCTCATCGCGGGGACCGTGGCCGACCTGCCGGGCCACCCCGTTCCGAGCGGCAACCTGGCGTTCCTACTGGGCTTCGGCCCGAAGGCGTTCGACATCCCCGACGCCAAACTGCCCTGCCCGGCGGCGCTCGCGCCACGCTTCCGCTTCCGCTCGCCGCGGCCGACCGGTGGCGGGCCGCTGCTGGTCGGCGCCGGCCTGTCGTACGCGGCGGACGTCACCCGCAACGACGCCACCGAGGAGTTCTGTCTCCAGTTCACCGCCGACACCTCGCTCGCGGTTTCCCGGGCGGTGGTGGAGCTGTGGAAGCTGCTGCGCCGCGGGCGGGACACGGCGACCCGGACCGCACCACTGGAGATCGCGGGCATCCACACCGGTTTCCAACGGGACGACAGGCGCAGCTGGATCGGCTTCCACGACGGCGTGTCGAACCTGCACAGTGCCGACCGGGAGCGGGTCATCGGCGTCGGCGAGGGCGAGGCGGGCCTGGACTCGTGGACCATCGGCGGCACCTACCTGGTGTTCCTGCGCCTCGCCTTGGACCTGGAGCAGTGGGAGGTCCTGTCGCGCCCACAGCAGGAGCTGCTGGTCGGCCGCGACAAGCTCACCGGGGCCCCGCTGGCCGGCCGGGACGCCGAGGGCCGCCCGCTGCCCGCGACCGGATGCCCGGTCACGGGCACCACGGAGGTGACGGAGCCGGGCAACGAGGCGTTCCGGGAGCACGGCGTCGCCACCGATCCTGTGGTGCTCGCCTCCCACGTCCACCGGGCGAACCTCGTCCACACCACCGATCCGGGCCAGTCCGGTTCACTGCGGGTGTTCCGGCAGGGCTACGAGTTCTTCGAGCCGGTCGCCGCAGCGCCCGGATTCCGGGTCGGTCTGAACTTCGTGAGCTTCCAGGACAGTCCGGACCGGTTGCTCCGCGTCCTCACCCAGGCCGGCTGGCTCGGCGGCGTCAACTTCGGCGGACGGCCCGGCCCCGACGGACCGGCGGGCCGGCTGCTGTCGGTCCGGGCCGCCGGGACGTACCTGGTCCCACCCGTCCAGGACGGCGCCCCCTACCCCGGCGCCGAGGTCTTCGGCTGACCCCACACCCCGGGACGGCCCGCCTGCGGCGGGCCGTCCCGGAAGTCCCTCGGCCCCGCCGGCGCGGCCGCATGCCGGGCAGAGCGAACACGCCCGCCAGGTCGATCTGCACGACGCGGCGGGCACTCGGAGGGGACGCCCGGTCACCGGTCCCGATCTCCGCGCACGTCAGGGTCAGGACGACCGCTGCCAAGCACCTACCCCCGTGGGGGTAGCCGGCCGTACCCCATGGGGAGTGGACCGGAACACACCACTGGTTGGTGGTCCGCCGCGCCGGTCTGCTCGTAGTTTTTCCTCCTCGGATCGATCAGGGAGGCAGAGAGATGAAGCTCGCCGGATGTGGCGCCAAGGCCGGACTGGGAGCGGCCGCGGCGGCCGTTCTCCTGCTCGGGGCGGGCCCCGCGCACGCTGCGGACACGGGTCGATGGGACCTCACGAACCAGTACTCCGGGGACCTGAAGGGCGTCTGGGCGCACGGCTCGCTCTGGCAGACGCCGGACCGCCGGTACCATCTGAACGGCGAGGTCAAGGACACCCTCGGCGACGGCAAGGGCGCCGCGTTGCGCATCGACGCGTACTACAACGACGGCGGACACCGCCCGGAGGTGGTCATGAACATGCTGGGCTCCGGCAAGGTCGTCACGTTCGACTTCAACTTCGCTTCCAACGTCGACTTCTTCGTCCTCAAGGAGTGCTTCCTCGTCAGGAACAGCAGTGGTGCCATCGTCATGGGCGACTGCGCGGACCCCGGCCGCATCTACTTCATGTGATCGTCCGGACCCCGTGGGGCACCGGCTTGCCCGCGAGCCCGGTGCACGGCGTCTACTCGGCCATCAGGTGCACAGCCGCGTGCGACGCCGGTTGGGCGGATCGGCTCCGCATGCGCATGACGCCCAGTCATCAACCTCCTGCTCCCGCGGCGTTGTCAGTGGCGGGGGATACGTTCGCGGCCTTGGAAGCGCTGTGCACGACAGGAGTGGACGATGACCGAGAGCAGTGTGCTGCCCGCGCTCAGGGTGGTGCTGACCGACGTCAACGAGCGAGTGGTCGAGGCGTGGCGTGCCGCGTTCGCCGACACCCCCGGCATCGAGATCCGTAAGGGCTCGATCCTCGACGAGGACGTCGACGCCTGGGTCACCCCCACGAACTCCCGGGGCCGGATGGACGGCGGGGTCGACGCCGTCATCAAGCGGTACCTGGGATCCGGCATCCAGGTGCGCGTCCAGCGGGCGATCCGCGACCGGTTCGCCGGACCCATGCGGGTGGGCAGCGCGGTCTGCGTTCCGTCCGGCGCGGCCGTCCCCCGCTATCTGATATCGACGCCCACGATGGTGCGGTCCTCGCAGAACGTGAGTGCCACGCTGAACGTGGCGCTGGCGTGCGCGGCCGCCTTCCAGGCCATCCACCGGCAGAACCGGAAGGAGCCGGGCAGCATCCGGTCCGTGGCGCTGGTCGGACTGGGCGCGCAGACCGGTCAGGTGCCGGCCCGGGTGTGCGCCAATCTGATGTGGACCGGCTACACGCTCTTCCAGGAGCACTGGTTCGAGGAGGACGACGAGCTGCGTTCCACGATCGTCTCCCAGCTCCACGGCATCGAGGACGTGCCCGTCGACCAGCGGGTGCGCATCGTGCCGCCGACGCCCGTCACGCCGGTCGACCCCGCACCCGGGGACGCCGCGACCGCCATGACCGCACCGGCGAAGGGCGTTCCGGTTCCCGGCCGCCCACCGCAGCCCGAGCCCGAGGCCGAGCCCGAGCCCGGACCCGTGTCCAAGCCGGAGGCCGGGGACCCCCTCGCCCTGACCGAACTCTTCGACGGCGGCGGCCAGGCCTGGCTCCCCCTGCTGAAGCCGGTCATCGAGGCGCAGCCGGACGCCGCCCGGTTCATCGGGAAGGGCCGCAGCCACGAAGTCGTCCCTGTCCGCGGGTTGACCTTCCAGGCGCTCAAGCCGAACCCGCCGCACCAGTGGAAGGTCGTGGTCTTCGGCCAGAACCCGTACCCGCGGCCGGAGAGCGCCACCGGCATCGCCATGTTCGACAACACCTTCAGCGACTGGAAGGACAGCCAGTTCGGCCGCGTCGTCAGCATCCGCTGCCTCATCAAGGCGGCCGCGATGTGGAAGTACGGCATCCCCAAGAAGACCCCCATCGCCGACGTACGCGCGCTGCTGAAGGAGCGGGAGACGGTCCAGCCGCCGGAGTGGTTCCAGGCGATGCTCACGCAGGGCGTGCTCCTGCTGAACGCCTCCCTGACCGCCAGCGGCGACGGGGCCATGGGCGCCGACCAGCACACGGCGTTCTGGCGGCCGGTCGCCGAGCGGATCGTCGAGGAGATCCTCAGGGCCAAGCAGGACGCGCCCGAGGAGCACCGCGGAGTCGTCTTCGCCTGGTGGGGTGCGCATGCCCGCAACCTGAAACGAGTCGTCCTGCGGCTCCAGCAGAAGTACCCGGACGTCGAGGTCCGGCACCTCGACCACGCCAACCCGGCGGCACAGGGCGACATCTTCTGCGACGGCGACCACTTCTCGCAGGTCAACGACGCTCTGACCTCGCTGGGCGCCGACAGCATCGACTGGCTGCCGAGCAAGGGATGGAACGCGACGGCGGTCGGCGCGGGCGGTGCGGACGACGGTGTCGCGGCACGCATGGGCGCCTTCATCGAGTCGACCATGAACCTGCACCAGCTGTACCTGGAACGCCTCACCAGCGTCAAGGACGAGGGCCTGGTCCTGCCCGCGATCACCGGCGTCTTCGACACCCCGCTGATGGACTTCCAGGACGCCGTCGCCCCCGTCTCCGCGACCCTGTCCGGGCTCGCCGGCCACATCCGCCGCTCCCGCGACTTCGGCAAGCTGCGGGCGGACGAGGCGGCCGCCGGCGGCCTGTCCGCCGACGCCATCGCCGCGCTCCACCTCTACACCTGTGAGTCGGCCTTCTACCGCGAGATCAACAGCGTCCTGCGCGACCCCGACCGCGCCAGGGTCACGCCCTACCTGCCCTACCTGCGGCTGCTGTTCTCGGCCGTCTCGGAGCTGCCGGCCTACACGCAACCCCTGTGGCGCGGCGTGTCGCTGGACCTGCGGTCGCAGTACCCGGTGGGCCGGACGGTGACCTGGTGGGGCGTCTCCTCGTGCACCTCCGAGCTGCAGGTGGCCAAGGCGTTCCTGGGCAGCCGCGGCAAGCGCACCCTCTTCGAGGTGACGCCGGCCCGTGCGGTCGGGATCAGGAGCTTCTCCGCCTTCACCGGCGAGGAGGAGTACATCCTCACGCCCGGTACCCAGCTCGAGGTGACGGAGGTGAAGAGCGAGCCCCGCGGCCTCTGCACGGTCAGGCTGCGCGAGGTCACCGACGCCACTCCCGTGCTCTCCTGAACCACACGGCACCGCCGCCCCACGGAGAGCAGGGTGACGAGCCCGCCGGATCCCCGTGGGGCAGTGCGGCGGAGCCAGGCCCGCGACGCGATCCCGACCTCCCCGTGCCCGACCGGCCCGGATGGCGACGGGGTGTTCCGGATGGCAGCCTGGAAACGACGTCGAAGCGACCGGCCGCCTCACCCCAACCGCCCGATCCCCACGGTTCGTGATCGCCGGAGGTGTACCTCGTGAAACGCCTTGCTTCACGCACCCAGAAGCTCATCGGTCCGGCCGTTGCCGCCGTCCTGGCGGTGACGCTCGTACCCGCCGCCGCAGCCCCGGACGCAGCTGCCCAGCCCGGGGACGTCGTCGGCCTGATCAACGCCCAGCGCACGCAGCGCGGGCTGCCGCCCCTCACCGTCAACTCGGCCCTGAACACCGCGGCCCGGCAGCACGCGGCCGCGGCCGTGCAGCTGAAGTGGTGGGGTCCGGGCAAGGACTCGCACACCAACCCGCGGACCGGCTCGACACCGCAGAGCCGGATCATGGCGGCCGGCTACTGCCCGAACCCCCGGTCCTGGCAGGTCGCCGAGATCACGTACACCGGCTGGGGCACCTCGGGCACGCCGAGTGCCGCCGTCAAATGGTGGATGAACAGCCCGGGCCACCGCGCGCACATCCTCAACGGGGCACTGCGTGACATCGGCAGCGCGGCGCTGGCCGGAGCCGCCGACCGGGCCGGAGCCGGCGCGAGCGGCGCCGCGACCTACGTGGTGACGTTCGGGCGCTGCCAGCGCTGACGCCGTCTCTCCGGCCGGCAGCAAAGTCCCTCCCCGGCGGGGAGGACGTCGAGGTCGCGGCCGTATCCCGGCCCACCTCACCACCCACCCCGACGCCCTGGTCAGCGGCGCATCCGCCGCACCCCGTTCTGTACAGGCCTCATCACCACGCACCGGCCCGTTGCGGTGATCCGCTGCACGGGCGACATCGATCACGACTCTGCCGGCCGGCAGGCGCTCACGCAGCCCATGGGAAGTACCCCACTTCCGCACACCACGGGCCGCACGCCATCGCCGCCGCTCTCACCATCGCCATGCGGCTCACCCGTTGGTGGGCCACGCCGCGTGGTCCGAGACCCACGCGACGCCTGCACCGCCCGGACACCCTGGCGAACCACAGCGGCCCACCCCGCTCCTGCCCAGCACGCCGGCGACCGCGTGGCCGAGCTCCACGCCTCGTTCTTGGATCCGGCTCTGCGGGAAACCCACGCCTACCTGGAGCAGTACTGGAACAAGCTCGAGTCTCTCCACCCCGACCGCGACAGCCGACGCAGGTGAGACGCCACCTCGCCGTCGGCCTCGTGCCGCGCAAGCCATGCACCGGCGCGGGTATCCGTGGGCGGCCTGGGAACACTCGAGCCTGCACGTGGAGGACGGCGCTGGCGTGCTGCTGGGGTGGCGGCCGCACGGCATCGTGCGCGCCCTCTCACGTGTCGGGCACGAGGACGGTCTGGAGCGGCGTACGGTGCTGCCCGGCCTGCACCAGGCACTGGACAGCGCACTGGCAGCGACTCGGAAGCGGCCGACTTTCAGACCAGGGTCGTCGAACCCGGCTGGTCGCCGGTGTCCCGACGCGGCCAGAGCGCTGGAGAACCGAGGCCGCAGCGCCGCCCTGCCTACCGCTCCCCACTGCTCACAGTTGAGCCAGGGCGAACGCCGACAAGAACCCGACCACGGTGACCAGACCCGTCAACAGGTGCACCCTGCTGTACGCCTCGGGGATCATCGTGTCTGCGATCATCGCCAGGATCGCCCCGCCCGCCACCGCGGTGATCGTCGCCATCACCGTCCCGGACGCCCCGCCCAGCAGCGCGTACCCGGCCAGCGCAGCCAAACCGCTGATGACGGCGATGCTTCCCCACAGCGCGAACACGTACCTGCGGCTGCGCCCGGCGCTGCGCATCCCGGCGGCGCTCGCAAGGCCCTCGGGCAGGTTGCTGACGAACACCGCACCCACCGTCGCCGCCCCCAGCTGCCCGCCTCCCAGCAAACTGGTGCCGATGACGACGGACTCCGGAATCCCGTCCAGCAGCGCCCCCAACGCGATGGCGTTCCCCGACCCCGGCGCCTCCGCCTCGGACGGCTGCTGCTCCCCGGAGCGCTTACGGTGCCGCGCACCACGCCGCGCCAGCAGGGCGTTGGCCCCCGAGTACACGGCCGCACCACCGATCGCCCCGGCCACCACAGGCACCATGCCGGAACGTTCGTAAGCCTCCGCTATCAGTTCGAACGACACCGCGGCCATCAGCACACCGCTGCCGAACGCCATGACCAGCGCGATCAGCCGGGGCGGGACCCGCACCAGCGAACCGAGCGCCGCCCCCACCAGCAGAGCCGCACCCGCGAACAGCCCCCACCCGCCCGCAACCAACGCCCCACTCACAACCGCCCCTTCCCTTGCCACTGACAGATGCAGCCCCTCCTACCCGCCAAGTCGAAGAACAACGAGGGACCTGGTGGACGACGCTGCCCGGCAGCAGCTTCCCCGCCCGGGTTGGTCCTCGACGGCGGACTACTGGGGGGCGGGCCGGCGTGTTGGCGTTCGTGGCGTGACCCCGGCAGACACCGCTGCTGCGGGTCCGTGAGCGCCGTGGTTGTACGGACGTGCTGATCGGCCGGCGTTGCACGGCTACCGCACGGCTACCGGTGCGGCTCCCCGCCGCCCAGGAGGACCTCACAACGGCACCTGCCACCGCCTCGGCGCCGGCGGGACGCCCTGGCCAGGACGGGGAATGGACCTGGTTATGCTCCGGGTGATGCCGAGGACACCTTGATCGGCCGGAGATGGCCGAACGCGCGTGTGCCGTTTTCTGGGGGGAACTTGAAGAGTCTGAAGAGGGTGCTGGCCGGTTTGTCCGCGGCAGCGGCCCTGGTAGTCGTCACGCCCGGCCCGGCACAGGCCGTGGAGGGCGACGGTGAGCCGGTCAGGCGCGAGCTCAAGGTGCTGACCTGGAACATCTGCGGTGAGAACCTCGTACTGCGCGGCAGTGCGCCGGGGTACTGCCCGCACCGGCCCGACGTCGAAGGCAAGGCGAAGAAGGTCGCGGAACTGGCGGCGACGCACGGGGCCGACGTGATCATGCTGCAGGAGGTCTGCGGGTACCAGGGCGATGTCAACGCGATGGCGGTACGCAAGGCGCCGCGTGAACCAGTTGGTACGTCACCGTTCCCGGGCCTGAACAGCAAGAGCCACATGGCGTACCTGCAGCAGCAGCTCCCCGGATGGACGTTCGCGCACGCCCCCGGCCTGCGGTCGACGGACAAGGAGTCCTACTGCCGTAACTCCACTTCGCCCGGATACGGCGAGATCGGCGGAGAACGCGGCGTACTCATCGCGGTCAAGGGCGCGCTGCAGGACGTCCGGCGGATCGAGACGCTGCCCGGAGACCCCGCGGGCAACTCCCAGCAGGCGGTCTGCGGGCGTCTCACCGGATGGCCGGACCTGCTGTGCACCGCGCACCTGTCGGCCTCCAGCAACTCGGACCAGGCGAAGCAGGTGGCCGAACTCAGGAAGCAGCTCGGCGGAGACTCCTGGGCACCCGACCTGGTGATCGGCGGGGACCTCAACGGCAGCCTGACGGACCCCGACCTGGCCGGGCTGACCGGAGCACTGGACGCCTGCGAGACGGACGAGCACACCGCACAGACCTGGGCGCCCACCGCCTCGGCACCGAGTACGTGGTCCCTCGACCACTTCTTCACGAACAAGCCGAACGCGGGTACGCGCTGGCTCGGCTCCTCCTGCGAGGTGGACCACACGGCGCTGGACCGCACCCACAACCTGGCCGGCACCGAGCCCGACGGATGGTCGGACCACGCGCCGGTCATCGCCACCCTGCGTCAGGCCCCCGTGCCGGGCGCCCTCGTTCCAGGGGACATGACCGGGGACGGCAATCCCGACCTCGTCGCCGTCGACAGCGACGGAGCCCTGCGTCTCTACCCGGGCCGCGGGGACGGCAGCATCGCCACCCCGCCCCAGAAGATCGGAACGGGCGGATGGACAGGCGCTTCCGTCGCGCACCGGGGCGACTGGAACGGTGACGGCCGGGAAGACCTGCTCGCCCGAGTCGGCAGCGAGCTGCGCGTCTACCCCAACGTCGGCGCCGGCTTCCTCGGAAGTCCGGTGCGGATCGCTTCGGGGCTTCCCTGGAACGCCACGGTCGCCGGAGTCGGAGACCTGACCCTCGACGGCGTCCCCGATGCGGTCGTCTCCAACTCCGGCAAGCTGTACCGGTACAACGGCAAGCGCAGCACCGGACCCGCCGTCGAGGCTCCCGCCGAGATCGGCAGTGGCGGCTGGGGGGTCATGGACATCAGCGGCGCGGGTGACGCCGACCGGGACGGCCTGCCGGACCTCCTGGCCCGGCAGCGCAGCGGGACCGACGAGGGCAAGGTGTGGCTCTACCCCGGCCGAGCCGGCGGCGGCTTCGGCGCCCGTACCCAGTACGGCTACGGCTACACGACGGACATCCGCCCGCTGATGGCCGGCGCGGCCGACGCGGACGGCAACGGCATCGCGGACATGTGGACCACGACAGCGGACGGAACGGGCCGGCTGCTCTTCTACAAGGGCGCCACGAACGGCTCCGGCCACCCGGTCGACGGCTCCGCCGAGGAAGTCGGCGCCACCAGCTGGCACACCGCGATCAAATCCATCAGCTGAGCGTTCTGCCCCTCACGGATACGCCGTACACAGCGGCGTACCGCCACATCCTGGCAACACCCCCTGCAAGGGCCCGGCGGATTCTCATCCGCCGGGCCTTCGCCGACCGGCTGGACGGCGCAGCTACCCACGCCGCACCGGACAGCCGCAGCTCCGCCGGCCCCGCCCGGGCGCGGACCGCCCTTCACCGGGGGAGGGGTCCGCCACCACTCGATCGACGACAGGGGCGAGCGGCTCGCTCGACAGGCAGCCGGGCTTGCTGTTCAGGGCGCTACGCCCGTCACAGGCCAGGGCCTTGTGCGCCGGGGTCAGCCGGTCGCGTCGCTCACACGAAGGTGAGCGGAGCCGATCAGCACGCGGTGGTCCGAGCAGGGCCGGAGGGACTCGACCACGCCGGTCACCTTGTTCTTGACCTCGCAGGTCTCCGGGATCACTTTGGCGTCCGCGGTGAAGGTGCCGTCCATCTGACCGGTCCGGGCCAGTATGAAGTCGATCTTCGGGTTCGTGCCGTTGGTGACGCAGCCCTTCCCGGTGGTGCCGACCGCGGTCCACTCACCGTAGCCCGGACAGTGCGCATCGTCGGCGCTGTCGAGTTCGGTATGGGCCTCCATGAGCTTGTCCAGGCGGACGTAGTCGGGGTGCGGCTGGGCATTGAGGTCGCCGGCCAGGAGGTAGGACTGACCCGCCTGCGCGAAGCCGTCGAGTATCCCGCTGACGGCGTCCAGCTGCTGCTTGTTGATCTTGGCCGAACTCTCGGTCGGCATGGGCCTGTTCGAGCCAGTGATGTGCGTGGTGCAGAACTTCATCTTGGGCCGGGCCTTCAGCGGAGCGCACAGCAGCGTCCGATCCTCCACAGGGCCCTGCAGGGCTTCCTCGGGCGTGTAGTCGGGAGGGAGCACGTAGGTCTGCGAGACGCCGAGCTCGTGCCTGCTGAAGATGGCGTTGCCGAACGCCTCACCCTGGCAGATGCCCGTGTTCGCCTGGCGGCTGGTGGCGAAGCGCGCGTAGCTCACCGCCCCCCTGGTCCAGGGCCCGCTGTCACCGTAAGGCGCGGCCAGGCGTCTGAGGATCTCGTCGTACTGGGTACGGCATATCTCGTTGAACGACACGAAGTCGGGGTCCTGAGCCCTGATCGAACCAACGGCCGCGGTGACCATACCGTTCTGCGTGGACCCTCCGTGGAACGTGCTGCCCGCGACGTTCCAGTGCCATGCGCGGTACTCGGCCACCGGCATCGACTCGCCGGCAGCCTGGGCCGGCCCGGCCGCCTGCGTGGCGCACACGGCGGCGAACGCCGCCGCCAGCACGCCCAAAGTTTTCCTGATTGATCGCATTTATGTCTCTCTTTCACTCATGCGGAGGTGCAGACCGAAACGCCTGCCTTCTCCCCCCCCGTAAGCGGACTGTACATAGTGTGAGTTGGGCGTGTGATGGTGGGCCCTGGGCGCTATCGGTGCGTCGTGATGGGTGCTGACCTGACGAAACGCCCTGGATGCGGCGGCGGGACGCTGCACCAGCCTGAGAACTCCGGGGGCGGCACGCGATTGGCTGCGGCAGCAATGCCGCAAGCGGCACTGGGTCGCGGGCACAAGGTACGACAAGGTTGTGGTCCGCCATGCAGCGACCGTCCTCGTCGCGGCCTGAACTCAGCGGCGCTCCCCGTAGCGCGCGGCGGGCACAGGGCAACGGGGGGCTCGCTGAGGGCGGGGACCGGGGGACGGTGCGTCCGGCTCCGGGGCCGCTCCTGTCCGGGCCCTCGACACCCCTGTCGGGCCGGCGGTGGCGGGATCCCTGCCGGCCCGACGGGGGCCTACTCGGCCGTTGGCTTTGAAGGTGCTCCATCCGGCGTCGTTGGAGGTGGTGCTCGGCCCGTGCTTGGCTGTCCCGCCCTGGTAGAAGCGCTGGGTTCCGTCCGGGCGTACGGCCCAGAAGTCCGGGATTCCGTCCCCCGTGGCGTCGGGGGTTCCGTGGTGCCGCCGCTGGTGGATTCGTATCCCACCCGCGCCTCGTTGGTGCCGCCCGCGTTGAAGTTCTGCCCGTTGTAGAAGCTTGAGTTCCCCTCGGTCTTATAGAGCAGGCTCCAGCTGTATTTGCGCCCCTTGAAAGACGGGTCGACGAAGACCGGGTACACCGTGTCCGGGGACTCGAGGAGCCCGCGGTCGGGCTTCAGGGCAAGCGTCCCATCGGCGAGTTCGGCCTCGGTGACGGCCAGGCGGGCGCCCTCGGCGCCGGCCAGGCCGGGCAGCCTCAGCGTGGCATGACGTGCAGCCGCCGCGCTCGGCCGCCAGGCGGGTAGGCCGTCGGTGGTGGCGACCTTTCCGGAGGAGTCCCACATGAGAGGGGAGGGCGCGCCGGCTATCTCCTGGCCGTCGGCGTCGCGGGCGCTGAGCGCGCCGGAGGCGGCGTCGAGCTGGAAGGAGAGATTCGGGGAGGCCAGACGGTAGTTGATCTTTTTCAGCAGCGGGTCGGCAGCGGCCTTCTTGTCCTTGACCACCAGGAGGTGGCCGTAGCCGCCGTCCTGAGCGGTCATCACGAGGTCGATGCCGGGGCGGACGTTCTCGTAGAGCGCGCGCGGGCCGTCGATGACGGGCTCGGGGAGCGGGCCGGGCCAGCTGACGGTCATGTCGTGGCCGTCGGTACCGAGGCGGACCAGTTCGGTCCATCCGGGTGCGGGGCCGGCCGTGGTCAGGGCGGTACGGGCCTCCGCGCGGGCGGCCCGTGGAGCGGTGTTGCCGCTGCACCCGCTGAAGACGAGCCGGCCGTTCACGGCCTTCGGAGGTCGGCCACCGGCGGCCTGAGGCTCTGTCCATCGGTTCACCCCCAGCGGACGCCGAGCGTGGCGAGCTGGCTGGGAGCGAGCCGGTCGCGCCGGCCTTGCTGTGCGCCTATTGGTCGACATATGGAGCTGGGTAGGCCCTCCTGACTCCTGCATCAGTGTGGTCAGTGCTTGTCTGGTGGTCGGGGGCCCGGGGAGAGGGGTACAGCAGACAACGTCCCTCCTGGGCACTTGGAGGTTCCGTCTGAATGGAGGGCACTCATGGGAGGCAACGGCGACACCGGAACCGATGCTGCGGCGGATGGCTCTGAACGCTACAAGCTCGCCTATGAGGCTGCTGTTCACGCACTAAACCAGCAAGACGGCACCCTGGGAAATTTGAGGAACCGTGGGACCGGGCTCGTCACGATCGCCACGGTGATCGGTTCCTTCGCTGGCTACTTCGGCTTGGGCACGAAGGACAAGCTCCTGCCAGCCGGCTATGCCATTGGCCTGATCATCTTCATCGTGCTCATTGTGGCAATTTGCATGTTCGTGCTGATGCCCAAGAGGGACTGGACATTCGGTCCTGACGCTCAGGACATCATGGAAAGTAAATACAGTGCCCCCAACGGTGAGTTGTATTGGTCGCAGGCGCTCGGGATGCAGAAGGCCATTTCCGAAAATGAATTGGCGATCCGGAAGAGAGCCAAGGCGTATGCGTGGGCGGTTGTCCTGCTCGGCCTCGAAGCCGTGTACGTCGTAACCGTGTCCCTGCTCTCAAGGTGATGTGCCGGAAAGGCGAGCAGAGTGAACCTGCCCCCTGAAGCGAATCCGGGAAAGCAGGCCCCGGAGCCGGCACGCCCTCTCACGGGCGTACATCTCTCTGAACCTGAGCCTGGCAGGCCGCGCGAGGGTTCGAACCTCATGCAAGCGGCGCCGAAAACGGGGAGCCCTCGGAAGGGGGCCAACCGTGCGCTCAAGGAACCGGACCCCGGAAACCCTCGCAAGGGAGTCAACAAGGCGGCGCTAGTCGAGGCCGTCGCGCTCAAGCTCGGCAGCCGTCAGAGCGCGGTCGATGCGGTCGATGCGGTTCTGGACGCGATCATCCGTGCTGTCGTGGCTGGGGACCGGGTTTCGATTACTGGTTTCGGCTCGTTCGAGAAGGTCGAGCGCTCGCCTCGGTACGGGCGCAATCCTCAAACCGGTGAACGTCTCCGGGTCAAAAAGACATCAGCACCCCGTTTCAGGCCAGGGCAGGGCTTCAAGGATCTGGTCAGTGGCGTGAAGAAGCTGCCCAAGGCCGGAGAGGTCGCCGTTCGTAAAACTCCGAAAGGATCCGTGGCGTCGCCACCAGATCTTGTAGAGAACTCCGCGAAGAAGACGGCGGCGAAGAAGGCAGCGGCGAAGAAGACGGCGTCTACGATCGAGAAGAGCGGGGCAAAGAAGGCAACGGCAAGGAAGTCCGCGCCAACGGCAGCCGAGCCGAATAAGAAGAAGGCGCCTGCAAAGAAGACGGCAGGCGGCGCCGGCTAAGGAGTGTCCGCGAAGTCATGGGAGCCATGACTTCGCAGCGGTCAGCCGTCCTCAAGCGGCGCCGACCTTGCGATATCCGACGGCGTACGCCGCGCCGCCCAACGACTGCGCCAGGACAAGGAGGAGCAATTCGCTGCCGCCGAGGAGAAGTTCGCAACTGGGCTGGGCCGCCGACGCGCTGCGCCCGCGACTTCGCGACCGGGTTTCGGCCGACCTGATGGCTGAGGATGACTGGCCCCGGATGGTGGGCAGACGGTCCTGCTTGGCTCCTCGACCGGCGCGGTGTCGACGTCGCGGGGTTCCTTGCGGCCGCGCTCGCCAAGGCCTCGGCACCGACCGGGCTGTTCCCTCTCTCCTGTCCGGGCAGGGCGCCGTACCGGCGGCCGCGGCCGGTTCCGCGGCCGCGGTCGAGGTGCCTGCCGCGCGGCCCGTGCCTGCCCCGATCCTGATCCATATGGTCGTGTCCGGTGCGGTGCTGTGGACGACATCGCCGATCGCCGATCGCCGGACGGCGCGGGTACTGGCGGCGCGGGCGCCAGCATCGAACTGACAGGCATGTCGAACACCTCAGGGCCCCGTATGCCGAGTGTGACATGTCTGACCTGGCCGGTGCCTTAGAACCCGTTGTTCTATCGATCGTGGGGTCGTTTGGGTTCGAACAGGGTTCTGGGCCGGGTGATGTTCTGATGGTCCGAGCATGAAGGCAGGGCCTCTTGGTAGCTCGGGGGTGCGACCCCATCCGGGCGGTTCCAGGAGACCCTGTTGCCACAGCTTTGCGTGTCCGAACTCGCCGCGTCCAACGCGGCTGCCCCATCGTGTGACTGCATCACGCACCTGTATGGAAACGCCGCTGATCACGGTGGCCGGGTGCGGCGCTATCCCTCGGACATGACGGCCGCGGAACGGGCGGCCGTCCGTCCGCTGCTGCCAGTTCCTGCCTGGCTGGAAGGCCGAGGAGGGCAGTCGGAGGGCTACTGCCACCGCGTCATGCTCGACGCGGTCCGCTACCTGCTGGACAACGGGATCAAGTGGCGGGCGGTCCCGGCCGATTTCCCTGCCTGGGACCGTGTCTATGCGTTCTTCCGCCGCTGGCGCCGACAGGGCTTGATCGCCGAGTTCCACCACCGGCTCCGCACCAGGGTGCGCGAAATGGAAGGACGCGCGGCAGAACCAACAGCCGCGGTGATCGACTCGCAGACCCTGCGGGCCGCCGACACCGTCGCAGCCGGATCACGGGGCTGGGACCAGGGAAAGAAGGTCGGCGGCCGCAAGCGCCACCTGGCGGTGGACTGCTCGGGCCTGCTCCTGACCGTCCACGTGACCCCGGCGTCCGTCCAGGACCGCGACGGAGCCGTCCCGGTGCTGAACCGGCTCCGTGAACTTCACTGCAAGATCACCCTCACGTGGGCTGATGCGGGTTACGCCGGCCGGCTTGTCGACTGGGCCAGGGACTCTCTCCGTCTCGCGCTCACGATCGTCAGACGAAGCGACACCCAGAAGGGATTCGTCGTCCTGCCCCGCCGCCGGGTTGTCGAGCGCACACTGGCCTGGCTGATGCACCGCCGCCGCCTGGTCCGCGACTACGAACGCCTGCCCGTCACGCATGAAGCGATGGTCATGTGGTCCATGACGATGGTCATGGGACGCCGCCTTGCACGGCGACCGGACTCAGCCGGCAGCCGCAGGTTCCCATGGCGTAGCCGTGGTCCAGGAGAGTACCTAGCGGCCCTGCGCCCGCTCGCCGGGCTCGTGCAGCGCCCGGACGTGCCGACTACGAGGACAACGACCCCGGCAAGGACGGCCAGACCGAAGAGCAGAGCACCCAGACCGAAACCGTGTCCCAGAGCTTGCGGCCCCAGGGATGGACGAGCCTGTGGGTCAGGCGCTCTGGACCTGTTGGGCGCGTGTGGCGACCATCGAGGCCAGCTGCTCGAACTCCCTCGACCAGGCCGAGTCGTCGGGCACCGGCTGGTATTCCATCTCGACGAGGACGGTGCCGACGCGGAGCAGGGCGACGGCTGTCGTCTCGTCAAGGTCGATGTTGTAGTGGGTGATCGCTGTGCGCTGATCGCCGAGCTGCGGGAGGGAGATCTCCCTCGCCTTGTTGTTGTTGGCGATGCCCGACCGGGTTTCCTCGAAACTCTTCGCGGCCAGCGCCGCGCTGGGGCAGGACCGCACCGTGAATTCGGCCCAGACCGTTTTCGTGCTGCCGTCGTTCCAGTTGTTCGTGTTGAAGCGCGCCTGAGCCCCTGAGCATCCGTTGTCCTCGCCGGCCTCGGGGGAGTGGGATCTCTCCCAGCCGAAGGGCATGCTCGTCAGGTCCCGGTACGACCTGCTTGACCTCGCTGACGTTCAGGGCTCGCACGGTCTGGCGGGCGCTGCCGTCCTGTGACGACTCAGGGGAGTCGTCGACCATGATCAGCCGTGTGCCCCCGTATAGCGCCAGCACGACCAAGGCCAGCAGCAGAGCGGCCACCAGCGCGATGACGGCCCGCCCGCCCCGGGTGTTGTTGATGGTCATCGGGCCAAGGGCGATGGAGCTGCGCGACACCTGTCTCGGCGCGTCGGTGCGCTCCGTGCTCGGGCAGACTCACGTCGATGTGGAGCTGCTGATCACCGATGACGCGTCCACCGACGAGTCCATGACCTTCTGAGGGACCTGGCCCACCAGGACGAGCGGGTGTTCCCGCAGGCGGCGCCCGAGCAGGACGGCGCGGCCAGGGCCCGCAATCTCGCAATGGCGCGGGCGCGAGGGGAGTACGTGGCGTTCCTGGACAGTGACGACACGTGGCTCCCGGCAAAGCTGGAGCGACAGCTCGCATTCGTCTCGGAGGGCGATGCTCCACTGACCTTCACCTCCTACTACAAGGTCGCCGGGGACTTCACGGGAGGGGCTTGCGACTTCACGCCGAACGGTCGGGTGGTCGCGGCCAGGGAGCATGTGACGTACCGGGACATGCTGGTGCGGGACCACATCGGGGCGCTGACCGCCATGTACGACCGGGCGGTGCTGGGTACGAGGCTGATGCCGGACATGCCGAAGCGGCAGGACTACGCGCTGTGGCTGGCGATCATGAGGGACGGGCATGCTGCCCGGGGGCTGCGGGAACCGCTGGCGGTCTACAGGGCCGGGCGGGCGGGGCCGCTGTCCTCGAACAACCTGTCGCTGGTGGAGCACAACTGGCGGCTCTACCGCGAGCACGAGCGCCTGTCGGCACCGACGACACCATGGTCACCGACGAGCTCGACCGGCTCCCCGCACCCCGCACAGGCCCGGCCCCAGCTACACCCCGTGGCACCAACACCCCCACGGCCACCTGCCCACACACCTCCTCCCAGCCCGAGCAGCCCAGGAAGACGCCGCAGCCCAACGCGCCGAGAACCTGGCCACCGACCACGAACAGCGTGCACAAGCCCAGCAGAACCGCCTCAACGCACCCACCACCCCAGGCAGCGCCCTCGCCGCCGAGGCCCGTTCCGTCCTCGCCAAGTCAGCCGCCTGGCAACGACGAGCGCAGGAAGAGTCACAGCGCCACACGGCAGCGCAACGCCACGCCGAATCGCTGCGCCAGGTCCTGGACCGAATCCGCCAGACCGCGCAGAAGAGCCGGATCGCTCTCCGCCTCGCCGGCACCAGCCGCAAGGAAACCCTGGCCCTCACCGCCCGCTACGAGCAGCAGCACACGGCCGCCACCACCGAAGCCCACCGCGCCTCCCACGCGTCGACGCAGGCACTACACGAGGCCTGGCAGGCCCTCGCCGACTACCCCCACACCGCACTACTCGCCCCGGAGTGGCCCGCGACCCCGCTCCACGACACACAGGCAATGGCAGCCACCCTGCAGTCGATGCAGCAACGCGTCCCCGTAGTCGCCGCCCGCCTCGACTCCAGCATTGCCGACGACGTCCAGCAGCTGAGGCACACAGCCACTGCCCAAAGGACGGCGGCCGCCCGCTACCGAGCGACCGCGGGCGAAATCCGGGAGGAGACAGCCCTCCGCCTGGCCATGCTCACCACAGCTCCCGCACGGCATGCCCACGAGACCGCCGAGCGCACCGCCGCACGCCACGCAGCGCGGCAAGAGCCGAGACAGCACACGGCGTCACCACAGCCCGCGGCGCCTTCCTCACTCCAGGCCTGGCTCAGGACGACGGACGCCGAAAGGCATCGCCTGGGCCAACCGCCACTTGTAGACGCCCGGATGCGGTACCAGTGGCTTTGTTCACGTTCACCAGCAACGTTTGTCTGCGGGTTTGGGCAGCAGTTGGTGATCACTGGGCCTCGGAATGTTCACGAGAGATAGCGTCGGCTCGTCGTTCAACGTCTGGCGTCGAACGGCATCTCGAACGTGACTGGCCACTTCGCGGTCTGCGGGACAGCAGGACGACCTTCGCAGGCACGTATGAAGATGTGATGATGTCGAGCATGGCTATCGATTCAGTGGTCGTGCGACAGCGTGTCGAGGATCTGGATGCGGCTGTGCCCTTCTACGAGAAGTTGACCGGAAGCGCCGCATCGCGGTTCTCCTTTGCCGGGGCCACGCTGGCAAGCGTCGGTCCCTTCCTCCTGTTCGCTGGGCCTGACGAGGCGGTGCAGCGGGTAGCGGGTGTGGCGGCGACTCTCGTTGTCGCCGACCTGGACGCCGCGGTCGAGGAGGCTGGGGGAGGCGGAGCCGAGATCGTGATGTCCATTCAGCCCACTCCGAACGGCCGCCGTGCGGTGCTGCGGCACCCGCACGGCGGGGTCTTCGAGTACGTCGGCCCCTGACCTTGTTGTTCAGCTGAGCTTGTCGTTTTTCGCCAGGCACAGTCCATGGGGACGGCCCGTTGCCCGGAGGGCAGCGAGCCGTCGAGGCAGGTAGCGGCAGAGATCAGCCGGCCTTGGCCGACTCCTCGGCGCGAGCGCGGGTGCTCGCGAGCCGGTAGGAGTCGGTTCCGGTCTCGATGATGGTGCCGTTGAAGGTGAGGCGGTCAACGATGGCCGCGCAGAGCCGGGGGTCGGTGAACGTCTTGGTCCAGCCGCCGAAGGACTCGTTGGAGGCGATGGCAACGCTGTTCTTCTCCTCGCGCTCGGTCAGGACCTGGAAGAGGAGTTCGGCGCCGCGGCGGTCGAGTTCCATGTAGCCGAGTTCGTCGATGCAGAGGAGGTCGACGCGGCCATAGCGGGCGATCGTCTTGGTCAGCTGCTTCTCGTCGGCTGCTTCGACGAGCTCGTTGACCAGCTTCGTCGCCAGCACGTACTTGACCCGGTAGCCGGCCATCGCAGCCTCGGTTCCCAGCGCGATCAGCATGTGCGACTTGCCCGTCCCGGAGTCGCCGATCAGGCAGAGCGGCTGGCTCTTCAAGCACCTGGCTTGCGGATCAGGGCCTCGAGGTAGTGGTCCAGATCCAGGCGGCAGCCACCCTTGGCGATCAGCCGCTCGCGCCGTGCCACTTCCACGTTCTGGTCATGAACCACCACGCCGATGGTTGCCTAGGAGCGCAGATCCCTCAGCATGACCGCGTAGACGGGGGAGTCGGCGAAGGGCTGGTTCTCGCCGATCTTCCGGTACCTCCAGCCCTCGTACATCGCCTGGAGGCGGGGCCGCTTGGTGTCGACCGTGAGGACCGCCCATGCCTCGCGGCGCCCACCGAGCAGTGCGTCGTGCAGGCGGGGCCCGAGCCCGGTCTTCCGCCACTTCACGCGGACCATCAGCTCGGAGACATGGAACGTCGCCGTCTCCTCGGGCGCTGTGTCGAGGTGCCCTTGCCACCACTCACGGCCAGGCGAGGCCGGGGCGCCGTAGGAGAACCCGACCGGCACGTCTCCCTCCCATGCGATCACGCAGGAGAATCCCTCGTTGCCGCCCCAGTGGTCGACGAACCACGGAAAGCGCTGTACGAACTCCTCGTGCCGGCGATCGGCGTACGCGTCTTCATGCACGTCGAAGAGGGTTTGCCGGATGTCGCCGAGGTGGTCGTGGGTGTAGCGCCTTATCTCGATGGTCACGCGGTGCTCCATTCGGTGCGGTATCGGTCTGCCCACTCTCGGGCCACCTGGGCGGAGGCGGCAACGGTGAACAAGGCCCGGTGGAAGTCTCCGACCATCGTGCGCAGCCGCCCCCGGAGGGGAGCACCCGCCATGAGTGCGAAGGCGTCTCCGGTCGTGGCGCACGCCCGGTCAACCTCGCCCTGGTGGAGCTGGGCGGAAGCAAGCCGGACCACGGTCACCGACCGATTCCTCCGCAGTTCCGCGGGCAGAGGAGCGCTGGAGGTGGAGCCGCTGCCGGGCGGCGGCGTACAGGTGCATCACTACGGGCACGGTGGCGCGGGCGTGGCGCTGGCCTGGGGCCGCGCGGAGGCGGCGCTGCTCGTGGGATGAGCGGCCTTCCCCGCGGCGCGATCCGGTGCGGCGGGGGTTTGGGGGGCGGTGAAGACGCGCTGCTTGGTGTGGCGGCGTAGCGTGTCCCCTTCGGTGACGACGTAGGCTGGGGCCACGACGAACGCGACGGGGTCGTGAGGGCTGCAGGGTTGCCAGACCACTTGCTGTCCCGGATCGAGCGGTTCCCCGACGGTGCATGTGAATTGCCACGCGTGCGCGTGTGACGTCGCCTCGGCCGTCGCCATGATGTCTTCGGCCTCGGAGCGCAGCGCCTCCCATTCGCCGGCCGGGAGGAAGACGCCGTGGCGGAGGAGCCAGTCCGACCCGTCTCCGTTGAACAGGGCCCTGGTGAGGTGGCCCACGATCTGCGCTTCGGCACGGACCACTTCATCGGCGGGCAGGAACACGCCTTCCTCCTCGCCGCGACGCCGCACGACGTCACCGGCGACCGACACCAGGTCTTGCTCGACCAGCCGGCTGAAGGACCTGGCAACGTCCTCATGGGCGAGGAACGCCTGGTCCGAGACGTCCGTCCGGTTGTCGACGTGCCGCCCGCGCAGGAAGTTCAGGACGTCCTCATGCACGCGCTCCCGCTTCTCCAGGTGGGCGACACGCCCGCGCAGAGCGGTGACCTCGTCCACGAGGGCGGTCAGCAGATCGTTCTGGGCCTGCTCGAAAGCCTTCCTGCGGTTGAGGAACCGGTTGATCAGCTCGGTCAGCTTCATGGCGTCCTCGTCGTCGGCGTGGCCGTTCATCCGCTCCGCTCCCGGTCAGTAGGCGCTGTCGAACCGCACGGTCGTGGCAATCGTGCGCTGGGTGGCGGGATCGACCGCCTCGGCCTTCACGTGGGTGTCCCCGAAGTGCATGCGCAGCAGGACGGACCGTTCCTCGAAGGGCAGGCGCAGGGACCGGGTGATATCGATCTCGACCTCCCCGATCCGCTTGCAGTGCGGATCGTCCACGTACCGGGGTGCCTCGTCCCGCGTGCGGTACAGCGCGAACGTGATGGACGACTGATCGGGTTCCACGGGGAAGAAGGTGTGGTCCACGACGCGATCCACCTCCACCTCTTCGTTTCGCGTGACGAAGACGCTGAACCTGTTCTTGCACCGCAGCCCTTTGGCGGTGCCGACACGCTTGTCGTCAGGGTCGACGCCCTCCTCGAAGGGCATGTACGTTTCGCAGCCGTAGGTGTACCGGGCCCTGCGGGCGCGGATGACGGACGGGTCGTAGGCGAAGTGGACGGCGCCGAAGAGCACCGCCACCGCGGCGTCGAACGGCGAGATCACCTCGGCACGGTCGCTCAGGTGCAGGGCGAGCCGGTGCCGCAGGTAGTCGGACCGCGCCATGCCACCGACGAGGAGCAGTTGCTCAGCGCCGGGTGCAGGCCCGCCGACGAGCCGGACCTGCTCCAGTTGGTCGTCCACCAGCCTGAGGATCTCGTCGATGACCTCGTCGAAGAGCCGAGCCACCTCGGCGGCGTCGACCACGATCCGGTGGGGGGCGCCGCCGGGATACTCCGCAAGCCGGCGCTTGGTCTCGTCGTCAAGCATGCCGTAGAGCTCCGCCGGCAAAGGGAAGTTCGCCCGGCGTTTGAACCGTGGTGCCCCCGACGCGGGGTCGATGTCGACCTGCGCCGCGACCTTCCACGCCTCCCACTGGTCGACGAGGTCGAAGAGCAGGTGCTCGGCCCGTTCCCGGACCAGCGCGATGGTGGGTGCCCCCAGCCTCTCCGTGAGCACGTCCGTGACGAAGGACCGGTTGATGTACTCCGAGCCCAGACGGCCGCCGAGGGGACGGGTGATCTCGCGGAGACGAACGGTGCCGTCGGGCCCCGCATCGGCCCGGTGCGCGGTGATGTCGACCGTTCCGCCACCGCAGTCCACCACGATGAAGCGGTTTCCGGCCGTCACACCGAGCCGTTTGCGCTCGGCACCGACGACCCCTGCCAGGTGGACCTGACAGTGCAGGGCCGCCGCCTCGGGTTCGATGGCGAGCAGCAGCTGGTCGGTGTCCTTCGGCAGGCCCGCCTTTGCGGCGGCCTTCCGCATGAAGTCCTTTTGATCGTCGTCCCAGATGGCAGGAACGGTCAGGCACCAGCGCACGTGTTCGGGCTGGTAGCCGCTCTTCATGATGTCGTCCAGCGCGAGCCGGTGGATCTCCCGCAGGTAGGCGACGATCAGCGGCAATGCCCGCTGTGGTGAGTCGGCGTCCACCGTGCCCAGGCCGGGGACGACCGCACCACCGTAGCGTTCCGGGGTCAGCGCCATCTTGAAAGCGCTGATGTACTCGTGTCCGTCCCGCTCGCCGTTGATGCCCAGCTCGCGCCACTCCCGGCGTGCGTCGAATCCCCATGCGAGCGTCTTCCCGTCCTGGCCGAGCAGCAGGGCCGACAGGTTCTTGGGGTAGACCAGGCCCTCACTGCCCGGCCAGAGGTCCTGGAAGAGGATCCGCCGCTGGCTCGCCTCCCGGTCGTCCGAGCTGACCACCGTCCACGCGAATCCGCTGCCGTGCGTGCCGAAGTCGATGGCCGCCACCACTGGATACTCGCGGCTCATGTCCGTCCCCCTCGGTCGTGTGTCATCGCCAGACCATCTCGACGTACCAGGCCCACAACTTCCGTCCCGTCCCGGCGTCACCGATCGCCTCGAAGACGCGGCCGAGGCGGACCAGCAGCTCCGGGTGGGCGTAGGCGAGGGCGGGTTCGGCGCGCAGCACGGTGATGGCCCTGTCGCCGATGTCCCGGGCGCGCTCGGTCTGGCCGGTTTCCGCGTACAGTTCCGCCTGGCCGACGTACGCGGTGACGGGGTCCATCAGGTCGTAGTCGACGGCCAGCGCGAACAGCGGGGCGGCGGCGCTCGCAACGACCCGCCGTGCCGTCTCCATCCGCTCAGGCAGCAGACGGTGGAGCCGCGGTGTGCGACCGCGGTGGGTCAGGTGGAACCAGTCGCACAGCACGCCGATCAGCACCCCGCAGAACGCGCCGAGTTCGTCCTCGAAGGCCAGCGCCGCTTCCGTGGGCACCCGGTCGTTGCCGTCCTCGGGGTGGGGCAGCGTGAGTCCGGGCACGCTGAGCCGGATCGCGGAGCCGCCGGCGGCCGGGCCCAGGATGTTCCAGGCGCACAGCTCCAGCAGCACCCGGCGGCCGGCCTGGACCTCCCCGTACGCCAGCACGACGGGCAGGTCGTGCAGGGCCTCCCTGATGATCCGCACGTCGAGGTCGAGGTTGCGCAGCGGCCGGCCGATCACTCCGGCGACCGGCACGAGGTCGTCCTGCCACGGCATACGGTCCCAGGTGCGGCGCAGGGCCAGCAGGAAACGGGACGGGCCCTTGTCGTTGTCGTCGCGCCCGAGGTCGTCCTGGAAGAACGGGGCGATGAGCAGGGCGGGGGCGCGGCCGCCGCCGGTTTCGCGGTAGAGGTAGTCGTGGATGTCCTCGGGCGGAAGGTTGAAGGGGTTGTGCGCCCGGTGCTGTGCCTGGCGGGCGGTTTCGGCCTGGAGGCGCACCGTGATCCGGGCGCGGTGCCAGTCGCTTTCGAGGTCCCGGTGGTGTGCCGCGCGGGCCGCCTGTTCCTGCAGCGCGGCCATGTACGCGTTCTGCTCGAAGAACGTGCCGTCGCGTTTGGTCTTCCATACGTCGAGGCCGATCCGCAGCACGTCCGGGATGATCTCGATGCCCTTGTTGACGGCGGAGGCGTTGCGCAGCAGGTCGAAGAACGAAGAGGCTTGGTCAGGCTTTTCAGGCTTTTCGGGCTTGTAGGATTCCGGCACTGCGTCGCCCCCTGACGAAGTGATCGTGCCACCAGCGGCGTGTCGGCCAGGTGTCCCCGGCTGCCTTCCCGTCTATGCGAGTGCTCAATCCGGAAAGCATTCAATACGCCCTGCTTCGTCCACGTAGGCAAGCGGCACGCCTTCGTCTGCGACATCGCCGACCTCTACAAGACGAAGGTGACCCTCCCCCTGGCCTCCGCCCTCAACCACTGTCCGCATCCCGAAAAGGACGCCCGTCCGCGACCTCCAAGCACTCCGGAACCCCGACACCCCGGACACCGACTCGGCAGGAACAGACCGCCGGCGTGGATCTGGTGCACCAGTGGAACCCCGAAGCAGGAGTGCTGCCCGCGGGAGCGGTTGCGGAACCCGGTGGGGCGCGGATGGTCATGGGAGTCTCGGTGACCGTGAGGCGCATCGTGACGGGTCATTTGAGCGTGGTCAGGACACCGCAGGGCCAGTGGCCGAGCCAGAAGGCCATGGCGGACGGCTCGGCCTGCCCATCGGTGGAACCGTCGTGCAGCAGGTACTCCGTGGGTGCGGTATAGCCCTCTCCTGGGGCGAGGCGGAAGCGGTAGACCCGGATCGGGTGCCCGGCGGCGACGTGTGCGCGGTAGTCGGTGGTGTGGGGGTAGCGGAGGGCGTAGTCGGTCGGGTGGACGGTCCGACAGACGGCCTGGGCATCGAGAGCGCCAAGGATGATGTACCGGGTGCCGGGGCCGAGGTTGAGGGCGAGCCTTCGCCGGCCGTGGGCCTTGGCGCCGTGGATGAGCTTGTCCCAGTTGTCGAGGTGTAGGCCGAGCAGGAGCCCGGCCGCGTGGTTCTGCGTGGTGGTCGTCATGCCGGGCTTGGCGAGGGCCTGCCCGAGGTACTGCGCCTCGGGATCGCCCAGGTGGTCCGCGAGGCGCTCCAGGTCGTCCTCCTCCGGCATCGGTGGGCGCACGATCTCGGCGAACGTGCTGTGGGGCGCCCACTGTGGCGCGGTCAGTGCTTCCGCGTCCGTGAGCCCTGCCACGGACCGGCGGGGATGACGGCCCCCGCCTCGTACTCCGGTTCGTCCTTGGCAGTGCGGACGGTCGCCGTGTCGCAGCGCTCGCGCAGGGCGTCCAGATCGTCGAATGCGAGGCGCAGTGGCACGCGGTCCTCCTGGGTCAGTCGTCTTCCAGAGTGATGCCGAGGTCAGCCACGAGGGCCTCGGCGAGGTCGGCCTGCTGCGCGGGCGTGATGAGGATCTTCGAGAGGTTGGCGACGCCGCGGATTCGTGAGAGGACGTTGCCCCGAAGGTCGGCGCCTCGGTACCGGCCGGGGCCGAATTCGGTGAGGCGCAGCGTGCACTGGGAGAACACGGCGTCGGTCAGGTCGCACTCGGTGAACGCGGCCTCGGTGAAGCCGCAGCCGGTGAAGGCGACCGGGCCGGTAACGCGGACCTTCTCGAAGGTGGCGTAGTCGAACTTGCAGTTCTCGAAGAGGACGTCGTCGAGTACCAGGCTGTCCAGAGCGGCGCCCATCAGCTTGCAGTCGCGGATCAGGACGCGGGTCAGCTTGCTCTCGGGCGGGAAAGGTAGAGGCCGGGGTCGTCCAGCTCGGGCAGGGTGATGGTGGCGTGCCCGAAGGTGCAAGTGGGCATGTGGTGCTCCTTCATCGGGTGCCGCGGCGGCCCAGCTTGCCGGCGGGGCCGCCCCGTTCGTGTCTGGGCGGGGCTACTTGTTCTTCCAGTTGTCCCAGGTGGGACGGTTGTCGAACGTGGCACCGGTGTTGTCCCAGGTCGGGCGGTTGTCGAATGTGGTGGCGGCCGTGTGGTTCGCGACGTCGACGTTGCTCCAGGCGTTTCGCCGGCGCGCGATGCACTGGGAACCGGCAGCCTCCAGGAGGGACGTGAAGCCCTCCGCCCAGTCCATCACGAGAGCGGCGGCGTCAGGGGTGGTGATTGCGGACATGGCGTGTCACTCCTTCGAGTAAGGCGATCTTGGAGGTGGTGCAGTACCGGGTCCTGGTGCCGTCGAGCCGGCCGGCGTGCTCGAAGTACCGGTTTGCGGCGTGGGCGCCCCCGCAGAACGCGAACGCCGGGCAGGTGGTGCGGCAGGCGTCGATGCCCTGCCAGAACTCGGGGATCCAGGGGGTGCGCTGCTCGGCCTCGGCGACCAGGACGTCCAGTCCGTCACTGAGCACGTTGCCGGTGGTGAAGTCGCCGAACCGGGGGTCGGTGAAGCCGGCCAGCTCCGGGGAGAGCATGACACGCCGCCGTCGAAGGCGACGGTGGGGAGTGGGTCCCACCGGGAAGAAGCGGGTAGAGGCGTGGTTCCGCGAGTGCGCAGGACCGCACCGGCGAAGTCGAGAACCTTCTGTACTTCGCGGAGCCGCACGACCGGGTTCGCCCGCCAGGAGGCGGCCAGGGCCGCCCAGAAGTCAGTCGCCTTCGCGGGGTCGGCGGCCCGGGCGCCGATGGCGGAGAACGGGATGGCGTGGCGGCGGAGCCGCTCGATCCCGCGCAGGGTGACGCCAAAGCCGGGGTGCCCGCCAAGGGGGACCCGGTGGTTGTTCATGTCCTCGGGACCGTCGATGCTGACGCCCACGTGCACATCGTGTTCCAACAGGAACTCGCACCACGCGTCATCTACGAGAGCAGCGTTCGCCTGCACGGAGTGCTTCACGCCCTGGGCGAAGGGCTCCATGAGCGCGGCCAAGTGCTCGCGGCCGGTGGCCAGCGGCTCACCGCCGTGCCACACGACCTCGAACTTCGGATTGTCCTCGGCCCATGCGTTGGCCGGGCCGCCACTGCCTGGGCCACTTCCACGGGCATGAGGTTCCTGAACTCGTCCAGTTCCTTCGGCTCGACCAGCACGTACTCCTCGCCGGTGTCGTAGCCCTTCACGATGTCCTTCAGCTCGACCTCGTCACCGGTGCGCTCGTTGATCCGTTTGTTGCGGATCCGGTCGGAGGTGCCGCGCTGGAGCTGATGGAAGTGGATCGTGTGGCTGTCGGTGGCCGTGTAAAGGCCCACGGGTATGGTCACCAGCCCGAAGGACATCACCCCGGCCCATACCGGTCTGGCCATGACTCTCACCGCCCCAGCAGGTGTGCCCCCTCACCCCTTCGTCTGCCCCGGTCGCGGCGGGCGCACCCGCCGGATGATTCCGCGGGCGGCGGCCTGGAACCCATGCCGGACTTCTTGCGGTCCTCGCCTCGGCAGACGAGGTGGGCTGTTCCGCTGAACGCCGCCGCGGCCGGCCGGCTCCCGCGGTACTTGAGGGCACCCTCGGGAGGGAGCCGACCATGAGCGAGCGCCGCCCCTGTCCTCCAGGACCACTTCCCGCCGGGAGGAGTCGACCTCGTGGATGAGGCGCAGAGTCCCGTCGTCGTTCACGAGTCAGTGAGCCGGACTTCCGGGCCCAAAGGACGATCAACAAGACCATGCACAGAGTTGCATGCCGGGCACCCTCGGTACGGTCGTTTTCGGTCGGCTCAGGCGGCGCGGCCCCAGGCGGAGACGAGGGTGTAGCCGAGTTCGTGGGTTCCAGGAGCGGTGAGGTGGCCGATGGCTGCGTTGAAGCCGTTGGCGTCGATGAGGCCGGTGGCCAGGATCTCGGTGCGCATGGCGGTGAAGGTGAGTTCCCAGAAGCGGGCGGTGTGGCTGTCGGCACGTACGAGGGGGACGTCGGCTGCCAGGCCGACGTCGGTCAGTCCCGCGGTGATGAGGGGGGTGGGGTAGGCGCGGGCGTAGTTGAGGTCGCTGGCCAGGGTGGTGACCAGCGCGTGGTCGTAGGCCTGGGTGAGGGCGCGTACGGCGGGGTGGGGTGAGGCTGCGGCCATGGTGTTGATGACGTCGCTGACGATGAGGTGGCCGCCGGGGGCGAGCCAGGAGACGAGGCGGGGGAGGACTTGATCGCGTTGGGGGAGGTGGCAGAGGGTCAGGCGGGCGTGGATGAGGTCGAAGCCGGGCTTGGGCAGCTCGTCGTCGGTGGCCGTGTGGACGTCGGCCCGCCAGATCTGCACTCCGGGGTGGCCGGCTTCGCGCAGGAGGCTCGTGTCGCGGTCGAGGGCGATGACCTCGCCGTCGGGGCCGGCCCGGTCGGCTAGCCAGGCGGCGACGGTGCCCGGGCCCGCACCGACGTCCAGGCAGCGCTGGCCGGTCAGGGGTCCGAGGTCGGTGATGCGGCGGCGGGTGTAGCTGTCGAAGACCTCACCGATCAGGCCGATGCGTTCGCGTTCGAGCGGCTGGTCGAAGCCGTACAGGCGGCTTCCGTACTCCTCTGTCTGCACAACCAAACCCTATAGTTACTGCACGAGTTCATAAAACTACAGTCCGTGAGGTCGATGGGTGGGTGTCCGCATCCGCGGTCCAGCAGGACGCCCTGCTGAAGGACCGCGCCGAGCTGGCGACGGGCCTGCGCGGCGTACCGCCGAGCCTGCCCTACCGGCTGCTGTGGGACGAGCACAACACCGCGCTCTACGACCTGATCCGAGAGCAGCCCGAGTACTACCTCAACCGGCTGGAGATGCAGCTGCTTCATGTACACGCGCATGAGGTGATGACCGCCAGCGGGGCGCGGACCCTGATCGAACTCGGATCCGGCACCGGGGAGAAGGCGCTGCCGCTCCTGCGGCACATGCCGGCCCCCACCACCTACCTGCCGGTGGACGTCAGCACCAGCGCGCTGAGCCGTCTGGCAGACCGGCTCCGGCGTGCCTCCCCCACGACCAGGGTGCGCCCCGTGGCCGCCGACTTCACCCGTCCCTGGCCGCCCGCGCTGCGCGAGCCCGGCCGGCACCCCCAGCTGGTGACGTTCCTCGGCAGCACCCTGGGCAACCTCCTTCCCGACGAGCGTCGCGCCCTGCTGGAGCTCCTGGCGGCCAGCACGCGCCCGGGAGACAGCCTGCTGCTAGGGGTGCCTCTGCTGCACGACACGCAGGCGATGGTGTCCGCCTACCAGGACGCAGCCGGCCTCATGGAGGCGTTCTACCTCCACTGCCTGCGCATCCTCAACCGGGACCTCGGCACGGACTTCGACCTCGACGCCTACGCCCACCACGTCGCCTGGGAGGCCCCCGCGCAGCGTGTGGAAATCGGTCTGCGCGCCCTCACCGACCAGACCGTCCTGATCCCCGGCCACCCCACCGCGCACCGCGTGGCCTTCCCCCGTGGCGGGGTCCTGCGCGCGGCCGTCGCGGCACGTTTCACCACAGGACAGCTCGACGACGAGCTGGCGGCGCAAGGCTTCGAGACGGTACGCCGCCTGCCGGACCCCAGCGGCCGGTACATGCTCCTCCTCGCCCGCCTCCAGGGATGACCCCCGGCAGGCAGCCTGGTGACCGCGGTCCCAGTTCAGCCCACGTCAGGATGGGTTTTCATGAGATGAATCGGCCGTTCGCGTGATCAACGCCGGATCAGCTGGCCGTGTCAGCAGGCGACCCGGAAAGATCCATCACGACCCGAGACCCCGCACCTGCTGAGGTACTGATGACGACGGCGACCGATCTGCGGACCCGTAAGTTCAACCGCTTCTTCGACCTGCTGGACACCGACGGCAACGGCTACATCGAGCCCGAGGACTGGGCCAGGACTGCCCAGAAGTTCTCCTCCGGCTTCGGTCATGCCGAGGGCTCCGCGCAGGCCAAGGCACTCCACCAGGCCTACCAGCAGGTCCACCACAACATCGTCTCGGCCATGGACACCGACGGCGACGGACGGGTCAGCAGGAAGGAGTTCCGCGACGGACTCCACCGCCACGTCGCCGACCTCGGCCTCCTCGACAAGACGTTCCGCCACGCGCTGGACGCCGAGTTCGACACCGCCGACATCAACGGTGACGGCGTCCTCCAGGGCGAGGAGATCGACCGCATCTGGAAGGTGTGGGGGATGTCCGCCGAGGACGCCAAGACCGCGATGGAGCAGATGGACCGCGACGGCGACGGCCGCATCAGCCGCGACGAGTACTACGCCACCTGGCGCGAGTACCTGGCCAGCGAAGACCCCGACGCCCCCGGCAGCTGGCTCCTCGGACACCCGTAGTCGTAGCCGTCCACAGCCGCCCGGCACCCCCATCGGGGGTGCCGGGCGGCCGTCGTGTGCAGCACCGTCACGGGCCGGGTCCGTTCAGAGAAGTCACCGGCCCGAAGGACATCACCCGAGCCCATGCCGGTCTGGCCATGATGCTTACCGCCTCAGCAGGTGGGCCCCACTCACTCCTTCGTCTGCCCCGGTCGGGGCGGGCGCACCCGCCGACGGTTCCGCTGTGCGGCGGCCCGGGGCGGAGGCACGGTTCAGGGGTCGGTGAGGCCGAGCTCGCGGCCGGCGCCGCATATATCGCACGGGTCGACACCGGGCTGGCGCAGGGCATCGCGGACCTGTTCGAGAGTGGCGGGCCGGGTGCGGCCGGAGGTCAGGCGGCAGTCACCGGTGTGGACGAGTATCGCGCGGCGGTCCCGCCCGATGCCGTACTGGATCGCCCACTGCACCACCGGGGCCTCTACGGCGCCGGGGCGCGCCGCGGCGGCGATCCGTTGGTCGGCTTCGGCTTCGGCGATGCGCGCCCGGATCGCTTCGAGAAGCAGCAGGACCCACTGCTCCAGTACCCGCAGACGCGCGAGGTCGGGCGGAAGTATCCAGGCGAGGCTCTTGTCCGGCCCCATCGCGGCTACGCCTCCTCCGGCGTGCAGGCCTCGACACGCTTGAGGCCCATGCGGGCCGTCACCCGCTGCTCAGCTTCCACGCTCTCCCAGAACGGGTGGGTGCACACCGCGGCGGACAGCCGGCGCAGGCGCTTCTCCAGCAGTGCCCGGGCGTGCTTTTGATCTTCCGTGTAGCCGGGACTGTCAAGGACGTCGCCGCGGTGCGAGTAGTGGTGCTCGGAGGCCTTCCAGCCCGGCATCGGCTCGACGGACCAGGGCAGCTCGGCGCACAGCCGCCGGTACTCGGCGGTCACCCGGTGTAGCTGGAGCTGCAGGGCGCGCAGGCGGATCGGGTAGGCGTGGGCGACGGTCACACCGTTATCGTATACCTGTTCGAATCCCAGGTTCCGGTTACGCGGCGGTGGCGAAGGAGTGATCTGTGGCTGGGCACCAGGCCTGTCCAGTGAGCGATGCACATGCCCTGCTGTGCATCGAGTTATCAGATCGGGGTTGGGCCGAAGGGAGCAGTCGTGGGCCCCAAGCGGTAATCCTGCGCCATGCGGTTCACCCCCGCGCGGGGACAGCAGGCGGGGCTGCTGCACTCGTGCGCGTACGAGGGTCGCGTCGTACCGGAACATCTGCACCCCTACCGAGGCGAGGGATGCCCCAAAGAATGGGCCAGAAGTTTCCGTTATGCACGATTCCAGGGAAGTGATGAGAAACGGTCTCTTCCGCCGCTAGAGTCGCAGGTCACGGAGTCTGCTCCCCGCGCACGCGGGGATGAACCCGATGGTCTGTTGCTCGGCGGTCAGGGGCCGGTTCTGCTCCCCGCGCACGCGGGGATGAACCACCTGTTCGGAGAGCTGTGGGCCAGAAGATCAGCTGCTCCCCGCGCACGCGGGGATGAACCCTTGCCCGAGCCCTCCCGCTGAAGGTGCAACAGCTGCTCCCCGCGCACGCGGGGATGAACCCACCCCTGGAGGACCCCCGATGACGATGCTGGACTGCTCCCCGCGCACGCGGGGATGAACCCTCCGCGGAGGCGGGGTGCCGGTGGGTGCTGGGCTGCTCCCGGCGCACGCGGGGATGAACCCCGCTACCCCACCTACAAGCACGCGTCCCAGGGCTGCTCCCCGCGCACGCGGGGATGAACCCGTGCGCAAGGGTAACGGGCTGGTCATTACCTACTGCTCCCCGCGCACGCGGGGATGAACCCGCGGCTCAGCCCGACTCGGCCCCGGCGGCCGCCTGCTCCCCGCGCACGCGGGGATGAACCCGAAATGGCCACCAACCCCGAGCCCGGGGGCTCCTGCTCCCCGCGCACGCGGGGATGAACCTCGGAGGCGGACACCTCTTTCTGCGGTAGCCAGCTGCTCCCCGCGCACGCGGGGATGAACCCGGCACCCGCCCCGCCCGGCACCACCAACACCGCTGCTCCCTGCGCATGCGGGGATGAACCCGATCAGCACCAGACAGCACGGTAGCTGGGAGTCTGCTCCCCGCGCACGCGGGGATGAACCCGCGCGGCGGCCGGCATCGGCCAGGATGGCGTCCTGCTCCCCGCGCACGCGGGGATGAACCCCGCAAAGCTCTACATGAAGGCGTAGTGGCAGCGACTGCTCCCCGCGCACGCGGGGATGAACCCGCCACCTACCTGATCTGGGAGACCGCCACGGCCTGCTCCCCGCGCACGCGGGGATGCCGATGGCATGCGTTACGTCGGCCTCGGTGGAGCATCCGGTTCCGCCGCGCTATGGGGCCCCGCCGCCAGGCGAGCCTTCCCTGCCGAAGACAGTGGCCAGCACCCGCCCCAACGGTCCGAGGGCCTTGGTGAACGCGGCGATCACGAACGCGGAGACGAGTCCGACGACGAGTGGGATGAACAACAGGTTCGCCCCCTCGCCGCCGGCCATGACGGAGACGACCAGGGCCACACCCGCGACGACGGCGGCACCGACGAACACGGTGCGCAGGACGCGCGCGTCCTGCTCTTCCGGCCCCGGGTCCGGTGCCAGCGCGGTGTCCTCCAGGAGCGCCCCGTATGTGGCCTGCGCTTGCCTCTCGGCGATCGTGAGTGTCAGGGCGGCGAGTTGTGGTGCTGCGGTGTCCCGGTCGCGGACCATGTCGCCGAGCATCGCGGACAGTGCGGCTGACACCTTCCGCCCGTGTTCCTTGAGCTTGTCGCGGTCGGCGGCGTACGCGCCGAGCCGGCCGGCCGCGTCGGAGTGGTCGACCACCGCCTTCATCAGCGCCGCGGCCTTGCTGTGCACGGCGTTGAGCGCCTCGACACGAGGGCGGCCCACCTGCGCGTGGACGACGTCTGCGAGCGGCGGAAGCAGATCGAGGGCCTTTGTGACGACCTTGTCGTCGTCCTCCGTGTGCCCGTCCCTCAGCCCCTCGTACTGGTCTCGGCTCCGGCCGACGAACACCATGGCACCCCCGATGGCGGCCAAGGTCAACAAGTTGCCCATGACGGTCAGGTACTCCCTGGTGGGGATGGCCGCGTCCTTCGCTGCCTGCACCGCCACGGCCTTCTCCTTGGCTGTCTTTCCAGCCTTGTCCGCGGTGGTCGCCGCCTTGGTCGCCGCCTTGGCCATGCGCTCGTTGTGCTCGTCCGACACGCCGATGCCCCACAGAACGAAAAGGGCACCGAAGCAGATGAGCGTGAATTTCATGGCTGACGAGAACGATCGCTGGGCCCCCCGCTTCCATGACTGGCTGGGGGTTCGGTCGGGACGGGCGTAAGCCGCTTTGATGTCGTTCCACGCGACGGGGGCGGTGTGCCCGAGACGGGTGGCAGCGGCGCGGGCCTCGTCGATGCGCCTGTCAACGGCCGCACTGTGACGCGCCCGTAAGCGGTCCCGGTACCCGGACCGGGGCGAGGGCGGTGTGGGCGCGGGTGTCGGGTGACCGGCCGGGTTCACGGGTGGGACGGGTGCGGTGGTGGTCAACGCTGGGCTCCTCCCCTGTTGTCCGCAGACACATCAGAAGGAGGCGTACCGGTTCCAACGCGCTGCCTTGACGCAGATCGGAATAACACCAATGCAGTCCCCAACCAGCATGACCGGTACCTGTGACTGAGCGAACGGACCATCGCACTGGTTGCGGGCACGGGTCCGAGGCGTCGACGAACCCCGTTACGGTGCGTTCCCGGCCTGCGGCGGAACGACTCCGTTCGAGAGCCAAGCGGCCAGGTCGTCGGCGTGGGCTTCGAGAAACTCCCGGGCGAACTCGCGTGCGCGCGCGGTGGAGTGGCCCAGCTCCTCGTAGAGCGCGGCGAGGTGGCCGACGGCCGCCTGCGGATCGCCGGGGCGGACCGGGTAGACGCGGGAGAAGGCCTCGCGGAAGAACGCCGCGAGGTGGCGGGGCAGGCGGTAGCCGCCGGTCTTGAACCATGAGGAGCGGCCGTCGTAGACGGGACATGGCCTGATGGCAATCCCGCTGGCCGACATCTGGTCGTGTGCAGGGCGGTCACAAGCGCAACTCCAGAGCGCCCCCGGCCCCGGCAAGTTGCCGCTGGAGGTGTCCTCGGCGTCGAGCAGGTGCGTGGCCGTCGGCCCGCGCGCGCGGACCGCACCCGCCCTTCCGTTCCGGCTCGGCGCAGGCGACGGCGATTTAGCCGGCCCCGCCTCGCGGGGTGCTCGAAGGTGCCACAGGCTGCTGCCCACGGCACCCAGACGATGGGCGGGCCCAGCCGATGGTGACTGTGTCCTCGTGTCGGTAGTTGGCGTACAGGAAATCCGGTGAGATTGATCTTGGTCGTTCAGCGCACCGTTCAGCGGCGTCGCTGAGGTTCGCGGAAAGATCGTTGAGCGGGTGCCGGCGCTAGCTACGGTCCGGTCGTGCCGGTGGAGATTCTGACTGATGAGCAGGCCGAGGCGTACGGGCGTTCACCGAGGCGCCCACGCGCCCGGAGCTGGAGCGGTCCTTCTTCCTCGACGATGACGACCGCGATCTGATCGCGCTGCGCCGTACGGACGCACACCGGCTGGGCACGGCGGTGCAGATCTGCACGCTCCGCTACGTCAGCCGGTTCCTGGGCGAGGACCCGCTCGCCGTGGCGGGGGAGACCGTGGAGTACCTCGGCCTCGGGGAACATCGGTACAGCGGTTGGCGCTGAGATTGATCATGGTCAGCAGCGAACGCCGCCCGTGACGGCGTGGGGCACCTGTTTCACGGTGCCTGAGCAGTGGAAGGGCTGAGCAGTACTTCTTCGCTCCTTGGAGGACTTCATGCCAGAAGATTTCGAAGACGTCCCTGAGCCGTACGAGGACACCGTCGACGAGCCCGTCGACGAGACCGGGGTTGACCCCAAGGACATCGAATTGGTTATGGCGCAGACTGGTGCGTCAAGAGCGAAGGCGGTCAGGGCCTTGAAAGAGAGCGGCGGCGACCTCATCAACGCGATCATGGCGGCCGGCGAATAGTCGGCGAACCGCGCGGCACCCGACCACACCTCCGACACCTGCCGGGCCAGCACGCTCACCCCCGGCAGCAGCCGGTGGCGGCGCAGCCAGCCCACCGCGTGGTCGAACAGCACCTTCGGGCCCTCGGCGTGCGTCCACGCCCGGCCGTGCAGGAAGGTGCGGAACCGCCGGGACCACTCCGCATCGTCGTACTCGTGGTACTCGTAGGCGTCTCTGATCTCCCAGGCGTGCTCGTACGCAGTCTTCGGCCGCTCGGTGTACCGCTTCACCACCGACGGGTCCTCGATGCCGAGCTGCGCGGCCAGGTGCTCGACCACCGGCCACGGTGCGTCCAGCGGATGGTCCGGGAGGAACCGGCCGATGTAGCGCACCGTGCACATCTGGAGCGCGAAGCCGAGCTGGTGGTGCGTGGAGCGGCGCAGCGCGATCGGATCACGGTCTACGTCGTCCAGGAAGAAGAACCGCTCCAGCTCGGGGCGGGTCGGCTCCTCGGCGAACTTCCCGTACGCCTCGGCCTGCTCATCAGTCAGAAACGCCACCGGCACGAGCGGACCGTAGCCAGTCCCGGCACCCGCTCGGCGATCTTTCCGTGAACCCCAGCGGAGCCCGCAGCCGGTGTGCCAGCCAACCATGATCAATCTCAGCGCCAACCGCTGTACCGATGTTCCCCGAGGCCGTCCTCGCCGGGATGGACGACGTGGCCTGAGCCCGTCGGAGCCGCACCCAGGCCCTCGCACCGGGCGTGGTGCGATGGTTTCCTCGACCGCTCACCTTGCACACTCGGCGCCCGGCTGGGAACCCGACGACAGTCGGCTGGCCAACGTCCTGCGCGCCCTGCTGCCCATCGAGCGTGCGGTCGCACTCACCTGGGCCCAACCGCGCGTCTCCTCGTGGACGGAGGCCGCGCAAGAGGTCCTTGGAGACTGGGGAGGTGAGGACCCGTGGGCCCTCGGCGAGCGGGTGCGCCGCAAGCTCAAGCGGATCGGTGCCCTGCACACGGCGCGCGCGACTGAGGCGGCGGCCCGATGAGCGAGATCTTGTATTCCACGCTGCCAGAGTTCCTCGGCGGCCTTACCGCAGCCCTTGCCATCACCGGCGGCGGCGCGGCCTTCCGTGCCATCCGGGCCCGGCTGAAGCGGTAGGCACGGCGGCCGCCCGGCCCGTTCCAAGTGATCCGCGACGCCGTCCACTCCCACGCTCTCGCTGACCGCCACGCCGGTGGTCTCGCTGAAGCCCTCCTCATGCGTGACGCACACCGCCGGCAGGTCGAGCATGTACGTGGAGGGGTGGGGGCGGGCCTGTCCTCATAGTGCACGTGACTGGTGTTGCTGCCGAGCGAGGCAACAACGCCTTGTAACCGGAAACGGGCTGGCGGACGACGTTGGAGGTGCCAGCGGGCTCCGTCTACGTCGTCCCCCTGTTGGTCGTCTTCGTCGTTACTTCGACCAAGTCGCGGTGGTGAACAACGAGGGGGGAGGGTGCGTGATCCCGGCGCACGGGGAATTGGTCACCGGCCATGCAGTGGAAGTCCTCGGTATTGCCGCTGAAAGCGGATCGCCCCCTGGTCGAGGACCACCACCTCGCTGTAGGAGTCGGCGAGGTCGTCCGTTTGATGAGTGGACACGAGTACCGCGACTTCCTCGTCGGGAAGCCTCTACACGAGAGCAGGCGGCCAGACGCTCCCAAGCAGCGGTGAGATGGGCATCGGTGAACATGCGCTGCTTGCGAGGCGTCCACTGCTTCACGTAGGCAGCCGTCTCCGCGAACGTTCCGCCGCTGGGGCCCAGAGCTCGAGAGGCGAACAGCAGTGTGCCGAGAAGCTCCATGCCGTACGGGTGCTCATAGCCGTCGACGAGCTGTTCGAGCCGTTGCAGGGCCGCCTGGAAATCCTCGTCGCTTCGCAGGAGCTCTGCACCGCTTGCGACCGCGTCAGATGCCGGGACCAATGGAGCGGACGCTCCTATCGTGCCGTCCCCGTAACCGCTGATGAAGTGGCCTTCCAGAGACGCCACAGCCCGGTCCAGCTCGGCCGAGTACGGGCCGTAGTGCCCCTTGCTGAAGCCCAGCCCGAGATTGAACCCGACGCACTGCAGGAGGTAGACGAGGTTGTGGGCCTCGAGCAGGGTCGCCCGGCGCTCCACGATGAATCCTCATGCTAGACCGCGTGCGATGTAGCGGTCCGAGCGACGAGGAAAGCTGCTCGCTCGCGATTGAGATCCGGAGCGTCCTGGTTGTTCGGCATGGACGTGGCCGGCGGGGCGCCCTGTGGTGGGTAGACCCTCACTTCCACCCCGGGCAGGTCACCGAGCGCTGACAGGATCAGCGCATGCACCTGGTCCCAGGGCAGGCCTCCGTTCCCACACCCCAAGGGGGGAACTGCGATGCTCTCGATCTCAAGGTCGACGATGACCTGTCGGAGGGCCTCAAGGCCTTGCTCCACATCCTCCAGGCGCGAAGGCGACCGCCAGTGCCGCTTCGTCGGAAAGTTGATGATGTAGCGCGGGTTGGTCAGGGTGTTGCGGTCGTGGACGTGCATCCGTCCGGGCTGACCTCGCCCGCCGCGCAGGCATCTGCGTAGGCCTGGAAGTTATCCGGAAAGGCTCGTTTGAACTGCAGGGCAATGCCCTTGCCCATGACACCGACGGTGTTGACGGTGTTCACCAGCGCGTCGACTTCCGCGGTGAGGAGGTTTCCCTCCGCATAGACGATCACGGTTGTCTCCCTCCTCAGGCGATCGGCTCTGTCTCAGTAATACCAAGCAGGTCTGACATCCACGGTGGCAGGGACGCCGTGCGCCCGCAGCATCACACGGACATCCTCGGCGTATCGCGGACCTCGTACGGCCAGCTGAGTGATGGCCTCGACCGGCACCCGTTCGTGCACGAGGTACTCGGCCATCCGCCGACGCATGCGGTCAGGGTCCTCGTCCGTATTGTTCCACCGCTCCTGCCCATCACATGCCAGTCGACGTGCGTTCCGAGCAGGGAGGCGTCGTTCTCGATGACCGTGATGTCGGCGGCACAGTTACCGTCACTGAACACACTGGCGCACACTCCGTGGCCGCCAGGGCTCGCGGCGTGGTCACCAGGTAGACGAGACGATCCTGACCGTTCGCGTAGTGAGCCACCCCCCCTTTGCTGATCACTAGCGACCGCAGCGAAGTGCACTGGCAGATGGACCGGTCGTTTGCCAACGACGAGTCGGGCGGCGGGCACTTCCGGGTCTACCGGTCACCAGGCAAAACTCTCGACCCCTCCGCGCTCAGCCGCGTGAACTGTGTACCGCTGCTCGCGCGCAAGTGCGTGGACCGCGAGAGGACCCCGGGCCTCCACCACACGTACGCCGTGACCGCAGTGGACCCGGACGGCAACGAATCGGCACTGTCGACTCCGATGACCGTCCGCAGCGGTGACGTGGTCCCGCCCGGCCCGGTCACCGGTCTGCGGGGCACCCCACGCAAGGACGGCGTGCTGCTGCGGTGGACCGTTTCACCCGAGGACGACGTCGTCACGTACAACGCGCTGCGCGGCGCTGCTCGGGCCGACGGCACGATCGAGTGGCTCGACACCTGCGACGACGGCACCGCCGACCCACTGGCCATCCTCTGCACGGACGTACCGGACGGCGAGACGTACGTGTACACCGTGGTTGCCAAGGACCGTTGGGACAACAGGCTGGTTCCAGGTGACCCGAGAGCCGCCAGAGTCACGGTCAAGGAGCTGAACATCCGCCCCTCCGTCACGGTCACCCACGTAGGACCTCTCTTCAGTACGACCTCCACCGTGGACCTTCCCTCCATCCGGTGGGAGTGCAACGACAGCACGCAATGCGGTGAGGTCGCCGGTTATCGAGTGACCAGGTGGAATACGTCCACGAAGGCCTACGAGCCGCTCCACAGCGGGCTGCTGCCGACCACGGCCACGAGCTACACGGATCACACGGCGACGCGGGGGAACACGTACTTCTACATGCTCCAGGCGCTTCGCCGAGACGGCAGCGCCGTCGCGACGCATGCGTATGACTGCATCCTCCCGGTTCTGGTGTGATCCCAGCCGACGAGACGGCCGCCTTCTCACCAGGAGGCGGCCGTCTGGGTACTGGCCGAGCTCCAGATGGGCGCCGGCAGCAGGGCCAGGGTGAGCGTCCGGGGGGCACCGGCTGGGTGGAGACCCGTCCCACGAGCTATTCCACCCCGGTCCCGCACCGGCCCTGGGTGAAGGGCCGGCGCCCGCTGCCCCGGACGTGAGCAGGCTTGCGATGGCGACCACAACGCCGATGGGCCGCCGATACCCCCTCACTGAGCCGTGGCGGTGCTGGCGAGTGGCGTTTTCGGCGCCCGGGAGGGCCGGGACCGAGCTTCTCACTTGTCTCGTGGTGCGCCCCATTTGCGTACTCCCCAGACGGTGAGCGCCGTGCAGACCGCCGTGATCAAGCTGGCGGGGAGCTCGGTGAGCAGGCCCTGGACTACGAGGGTCAGTGCTGCGTCGATCATGTTGTCTCCTGGTGCGTTTCCGATTGGATGCACCCAGGTTCGACCTGGCCGCAGGTGTGCGGACGTGGTCTGACGTCGCCAGACAACTCCAAGCGGCGATTTACGAGTTCGGACGCGGTAGGTTGTCCGTCGGACGAAATTGGACGCTTCTGGACGCTCCTCAAGGGGATGATGCATGGCCCAGCTCACGGCACCCACGCTTTCGCCTGGGCCTCGCAAGCGGCTGAGCGATGCACTCCACTCCGCTCATCGACGGGCGGGCTGGCCGTCGGTGCGGGAACTGGCCCGTGCGCTCGGCACCGGTGTGGTCAGTTCGAGCCGGATCCACGACACCTTCACCAGGCCCCGGCTGCCGACATGGGGGATCGTGCAGGTGCTGGTGGTTGAGCTTGCGAACCGGACACCCGGAGTCGATGCGGCAGCCGAGGTGAAGCGGTTCCACATCCTTTGGGACGAGGCCGCGCAAGCGGTTGCTCTGCAGCGCGTTGAGGATGGACCACAGGCGGAGCAGGCTGTCCCGCAGGCCGCGAAGTCCGGGCAGCCCGAGACGTTGCCTTCCGCTCCTGTCGGCCGGGGCAGGGCTACGCCCCGAAGCCTGCTACTTGTCGACCTCGAAGGCTTCAGCGGAAAAGATGATCTGAAGCAGGCGTATATGCGCCGAATGCTCTACAGCGTCCTCGATCGCGTCGCAGTAGCCGGCGGAGTTGATCCAGAGGCGAGGCTGCAAGCCGACCGGGGCGACAGTGTCATCGAGCTGATCGATGCCGCCGTTCCTATGGCCGGCCTCCTCCGCGCCTTGATTACCGTCGCTCCTGCGGAAGTGAATGTGATCAACCACCTCGCCTCGGACCAGTCCCAGCTCCGTTTGCGCATGGTCCTGGCCACGGGCAGCGTGATCGTGGATGAGCACGACGGCATGGTGGGCGCTGCGCTCAACGAGGCCTGCCGCCTGCTCGACTCGGACGCACTTCGGTCGTCGCTGCGCGAAGGAAGGCATGACACGGTGCTGTGCGTATCGGATCCCATCTACTGGGGGACCGTGCGTCAGAACCACGATGGAGTTCCTGCGCACGAGTTCCGTGAGATCGCCGTTCCCACAAAAAGCGGCGTACTTCCAGCGTGGCTACACCAGCCGCTTTCGGCATAGCCGTCTCCATCAACAGGCCGTTGCCGGACCCTGGCTCCTGGTGGTGGGTACGGCTCGTTTCTCGAAGGCTGCTTGCGGTGCTACTGACCTTGAAGGTGGGTTGTCGTAGGGGCTTCCGGCTGGTGATCGTCGCGGTATGCCGGGTCTATGAGGTATCCGCAGGGTGGGGGGTCTGACCGCGGAGAGGCAAGCGTTTCGCGAGCGGGTCCGGATGGTAGCGGTCGCCATGTTCGCCGCGGCTCCTGTTACCGATGGCCTTCCGCCACCGGCACCCGGTCACCCGTCACCCCGTCCCTCTCGCCGCCGCGCGGGAAGAGCGGGACGGCCGAAGGTGAGCAGGAGCAGGGCGATCGGGACCACGACGCCGATGCCCAGCACGCCGAGGAGGAGGTTGGCTTCGGCGGCGGAGGCATGCGCGACGGCATGGGAGCGGAGATGCACATGGATGAGGAAGTGCGCGGTGGACCACACCGCGTACGAGGCCAGGGCAGTGCGGGTGAAGGCCGGGCTCATCACCACGGCGGCGCCGCCGAGAGGAATCGCGGCGGCCAGGTTCATCGCGCCGTAGTCGAGCATCAGGTGCGGGTTGTAGTCCATGCCCATGTTGACCCACGACCAGCTGAAGAATCCCTCTGGTGAGATGAGGATGGTAAGGCCCAGTACGGCCGAGACCAGGGCGAAGAAGATCAGACCGGCGCGTACCCAGGCGGCTTTCGCGTCGCTCATTCGCCGTTGTCCTTGCGCTGCTCGATGAGGAAGTCGTCGAAGGTGATGGTGCCGACCGCGTTGTGCGGGACGAGGTTCGCGCCCTGGGTGAAACCGCGGGCGATCCTCCCCGGTACGCGCAGGGATACGACACGTCGACGCAGGCCGTGCGCCTTGTCGTAGTCGGTGGCGAGGTCGCGCATGTCGCGCACCTGCGGCCCGCCGATGTCGGGTGCTCTCCCGGCCGGCTCGCTCACGGCGAGATCGGCCAGCTGGTCGGCGACATCGCGGACGTCGATCGGCTGGAACCGGAACCGCTGGAGGGTCAGGGTCAGCGGAAACCGCCGTTGCCACGCGAAGAAGCTCGCCACCAGGTCGTGGAACTGCGTGGTCCGTTGCACCGTCCACGGCAGCCCGGAGTCCGCGATCATCTGTTCGGCCGCGAGCTTGTCGCGGTAGTAGGGAACCGGGATGACGTCGACTCCGACGATGGAGATGTAGACCAGGTGCGGGGTGCTCCCACGCCTGAGAGCCGCGTCGATCAGATTCCGCGTAGCCGTGATGTCTCCCTTGCCGTACGTGGTGGCGCAGTGCACGATGGCCCCCACTCCGCGCACGGCGGCGTCCAGTCCTTGTCCTGTCCTCAGGTCACCGACCACGTGCCGGTGCCCCGTTGGTGCGCCAGGAGGCTGGGCCTGGCGGCTGAGTACCCGGATCTCACGGTGTCCGTCGTCAAGGCGCTGCACCACGGCTCGTCCCAGCTTTCCGGTTCCACCGGTCACCAGGAATGGCTGCATGACGTTCTCGTCTCTCTCGGCCGGCTGCCGCGCTGCAGCCGGGAGCTGTCGTCTCACAGCCTTACGACCGGCCAGGGCGGCGAAACGTGACATCACACGGCACCGATTGTGCGACATCCCGTGGGTTGCTCTGAGCCCTCACGAGTCCTCAACTGCGTGGCCAGGCGGTTCGTCCTCTCTCCCGCAGCAGTTCGCGGGCTGACGTAACTTCGGGATTCCTGAAGCGTTCTCACCGTGTCCGATCGGTTCACGATCGTGCTGAAGGTGAGGAGGCTCGGATTGACGCTGGCTGTCGTACGGGACCTGCGCGATGTCCGGCCGCCGGCCACGGCGGAGGAACTGGAGCAGTTCGAGACCGACGTGCTGGCGGGGTTCGTGCTGGCGCGGGCCTCGGCGGGGCTGGCGGACGGCACGATCCGCGGAGACGTCGGGCACCTGGAGCAGATGCGGTCCTGTTTCGGCCGGCCGCTGTGGGAGATGGAGCCGCCCGACGCGACGCGTACTTCGGGAAGGTGCTGCGGGCTTTCGGCACCCGGCTGGGGCGCTCTCAGGCGCTGACCACGTACTTCCTGTTCCTGGAGCTGCGGCACAAGGTCGAGATCCACCGGATGACCGGTCGGGTGATCGAGTGCCCGATTGACGAGATGAACCGGCCGCGCGGCGCGAAGGACGCGGCATTGCGGATTCCGCCGTCCGGGCCGGAGGTCAAGACGCTGTTCGCCAGCTGGGGCGGCGAGCTGGCGACCTGCCGGAAGTTCGCCCCGACTGCCCGAAACTACACCGCTTCCAAGCTGATGTCCCAGGTCGGGCTGCGGGTCAGCGAAGCGTGCAAGCTCGATCTGGCGGACATCAAGTGGGACCTGGGCCGCTTCGGCAAGCTCCACGTCCGCCACGGCAAGGGCGCCCGGGGCTCGGGTCCGCGCGAGCGGATGGTCCCCTTGATCAACGGCGCCGACCGCACGTTGCGATGGTTCATCGAGGACGTCTGGGGCCAGTTCGACGACGACCACACCCGACCCGGCGCCCGCTGTTCCCCTCCGAGCGCAGATGCTCCGACGGCTCCTCGGGCCGGGTCGGCGACGATGCCCTGCGCGGCGGTCTCAAGGCCGCGGCCACAGCACATCTGCCTGGCTGGGACGACACGCTCACCCCGCACGTCCTGCGGCATTTCTGTGCGTCCGAGCTCTACCTCGGCGGACTCGACCTGATCGCGATCCAGGAAGTCCTCGGACATTCCTGGATCGCTACGACCATGCGATATGTCCATGTCCAGCGGACCCGGGTCGAGACGCCTGGGTGGCCGGGCAGCAGCGGGCCGCGAAGCGGCTGGAAGGGCTTCTGCGATGAAGTGGAACCTGCGGCTGACCGCCGCGAACAAGGGGATCTGGAAAGCCTCCGAGCTCCAGCGGAGCCTGGCCGAGCACGGCCTGGTCATCTCGGCCGGGAAGATGTCCGGGCTATGGTCCGGCCAGCCGGTCTCCCTCAAGATGGGGGACCTGGACGTCATCTGCGTCGTCCTCGGCTGCGAGATTGGCGACCTCCTGATCCCCGAGCCGGAGAAGGTACACCGCCCCGACCAGGAGGAGACGGTCCGGGTCGCTGTCGGCTCGGGACCGTCGCGCCGAAGGTGATCCCCAAGCGCCGGGACGGCCGGTCGCTGCCCCCGGAGTGAGCCGGTGGCACGCTTCCCGAAGGGCTACGTCAAGACGACCAGCTCCTGCCCTGGTTGCCTGGCCTGGGGCGACTTCCGCGGACGGCTCTGCCACACCTGCTACATGTTCGGCCGCGGGCACGACGCGGCGGAATGCGCCGGCTGCCGTCGCGTCCAGCCGTTGAAGTGGGACTACTGTCGTTTGTGCTGGTGCCATACCCGCCTCGGCGCGAAGACAGCCGACGGCCAGGCGGCAGAAGGGCAAGACGTGCGGGAGCGGCTTGCCGCCGTCCGGCACCAGCAGCTGTTCTTCGTGGGGATGCACTACCGCAGAAGGCCAACGCCTCCAGCCCGGCGGAAGGGAGGACGGCGTGGCCCCCCGCGCAAACCGCCTCCCGCGCCGACCTGGCATCCCGACCCCGGCTGGCGGCAGCCGCCGCTGTTCGAGCAGATCCCCCGGCGCTTCGATCGGCTCGACCCGGCCGACGCCGACCTGGCCAGCCCGTGGCTTGCCTGGGCGAAGTACCTCGCCCACCGGTTCGCCGAGGCACGCGGCTGGGGACGCAACATCCGCTTCGCGGGCAACCGCGGCCTGGCCGTCGTCCTCACCGGTCACGTCGAGGGCGACGTCATCCGGCACACGGAGATCTTCTCCCCGCTGCGGACCCTGGACCTGCCCGTCGGCCACATCGTCACAGTCCTGGAGGAGATGGGGATCTTCGAGGACGACAGCGAGCCGTCCTTCGAGTGCTGGCTCGTCGGACGCCTGGAAGGGCTCGCACCCGGCATCGGTTCGGAAGCCGAGCGCTGGACCCGAGCCCTGCGCGACGGCGGCCCTCGCAGCCTCCCGCGCAAGGAGGGCACGGTCTGGCTCTCCCTCACCCACGTCCGGCCAGCCCTGCTGAAGTGGTCGAACCGCTACGACCACCTACGGGAGGTGACCCGCGATGACGTCCTCGCCCACGTCAAGACGCTGCACGGGCACCAGAGGCGTGACCAGCTCGTCGCCCTGCGGTCCCTGTTCAGCTGGGCCAAACGGCAGGGGCTGATCTTCCGGAACCCCACCAGCCGGATCAAGGTCGGGCAGAACGAGTACGCCGTGCTGCAACCGCTCCTCCCCGATCAGGTCGAGCGCTCCGTCGCGGCTGCGATGACCCCGGCGGCGCGGCTCGTCCTCGCCCTCGCGGCCGTCCACGCCGCCCGGGTCGCCCAGATCGCCGCCCTCATGCTCGACGATGTCGATCTCGGCAACCGCCGGCTGACCATCGCCGGACGGGCCCGGCCTCTCGACGACCTCACCCTGAAGCTCCTGATGGGCTGGCTGGATCACCGGCGCCGCCGGTGGCCGAGCACCGCGAACCTCCACCTGCTGATCAACAACCAGACCGCCAATACGACCGGCCGGGCCAGCAACCACTGGATCACGGCCTCGAGGAACATCAGTACAGCCGTTGGCGCTGAGAATGATCACGGTTGGCTAGCGGACTGAAGAGCAATTCGATCATGGTCCGCAAGGAGAGGGCCCCGCTCCTTGTGGGCTTGTAGTGGAAATCCCAGGGGAGCGGAACCCGTCGCACGTGCCTGATGGCCAGGCGCTACGGCCACAGCAGCTGGACCTGTTACTCCATGCAGGTGCCTCCGGTGCTCAACGGCGCAGCTATGTGACCTGCGGGGGTAAGACAACGGGACCCGACCGTGCTACCTCCTCGCAGGGGGCACGGGCCAAAACGACGAAGGGAAACCCTTATGACTGATTCTCTCGGAGGCGTCACCGACTCCCTCGGCAACACCTTGGGCGGCGTGGTCGCCCCCTTGGGCAGCCTTCTCAACGGCATCATCAAGGCCGGTCCGGGCGGGACGATCACGCAGGACATGGTTGACCAAGCGAAGAAGGTCAAGCCCGCCGTAGACAAGGCCAACGGCTGACCTCACAGCCACCGTGCGCGGCCTCGGGGAGCATCGGTACAGCGATTGACGCCAAGATGATGATCTCGGTCAGGCCGACGCCCCGAGGCCGGTGACGCGGTTCTCGTACTCGCGGCGGGCTTTGCGCTGGGCCGAGATTGCGGGTAGGCCCGGGCCGCCGTTGAGCGGTTGGCAGCGGGCGAGGAGCCGGTGGTGCACGGCTGGGACGGCGGTGACGCGCAGGGTGTAGCCCTGGCCGCGCCGCAGGGTCACCCCTTGGTCGAGCGCCGCCCGCTCGGCGGGGTCCAACTCGGTGGTGCGGAGGAAGTCGGCGACCTTGCCGGGCATGTCGAGGGTGATCGGCAGCTCCGGGGCGGGGGCGTCCTTCTCGATGACGGTGTGGTCGGGCATGAGGTCGGCGACGGCCGTGCGGATGGCGCCGCGGCTGACGCCGTGGTCGCGGGCCAGGGCGGCAATGGAGCGGCCCTCCAGGTACGCGGTGCGGACGTCGGTGGCCTTGTCGGCCGCCACGGCGGGGCGACGGCCTCCCTTGTTGCCCTTGGCCTCGGCGGCGCGCAGTCCGTCGTAGGTGAGCTCGCGCTGGAGGTCGCGTTGGAGTTCGCCTGCGGCGGCGAGGGTCTGCACCATGAACTTCACGGTGGACAGCAGCTCGCCGGTGCGGGGGTGGCGGGCGGTGAGGTCCATGGCGGAGAACGCGCCGTCATTGTCGCCCGGCCGCGCGTAGGTGAGCAGTTCGCGGAACTCGGCCGCTGGAGCGGGTGGAGGCGGCTGGAGGTGCCCGGGTCCTCCTCGAAGACGACCGGGTTCTCGATGCCGGCCTCGTCCAGGACGAGGTCCTGGCGGGCGGTGGACTGCTGGTCGGTCGAGACCCGCTTGTAGACCAGGTTCGCCACTTGCCGGGCCCCTTCCGTACGGAAGATCGGACCCTATCTGTCGTCAAACCCTGTCAGCAATCACCATCGGATCTGATTGGATCCGGGCCGCCGCGAACCCCCGGATTGCACGGGTTCATTGGACTCCCGTCGCGCCTGTCGTCATTCGATCGTTTGGCGACAGGCGCGACGGCCCCCGTCCGTGCATCTCCAGCAAGACTTGCGGGCGGGGTGCGCGGGTGTTTTCTCAGACGGAGCTGTAGCCGGCCGACAGAACCGTGCTGCCGATGCCCTGCAGCACCTTCCCGACGGTGTTGAAGACGGTCTGAACGCCCTGCTCGAAGGGAGCGTTCTTCACCGCGGCGTTGTACTTGTCCATGGTGTGCTGGGCGGCCTGGTTGATCCCGTCCGGGCCGTTGGAGCCGCCGCCGGCGGGAAGTCCCGGAAGTAGTCCGAATCCCCCCGTGGTGCCGACGATCTGAGGGCCGTCCTTGCTGAGCTTGTCGAGGATCAGCTGTGTGGTGACCACCTGAGTGCCGCTCTCGTCACCGGTTTCGCCGGCCAGCCAGCTCAGGAACTGGGATGCGGCCTGGATATCGGCGACCGACCACTCCTCGGTGCTCTCGTTCCCCTCTCCGTCTCCCACCAGATTCTTCAGGTCGTCACCCACGCTGGCCATGTCTGCTCTTCCCTTCACTGGGTCTGTTGCGCCTGGTCAGGCGCAACAAGGCCTTACCCCGCCTGCCTTTGTCCGGGAGGTTCCAGCGACGAAGATCCCTCGTACGTGTGGGCCGGGCATCAGCGCCCGCCGGCTCGGACGACCGGCGGGCACCGTGAGCTGTGCCCGCCGGTCGGATCGGGGATGCGGTACGGCAGTGGAAGCCGCCCGCCCCGGCGATGCGCCGGGTTCGCTCCAAGTGCGCTCCGCTGGACAGAGGTGTCGGCATTGCCACGAATCTTGGGCGAGGGAAAGGATCGAACTGCACCGCCGTACGCAGTGAACGTTCGGCGGATCCAGCCCGCGGGACGGGCCCACCACGAGCATCGCCCGTCCGCTTCCTCGACCAGAAAGGGGCACCTGCCCCATGCCCAGTGCTTTCGGCGACATCCAGATCGGCCCGTACAACGTGATGCCCCCGGGCTACAAAGGTCACAACGCACCCCCGTACACCGCGCCGGAAACGATGTTCCTCGATCACATGCCCCTCACCCATTGGGTTTTTGGGACGCCCGCGTCCGAGATGCAGTTGGGCTGGTCGCCGCACTTTACCCTCAAGCAGGTGAAGGAGTACTACGCCCTGTCTGACGCGTACGCGGAGCTGACGAAGCAGACCAAGGACGGCCGCAAAGCATGGACGGGCCGGTCCTTCGACGAGAAGAAGGTCGCCGCCGTCCACGAGAGCTGGAAGGAGAGGCACCTCGGCGGCGGAAGCTACATTCCCTACTTCGATCTCCAGGATGGGATGGGCCAGCATGCGGTGTTCACCGGGAAGCTGGTGGGTACCGCACCGAAGGTGTGCGGGGGCAATACGTGGCAGGGACCGGTGACCAAGCACTACAGCGACAGCGTCCGGGTGACGGTCACCAACACCACCACAGAGGGCTGGGAGTTCGGACTGACCGCAGAGGCCGGTATCGACGCCAAGGGCGCCAGCGTCAAGCGCGGGTCCTCCTTCCGCTGGTCCAAGACCACCAGCCAGAGCAGTGAGGTCACCAAGGAGCACGACGAGGACACCACCCTCCCCCTGAAGGAGAACCAGTGGGGGCGACTGGACGTGCGCATGTGCGCCGGCCTGTACGCCGGATACATCGCCTACCAGGGCCTCGACAAGGAGAACGAGGACAAGTTCGGCATCTACCCGATGCTCGCCCCCGTCCACGTGCCCGGCTTCGGTTCAGTCGTCGCCGAACATACGATGCTCGCCACCAGCAGCCAGCTCTCCCAGGAGCAGATTGACGCGCTGAAGGCCGTCGCCGCCTACGAAGAGGTTGCTGAACGCGTCGCCCAGGCCGACGGCCAGCTCACCGACGCCGACCTCGACCACCTGCGCACCACCTGGGCCGAAGCCCAACCCCACCTCCCCGCCCCCGTCACCATCGCCCCCTGACCCACCCCGGCCCCGGCGTGGTCATGTAAGTCCGGGCGAATCCCTGCCTGCTCCGGACTCCCGTTACCGTGCGGTCCGGGGGTAGCGCTGTACATCGGCTCACTCCTGCGCGGCGCCGTCGTCGTCCTCGCCCAACTCGATCGCGTCCGGGTCGCGCAGCGGGCGCAGGACGCCGGCGTCCGGGACGCTCGCGGTGAAGCTGTAGCGGCCGAGCAGGTTCAGGTTGCGGTGCTTGAGCGGGGACAGGCGGGCGATGTCCTCGTCCCTGATCTCGTGGCCTTCGGTGAGGAGCTGGGCGACGGCGGCGTCGATGTACTTCGTCGTCCAGAGCACGATGGCGTTGAGGACCAGGCCGAGGGTGCCGAGCTGGTCCTCCATGCCGTCGCGGTACGCCTGGTGGATGGTGCCGCGCTTGCCGTGGCACACGTCCCGGGCGAGCTTGTGGCGGGACTCCTGCACGGTGAGCTGCCGGTTCATCTGCCGGCGGTAGGTGTCGTCGACCGGGTCGACCACGCGCAGCAGGTGCTCGGTCTTCGCGATCCGCCCGTATTCGGCGAACGCCTGCCCCAGCGGGGTGGGGCGGCTCTCACGCCCGAACATGCGCAGCAGGTCGTAGGCGCGGACCTGGTTGGTGACCAGGGAACCGGCGACCTTCAGTATGTCCGGCCAGTGCGTGATCACCTTGTTCAGGTTCACGCGGTTGCGGGCCAGGTCTTCCAGGGCGCCGTAGGTTCCGGTCTCGACGCCGGGGAGTCCTCCTCGGCGGCGGTGCGGTCGTGCAGCAGGTCGGCGACGGCGGTGCGGATGGCGCCGCGGCTGACGCCGTGGTCGCGGGCGAGGGCGGCGATCGAGCGGCCCTCCAGGTACGCGGTGCGTACGTCGGCGGTCTTGTCGGCCGCCACGGCGGGGCGGCCGCCCTTGCTGCCCTTGGCTTCGGCGGCGCGCAGTCCGTCGTAGGTGAGCTCCCTCTGGAAGTCGCGATGGATATGGCCGGCAGCGGCGAGGGTCTGCACCATGAACTTCACGGTGGACAGGAGCTCGCCGGTGCGCGGGTGACGGGCGGTGAGGTCCATCCTCAACGTGCTCGATGTCCTCCACCGCGACCAGGTCGCCCTGCGCATCCATGAGGCGGTGATGTGGGCGCTGATGTTCCGACTGCCAAACCCGGCCAAGGCCGCCTGAAGGCCCGGCGAGCCAGGCGAGATCCTCTACTTCGCCCCTGATGCGCTCGGATGGGAGGCCTTGGGCGCCGGCCACTCAGCGTGGCTGTCTTGGATCTTCTCCGGAGGACTCCAGGAGTTCTATGAAGGCCTGCGGTGGACGGCTGGCGCAGCGAGGTCTCCGTGCTGGACGGCCGGCAGGGGTTGTCGTTCTTCCCACCGTTGTGGTCGGCAGAGGCCCGCCAGGATCTGTCGGCGACCAGCCGTCGCGCGGTGCCCATGGCGGAACTCCTTGGCCTGAGCCGCGACTCGTGCCTTCAGTTCGATGGCACCGACCCGGGCTTCCTCGGAGTCGCATGATCCGGCTCACCCGTCCAGACGCCGATAGCAGATGAGGGTGGCGGCGATGCCGGCGAACGCGAGGAAGTGTTCGGCCTTGCGCTCGTAGCGGCGGTGCAGACGGCGGCATCAGCGAGCCATGCCACCGTTCGCTCCACGGTCCAACGGTGACGGCCCAAGCGCTGGCTTCCGGCTCGGTCACCCCGGCGGCCACGTTCGTGCAGATGTTTGGATTCTGTCAGCTCTGATGGGCGATCGCGTCGATGGTTTGATGCCCACCATGCCACGCCGGACGGCGCGTACACACCTGTGGCGTACACACCTGGGTGGCCCCGGTCCTGGACGGACCCAGGGCTCGCACGGGCCTGCTCACCGCAGGCCCTCCAGGCTCAAGATCGGGCTGTCGTCGTTCAACCAGGCGAAAGGACGGCCGTCTGCGTAGTTCACCAGTCAACGTGTTGCACAAAGTGATGACCACACGTCTCGCGAGTGCACTTGGACCCAGAGTTGGGTTCCTTGAAGGAAGGGCACGGGTAGTCAGGGTCAAAGCATTGCGCGCACACAGAGACCTCTGCCTCCAACTCCAGTAGCTCACGGGCCCTTTCATGCACCTCTAGAAGTCGAGCCTCAGCCTCATTCAGCTCAGCGAGAATCTCCCTCTGAGCGTCGGTCAGGTCGGCGGGCACTGGTATCACGACCTTCCAGCCAGGCGTCACGATCTCAAGGACCGGCTTCTCAGGCGAGGTCCTACCTTTCCAGCATCACACCGGTGAGCCACTGACGCACCCCTGCCACGGGGCGACTACAGCCGGCTGGATGCGAGGCCATGTACGGCTGGGCACCTGCGCGCGACCCTGGCCCGTCTCCCGGGACTCCTGCACGGTGAGCCGCCAGCAACGTAGAAAATAACAGCGAGTAGCTAACGACCTAGGAATGTGCTGCACGGCGTCCCACCCCGCCCGCCCCGGACGGCCCGAGGCGCGTGCTGTACGTACCGGGCCCACACGTAAGACTCGGTTCGACACGAACCGACACGAACCGACACGATGGGCTGGCTGTAGAACGAGGGGATGGAGCCCAGCTGTTTGCTGTTATGGACATCATGGATTCCAGCTCTCACCACTCGCCAGGCGGGGCTGCGGCTTGGGAGACATTCCCGCACACAGCAATCGACGCACAGGAGTTGGCGGCGAAGTACGAGACCCCGGAGTCGATGGAGGCGGCGTTCCGCGCGGCCCTCGCCCGGATCCAGGCGGGCGAACTGCCCAACCTGAAGCTTCCGACGTACCACCAGGCCCCGCCGGCACCGACGGGCCGCCCGAAGATCCAGGTCGCCTGACGGGCGAGAAGGCGCAGAGCAGACAGAAGGCCCTCCACGTGATGGAGGGCCTTCCGCGCCTGAGTAACTGTTGCCTTCACTATATCCGCCGGCCCATGGTCGGCACACCCGGAACGTGCATCGCGCGGCTGCCGTTCCCCGATCGGGCGCCGCCCCAGCGCCCTGTGCTGGGGGTCCTGCATAGCTGGACCGATAGCTTCCGGGCGGCCCGAAACCTCATCTGAGAGCCAAGTCGGACACCCGGTCGAGTAGGGAGTTTGGGGAGTATGGCTGTAATGCCCGATTCTATGAAAGTAAGGCGAAGTGGGCTCTACCGCGAATAGAGTCGCAGGTCAGGAAGTCTGCTCCCCGCGCATGCGGGGATGACCCCGGCCCGCTCCACGATCCAACCAGTACCAGGGCGCTGCTCCCCGCGCATGCGGGGATGACCCCTACCGTTCCGGCCCCTCCTTTGAGGAGTACGCCTGCTCCCCGCGCATGCGGGGATGACCCCCCGATCGCAGCCTTGCGCCATGAGCGCGCGGACCTGCTCCCCGCGCATGCGGGGATGACCCCACCCACGTATCGACGCGGTCGCCCTACGCCTCCTGCTCCCCGCGCATGCGGGGATGACCCCGGCGACGCTGTTCCCGGCCCACTCAGCCACTTCTGCTCCCCGCGCATGCGGGGATGGCCCCGAGGTCCGGCCGCTGGTCGTCCCCGCGTACCGCTGCTCCCCGCGCATGCGGGGATGACCCCACCGGCACGGGCCGGCCGTCGGGGCGCACGCCCTGCTCCCCGCGCATGCGGGGATGACCCCCGGAAGCTCATGCCGGTGACCGTGCCGTCCGCCTGCTCCCCGCGCATGCGGTGATGACCCCCGGTCGACGACGGCGCGCAGGATTCCGCGGTGCTGCTCCCCGCGCATGCGGGGATGACCCCTCCGCCAGGAAGCGGGCGATCTCCCCGAGCGACTGCTCCCCGCGCATGCGGGGATGACCCCAGCAGGTCGGCGGACGTCGTCGCCATGTCCCGGCTGCTCCCCGCGCCTGCGGAGATCACCCCCTGGACCCGGTGGAGAACGCCGAGGCGGCATTCTGTTCCCGCGCATGCGGGGATGTCCCCGCCGGGAAGGCGATCCACTGCTCCCCGCGCATGCGGGGATGGCCCCGAGTAGGCCATCGACCTCTGGCACGAGTTCGACTGTAGAGGTCTCCCGAGCTGCTGGCGGGCAGCAGGCACAGTCGTGGCTGCTGCCCGTTCTTGTTGCCGTGCTCCTTGGAGGTGCTGGATCGCAGGCGCCTGTGGATGCCTGGATTCGTGTCACGGTTCTCGTGGTGGTGCTGGTCATTGCCGTCTGGTTGTCACCCACATGGGTGATGTCGGCGCAAACCCGTTCGGCGTGGATCCGATCACCTGATACAGCTCTGATCACCTGATCAAGGGCGGGCTCGGTACGGGTCCGCCGTCCCAGTGGAGCCGGCGGCTTCGAGCTGGATCGGGCAGGCCGTGGCTCTGGGGGGATCCGCATGCACGACGAGCACACCGCGCACTGGAGCGCCGAGCTGACGCCTGCCGCGCGTTCGGTCTGGGCCAAGTACGACCAGAAGGCGGAGAAGTGGTTGCCCTTGTGGCGTCACATGGCCGACTCCGCCGCCATGGCGCGACGGCTGTGGGACGAGTGGACGCCGCACAACGTGCGGGAACTCGTCGCCGGGAGCCTTCCCGGCGGGGACGCCGACGCCCGGCTCCTCGTCGTCTGGCTGGCGGCCGTTCACGACATCGGCAAGGCGACGCCCGCCTTCGCCTGCCAGGTCGAACACCTGGCGCAGGACATGCGGGACGCAGGACTGGACATGCCCACTGCCAAGCAGCTCGGGGATTCCCGCAAGCGTGCTCCGCACGGGCTGGCCGGGCAGGTCCTGCTGGAGGAGTGGCTCGAACGGCGGGGGTGGTCCCCGCGAGCCGCGATGGCGTTCGGGATCTCCGTGGGCGGACATCACGGTGTGCTTCCCGGGCACGAGCACTTTCACGACCTCCACCAGCACCCGCACCTCCTGCGCACCGTCGGCCGGAGCGAACAGCGCTGGCGCCAGACCCAGGCCGAGCTGCTCGACGCGTGTGCCGCCGCCTACGGAGTCGAGGAGCGGCTGGCGGTCTGGCAGGGAGTCAAGCTGCCCCAGCCCGTTCAGGTGGTGTTGTCGGCCCTCGTGATCCTCGCGGACTGGATCGCCAGCAATTCGGACCTCTTCCTGCTCTATCCCGAAGACCGGCCCCGCGACGACAGTGAGCGCATCGAGGCTGCTTGGCGTGGGATCGAGCTCCCCAGGCCGTGGGGCCCGCCCGCTGTCGAGGAGAGCGCCCGGGCACTGTTCGAGGCGAGGTTCGGGCTTTCCGGGGTCCGCCCCCTGCAGGAGGAAGCGGTACGGCTGGCCCAGCGGGTTCCCGTCCCCGGACTGATGATCATCGAGGCGCCGATGGGGGAGGGGAAGACGGAGGCCGCGCTCGCCGTCGCCGAGATCTTCGCCTCCCGCACCCGCGCGGGCGGATGCTTCGTGGCGCTGCCTACGCGCGCCACGGCCAACGCCGTGTTCGGGCGCCTGCGCAAGTGGCTCGCCCGCCTCCCGGGGGACGAGGTGCGCACGGTCTCGCTGGCGCATTCCAAGGCCTTCCTCAACGAGGACTTCGCCCGGGACCTGCGAGCCGGCTCCCGCACCATCGCGGCGGTCGACATGGACGGCGCGGCCGATGCGGTCAGTTCCGTACGGGACGACCGTTGCGCCGCCGCCTCGGAGCTGGTCGCGCACCAGTGGCTGCGGGGCCGGAAGAAGGGCATGCTCGCACCCTTCGTCGTCGGCACCATCGACCAGCTCCTCTTCGCCGGGCTGAAGAGCCGCCATCTCGCCCTCCGGCACCTGGCCCTGGCGGGCAAGGTCGTCGTCATCGACGAGGTGCACGCCTACGACGCCTACATGAACGAGTACCTCGAGCGTGTGCTGTCCTGGCTCGGGCACTACCGCGTCCCCGTGGTGATGCTGTCCGCCACCCTGCCTGCCGAGCGGCGGCGCGCGCTCTCCCTCGCGTACGCCGGGACGACGACGGGGGAGCCGGAGAGCCTTCCCGCAAGGCCGGACGGTTCGGCGAACATCGCCTACCCGTTGATCACTGCCGTGGCGGCGGACCAGGACACGGTCACCGTCGCGCCGGCGGCCGCCGCCGGTCGGCGCAGGGAGATCGCCATCGAGCCGCTGGAGGACGACCTCGGCGCCTTGGCGGACCGCCTGGAGAGCGAGCTCTCCGGCGGAGGCTGCGCCCTGGTGATCCGCAACACCGTGGACCGTGTCCTGCAGGCGGCGGAGGTTCTCCGTGAGCGGTTCGAGCCCGATGCGGTGACCGTTGCCCACTCCCGCTTCGTCGACCTGGACCGCGCGGACAAGGACGACCGGCTCGTCGAGTGGTTCGGTCCGGACGGCAAGCGCCCCGTAGGGCCGCACATCGTGGTGGCGAGCCAGGTGGCGGAGCAGTCCCTGGACATCGACTTCGACGTCCTGGTCACCGACCTCGCGCCCGTGGACCTCATCCTGCAGCGCATGGGACGTCTGCACCGCCATGCCCGCGGCGAGGGACAACGCGGACGTCCTCCCAGGCTGCGCACGCCCCGGTGCCTGCTCACCGGCGTGGACTGGGGCGCGGAACCGCCGGTGCCCGCGTCCGGTTCGGCCGCCGTGTATGGGCGGCACGCGCTCATGCGCTCCCTCGCGGTGCTGCGGCCGCACCTGGACGGCCGCCCCGTGGTGCTCCCCGACGACATCAGCCCGCTCGTCCAGACCGCGTACGGGATCCCGACGCCTGCCGTCCCCGAGGCCTGGGCCGAGACCATGGCGAGCGCGCTCGCGGAACACGAGCGGGCCATGGCGGACCAGCGGCGCAAGGCCCAGTCGTACCGCATCGACGAGGTCCGCCGCCCCGGACGCTCCCTCGTCGGCTGGATCGACGCCGGCGTCGGCGACGCGGACGACACGCGTTCGGGTCGCGCCCAGGTCAGGGACGGCGAGGAAGCCCTTGAAGTCCTCGTGATCCAGCGTCGCGGCGACGGTACGTACGCCACGCTGCCCTGGCTGGGGCGTGGGCTCGGCGGACTGCAACTGCCGCTGGACGCCGTACCGCCGCCGCGTGCCGCCCGGGCCGCCGCGGCCAGCGCGCTGCGGCTCCCGTACCACTTCTGCAAACCCTGGCTCATCGACCGGGTGATCGACGAGCTGGAGCGGTTCCTCCCCGAGCAGTGGCAGACCAAGGAGAGCCACACCCTCGCCGGAGAGCTGTTCCTCGTACTCGACGAGGACTGTCAGACCCGCCTGGCAGGCTTCGACTTGCACTACAGCCAGACCGAAGGGCTGGAGGTCACTCCGGCCGGCGCCAAGGAAGTGAAGCTGGTGAAGGGCGTGCCCGGATTCGACCTCGTTTCCCGTCCGTGGTTGCCCGTCCAGTTATGTGACGGGTCCTCGGCGGAGTTCTCCCTGAAGGAGGTTTTTGCCCGTGCCGGAGAGATCAGGCGGCTGGTCGGCGACGTGCCGACGCAGGAGTTCGCCCTCATGCGGCTGCTGCTGGCCATCCTGCACGACGCGGTGGACGGCCCCGAGGACGTCGACGCCTGGCAGGAGCTGAGCGAGGACCCGCGGTCGTTCGCCGCCGTCGCGCCGTACCTGGACCGGCATCGCGAACGGTTCGACCTGCTCCACCCCACCCAGCCGTTCTTCCAGGTCGCGGATCTGCGGACGCAGAAGGACGAGGTGGCGTCCCTCAACCGGCTCGTGGCCGACGTTCCGAACGGCGAGCCCTTCTTCACGATGCGTCAGCCCGGCGCCGAGCAGCTCACCTTCGCCGAGGCGGCCCGCTGGCTCGTCCACGCCCACGCCTTCGACACCTCGGGCATCAAATCCGGTGCCGTCGGCGACCCGCGGGTCAAGGGCGGCAAGGTCTATCCGCAGGGCGTGGGGTGGGCGGGCAACCTCGGGGGAGTGTTCGCCGAGGGGGACGACCTCCGCCAGACGCTGCTCCTCAACCTCGTGGCGACCGACAACGCCGCGGTCACCGTCGACAAGGACGACCGCCCCGCCTGGCGCAGGGCCCCGTGCGGTCCGGAAGCGCTCACCGAGACCGAGGCCGCGGCCCGGCCCACGGGCCCCCGCGACCTCTACACCTGGCAGTCGCGCCGCATCCGCCTGCACCACGACGGCCGCGCCGTGCACGGCGTCGTCCTCTCCTACGGGGACCCCCTGCCGGCTTCCGACGGCCACCGCCGCGAACCCATGACCGGCTGGCGGCGCAGCATCCCGCAGGAGAAGAAGCTCGGCCGCCCGCTGGTCTACATGCCGCGGCAGCACGACCCCGCCCGCTCCGCCTGGCGCAGCCTCGAATCGCTGCTGACCTCCAGCACGGAGGAGCAGACGGTCCAGCGCGGTGAACCGGCCCGGTACCTCAGGGCCGGGGTGCTGAAGTGGATCGCCGAGCTCACGCACGAGCGGCTGCTGCCCCGCGACCTTCTGATCCGGCCGAGGCTGATCAGCGCGGTCTACGGCACCCAGCAGTCGGTCATCGACGAAGTCGTCGACGACGGCTTCGCGATGCCCGTACTCCTGCTGCACGAAACCGACCCGCGGTACGCACGAGAGGCCATCGAGGCGGTCGAGGACAGCACCAAGGCGGTCAACGCGCTCGGGGACCTCGCGGCCGACCTGGCGAGGGCGGCGTCCCGGGCACCGGATCCGTCCCGCGACACGGCCCGCGACCTGGGCTTCGGCCTGCTCGACGGCCCGTACCGGCAGTGGCTGGCCGGGCTGGGCGACACCGACGATCCGCATGCCGCCCGCTTCGGCTGGCAGCGGACCGCGTACCGGATCGTCCGCGATGCCGCGGAACGGCTGCTCGCGGACGCCAACGAGGCGGCCTGGCTCGACAACGCCGCAGCCGAACGCTTCTTCCAGGCCAGGCTCAGCAAGGCACTTCCCCTGCGGAACGCCACGGTCGGCGCCGCGGACGCACCAGAAGGGGACACCGAACCCAGCAAGGAGACAAGCCGATGACGGAGACCGCGCCGCTCGCCCCGGCGCCCGCGACATCACCACCACGACAACCACAGCCGGCGAACGGCGGCACGAGCGGAAGGCGGGAGCGCGGTCTCGTGGGCGAGGCCGTCGCCCAGCGCATCCGCGTCCTTCAGCACGAGTACCAGAACGACCAGCCCCACGCCGTTCAGACCCTCGCACGACTGCGCAGGGGCATCGGCCGGCAGGCCAACGAGACGCCGGACCTGTGGGGACTCGTGGGCATGGAGAGCTTCTACGCTTCCCAGCCGGCCGGGCGCCGTCTGCAGGAGTCGGAGATCCTGCGGGCGGAACGTGCCGCGCACGTGGCCATGACCCTGTGGGCCCTGCACCAGCAGTCCAACCGTTCGAAGCGGATGCACGTCGCGGACGGGGCCTCCCTCGGCGGTGCCGTGCGGCGCCTGATGCCCGATGCCGACGGAGGCGCCGACAATCCGGTCCGCAAGAGGCTCTTACGGGCGGGGACGGCGACGACGTTCGACGTGCTCGCCCAGCGGCTGCGAGAACTGGTCGTCCTGCTGCGCGCCGCCGAGATCCCGCTCGATTACGGCCTGCTCGCCGATCACCTCGACCAGTGGCAGCGGCCGGGCGGTGCCGGCGCGGTCCGGCAGGCATGGGGGCGGGGCTTCCACGCGTACCGGCCCGCGACCGGCGCCGGCGATGGCCGAAGCGACGCAACCCGACGACCCGGCGGCGATACCGGCGGCGACACCGATGTCGCCGTCGTCGACGCCGCCGCGAACGACACGAAGGACTACTCATGAGCCGCACCATCATTGACGTCCACATCCTGCAGACCGTGCCCCCGAGCAACATCAACAGGGACGACACGGGAGCTCCCAAGAGCGCGGTGTACGGAGGGGTGCGCCGTTCCCGGGTGTCCAGCCAGGCCTGGAAGAAGGCCACCCGCAAGGCCTTCGAGGAACTGCTGGACCCCGCCGAGCTGGGCGTACGGACGAAGAAGGTGGTGGATGCCCTCACCGAGCGCATCATCGCCCGGGAAGGGTCGCTGAAGGCGGAGGAGGTCTGGCCGATGGCGGCCGAGATCGTCCTCGTCGCCACCGGGGCCAAGGTGGAGGCCGCACGCAAGACGACGGGCAAGGCCGGCAAGGCCGACGCGGAGGAGGGGGAAGCCGAGGCCAAGGCCCCGCAGTCCTCGTACCTCCTCTTCCTCAGCGCCCGCCAGCTCGACGGCCTGGCCGAGCTGGCGATCGAGGGCATCGGCAAGAAGGCCGAACCCAAGGTGTTCCTGAAGGACGCCGAGACCAAGTCCCGCGCGAAGAAGATCGCGGCCACCCGGCACTCCGTCGACATCGCCCTCTTCGGCCGGATGGTGGCCGACAACACCGACATCAACGTCGACGCCGCCGCTCAGGTCGCCCATGCGCTCAGTGTCCACCCCGTGGACCTGGAGGCGGACTACTTCACCGCCGTGGACGACCAGAACAGCGACGCGGAGCCCGGCGCGGGAATGATCGGCACCGTCGACTTCAACTCCGCCACGCTCTACCGCTACGCGGCCGTGGACGTCGATCTGCTGGCCAGGAACCTGGACGCGGGACTCACCGAGGGCGAACGCGCGGGGGAGTCCGTCCGCCGGGCGGTCGAGGCCTTCGTCGAGGGCTTCACCCTCTCCATGCCCACCGGGAAGATCAACACCTTCGGCAACAACACCCTGCCGGACGCGGTCATCGTCAAGGTGCGGTCGGCCCGCCCCGTCAGCTTCGTCGGAGCCTTCGAAAGCCCGATCGCTCAGGGCACCGCCGAGGGACACGTCCGTGCCGCGTGCGAGGCTCTCGCCGCACACGTGCCGGCCGTGGAGGAGGCCTTCGGCGCAACGGCGGACCACACGTGGGTCGTCAGGGTCGGCAAGCAGACGGAGGACCTGGCTCCGCTCGGCGAGCAAGTCACCCTGCGGCAACTCGTCACCAAGGTGGGCGAGGCAGTGACGGACCGCCTGGGGAAGCAGGGATGACCGTCCTCGTCCTACGTCTGGCGGGCCCCCTGCAGTCCTGGGGCTCGTCAGCCAGGTTCGCGCGCCGCACCACCGAGGGGGCGCCCACCAAGAGCGGCGTCATCGGCATGCTCGCCGCCGCGCTGGGCCGGGACCGCGGCGCCGACCTGTCGGACCTCGCCGAGCTGGCCTTCGCCGTACGGACCGACCAGCCCGGCACCCGCCTGCGTGACTTCCAGACCGCGCACCACGCCGACACCGACAAAGCCATGCCCGTCTCCGAGCGCTTCTACCTGGCCGACGCGGTCTTCCTCGCGGCGGTCGCCGGCGACGACGAACTGATCCGCGCCCTGGCGGCCGCCGTGCGCGCCCCCGTCTACCTCCCGTACCTGGGACGACGGTCCTGCCCGCCGCAGGGCCCCCTGGACCTGGGCATCAGAAACGGCGACGACCCCGCGGAAACGCTGCGACACGAACCGTGGCAGGCGGCCCCCTGGCATCAGCAGCGGCACCGGCGGCAGGCTTCGGTACCGCTCCGGATCCACGCCGACGCCACGCCCGCGGACACCGGACGTGCGATCGGCGACGCACTGCGGGACCAGCCGCTCAGCTTCGACCCCGCGCATCGCCGCTACGCACTCCGCACCGTCGTATCGACCACCGTCGAGGTGCCGAACCCGGCCTTCCGGCCCGACACACGGCCCAAGAGCGCGCAGGGAAGCCGGGTACCCGCCCCTCGCCACGACCCCGCAGCCCTGCTCACACCGCTGCCCACGCAGCCCCCGCTGGACGGTCCCTGATGTATCTGACCCGCTTCCGGATCAACACCGCACGGTCGGGCGCCCGCAGGCTGCTCACCTCGCCGCAGCACATGCACGCCGCCGTCATGTCGTCGTTCGCCGGCGCACTGCCCAGCGACGGCAACACCTCGCGAGTTCTCTGGCGCCTCGACCACAACTCGCGTGCGGAGGTGCTGCTCTTCATGGTCAGCGAAGAGCGACCGGACCTCACCCACCTCGTGGAACAGGCCGGCTGGCCCACCACGGCCACGTGGCAGACGTACGACTACAAGTCCTTCCTCGACGGACTCACCAAGGGCAGCGTCTGGGACTTCCGCCTCACCGCCAACCCGGTCCACTACGTGCGCCGCACGCCCGACGAACCCACCAAGCGGACCGCCCACCGCACGCCGCGCCACCAGATGAACTGGCTGCTCACCCAGCAGGAACGCGCCGGATTCCGCGTGCTTCAGACACCGGCCGACCAGCGCCGCCTGGCTCAGGGGGACGAGAACCAGCTGACGGTCCGCAACGAGCAGCGCCACCGGTTCCAGAAGACGGAGGGGACGACGGGGCAGGCCAACCGGGTCCCCTTGGTCACGGTCACCTTCGACGGCCGCCTCGAAGTCACCGACCCCACCGCCCTGCGCCGCACCCTCGTACTGGGGCTGGGCAAGGCGAAGGCGTACGGCTGCGGCCTGATGACGCTCGCCCGCGGAGGCGGCCGGTGACCACCATCGCCAAGCGGCCCGCCTCGACCCCGCGCGAACTGACCCGCGTCGCCGAGCGGATCTCCTTCCTCTACCTGGAACGGTGCACCATCCACCGCGACGCCAACGCCATCACGGCCGAGGACGCCGACGGCACCACGCACATCCCGTCCGCCACGATAGGCACCCTGCTCCTCGGCCCCGGGACCCGCATCACCCACCAGGCCATGAGCGTCCTCGCCGACAGCGGCGCGGCGGTCGCCTGGGTCGGCGAGCACGGCGTCCGCTACTACGCCGGCGGCCGTTCGCTGAGCCGGTCCTCAGCCCTCGTGGAGGCGCAGGCCACGAGCTGGGCCAACCGGCGCACCAGGCTGGAGGTGGCGCGGGCGATGTACCGCCTGCGCTTCCCCGACGAAGACCCCTCGGGCCTGACCCGACAGGAACTCCTGGGCCGCGAAGGACGCCGCCTCAAGGAGTGCTACCGCCGCCAGGCGGACCGTACCGGCGTCCGCTGGCAAGGCCGGCACTACGTGCCCGGGGACTTCAGCGCCGGGGACGCCCCGAACCAGGCCGTGACCGCCGCCGCGCAGTGCATGTACGGCGTCGCGCACGCAGTCGTGGCAGCGCTGGGGTGCTCGACCGGCCTCGGCTTCGTCCACTCAGGGCACGAACTGTCCTTCGTCCTCGACGTGGCCGACCTCTACAAGACGGAGATCGGCATCCCCGTGGCGTTCGACGTGGCCGCGGAAAGCGACCTGGACGTCGGCTCACGCACGCGGCGCGCGCTGCGCGACGCGATCAACCGGACCCGGCTCCTGGACCGGTGCGTGGACGACATCAAGCGCCTGCTGCTCCCGCTCCCGTCGACCGGCGGCGGGCCGGACGACGGGGTCGACCGGGTGACACTCCAGTCGGACCGCGACATCGCCGTCCCCGCCGGCCGTAATTACGCCGACGAGGTGTCCTGGTGACGGTCATCGTCCTGACCCAATGCCCGGTGGGCCTCCGAGGGTTCCTGACGCGGTGGCTCCTGGAGATCTCACCCGGCGTCTTCATCGGAGGCCCCTCGGCGAGGATCAGGGCGGCGTTGTGGGAGGAGGTCAAGCAGTACACCGGCATCGGACGCGCCCTCCTCGCCTACAACACGGACAACGAGCAGGGGTTCGCGTTCGAGACGCACGACCACAAGTGGGAGCCGGTCGACCGGGAAGGCATCACCTTGATCCACCGCCCGAGCGAGCGCACTACGCCCCGGACCACCCTGCCGGCCTCCGGCTGGAGCAAGGCCGCCAAACGACGCCGCTTCGGCAATCGCTGAGCGGGGGCGTCACTACCGACAAGCCGCGCCAGTGAAGAGCCCGCCACCTGCGTCGTCAGCCCGCCCGCCCACCGATCACCACAGGCGCTTGGCCATGAGGCAAATCAACGTCACACACCGACCGTGGGGGCCGCGTTGCGCGGTTGGCGAGGGTGAGCGGTCTCGAGCGTGTAGCGGAAGTCGGGGTCGTGTACGAGGTAGCCGATGGTGCCGTATTCACCAGAGATCAAGATGGGAAGGTGGACGTTGCAGGTCTGGCCAGGGGCGGTGCCGGGGTACTCGAGTCGGATTCCCGGAGGCTCGTCGGGGAATGTGTCGAACACCCACCTCGCCGGTCCGGAGTGCGTACCACTGTCGGCCTCGCCGCAGCCGCGTCCCCTCCCCCGTCCGGGGCCGACCAGACGCCCTGAACGTCACTGGGGGTGGGTCGGGGACGGGCGTATTCGTGCGACAGCTCGGTGACGAAGCCGGCGAGCACAGCAGTGGTGACCGCCAAAGCGGCAGCCAAACGATTGGGCAGCTCTCCGAGTCATGGCAATACCTCAAGAACCTCCTCCACAACCCGGACCGCGCCGTCGGCCACCACCTGGTCTGGCTCGCCGACGTCTTCCGCGTGATCGGGTAGGACACCGCCCGTTAACTGGCACCGTGCAACGAGCGCGAAGCCACGCCACCGCAGCCGACCCGTATCGCCACTCGCGCCACCTATGCCTGAATGACTGATATGCCCGAGTCCGCGAAAGTGCTCCGAAACGTCCTGTCCACTGCCTAAAGTGGCAGGTCAATAAGCTGCTCCCCCCCCGCATGCGGGGATGAACCCCGATGGGCCTGCTTCGTCTGCAACGTCTCGGATTGCTCCCTGCGCATGCAGGGATGAACCCGTGGACTTCGACCGCGCTGTCATCCTCGGCGACTGCTCCCCGCGCACGCGGGGATGAACCCAACGGCGACAGGATGTACGCCGCGATCGACGGCTGCTCCCTGCGCATGCGGGGATGAACCAGTGAACACCGTGAACGGCAAGCTGGGCCCGGCCTGCGGCGCCTACAGGGTGAACCCTCCGAACAGCGCACGGCCGAGGCCTGTTCACTCGTCCCCGGATGCTGGAGTGCAGCTGTCGTCGGGCTCCGAAACTGCGGAACCCCGAACCTGTTTCCCGCGCATGCGGGGATGAAACCGAGGGCGAGGCCCGCCTTCTGCGTGCCACTCTTCTGCTCCCTGGGCAGCTGGCGGGCGGGTACGACGCCGGTGTCGCAGGGGGACTTTTGTCCGCGGACAAAACTCGTTCCTTGGCTTCGGCAGGCCCGCCGGACCCAGGTCCCTTGGGATGGGTCAGCGGTTGGGTGGGAGTGCGAAGTTCGCTCCGCCGGTCGAGGATCCCGAGCTCTGCCTGCATTTCCTGGTGACAGGGCTGAGGTTTCGACGGCTCAGCATGGCGACCCTGGTCGCCGATGCCCGGGCCGAAGCCGCCCGGCGTGGTGCACGGCTGCCCGGACGCACTGCTGGGAGGTGGCCCGAGTGGTACTCGTACGCGCGCCGCGACTCATGCCTGTCTACGCGCACCGCTTCATGCCCGCCGGTCGTGACACTCCAGGACATCCGGTCCGGTCGGTGTGGGGAACCGACATCATCTGCTACGGCCGCGATCTGGCCGACTACATCGATCAGGAGTTCGGTGAGGTCGACGAGGACGCGCCTTGGGTCCCGCAGGCGGCATCCGTGCAGTTCTGGAAGGACTTCCTCAGCTGAGAGTCGGCGTGATCACTGCCCGGGTGCCGCCGTTGTCGACATGGGACCCCGCCTACTCTGGTGTGGCGCGAGTCGCCCGCCTTCTCGGCTGCGATCGAGCCGGTGCTGTGTGGGACAAGGCGTGGGTGTCCGCGGCTTCCCTCCCCTCGTACGCCGCGAGCTGCGCCGCACCGCCAAGTGGCGGAGCCGGCGAGCGGCTGGTAGCGCGGCACTGGCCGTCGCCTGCGACGAACTCCGCCGACGCACCGCCGAGCGCCGCTACCGCAGCTGGTTCCGGCAGCACGACGACCACGTTGCCGACTGATGGAACCGAACCCGTGGCAGGCAGTGCGGCAACGCTGCGCGGGCGGTGTCGCCACTCGTCTACGCTCAAGCCCCGTAGCGTGTGCCCACTGCGGCGACGATTCAGGGCTGACGGCCCCTGCCCGACGGAATGAGTGCATGGACAGCGAACCTCTGCAGATCCCCCTCGATCAGCTCAGGAGCGCCTTCGAGCTGGCCCTGCAACACATCGACGCGGCTGATGACGGATCAGTGGCGACGCTCGACCACGACTACTTCTGGTCCATCCCGGCCGATGAGCTCTACGACGTCGCCAACGAACCGAGGACGATGACAATCGGCCAGGTCTCCGAGTCATGGCAACACCTCGAGAACCTCCTCCACAACCCGGACCGCGCCGTCGGCCACCATCTGGTCTGGCTCGCCGACGTCCTCCGCGCGATCGGGCAGGGCGCCGCCCGTTAACCGCCACCCGCTCGAGGAGCGCGAAGCCACGTCACCGCAGCCGACCTGTACTGCCCTTTACGCCGCCTATGCCCTGCATGCTCTGTATGTCTGAACCCGCGAAAGTGCTCCGAAACGCCTCGACCACTGTTTAAAGTGGCAGGTCAATAAGCCTGCTCCCCGCGCACGCGGGGATGACCCTGAGCACCTGGCCGCGCTGCATCACCAGGTCCACTGCTCCCCGCGCACGCGGGGATGACCCCTTGCAGCACGACTACAAGTAGAACTGTGAGTTCTGCTCCCCGCGCACGCGGGGATGACCCCGTCAAGAAGGTGGACCGGGAGAACCGGCCCTGCTGCTCCCCGCGCACGCGGGGATGACCCCGCCGGACATCGAGAAGGCGGAGCGGAAGGCCACTGCTCCCCGCGCACGCGGGGATGACCCCTCGCGAAGTTCAAGGAGATCGACCTCTCGGTCCTGCTCCCCGCGCACGCGGGGATGACCCCGCCTGATCCTGAACGGGGGGCCGCGTGACCTGCTGCTCCCCGCGCACGCGGGGATGACCCCAGTGCTTTGCCGTTCTCTGGGGTAAGGGAGCCACTGCTCCCCGCGCACGCGGGGATGACCCCGGGTGATTCACGTGCGCGGGCGTGGCCGGGAGCTGCTCCCCGCGCACGCGGGGATGACCCCGGCCTGATCGCGCTGATCCTGATGAAGCCAGTGCTGCTCCCCGTGCACGCGGGGATGACCCCTGGCACGCCGGCGCGGCGTCCGCAGACGAGACCCTGCTCCCCGCGCACGCAGGGATGACCCCTACGTGGCCGACCGGCTCGCGAAGGAGACCGCCTGCTCCCGGGCACGCGGGGGATGACCCCTATGCGTTTCTGCAACCACCTGCGACGCAGGGCTGCTCCCTGGGCGTGTGGGGACGTACCCTGCGTCGGCCCCGGTGGGTTCACGAGTCCGCTGTTTGCTGCGCCGTGGTGATGGCCTCTTGTTGCACGCTTCATGAACAACGCCGGATGTCGAGACCGTGCGGGTCTTCGACGGATCACCCGCAACTGAGGGCCGGTGAGACGTGCGCGGTTTTGTGCGGCTACGCATACGACTCCTGTCCACCACGTCGAAGGGCAGCCGCCGCCTCGCGCATGCTGAGGAAAGCCATGGCAGGGTGCGGGGAAGGTGTTAACCCCCTTACTGGGTGGTGCCAGCGGAAGTGTCTGATGGCGTTCACTTCTGTTTCTCAAATGGGCTCAAATGTACACAGTCCACCTCGACTAGCACTGGTCGGCGGGAAAGCGCAGTGAGTAACGCCCTTTGCGCACCCTCAGTGCACACATGGCATGGCGGCGGTCCAGCCCGTATGTTCCTCGGCAACGGAGCGCCGTTCGGGCGGATTTGAGGGAGAGCAGCATGGGGAGCAGCAAGGGGTCGTCCTACCAGGGCGACCCTCAAATCACGAGGGGACGGATCGCGGAGCTGGCCGGCGTCACGCGGCCGGCGGTCACGACCTGGGAGCGCCGTTCCACGGACTTTCCCTCGCCCAGACGGGCGGGAGGAACGGCCTACTTCCGCCAGTCGGACGTTCTCCGCTGGCTCGACGGCCGCCCCGTCCCTCCACACCTGAGGCACCCGGGGGAGGGGGACACCGCCACGTACGGCAGCCGTGCCCGGGCCATCCTGGGCCGTGACGAGGGAAAGCCCGTAAAGCAGCCGCCGGCCGGTGGGGTTAGCTCGGCGGAATCCGCCGAGCAGGAGGCGCACCACCCGGCCGGCCCGGGGAACCTGGAGGTGGTCCGCGAGCTGATGGGCCCTCTGGCCGACCAGGTACGCGGCGCGGGCACGATGGTGGACTACGCGCAGCTGCTCGTCGCGCTTCACTTCCTGCGGGGCGCCTCGGACGCCAGCTGGCAGGCAGTACGGGCCCATGCCCGGGAAGCGGCGGGCTCAGCGGCTGGGGGAGCAGCCGGCGAGCTGCTGGAAGAGATCGGCCGCGCAGTGGACCAGGAAGTGAAGCGGCTGGGCATGATGCCGTACTTCACGGAGTCATTGAGCCAGCTGACACCCAGAAGCGCGGGGCACGTCGCCCACGTCGTGGACCTGGTGGGCAAGCTCGACGGCAACGACGCCTTCCAGCTGATCATCGACGAGTACGAGACGCACGCCCGCCTCCGCAGCCGGGAGTTCTTCACGCCCCGGGGCGTCGTGCGCCTCATGGGCGCCCTGGCCCGCACCTCCTTCGGGAAGGGCGCCGAGGCCGTCTACGACCCGTACGTCCGGGGCGGCGAGTTCCTCGCGGAGTCGGTCGCCGCCGCGCGACTGATCCGGCAGCGGCGCCCCGACCTCAAGCCGCTCAGGGTGTTCGGGCAGACGACCCGCCGGGAGGCCGCCCTCCTCGCGAGCCTCAACCTGGCCCTGCACGGCGTCCGCTCAGGCGTGCGCCTGGCGGACGAGGAACCGTGGAGGGACCGAAACCGGGCCGGCGCAGGCTGGGCCGACCTCGTCCTCACCAACCCGCCCTTCAACATGAAGGACTCGTCCGGGCAGGCCCGTCGTACGGGAACGTGGGCCTACGGCCCGCCCCCTCTGGACAACGACAACTTCGCCTATCTCCAGCACGTACTCGCCTCACTCCGTGAAGGCGGACGGGCAGCCGTGGTGATGCCCAACAAGGCCGGGAACTCCGGCAGTGCCGCCGAGAGGGCGATCCGCCGGGCCATGGTGGAGGCGGGCGTCGTCGAGTGCATCATCGCCCTGCCCGCCAAGCTGTTCAGCGGGACGGCGGTGCCGGTGTCCGTCTGGCTGCTGCGGCACCCGAGCGATCCGCACGAGCGCGTCGTCTTCCTCGACGCCCGCCACCTCGGCACCAAGAAGGGGCCACGGCGCACCTTGGAGGAAGAAGACCTGCGGGCGGTGCTGGGCACCTACCGGGCCCAGGCCGGCTACCAGCAGCCGGCGCTGTTCGACGACCCTGAGCCCGAGTGGGGCGTGCCGCACGCGACGGTGGACCGGGACAGGCTCCTGAAGGAGGACTGCTCCCTCAACCCCCTCGACCACATCACCCCCAGCGAAACGCCCGACCGGAAGGGAGGCGCGGACGAGGACGCACTGTGGCTGGCCCGCGACGAACTGACACGGCTCGTGGAGCACAGCGGGGACGCTGACGCGCACGCCGCCTCCATGCTCCGCGAGGTGACACCCGACCCGGGGGCGCGCGAGACCACGCGTTGGCGCACGGCGAAGCTCGCCCAACTCTGCGACATGAAAGCCGGGCCCTCGTACTCACGGCTGGGCGGCAAGGACCGGGCGCCCGGCGGAGTGGTACCCGTCGTGTTCCCCAAGCACCTGCGGGAGGGACGCGTCACCGACACCGGTGAAGAGCGCGTCTCCTGGGAGCTGGCCAAGCGGCTTCCGCAGTTCACGCTGGAAGCGGGGGACATCCTCTGCGTCCGCTCCGGCAAGACGAAACCACCCGCGCTCGTAACGCCCGACCAGTCGGGATGGCTGATGAGTCCGAACGTGATCCGACTCCGCCCGCGCGAAGCCGCCGAAGTCGACCCCGCCTACCTGCTGAACTGGCTGCACCGCGAGGAGGTGCGCGCCTGGGTCACCGACCGTGCGGCCGCCACGGCGGCACCCTCGATCAGCGTCGCGACACTCGGCCGGCTGGAAGTACGGCTGCCCCCGCTGCCGGAGCAGCGCCGGATCGCCGCGGTGCTGCAAAGCCTGGACGAACAAGCGCGGACACACCAGCAGCTGGCGGCAGCGGCCGCCCGGACCCGGGCCCTGCTCGCGGAGCAGGTCATGAACCCGGAACCGCCGCCCGCGACCGGCACGACAGCCCCCTGAGCACCCAGCCCGCCGGCCATCGCCGCGCCCCGACCCGCCGCACATCCGAAAGGAAACACACCGCCGTGACCGCGTCCGACGAAACCACCCAGCCCCACGCCCCGAACACGCTGCCCGTGTGGGTGCTCTGGCTGCTGATCATGATCCTGTTCTCGCTGGTCGTCGCCCTGTTCGTCAGCCTCCTGGAGAGCCGGACTGGCGCGGCACTCCCCGAGGTGATCCGCTCCGGCGGCACGGGCTTCGCCACAGCGGCGGGGCTGTGCCTCGCAGCCGTGTCCGCCGTACGGGAGCTCAGGAACCGGCGCTAGGCTCCGCCCCCGAGGCGGGGCGGCCGCCCCCCGCCGGGCGCCCTGCCGGACCCCTCTATACCCTCGCCGACACCGTGGGACAGGACGTCGTCCGGCAGGGCGCCGCGCGGCGGTTCACGGCCACCCTGCTCCTCGTACGCGTGGAAGCCACGAGCACCCGTGGCGTCCTGCTCCTCCGCAACACCTCCGGCGAGCTGGAGCAGCTCCGGACGGACCGCGGCGACACCGATGCCGGCCGGACGGTGATCGAGCGCGCCCGCGGGCTGGTCGGGCATCGGCTGCGGGTCTACCGCCTCAACGACCAGATGGCGTCCAACGCCAAGCTGCAGCTCCGGACCGTCGTCCACCTCACCGACCACGGCCCGGACACCGACCCGGTGCCGGAGAACAGCGCGAAGGAGAACGTGCTGACCGCCGCCGAGGGCGACAAGGCGGCCGCGCGGCGCGCCTGGCTGGACGCCGGCCTGCCCGAAACGGGTTCGGTCTCCGTGCGCCAGCTGGCCGAGGCCGTCGCCCGCATCCCCGCGGCGGACGCCTCGTAGCGCGAACCGACCCTGCCGGTGCGCAAGGCGACGGTTAGTGCTGTGACCGCATGGGTTTGCCGGTCCATGGTTGGGCACCAGCTATCGCGGGTTCGACGTCAGGCTGTGACACGATGCCGCGATGATCACCTCGCCGATCCCGCCCGTCGTTCCCGCAGGCCACCTGGCCCGGATGGAACAGCCCGTCTTGGCACTCCCCAGCGGCCTGGAGCTGCGTCCCTGGCGCGTCAGCGACGCCGACGCTTTGGTAGCCGCCGCCCAGGAACCGGCCATTCGCCAGTGGAACCGACTCGTCGTGACGTCGCAGACGGAAGCGCGCAAGCGAATCGAGCGGATGCACGAGCGTTGGAAGAGCGAGCAGAGCGCGATATGGGCTATCGCCCGGCCTGACGGCGGTCAGGCCGTGGGCTTGATCGGTTGGGGTGACATCGACCTCGTGGGCGGCAGCGCCGAGATCCTGTACTGGATTCTGCCCGCGGGACGCGGTCGCGGCACCATGGTCGAGGCCACGAAGCGGGTGACGGCGTGGGCGTTCGACGAACTTGGTCTGCACCGTCTCCGGCTGTGCCACGCGGTAGCCAACTCGGCGTCGTGTCGAGTAGCGGCGAAGGCCGGTTTCTCCCTCGAAGGCACGATGCGCAGCGCCTTGCTGCACGAAGACGGATGGCATGACGAGCACCTGCATGCCGTGGTCCGCGGTGACATCTGATGCTGTGACGGGTGGCCAAGCTGCGGTGTTCGTGTCGGCGTAGAGGTTGTCGAGAATCACGTAGATCGGGGCGCCATCCGGACGAGCGGCCTGGACCGACCGCAGTGCGGCCCAGGTGGGGCGATGCCCTTGCGGGGCCGGTTGGCCCCGCCACATCATTTCGTCGCCGACGGAGTAACAGCCGTGGGTGGCTTCCGGATCAGGTGATCTCGTCGATCTTGGCCCGGATGAGCGCCGTGAGGTGCTCGGGGTGGGCGCTGCTCGCTGTCGCCCCCAGCTCGTAAGAACGTGCGTAGACCGTGCAGCCGTCGTCGAGGACTTCGCCGTCCTGCTCCCGTACGAGGGACCAGGCACAGTCGCCTCGGCGGAAGTTCCACCGCGTGCCGCGGTGCTCGAACTGGATCTCGCAGCCGCAGCCGAAGCCGCTGTCGTCCTCGACGTACTCGCCGGGGCCGTGGGGCCCGGTCACCTTCGCGGCCGGGCCGAGGAGGTCGGCGACGGCGAGGAGTGTCTCGTGTGCGTCGGCGGGCAGCTTGATGAGGGCGGGAAGCGCGTCCAGGACGCTCACGACGCCGGGGGCGAAGCCCTTGGCGAAGGTGACGGCTGCGGCCGCGTGCGTCAGGTGGTCGGCCGCCTCGGCGGTGAACGCAGTGTCGCGACGGGCCTCGGCGTGCTGGAGCAGCCGGCGCAGCGACTCGAAGGTGTCGGCGGTTGCGGCGAGCTGGGCGAACACGGCGGAGGCGACGACAGCGGCTTGCTGCGGCGTGTAGAGGGCCCAGTCGGATTCGAGGGCGTCGCGCAGGCCTTCGGCTGCCTCCGCACCGGCGACGGCGAGGGCGATCGTGTCCGAGGGCTCGGCGTCGTCCCCCTCGGTGAAGATGCGGATACCGTTGCAGGCGTCTCCGATGGCTCCTCGCCCGTCCGGCTCCTCGTACTCCTGCCAGAGGGTTTGCCACGCTGCGGTGTTCGTCATGGCGTCGTCTCCTTGCTCATGTCGGCGGCAAGGGCCTCTCACCCCGCATTCCACGGCGCTGGTCCGGCCCCTGCCGAGCGCGGCGTCGCGCTCTGTCCAGTCGCTCTGTGTCAACGAGCGAGGGGATGAGGAGGCACAGCTTCGCTGCTGTGAGAAGTGATGGCCAGACGGGCATGGGCCGTGGTCGTGCTCTTCGGATTGGTGACACCATCCACGAGCCGCTGACGCCGGCCCGGCTCGCCGTCCGCAGAGTCCCTGCGCGCCCGGCGTCAGGTTCTGTCATGGGGGCCGGTCAGGGTGTGGCCGCTGTACGGACGGCCTGGTGGACGGCCCGGGCCAGTCGGCTGCCCCACAGCGAGCGGGGCCCGGCGAACGCTTGGGGCTCGTGCCCGGGGCGGGGGTCGCGCGCGGCGATGCAGACGGCGTCGGTCGGGGTTCCGGAACAGTCGTAGCCCGCATCGAGCAGTGCCTGGACCTTGGCTTCGGTAGCCGTGGCGACCGCGTTGACCAGCGCTGCGTCGGTCAGGGCCACGGGAAGGGCGGCGATGATGTTGATCGTGCCCGGCGCTGTCGGCGCGAGTGTCCCAGCCAGCGGTGAAGCGGCCCAGCCGCGTACCCCGAGCCCCGCGGTGGCGACCGCTTCGACGCTGCCGTCCTCCGCGCTGCCGTAGGCCCGAACATCGGCGGCGGTCATCAGACCGACCCCCACTCCGCGCACACCGGTCTGCTCGGCGAGGCCGGCGAGGTGGCCTGCGGGGTCGGTGCGGCGGTATCCATGGGAGACCTGCGCATTCATCACCCAGGCGCGCTCGCCGATGCCGCCACCCAGGACGGCGCTGCTGATCATCCGCCAGCCGGAACCCGCCCGCCACAGCAGCGCGTGCAGTTCCTCGCCGTCCTCGACACGAGTCAGCAACTGCAACGACAGGACGTCGCCCTCGATGCGGGGCGGCGGGACGACGGTCACCGGAAGGACTCCTCAAACGGGCGGGTGCAACCGAGCGATCTTATGCAGGTCTGCCGCAGCGGCCCCTCGTCCTCTTCAGGACGGGCCCATGGAGAGGCCCCCGAAGTGGACAGCTCACACCGCGGAAGCGCCCCTCGGAACTTGTCAGACCGCCTGCACCTGCGTGGCCTGCGGGCCCTTCGCGCCCTGGGCCTGCTCGAACTGCACCCGCTGGCCCTCTGCCAGGCTGCGGTAGCCGGTGCCCTGGATCTCGGAGAAGTGGACGAACAGGTCCGGGCCCGAATCCTGCTCGATGAAGCCGAATCCCTTCTCGGCGTTGAACCACTTCACGGTGCCCACTGCCATATCCGCTCCCGTGTCATACCGGTATCAGCCGTCGTCATTGTCGCCACCGGTTCTGTGAGCGCGGGTAGAGACACGCCCGCCCGCCGCCGCTCGATAGGGGCCCTCGGAGAGGCACAGCGCACGGCCGGTGCTCGCACGCACTCCCACCCGTAGCCCCCGAAGCTGCTGCGGAGCGGGCGCGGTCAGCGCCGTTCCGCTCCAGGGAACCGTTCCCTAGCTACGAACGCTGACCGCCCCCGCCGGCGTCACACTGCGGCTTCCTGTGACACCTCAACGCCGCGAGCAGTGACCAGGTGGGCGGTGCCGTCGGCCAGCCGGTAGGACAAGCCCACCACGGCGGCCTGCCCTCCCTCGACCGCCTGGGCCAGCACGCGGGATCGGTCCAGCAGCAGGTCGACGGTGTGCCGGATGTGCTCGGCGATGAAGTCGCCGTCCTCGGTGTGCCCGGCAGCTCGGGCGGCCAGCACGCTGGGCGTCACCCGCTCGATCACGTCCCGAACGTAGCCGCCCGCTGCCGCACCGTCCTCGACGGCCGTGCGGGTGGCCGCGACCGCGCCGCAGGCGTCGTGGCCGAGCACCACCACCAGTGGAGCACCGAGCACGCTCACGCCGTATTCGATGCTCCCCAGCACCTCCGGGCCGGCGACGTGACCGGCGGTGCGGACCACGAACAGGTCGCCCAGCCCCCGGTCGAAGATGATCTCCGCAGCCAGGCGGGAGTCGGAGCAGCCGAAGATCACGGCGAACGGGTTCTGCGCCGGCAGGGTCTCCGTACGGCGGGCGGCGTCCTGGTTCGGGTGCTCCGGCGAACCGGCCACGAACCGCCGGTTGCCGGCCAGCAGCATCTCGTAGGCTTCACGGGGCGTGAGGGTCTGAGTATCGGCCATGGGCAGCAGACTACGTCTCTACCTTGGTCGTGGTGCTGCCAGCCCCCGGACGTGGGCGCCGCGTCGCTTGAGGGGCTGGATCGGTGATCTTCCGTCGGGGGGCGTAGGCGGCCCTTCGGGGGAGGACGGCACGGGAGTAGCGGCCGACCAGTAGGGCGTCTCCGCCTCGAGCCGGAGTTTCGCCATGCATTCCAGCCTCGGGGAGCAACTCCAGGCCGTTGACCCGTTCGCGCGAGGGCGTTGGGCCAGCCGCGGCAGCAGGCCGTCTCCCGCACTTCAGAACCGGCGGCGGCCCTGCTCGCCCCTGCCGTGCCGGCGAGCGTGGTCCGTACGGCGGCGAGCGTGTAGGTGAGATTGAGGTCACCGAAGTGCCGGTCCTGCTCGCCCGCCCGGCCGGCCGAGACGGCAACCCGCCGCCCGACCGCAATGACCCATCGTGATCCGCCACTGTCTGTTCAGCAGGCGTGTCACACGCGGCGGCGCCTTCGGCCTCTGGCAACGTCCTGTCCTGTCACCGTCCGAGCCGCGCCTTGCAGACACCTGCGCAGGAGGAAGACCGCATGCGGAATCGAGCAGTCCTGGTCGGCGTGGCTGCCGCCGTCGTCCACACCCGCCGCTGGGGGTCCGGCGGTGGCGAGCGTGCACACGTCGAAGCCCGCCTCCTGGAGGTGCGACTTCGACGACCAGTGCACCAAGAACACGCGCAGCGGCCCAGGCGCAGCTGCGGTCCGCTACTGGTTCCTTGGCGACTTCTCCGACACCCTCATCCGGGCAGGAAACGCCAGGTTCGGACTCGCGCACATCCAGGCCGGAGGCAGCACGAAGAACAAGGCGAACCACCCGACGGACGCCGCAGCCGTCAAGCTCTGGGACAAAGCGCTGAACAACTACGCCCGAGAGAGCAAAGGCGAGAAGTACAGAGGCGGATGGGTCCACACCTACAAGTACAACAGTGGCTCGCAGGCACGCACGATGTGCGTCGTCACGGACGACCAGAGCTACACCTACAACCACACGGACTACGGGCGCAAAGGCATCATCACGGCCTACTGGGTGCCAGGCCACGTAGGCTGGAAGGGCTGTACGAAGGGTTGATCTCCTCGAAAAACCCCAGAGGGAGAAGACGTGACCCAGTGGGTGGAAGGTGACAGAGTCACCCCAGTAGTGTCGACCGATCACCCCGAAGATCCGGTGGGGGAGGTCGTGATGATCACCGCGAACGGCGGTGTGATGGTGAAGTTCCCTCTCGCCGGAGCCGAGGTCTACTCCCCCGACGAGCTGACCCGCGCACCCTCCGAAGCACAGTAGGTCCAGTCGGCGGCCATGGCCGAGCGGCTTGGGTGCGGTAGAAGCGATCACTTCACGACAGAACAGATCTTCCAACCCTCGCGTCGTTGCGGCGCCTTCCCGTGCATGACCCTGACTCGACGGCCTACTCGCAGTGCTCTGTTCGCTGTCGTGCTGACGGCCGCCGGATCTGCTCAGGGTGACCGGGACCACAGGGGCGGGACCGGAGCCGGGCTGCGGTGTGCTCAAAGAGGGGCTTGTGTCCTGTCCCGGAGACCAGCTGACCCAACCGAGGTCGCGCCGGCCATGAGGAAGTCCGGCACGTAGGCGCTCCCCAGCCCTCGGGCTGACTCGGTCATCAACCCGAACAACAAAGCGCTGACCCGCTCGCGGCTCTCGCACGTCGACCAGAGCTATGTGCGCTTCGGGTCGTAGGCTTCCGACTGGATACCGAGTTCGTGCGTGCTGTATTCGCCGAACCGGTTGACGTGCTCGGTCAGGTACGGCGAGATGTGGGACAGGTCCTCGGGGTCGAATTTCGCCAAGGCGCGGGCCGTGCTGCCGTCCCGGGGCGGCAGCGCCCACGGTCGCGCGGAACGCCGACGACCCGTCAGGCCGCCGTCCACCGCCGGCCCCACAGCCAACCCCGTCGGCTCGGCGCGGCGGCGTGTGGTGCGCGCCGCCGCTCACCCCGTCGGCGCGTCGGCGACGTGTTCCTGGCATCGGTCCTGGTTGTTTGCCACGCTGATCAACGGTCGAAGCCGGGCCCCAGCGCCCGGGGGAAGCGCCGGACCACGACGTGCGGGACCCAGGCGCCGAGGGCCGCCGCGCCAAGCCGGACGGTCTGCCGGCGAGGCCGGCGGCGCGCGGGGCGACGGACGTCATCCGCAACCGAGAGGCCGTGTCTTGCGCATCATGATGGTGGCTCATGCCTTCCCGCCCACCTGGGGCGGGGTCGAGACGCATCTGGCCGACCTGGTGCGGGAACTCCGCAGACGGGGCCACGAGATCCTGTGCCTGGTCGGCGGGGACGAGTCCGACGAGGTATGGGAGGGACTGCGCGTGCACCGGCGCCCGCTCCTGCGGCCCGCGGAGCTCCTACGGGTCCACCACGCCGGATCCGAGGGCCGCACCGCGCATCTCAGATCAATCGAGGCGGTCGTCCGGCCCTTCCTCGACGCCGGCCGGCCCCACGTCGTGCACCTGCACAACGCACACCACTACGGGCCACAACTCGCACACGGCGTCCTGGCCGCCGTGGACGCCGCCCGCGGCCGCACGGGGCGCCCCGGCCCCGTCGTACTCAACAGCGTCCACGACCACACCGGCGAGCACGTGCTCCACGATGTGATGGACCTGCCGTGGCACCTGCTGCTGTACGTCAGCGACTTCCTGCGCGCCTCGCTCCCGAGCAGGGCCCCGTCCGTGACGCTGCCGCTGGGCATCGACCTGTCGCGGTTCGCACCGGACGGGCCCCGGCACGAGGCGCTCGTCCGCCTCGAACGGCCGGTGATCTTCCATCCCGCCCGCCCACTCCCGTGGAAGGGCGTGGACACGGGCCTGGAGGCCTTCGTCGAGGTGCGCAGGCAACTGGGCCGCGGCACTCTCGTCCTCTGCTCGGGTGACAACATCATCGGCGAGTCGGCGGTCGTCTCCGAGCTCCGGGCGCGCCTGATGACGTACGCGGCCGATGCGGGCGTCGCCGAGCACGTCGTCTTCCAGGACTTCCCGCCCCTCACCATGGGCGACGCCTACCGCGGGTGCGACCTGGTCTGGTACCCCACGACGGGGGAGGAGCCGTACGGGCTGGTCCCACTGGAGGCCATGGCCTCCGAGCGGCCGGTGATTGTCGCCGCGTCCGGCGGTCTGGTGGAGACCGTGGCCGACGGTGTCAACGGACTGGTCGTGCCGCGCGGTGACAGTGCCGCCCTCGCCCGCGCCGCGCTGCGGTTGCTCGACGACGACCCGGCGGTGCGTCGCCGGGTCGTCACCGGAGGGCGGGAGTGGGTGCGGCGCCACGGCATCGACACGTACACGCGCCGGCTCGAGAAGGTGTACGAGGCGGCCCGCGCCGGCGGCCCGACGGGGATCCGTAGCGGACCGGGCTGCCGCCTCCAGCTTCCTGTGGTTGTTCTGGGTGGACCACGCCGGGCAGGTGTACAAGATCGCCACCGAACCGGGCGTCCGCACAGCCTCGTGAACAGGCCACGGACGACAGTTCGCGAGTAGCTCTCGGGAACGTCACGAGATCCCGTCCCGTCGAAAGACCGGGCGGGATCTCGGCGTTTTCGGGAAGCATGGCGGCCGTGGCCGAAAGGCACCCCTAAGATGATCATCTGATCATCGCTCAACGGGGGAGAAGAATCATGAGATTTGCCTGGCAGGACACACCGGGGCAGGTTCGGGACGCGGCCACCTTCATAGGTCTGCCGAACCCCGTGCTGTGGTCCGGGCCCCCGGTCCGGGAGGGCGACCTTGCCGGATGGATGGACGAAGTCAAGTACTTCACCCGGATCGAGATCGACTCCGTCATCACCCTGCACAGCCGCTCCGGCACCCCCTTCGAGCTGTACGGGCGGGGCAGCGACTTCCTCAACCCGGTGCGGATGGCGCGCTACGTGCCCTGCGTGATCGAGGCGGAGAACGCTGAGGAGAACCCGAAGGTCCTCGCCCTCGCGCGCACCGCGTGGCGGGAGCACGTTGACGCCGTCGCGCAGCGCTTCGGCACTCCCGTCCGCGTCGCGGAGGACGATGACGAGGTCCTGGAGGCGATCTGGCGCCTGTCCGGCGACGAAGGCCCGGACCTGCGCCTGTGGTTGAACGCCACGCAGGTCCTGGTCCCCGACAGCCCGCTGTACACCCGCCTGCCCGGCCGCGCGCTGATCCGCCTCGACGCGCACGCCCCGGAGGACATGGCCGGCGTCACGCCCCGCCCGGTCGACGAGGCCAACGACGTGCCGGAGTGGATCCCTGACTGGTACCAGAAGCACGCGGTCGATCTGGCGCGGACCGAGTACGAGGCCTTCGAGGACGACGACCGCGTCGTCGACCGGGTTCGGCACGCCCTCGGCGGCGCCGTTGCCGGCGGCGGCTCCGTCCTGGACCTCCTCGGGACCCTCGTCGACACGCCCTTCGAGGTCCGGCCGGAGACCGACTCGTACAGCTCGCAGTACATCTTCCGGCACCCCGACGCCCCCCAGGGCCGGCTGCCCGCCCTCCACGTGGCGCACGTGATCAGCGTCCTCGCCAACCACGAGCAGGCGGGCTCCGCCCGCACCGCGCAGTCGGTGGAGCCGGGCCTGACCCTCCACCACCTCGACCTGTTCAATCCCCGGGTGCAGAACTCCCTTGGCGTCACCGGCCGGGAGGCCTGCGGGGTGTGGCGACTGACCCGCGCCGGGTTCGAGAAGTCGATCTCCGGCAAGGCGTACATGATCACCCCGGCGGACGTGCTGGAACGCCTGCGTGCCGGAGCGCTCGCCGCAGGGGCCCCCGAGGAGGGTGATTTGCCGTCAGAATGACGGTATGACGAGCCCTGACGGTGGGACGGTCCAGGTGTGGCAGGCGCTGTGCTGGGCGGCGGAAACGGTCGGGCGGGTGCGCTACCGAAGGGCGGGCGGCCTGGAGGCCCGCTGAAGTGGCGTCGCGCTGAGCCGCAGCCGCGCGACCTCGGCCCGCTCCTCGGTCGGCCCGGAGCGGTGTACGGCCCGGTTTCTGCCTTGACGGCCCGGACCTGGTCTTGGCCGAGGACGCTGAGGGGGAGACGTGCTGTCCGGCTGGTCGACCGACGAGGACGCCGACGCGCTGGCTGCTCTGACCGCGGGGGAGTCCAGGGCGTCGCTGGGCCGGCTGACGGTGTGGGGACGGTGCCGTTGGCGGTGGGGGGCCGGGTGCGGGTGGTGGAGCGGTTCCGCGGACCCGAACCCGAAGGTCAGGGCGACGCTTGCCCAATGGTGGACCTCGGCCCCGGAACCGGTGCGCCGACTGCTGCTGACAGACCCCGACGACTCAGTACGAACAGGGGCCTGCGCCACCTGCTTCCGCCGGATTCCCCATCCCGTTCCGCCCGCAGACCTCGTTCCGGACCTGTTGGCCGACCCGGTCACGCGCGCCGGGGCGGTACGCCACTGCACGCTGGACACCGCCACCGCCCACCGGCTGGCCGAAGATGCGAACGATGAGGTGCGCGAGGAACTCGCGGAACACCCCGACCTGCCGCCGGCACTGCGCGACAAGCTCGCCCAGGACCCCAACCTGCGCGTCGCGCTCCGTGTCTTCGCCCGGCAGGACACCCCGGAGCCGACCAGAGCCGCGATCCATGCACGGATCCTGTCCGACGTCCCCCCACTGGACTGGCTCGCGAACCATGAGGCCCTGGACGAGGACACTCTCGAACGGGAACTCATGAGCGAGATAGCCCGCGCGGAGCTCCGATCACTGCGCCTGTCATGGGTGACGGCCGACCCCCTGCCGTACGTGGACTCGCCATACGCCTGCTTCCGCGCCTCGGCAGCGATGTCCGACCAGCTCCCACCGCCGTTCGTTGCCGGCTGCTCGACGATGAGGAGAGCAGCGTCCGCACCACGATGGCTCTCCATTCCGGAGACGCGATCAATCGAGACCGCTGAGCGCATCGACCGAACCTATCGTCCGGACAAAATGGTCCGGTGGCGTCCGGCCGATGACTTCCCCCTTCCGGCGGACGTACTTCGACGCCTGGCTACGGACCCCGACCCGAGAATGAGGCAGCTGGCCCCGCGCGACCCCGACCTGCCCGTGGAACTTGCGCGCCGCCTTGCAGCCGACCCTGACGACATGGTGCGCCGCGCCATCGCGACCCATCCCAGGCTTCCGGCCGAGGATCTGACGCGGCTGCTGGCTGATCCGTCAGAATCTGTCGCGGCCACCGCAGCCGCAAATCCCAAGCTGCCAACCACAGGTATGTACCAGCTGGTCGCCCTCGTAGGCTTGTGACGCTCGGTTGCGCGTCGCCGGTACCGGATCAGGACGCGGAGGGCCGTCGGGTGGCCGCGCGTGAACGTTCCAGGGCCCATCAGCCCCAACCCGGGGTCCTGGCCTCGGCGAATCGGCGGGGTCATAGCCACGTGGCTGCGTCGGGACATGGCCGTGGACGATGTCCCGCGGTACGGGCACGGTCCTGCGGCGGCGGCCAGTTAACCGGTGCGCGCCCTGCGGAGCACGATCGGTGCGCCTTTCGCGCGCTCCTTCGCCGAGGACCCCGACTGCCCGGCAGCCGGACCGACAAGCACCTCCACCACGACCGGCCCGGGCCTCGCCGGCGACCAACACACGCACCCGGGACGGCCCGCCCACCTCGATGCGCACGGCGACCAGCCCATCCCCGGTCACATCCGGCAGCACAGCAACCGGATCGCCAACGGGCGCAGCCAGCACAGCCGTCCGGGACCGCCGGTCCCGGAACAGGTTCACCAGGGCGACCACCACAGCAGCCACCGCCCCCACAGCCGGGCCAACCCCGGTCCAGTCGAAGGGCATCTGAAGTCGTTCTCCATCTGGGCTAGGCACGGGCACCGATCGCACCCACGCTTCCCAGACAGCCGACCCACCCCACTTCTCCCTCCACCACCCCCGAATCACCCATTCGAGTGAGACGAGCCCGCACGCAGGACGAGACGGAACCGCTGATGCAAGACAGCGCCAGTCCCCTACGAAGGCGGCTACGCCGAGCCCGACTGCGACCGCCTGAGCCGGACGGCTCACACCCCTTGGGCTCCATAAGTCGACTTACGGAGCCCAAGCATCCCGGCCGGCCCCCGAGGCGGCGGCCCCTCGCGGAGGCACCCCCGGGGGGTGGAGGCCGGCCGGCCCCCGCTCAGGTGAGGGGGGGTGTTGGTGCAGGTGGAGGGGTACCGGGTGAGGACGTCCTTTTCGGCCTGGTCGACGGAGAGGCCGTAGCGGGTCTTCACCGCGACCCACTCGGTGATGTACCGGCAGCGCACCGCTTCGACGGGCGGCAGCCACTGAGCGGGGTCCTTGTCGGCCTTCTGCCGGTTCGACCGGGCGGTGACGGCGATGAGGTGGTGGTCGACGGACAGGTCGTTGGCATAGGCGACCCGCTGGGCCTTGTCCCAGGTGCGGGCGCCAGCTGGCGGGGAGCGTCATTCCAAGGGTGCTGTATTCCGGGGGCCGGTCTACCGGTACCAGTCTCCGGTCGCCTGCAGGGTCCGTTCGATGTACTGGTCCAGGCTGTAGGAGACCAGGTATCGGCTGTCCGTCTCGTGGTCCCAGACGAAGACCTCATCGCGTTGTGGAGTTCGAACGAAGGCGAACTGGTCGCCTCCCCCGTTGTCGCCGAAGAACATCAGCGGTTCGAATGGCATGTACAGCTCGGTGAAGTCCCGGGCACTGCGGAAATCCGCGTTATCCTTCGCGATCCGCTCGGCGCTCCAGACGACGTCGAGACCGTAGCGTCCTCGCACGCCGTTGCACTCTCGCAACAGACCGGCCAACTGCGGGGGCAGCTGCTGTCCGAGTGTGCTCTCGACCGCTGCCAACGCTTCTTCTCCGGCCGGAGCATCGAGCTCAGCATCGGCCATCGCCTGAAGGATCTGTTCACGCCATATCGAAGAAGCCTCTCAGACGCCAGGATGCAAAGTCGCCCCAGGTCGACCCGGGCGATCCGGCTTCAGCGCCTGGTGCTGTCTGCCTGTTCGGTCCGGCCCCTGGTCGCCGGCCGCGGTGCGTGCTTCGAGGTATGCGGTCCAGTCGGTGGCGGCGCGGCGGCGCCACTGGACGGCCGTGATCGGATGGAGGCCGAGCATCGGGCCGAGGAGCGCGGGCGGGAGGTCGCACGCGAGGGCTACCAGTGCTGTGGTCCGGGCGGGCCGGTTGGGGATGTGCTGGGCGGCCAGGCGACGGCTGAGGGCGGCGGCGGAGATGTGGGCGCCTGGCAGGTGGCCGGGGAACAGCCAGCCGGCGCTGGTGTTCGCGGCCCAGGCCTGGGGAGCGGGGTGGTCGGCGAGGGTGGTGAGGAAGTCGGCCAGGGTGGTGGGTAGCGGGATCGGGGTTCGGCCCAGGGTGAGGAACGTCGCCCCGTCGTGGGTGGTCAGGGAGGTGGTGGTGGGCAGGGCGGCGATCCGGGTGAGGTGTTGGCCGAACAGCAGGAGGATCGCGCTGGCGGCCCGGACGTCGAGGTCGAGGCGGGTGTCGGTGAGGCACTGGTGGAGGAGGTCCCAGTGGGAGTCCTCGTCCAGGCCGACCGGGTCGGCCTTGGGGCGGTGCGGCACGAGGAGGTCGCGGGCGTGGTGGCGGCGGTGGGCCCAGACGACGAAGTCACGGACTTCGTAGCGTGTTCCTGGGTTGGCAGCCTTGATGGGTGGGCGGAGTGGTGCCGGGCGGCTTGGTGGGGGCTGCCGGGCAGGGACCGGATCGCCATCGAGGGCCTGCTGTTCGCCGGCTCCAGCGCGGCGAGCCCTGATACGAGATCGGCGTCGACGACCCGCACCGACGTCGCGAGCGCTATCCCGAAGCAGTCGGCCGCTGATGGCCGCGAGCGTGCTGGGCAAGCCCGCGTCGCAACCCGGTCGGTGGCCGGCCCCGTGACTTGATGCATTTCCCCATCGCACCGGTTCGCCAGCCACCATGCTGGGAGTTCTGGGGGAGGGGGTGTATGAGGCGAGGCGATGCACTGGTCATCGGTGTCGGCACGTTTCGTGCGGACGTGCCGGCGGGCGAGGAAGTGCCGGTCGGGGCAGCGGTGTGGCCTGCGCTGGAGTTCGTGCAGCCGCTGGTTCCACGGGTGCGTGATGCCCTCGCTGGACTCGGCTACCAGGTGCGGTGCCACGTCGACCCCGTCCGGGACGACCTGCCGCGCGCACTGGCACCAGCGGGTGGGGAAGCAGCGGACGCCCACAGGATCGTGCACGTCATCTCCCACGGGCGGGCGGACCCGGCCCGGATGCGGCTGGACCTGGTCCCCTCCGACGGGCTCATCGGCCGTGGCACCAACGTCGCGGAGTGGATCTCCGACAGCCACGCCGAGAAGCGCCTGTCCCTCTTCTTGGTCGACCTGTGCGGTTCCGGCGTGGCCGCCAGGCTGCCCAGCTCCGTATACGAGGCCGGGCAGCAGACCTACGCCTGGGTGATCAGTGCCTCCGACGGCAGCGAGGAGGCCTACGACGGCCGCTTCAGCGCCGCCGTCGCGGATGTCCTCGACGACCTCGCGCGGACGGGACTCGGCAGCGATCCGTCACAGGAGTACGTCGACTTCCACCTGGTGGCGCGACACATCGGCATGCGACTGGAAGCCGCCGGAGGCCGGCTCCAGACCGTACGCGCCACACTGATGGACCCCAGCGCTCCCCGCCCCGTACTACCCTTCTTCCCCAATCCCGCGCACCCCGCCTTCGCCGCCGACCCCGTCCGCGCCCGGCGGACCGTCCTGGACCCGCCAGTACGCGAGTTCCTGGAGGAAGTCGACCCGGTCGACGCCCGCCACTTCACCGACAAGCCCGGCCGCCACTTCACCGGCCGCCGCAGCCAGCTCCGTCTGCTCGCACCCTGGTTGGACGATCCTGGCGCCACCCGTCTGTGCGTGGTCACCGGCAGCCCCGGCACCGGCAAGTCCGCTCTCCTCGGCGCACTGATGTGCGCGGCCCACGTCCAGCTCGCCGAGCAGGCGGCTCACATCCGCGAACGGCTGGCCAGCCAGTACCGGCCCGCTTTCCACGAGCGGCTGGCAGCCGTCCAGGCCCGCCAGCGCACGCTCGACGCCGTGCTGTACGCTCTGGCACGCCAACTGCACCTGACGAAGCCCGAAGAGGAGTGGACCAGCGAGTCGTTCGCAGACGCCCTGAAGGGCTTTCCGGACCCGCCGGTGCTCGTGGTCGACGCTCTGGACGAGGCCGCCAACCCCGGCCAGGTCACCGAGAGCCTCATCCTCCCCCTCAGCCGTGCTTGCCGCGCAGACGGCCGCCCGCTGTGCCGACTACTGCTCGGGATGCGCCCGTGGGAGGAGTTCCACCAGATCAGGAGCAACGCTGCGGCCACCGGCCTGCTCATCGACCTCGACCGCGTCCCCGCTGACGAACTCGAAGAGGACCTGGCCGCGTACCTGGACGACGCGCTATCCCACATCGACGGCTACCGGTACGGGCCGCACCGGCCCGTCCGCGAACACCTCGCGCGAACCGCTGCCACCCGCCTCGCCCGCACCGGCCAGCAGGGCGAGAAATGGGGGGAGTTCCTGGTCGCCTCCGTCTTCACCAGCTACCTCGCCTCCACTCCCGCAGCCGCAGACGTTCCGGCCGCCCAGCGTCTGGGCGGCGGCGTGCCCGTCACCCTGCCCGAGGTGCTCGAACTCGACCTCGCAGCGCGCTCCACCCCTGCCGCCGCACGCTCGCTCCTGGTCGCGATCGCGCACGCCAAGGGCAACGGCATGCCGGCCGAACTCGCCTTCCCCCTGGCGCACGCCCTGCATCCCGCTGCTGATACGGGTACGTTCCCGCGGATCCTCGACGAGTCCACGTTCTACCTGCGCACCCATGTCGACACCGACGGCACGACCCTGTACCGCCCCTTCCACCAAGGGCTCGCCGACCACCTTCGCGCCCACCCCTACCGGCCTGCAGACCAACGCGACGCCGAGGCCGACGGCTACATGCCCGCGGCCATCCTCGTCCTGGACACACTGCTTGCCTCACGCACGACCGCGAACGGGATCGCCTGGGCCAATGCGGCCCCCTACCTGCTCCGCCACGCGATCCAGCACGCGGCCGACACCGACGACACCGATGCCCTGATCACCGATGCCGAGTTCCTCGTGCACGCAGACCCGTACACCCTCACTCCGGCTCTCCACACCGGCGGCTATTTCCGGGAGGGCCAGGCGGCAGCAGCCGTCTATCGAGCCTCCCTCCACCACCACCGCAGCGCCCACCCGGAAATCCGCCGATCGTACCTGGCCACCGACGCCGCCCGGCACCGCGCCACCCGCCTCCACCACCGCCTCACCCAGCCGTTGCCCCCGGAGAGCTGGCGGCCTCGCTGGGCCACGGCCAGCGCACTCAGCACGCGCCTCTACAACACGCTCAACAGCCACTCCGGCGGAATGTCAGCAGTGGCGTGCACCACGCTCGAAGGCAGGGCCGTCGTCGTCACCGGAGGTGACGACGGTGTGGTCCGGGTCTGGGACCTCAGCTCGGGCCGACCGGTCGGACGCCCCCTTACCGGGCACACCAGCGCCGTCTCGGGGGTGGCCGCAGTCACCGTCGGGCGGCGCACCGTGGCCGTCAGCGGCGACAACGACGGTACGGTCCTGGTGTGGGACCTCGGCTCGGGCCGGCTGATCGGCCAGCAGCGCTCCCAGCGCCCTGGAGCCGTGTCCGTCGCGGCGTGCCGCACTGCGGAAAGCCGGGCCCTCGCCGTCACCGGCAGCCGGTTCAACGGGGCGCTGCGCGTGTGGGACCTCAGCTCGGAGCAACCAGTCGGCGAGCGCTTCACCAAGCAGCCGGATGCGGTACTCACCGTTGACTGCACCATGGATGGTGACCGCCCCGTAGCCGTCACCGTTGACACCTTCGGCCGCGCGGTGAAGGTGTGGGACCTCGTCACCGGCCAACTCATCAGTGAGGCCCCGGGTGCCTACGGGGGAACAGTGTCGGCGCTGGCATGCGGCTGGCTGCGCGACCGGATCGTGGCCGTCACCGGCAGTTCCGCGGACCCCTTGGTGCGGCTGTGGGACCTGAAGACCGGCCAGACCATCGGCACTCCCCTCGCCGGCCATACCAGCCCCGTGTCCGCGGTGGCCCACACCCACCTGGACGGACGCGCGCTCGCCGTCACCGGCAGCCAGGACGGCACGGTACGGGCATGGGATCTCGCAACGGCCCAACCCATCGGCGAGCCCCTGATCGGCCACAGCCGGAGAGTGGACTCGGTGGCGTTGACCGCTCTTGAGGGCAGGACCGTCGCCGTCACCGGCAGCAGTCTCGACCCCACCGTACGGGTCTGGGACATCAGAGCCCGCCGGACCGACAGCCGACCGCTCACCGGCCACACGCGAGCGGTTACGGGCGTGGCATGCGCTAGGGTGCGGGACCGGCCTACTGCGGTCACAGGCAGCGACGACGGCACGGTCCGCCTCTGGGACCTCACCTCCGGGGAACCCGCCGGTGCTCCCCTCACGGGACACACCCGAGGCGTGTCCGCAGTCGTTTGCATCACCCACCGCGACCGGCCGCTTGCCGTCACCGGCAGCAGCCTGGACCCCGTGGTGCGGGTCTGGGACCTCAGCTCGGGGGAGCTGATCGGCGAGCCCCGGACCACCCACACCATGGGAGTGTCGGCGCTGGCCTGCACCAGTCTCCACGGCCGGCCCGTCGCCGTCACCGGCAGCGTGTACGACGATGGGGTCCTGGTATGGGACCTGGCGTCCGGCAGGCCGGTCACCGGACCCCTGACCGGTCACGCCGGCGGCGTGTCAGCGGTCGCATGCACCACCCTCGAAGGCCGGCCCATCGCCGTCACCGGCAGCAGCACCTACGAAATTCCGCTACGCATCTGGGACCTCGCCACGGGCCGACCGGCAGGCAGGCTACCCACCGCCATGTCCAGAGGCGTGTCCGCGCTGGCGTGCGCCACCGTCGGCGGGCGGCCCATCGCCGTGTCCGGCAGCTTCGGCGGCTCAGTCCAGGCGTGGGACCTGGCTACCGGCGAGGAGGCCGAGTGCTTCACCAGCAGGCACGGCGGAGCGGTATCCGCCGTGGCGTGCACCACCCTCGCCGGCCGGACCGTCGCCGTGACCGGCAGCAGCTTCGACCGGACGCTGCACATGTGGGACCTACTCGGCGGCGCCGCCGTCCCCGTGACCGTGGGCCTCGAAGTCACGGCTGCCGCCTTCGCACCGTAAGGCCCGCTCGTCCTGGGACTGGGCGCCGAAGTCATGGTGATGGAACAGAAAATGGAGGAGGACGGATGAGGATTCTGGGCGTTCACGGGGTGGGCAACTTCCGCCCCGCCCAGTCGCCAGACCAGGCGGCCGCAGAACTGGCCGGCATCTGGACCAAGGCACTGTCACGCGGCTCCCGCGGCGAGCTGCGCGAGCACGGCCGTGCTCAGGGCCACCGCACCGTGACGATCGCCTACTACGCAGACCTGATCCAGCGGCAGGGCAGCCAGGGGGCGAACGACCTGGACTCGCTCGACGACTACGAGCAGGCCCTGGTGGCCCAGTGGCTCGACGCCTGCGGGCTGCCCCAGGCGACCGCCGCCGGACGCCTCACCGCTCCCCTCCGTCAGGGCCTGGCCTGGCTGGCCAAGAGCCGCGGGCTCGGACAAGCTGCTACCGAATGGTTCGTCGCGCTCTGCTTCCGCGAGGTCGCCGCCTACCTCCGCGGCCCCGCGCGTCCCCAGGCCCGATCCCGCGTCGCCGACGCCCTCACCACCCACCGGCCGGACGTCGTCATCGCCCACTCACTCGGCTCCGTCGTGGCGTACGAGACGATGTGGGAGCACCCGGAACTGGAGGTCGAGCTCCTCATCACGCTCGGCTCGCCGCTCGCACTGCCGCACGCCGTCTTCCCCCGCCTGGAACCCGCCCCCATCGCAGAGTTGGGCAGGCGCCCGCCCAACGTGGCCCGCTGGATCAACCTCGCCGACCCAGGAGACCTCGTCGCCATCCCGCCCGGAGGCGTGAAACGTTGCTTCGAGGGCGTACAGGAGCCGAAGAACGAACCCATCCACGCCTTCGACTTCCACAAGGCGACCAACTACCTCGCAACCCCACAGCTGCGCACCCTGCTCGACACACTCGCGTAGCAACCCCGCACCATCCGCAGCACACCCTCAAGGAGCCGCTGACGAGAACGCGCCGCGTGCCGGCGTGCCGACCCGGCACACCGTGGATACGCCCACCGGTCCGGCAGCCCCACTCCCACATCCACCGGTCCGGGCCGCACATAACACCGCCCTCGCAGCGCAAAGGCCCCAGCCCCTCGGGGTAGGCGGGGATCCTGTTCACGCGGCCCGGCACGGGCCAAGGAGGGAGGCTGACGCTGCCCCGACGCCAGAGCGTGGAATCGCAGTCCCCAGACTCAACAGCCCGACGTTGGCGGCCACACGCCGCCGCAACCGCGAGGTCACGCTCCGCGAGAATGAAGCGTCCACGCCGTGCGGTCCTGGCCGGCCTTCTCCAGCACTCGGCCACGGGCTGCACGTGCCGCGCTAGTGTCGAGTGCGGCCGCGCCTTCGAGGTCGACTGCGGCACCGGAGAGCTCGCCCGCCTTCGCGCTTCCGGATACCCACAGTGCCCGTTCTCAACGGCCCTGGCGCGATGCGAGACGAGAGCCAGCACAGTCGAGTACGCGGTCGCCCGCCGTTCCTCCGTAGGGGTCGTGGAGCGGGTGCTCATACTCCGACCGTAGGGCCCGCTCAGGCCACCGGCCACGCAGGAACGTCCGCCTAGAGGCGGCTCGATCGGTTCCTGGGAGGATGGTTCTCATGCAGCCGCTGCCGATCCCTTGCCCCGCTGACCGGATCCCGGACGCGACCGGCACGGACGCCTTCAACGCCGCGTACCGGCGGGCCAAGCAGCAACGGGTCGTGTTCGTCGCCGTCGAGCGGCAGGGGCCGAGATGGACGGTTAAGCCCGACGCTCTGACCGCCCCGGAGCACGGCATCGACGCCGGCGTGTACGGGGTCGTCCGCGAGGCAGTCATCCACCTGATCCGCACCCGGCAGATCCGCCCGGACTCCTCCGCCGGTCCGGTGTACTTCGTGCTGCATGACGTGGACGGCGAAGACCGTGCTCGCGAGCTGGCCGCTGCCCTGCACGCCGCCCTCTACGGCGACATCGGCCCCTTGGCGAGCTGTCTGCGCAGTTCGCAGAGGGCATCGGGACTGCCGATGCGGACAAGTTCCTCCAGAAGGCGGTCGATCCGGGGATCGTCCCCGGCGCGGACCGCATCCACGAGGCCGGTGATGACCTCGCGTGCCACCGGCGGCAGCGGCTCCCCGGTCACCGCGGGGTGGCCGCCTCGTGCTCGGCGGGCGCGGGGTCCGGTGTGTCCTCGCGGTGCAGGAAGGCGCCCAGGAGGTCGCCGACGGGGTGGTCGGCCTCGGCGGGGTGGCGCAGGGCGACGGTGGGGTCGATGGTGTAGTGGTTGCGGCGGCCCACACGGGTGCGGGTCAGGTACCCGGCTCCCTCCAAGTCGGCGACGATGATCTGTACCGCCCGCTCGGTGATCCCGATCCCGGCCGCGACCTCGCGCAGCCGGACTTCGGGGTCGCGGGCGATCCACAGCAGCACCCGTGCGTGATTGGTCAGAAACGTCCAGTGGTCGCCGCGCGCCGTCGAGGTACCCATTGACCTCCATCATGCGAACCGCGCTTCGCATATCCGCCCCCGGTGTGAAGCTTATGAGCGAAAGGCGCGCACGCTCGCCGTACGGCCGAAACGCCCAAGGAGCACTGCTGGGACGGCGCCCGGCCGCACGGCGATCCCATGTATCGACGAGCTGTCCTGATCCGACGCGGATCTCTCGGGCACGCCCTAGCCTGATACGCAAGTGAGGCGTTCGTGGGGAGGCGTCATGACGATCGGTCGGATCGTGGCGGGCGGGGCGGGAGCTGTGGGTCTGGGGCTCGTCGGGATTGTGGTCCTGGTCGACCTCGATACCGGGGACCGGGTCGCGAGCGTGCTCGGCGCGCTGGTCACCCTCGGGCTCGCCGCGTACACCTTCCTGGCCCCGGCCGGCCTGGCGCGCCAGATCAGGGCAGGGCGTGGCGCGACCGTCATCGCCGGGACCGTGACCGGCAGCGCGCTCGGCACGGGCTCCACGGTCGCCGGAGCGCCCACCCAGCCCCGGCCGCCGCTCACCGAGCCCGACGCCGACGGCACTCCGCGGGCTGCGGGTGAGGATGTCCGGGCGGCCCGGGACGCCACGGTCGTCCTCGGCGATGTCCACGACAGCGCCCTCGGTGACGGCAGCGAGCGCCGGTGAGCCCCTGGTGGCGGAAGGACCGCGATGGTGTGACCGTCGGCGGTGACGCCCGTTACAGCGCCCTCGGCCCCTACAGCTCCGTCATCGTGCACCAGCCGCCCGCCCAGGGCGAGGCCGCCGTGCGCTGGCCGCTGGAGGTGGGCTCCGCGCCCGCTCTCGCCTCCGCCTTCCAGCCCCGCACCGCACTGCGGGAACAGATCGACGCCACACGGACCGGGAGCGGTACGGCGGTACTGACCCACGTCCTGACGGGCGGCGGCGGGGTCGGCAAGTCACAACTCGCCGCTTCCTACGCCGCCCAGGCCCTCGCCGAGGGAACGGACCTCGTCGTGTGGGCCCCGGCTACCGAGCCCCAGCAGGTCGTCGCCTGCTACGCCCAGGCCGCTCTGCGGGTCGGCGCCCCCGGCGTGAGGGGGGACGACCCGGAGGCCGACGCCGACGCCTTCCTGGCCTGGCTGGCCACCACCTCCCGGCGCTGGCTCGTCGTTCTGGACGACGTCACCGACCCGGCGGGCATCAAGCCCCTGTGGCCGGCGAGCCGTACCGGCAGTGGCAGGGTCCTCGCCACGACCCGCCTCCACGATGCCCGGCTGACCGGCGGCGGGCGGCGACGGATCGCCGTCGACGCGTATGACCCCGCAGAGGCCTCCGCCTACCTGAGGGCGCGCCTGGCCGAGGAGGCAGGGCTCGCGGACGGGGCCGTGGAGGAACTGGCGCAGAGGCTGGGACGTCTGCCGCTCGCGCTCGGCCACGCCGCCGCCTACATGATCAACCACGGCCTGCCCTGCACCACCTACCTGGCCCGGTTCACCGCTGCCCGGTCGCTCGCTGAGGTGCTGCCGCCGGATGCCGACGCCGAGGGTTACGGCCGGGCGGTCGCCACCACGCTCCTCCTCTCTCTGGACGCCGCCCAGGACGCCGACCCGGCGGGCCTCGCCGTACCCGTCCTCCGCCTGGCAGCCTTCCTCGACCCCGCAGGCCACCCCGGGGCCTTGTGGGCTACACCGGCCGTCCGCGCGTATCTGGGAGGCGCCGAGCCGGCGACCGTCCACACGACCTTGCGTGTGCTGCACCGTTACGCGCTCCTGACCTGTGGTGCGAACTGGGCCCGCGTCCACGCCCTCACCGCCCGCGCGGTCCGCGAGACGATCCCGGACGGGGAGCTGCGCGGCATCGCGGTAGTGGCGGCTGAGGCGCTGTTCGAGGTCTGGCCGCATCCGGAGGAACCGCACGGGGAATGGGCGGCCGTCCTGCGGGCCAATACGGGCGTCCTCGCGGCGACCGCCGGGCGCCACCTGTGGCTGCCGAAGGCGCACCCCGTCCTCTACCGCGCGGGCTCAAGCCTGGCGAACGCCGGACACCGGGAGGCAGCGCTGGACTACTGGGAGTGGATGGCCGCAGAAGCCGGCCAGACCTTCGGCGGTGAGCACGACGACACCCTGGCGGCCCGGGGCAACCTCGCCCTCGCCTACGGGGTCGTGGGCCGGACGCAGGAGGCGTGCCGGCTCGGCGGGCAGACCCTGCGCGACCTTGAGCGGCTGCACGGCCCGGAGGGCCGGTACGTCGTCATGACCCGCGCGCAGATGCTCGTCATCCTCGCCTCGGCCGGAAGGGTGCACGACGCAATCGAGATGGGACAGCGGGCCCTCACCGGTCGCATCCAAGAGTTCGGCCACGAACACCCGATGACCCTGAGCGTGCTCACCAACCTGATCGGGGCGTGCATGCAGGCCGGGGCAGCCGAGGAGGTCACCGCCCTCGCCGAGGAACATCTGGCGAACATCGCGGGACTGCTCGGCCCGATGCATCCGTACACCCTCTTCGCCCGGAACAACGTCGCCTACGCGTACGGGCGGACGGGACGGCTGGACGAGGCCGCCGCCCTGCTCGAAGCCCTGGTGGCCGACGCGGAACACGTGCTCGGTCCCGACCACCCGGACACCCGCGGATACCGGCAGTCGCTCGCGTACGCCAGGGACGAGAGCAGCCCCTGACCCGCCCGGCCCGGCCCAGAACGCCCCCAACCCGTACCGGTACGGCCGAGGTGCTGCTCATCGATGCCCAGGCCCCGCCCGACACGGGGGTAGCTTGCTGCCGCCTTCGTTCCGGTGGCCGCCCCAGGGAGCTCCGGGTCACTTTCCGAGACGCACCCACCAGCGCCACGGAACCATGGGGACCGCCGTCCCCCGTCTGCGGCGCTGGTGTGCCGCCGGCAGTCGAGGTGGGCCCGGCCGGGCGGATAGCTGGGCGGGGTGCGGCCCCCGTCGCGGCCCTGTTGGCCTGGGCCGCACCCCGCACAGCGAACGTACCTGGCTCACTGGTGGCCATGTCCGCCCCCGGCGGCTGTCGCCCCCACCCTGGCGCGCCCCTGCTGCTGGCCGTCTGCCGTGATGGTGCCCGCCCGGGCCCGGTCACCGTTGCACGAGAGGGGTGAAGATGCCCAAGCCAGCTACCCCCGCATGCTTGCAGTCATAGGCTGGCAGGGGCTGCAGTAGTCGTGCGGTGCGTGGAGGAGGGCTGTGGTGGTGAGCGGACACGATGACGGCGGCACCACCGCGCACGGCGACCCGGACGGTGCCCTGGAGCTGTATCTGCAGCTGCTCAATGCGCGCTTGGACCCCGACCGGTTTACCGCGGTCATCCGTGCGGCGCAAGACACCTGCCGCCTGCTGGCTGACGGGCACCCTGCCCTGCTGAGCACGCCGGGCGAGGCTCTCCCGGACGCCGTCCTGCACGGCGAGTACCTGAGCCTGCTGGCCGTGATGATCACCGGACGACTCGACCACCGAGTCGTCCAGCGCCCCCTGCCGGACGGACGCATGGGATTCGCCGTCCTCTGCTGCGACGATCCGCCGCCGTCCCTCACTCCGCCGGAAGGCGTCGGCTCCGAATACCACTCGCGTCGGCGTGCTGGCTGACTACGCCGGGTCCATTCGCGGTGTTGGTGATCAGGCCGCCGGTTGAGCCGATGCTGGCCCAGGCCGCGGAAGCCGTGCCGGGCCTGGCCGCGAGCCGGATGACCCGGAGCCTGGCCTCAGGCCGGGTCACGACTACGTGGAACTGGTCGGTGGCCGCCTGGATGGCACGCCGTTCGACGTGACGGGGTGGCCTCCGGAGGAGTTGGTGGACGGGGCGCTGCTGATGTCGGAGCACGGGTGGTGGGGCTGGAGGGACGCTCGGAGTACGTGCCGGCCGACCCCGGCAGGCCCGGTGACGTGGGCCGGTTCGTGTGGCGGGGTGACGCTTCCCTAGACGCAGTCGGCCCTCCGGCCCCCGGGCCGCGCCCGTTTAGGGTTGTCGGTCTGCGTACGGCGCGGGGTCGGCTGCTCGTCCTCACCGGCGGGCTGTTGCACCGCCACGGAGCCCGCACGGTGGGGCGGTACGGGTTTATCGCCTGTACGCAGCGTGCTGGGCGTGACTCGGGCGGGGGGTGGTGAGAGTGAGGGTGAGGGATAGAGCCAGGGTGGTGGAGCGGTCGTTGATGGTGGCCGCGGCCCGGCCGAGGCGGTGTCGGCGATCGGTTGCTGGTACGGCGACGGCGATGGAGGCGGTGTGACCGGGCAGTACCAGCGGGCTGGCTTCCCACGGAGGTACTTCGGTCGGTCGGTGCGCAGGGACGTTGGAACGTGCGCGGTGCCGGCGGTGCGGCGGGGCCTCGGGCTTCCGGCCACGTCACCCCGCCTGTCCGGCACCCTCGTCGGGCGACTGCCCACCTGGGCTTCGGCAGCACCCGGGGCTCCTCGCCGTCCGGAGCGCAACCATCGTCCCAGAGCAAGCAGCCACGCGTTCTCATGGCGCGGGGCCGGTGCAGGGGCCCCGCGGTGCGGCCCGGCTCCTGTCGCGCGCGGGATGCCGGGCCGTCTGTGTGCTTAGTCCTGGTCTCAGGGGCTGTCGACCGAGCCCGGGTCGATCAGTGCGCCGATGTTGGTGATGGCACCGTCCGGTGCAAGCGTCACGTTGACGATGACAGGCTGGATCGGGTGCGGCGGGACGATCGGGATGATCGGGTCCGGCGGATAGATGTTGTAGAAGGTGGGGCGGAAGGTCAGCGGGGTGATCGGGCCAGGCGGGAAGGCGACCACGTTGGTGTCACTGCCGACGAGACGGTAGAGGTTGCCGCTGACCTGGCCGATGCCGGTGGTACGCAGCAATGTGCTCGTCACGCGGGCAGTGCCCCCGCTATCCGGCTCGGTCTCGGTGACGACCCGAACGCGGATGCTGCCGGTGACGTCGATCGGCTCTGAGCCGAACGCCCGGAACGTGCCGCTGAGGGGCAGCACGACAGTCCGTCGGTGAATGTCCTGCGCCGCGGCGGGGGTCGTGGCCACAGACAGGGTCAGGCCCAGCATGGCCAGGACGAGGCAGACCTTCTTGGCGGCGCGCGCGAGATGACCGCGCATGGATGCTCCCATCGGTGAGGCGGGACCCCGTATCCACGTCCGCCCCGCAGACGGAAGTCCACCCTGTCCAGCCGACCGGACACATGTCGATTTGGACCGGCCCGGACGAGTGAGACTTCACGCGACCGGCCCTAAAGCCCGGACCAGTGGTCTGACGATGCATGGATCACCGCCCGTGTCGACGAGGCCCTTGATCCCCTGTGGACCAAGGTCCTCGACCTGGCCCACCACCTCGTTGAGCACCGGCACGTCACCGGCGAGGAACCCGCGCGGATAGCTGGTCTCGTCCGCTGAGTGGCCGGGCACCGCAACGCGCCGCTGACGCCGGAGGGGCGCCGCCTCGGCAGTGGGCCGCCTCGTGAGGCCAGCCTGCTGGTTTACCTCGGCGGTGACCCCAAGTTCCCCTGACGTCCACCCGGACCAAGTGGCGGCCCTCGCGCGCCGCCGGGACCTGCCGTTCCTCCTCGAAAGGCACGTGCCCCTCGGCCCGGCCCAGGCCGCCCGCCGCACCGCCGAGCCGACTTCGACCACGTCGTACGCCTCGGCTGGGTCGCCCCGATCGGCTCAGTAGAGATCGACTACAAGCGCCACGGCAGCGTCACCCGCCGCTGTACTGCGGGGTTGAAGCGTAGGGGTGCCGGGCTGCCAGTCGTTGAAGCATGTCCCCACCCGGCACTGAACGGGTGGGCGGATTTTGCCAGCGGGTAGGTGAAAGGTCGTGGCATCCGGGTGAATCCTGCTCGGGCTGTGCACGCAGCTGCGTTCACGCGGCGTGACACTCACCGGCGGGGCCGTTGATCATCACCGTGCGGTGAGTCTGCCCGGCCCGGCCGTAGTTCTTGTGGGCTGGTAGACAGTCCCGAGCCGGAGGTAGACCGCTGTGGCGGGGTATGGAAATCCGACCGGAGACGTCGGCTGGGCGCGGAGCTGCGCCGGCTCCGGCAGGCCAGTGGCCTGACCAGCATGGAGGTGGCCGGGCGTCTGTTGATCTCCCAGCCCAAGATCAGCCACTTGGAGAACGGCCGTCGAGCCATCAAGGCTCGTGATGTGCGGGACCTGTGCGGCCTCTACGGAGTTACAGACCCGCAGGTCGTCGACTCGTTGATGCGGATGGCCACGGAATCGGACCGGCAGGGGTGGTGGGTGGCCTGCGGCGAAGTTCCCTACGCCGTCTACATCGGCCTGGAGGCGGCAGCCTCCTCGATCCACTCCTACGAGCCCCTGGTGATCCCCGGCCTGTTGCAAACACCGGCCTACGCCCGGGCCGTCATCGAGGAAACGATCCCTCTGGCCACCGCGCAACAGATCGCCGTGCGCCATGAGGTCCGGCTGCGCCGCCAGGCCCGGGCCCACCACCCGGCCCGGCCGTTCCGCTTATGGGCCGTGCTCGACGAGTCCGCACTGCGCCGTATGGTCGGCGGTCCCACGGTCATGCGCGAACAGCTGGAGTACCTCAACCACCTCGGCATGCAGCCGCACATCACCGTGCAGGTCCTGCCGCACGAGGCGGGTGCCCACCCGGGCGTCTCGGGACAGTTCTCCATCCTCCGCTTCCCGGACAGCGAGGCGGGGACGGTCTATCTGGAGCGGTTCACCAATGACCTCTACCTGGAGAAACGATCCGACGTACAGCACTACAGCGTCATGTACGACCACCTCCAGGCCAAGGCACTGAACCCGGAGAACAGCCGCCGCTTCATCGCCCACGCCGCCCAGGAGCTGCTGACTGCGACATCGCTGCCCTGCCGGAGGTGATTGTTGTACCGGCCGCGGGCCGGCCGAGGAGGGAACAGCCGCTCGCAGGAACCCGGCAGGGCCGTGGGCTGCGTGACGGCCGCACGCGGCGATGCGGCCGATGACCTCTTTGCTCCAGGGGCAGGCTCCGCCGCGCCGACGCCTCCCCGGGACCGCGCGAGAACCCGCCCGCCCGCCCGCCCGCCGCGGCGCCGGCGGCGGCGCGGCGGCGGCCCGGCGTGGGAGGGCCGGGTCCGGGCCGCCCGCAGCAGCAGCTGCTCCTGGTAGAGCGGGGCAGTCACCGCGACGAGCAGCGCGCGGGCTCGGCCGGGCCCTTGGAGTTCGCCCCGTCCGGCGGCGCGCGTGAGACCACCGCGCAGCGTGCGCGGCGGTCCTCCCAGAAACAGGCCAAGGCGCCGGCCGCCTCGGAGCTGAAGGTTTACGACCGGCAATTGCCCACCCGCTGACCAGCCGACCACCGGAGGGGCCGTAGCGACCCGCGTCGCGGCGGAGGTGCAGTGCTTTAGCCGGGCGGTAGTGCGGAGCAGCGGAAGGTGGCCGGACCTGGCGTTCGGGTGGCCGATTCCCCTGCGGGACCGCGTTTCTGCTTCTCCCCGCTCGGGCGGGCCGAGATGATCGAGCCTAACGGTCGTGCGGCACGGTGCCGCGCCGCCGGATCATTGACGAGGAGACCGACATGACCACCGGCACGGTGAAGTGGTTCAGCGCGGAGAAGGGCTTCGGCTTCGTCGAGCAGGACGGCGGCGGCCCCGACCTGTTCGTGCACTATTCGGCGATCGCCGGCCACGGCTACAGGGAACTGCATGAAGGGCAGAAGATCCGTTTCGAGATCACGCAGGGACAGAAGGGGCCGCAGGCCGAGAACGTGACGCCCGCCTGAACACCGAGTTCAGTGACTGATCAGGCGGCCGGCACAGCGCGGCCCAGGGGCAGGCTGCCTCCTGAGCGGCGCCCAGCCACTGGCCTACCGCCGTATGCCGGGCTTCGCCGCAGGCGAGATGCGGCCTGACGGGTCGGCAACCGGGTCAGCATTGGGCCGACCGGATGATGTGACCCGCCAGCCGTCGACCCGGGCGCGGCGGCCTTGTCGTTGCAGCCTTGAGAGGTGCAGGAACAGGGGCTCCGGCTCGCTGCTGTCCTTAGCCGGCCGACGTCTTGACGGCTGGCTTCTACGCGGTCGTGAGCCTTCTTCGGCTTCGCCGCCGATCCCCAACGCGCCATGAGCCCGAGCCTCGGCGAACCGCGGGGGATCCGTCAGGGGAGTCGTTTCCAGGCCTGGCAGCCGGAGGTCTGGAACGCCTTGTCGGTCGCGAGGATGGTGATGGTGGCCGGGCCCTTGCCGAAGCCGTTGGCGAGGATCTCGCTGATCTCGCCCGTGGTGCCTTTGAGACGGGCCCAGTAGCAGCCGGCCAGTCCGCCCGCGGGGCCCGTGCTGCGGTAAGTGCCGGGCTGGACCTCCAAGCCAACCAGCAACGTGCCGTCGCCGGGAAACTCCTGCGCGCTCCCCCTCGCGGTCCCGGACTTCTCGGTGAGTGTGCGCGCCGGCGCCGCCGAGGAGGGGATGGGGGCGGGCGGCAAAATCTGCGGAGTCGACGCCATCGAGGCCGGGGAGGCGGGCGGCTGCGAGCCACCGGTGTCCTTGCCGCCTCCGGAGCCCACAATGCCGATCAGCACCCCCGCGAGGAGCCCGCCGAGAACCGCAAGACCGTGCGTCAGCACTGCCCGACGGCCACCCCTGGGGGCAGAGGACGGCGTCGCCGGCTGACCCCACTGCGGCCCCCGCGGCGGCCCCGTCGGGATACTGCGATCCGACATATGCCCAGAATGCGGCCGCAAGCGAACGCCCGCACCCCGGCATGCCCGTCGTCGCCGGCGTCGCAAAACGGGCGGCCGCCGAACGTCGACAAGACCGGCCCCAAGGAGCAGCCCGAGGTCAATGCGGCGCCTGTTGCACCTTCCATCCGCTGGCACCTGCACTTCGGTGCCGGGGTGCTGGCCGGCCTGATGTCTGGGGAGGAGTGGCCGCGCCTGACTGGGTAGATGGTCGGGCTGCCGGCGTCGAGCGGAGCATGTCCTGCCAGCTCGGCCACGTCGCCGTTGTCGACCGTCAGACGGTGATGAGAGCCCCCGCCTCGATGCCGAGAGCCGCCCGACGAAGTCGGGGCCGTCTTCACCAACGAAGAACTCGCCCGCCTGGTCAAGGACTCCAGCGTGGCCGGCCTCCTCAGCCCCGAGGACAGCGACGGCCTTCAGGACGTACTCGCGCCCGGCAAGCAACCTGTGGGGAAGTCATGATCCCCCGCGAGGAAAACGACGAAGGCCCCCGGGGGTCACGACGCCCCGGGGCCTCCCCTTCGCTGACCTCCCCGCTCAACGACGAGCCGGGCAACCTGTCACGCCCAGTCCACCCCCAGCTGCGCGAGGACAGCGAGCTGGTCGGCGGTGAGCTTCTCGCGCCTGCTCTTGGGGTTCCAGACCCACACACCCAGCTTCACCATCACCGGCTCCGCCTAGTACTCCAGTGTGACTTCGTGATCTATCCGGTTCTGTCGCTGGCGAGTCGCCGACGGCCAGGGAGATCCCGAGGCCGTCGCCGGGCTCGTCCGTGCCGGGCACGCCGGCGGTGTCCTGGTGGAGCCAGGCGATGCGGGTGGACGGGCTGCTCGTCGAGCCGTGCGTCACCTGGACGTGGCCAGCACCGTTGCGTGCCACCGGGTCGGCGGCCACGATGTCGTCGAAGCCGTCGCCGTCGATCTCACCCACGGCCCGCGCGTCGCCGAGGGCGACGATCCTGGCGGCGTTCGGGCGCACTCGCGGTCGTGGCGCTGCTCGGGGCCTGGCCGCATCCGGAGGAACCGCACCGGGAGCTGCGGGGCACTCCCCACTGGTGCAGGTGCGGTATTCCGAAGGTGCGGTATTCCTCTTGAAGGACTGAACGTCTACGACGTCGCCGACCGACTGCGCTCGCTGCGCTCCCCTTCCTGATCGGGGCACCGGCCGGCAGCGGACTACGGGTTCGCCGGATGCTCGGCCACACAAGGCGTGCAGCGCTGGAGAGCGATGCCAGGCTCGGCCTGAGCGCGGCAGCAGCCCGCCCCCCACCCGCCACCGACGCAGGGTGCGTTCGCCTCACGCTGAGTCTGGGATGACGGCGGGGGTTCGGCCCGAGCCCCGGACAGCACTGGGGGGTGGCCCAACCCGGGCCGCCCACCGCTCACCCTCGCAGCCCGCCCTTTTGCCGCTCGGACGGCTGGCACACGGCCACGGCGGTGGCCGCGCATGTCATGTGACGGCTGCCGGCTTGAACCGGCAGCGACGTCACAGGGCCACAAACGTAGGGGACCACGAAGCTGGCGCTCCCGAGGGTAAGCAGCCTTCAGGCATTGACGGCGGTGTCTGCGGGTGCCTGCGAGGGGATGTCAGTGGCTGTCTCCGCAGTGGCTGCGCGGCCTCGCTGCTTGATGAATGTCGATGGGGCGGGCGGGTCGCGGCCCGTGCGCAGTCCCTGGTCGCCGAGCGGCGGAAACTGTCGCAGATCCTCTTGAGCCGCAGGTCAGCCGTTCGAGGCCACTGCAAAGGCTGAACGGGGGATTCTGCGTGGATCGGGTGCGGCGATGTAGAGCGGGCTCCGCTCGCTCTACATCATTTCCGGCAACGTGCTCGCCAACCGCTCGGGAGAACCGATGAAGCTAGCCAGCATGAGAATCGGCACCACGTGCGCCGTCGTCACAGTAGTCGCCCTCTTGAGTGGTACTGCCGCTCACGCAGACGGAGACGGTGGGCTGCTCGGGCTTGGACTCCTCAATACCCCCTCGATCACCTTGGCCTGTTTTCCGGCAGGGCAAGTGGGCCAGGGGAACTCCTTCACAGGCAGCCAGAACGTCAACTGCAGCCAGTCCTCGTCTGGTGTCCCCGGGTCCGGGACCGACGGTGCGGGCATCACCGGGCGTGAAGTGGTGTCGGGTTCCGCCACCGTCGCGCCGGGACAGGAGGGCTTTGCTCGTGCGGTCTGTCCGGAGGGAAAGGACGCCACGGGTGGCGGTTACAGCTTCACTAGCAACACAACGTGGCTCAACCAACGGGCGTATCCGATTGAGCTGGGTAGCGGAGCCACTGGCTGGGACGCATTCGCCACCAACGCCGGTACGGAAGAAGGTGTCCTCGGCGTACATGCCGTGTGTGTCACTTCGGCCCAGTGAGCTTTTTCAGAGTGGCTACTGATCGGGTGACTCGGGTCGAGTCAGGATGAGGACCGCAACACACAGGGCTCCCGTGCCGTTGAGGGAGGTGTTCGAAGTCTCAACCCATGGGCACAGGAGCCCTGTTGGTTCCCCATCCTGCCGCACTCGACCTGCCTCATACTCTGGTCGAGTGGGTATCCATGCTCATCGTCACCCGTGAGGGTGACCGCCACTGCAAGCTGCCGCCTCACCAGCGTGCCCTCGTCGGCCTGGTCTACCTCCGCCGGCACGACAACTCGCACAGATCGCCGCAGGCTTCGGCATATCCGTCGGCACCGCCCACGCCTACGTGAAGGCCGTCGTCCAGCACCTGTCCGGCTGGGCACCGGGCCTCCTGCGGGTCCTGCGCGAGACCGACCCGGACTACGTCCTGCTCGACGGGACACTCGCCGAGTGCGACCGCGTCGGCGACAGCCGGGCCGACTTCTCCCAGAAGCACCGCCGTCACGGCGTGAACGTGCAGGTCGTGGCCGACCCCACGGGCAACCTGCTGTGGATCTCACCCGCGCTGCCCGGCCGCACCCACGACCTGACCGCGGCTCGAAGTAGAAGTGTGGGCTTACCCGGCGGGTGAAGCGCAGTTCCAGCTCGCCGGGGGCGCCGGCTGTGCTGACCAGCGTGACGGTGCACATCTCCGTCGGGCAGCGACACCAGCAGTCCGCCACCTTCAATGGCAGCCCCCACTCGGGGGCGGTCAGCAGCCGGACGAAGATGTCATGGCGCACGGTGGGTGCCGCCGGCCGGGTCCTGCCCGTCAGCTTCGGGAACCCCTCCGGATGAGGCTTCTCCTCCACCGGCATCTCGACGCACAAAACCCGACGCTCCGGCGCTCCCTTGGAGGGCTCGTCCCAGCTCGATGCCGCGGTGAAGGTGTTCGGTGCGACCAGCGCCCGGTGGCCGCCGTCTCGTCCGTCCTGGTAGGCGGGGGGCACCTGATTCGCCCACACGCTGAAGTAGTCCTTCGCCCCCGTGCCCTTGTCCTCGTAGACCCACTTCAGGTCCGCCATGTGAGTGAGGTCCTCCCGCACACACATCACTGCCGTCAGCGCGGGCTTGTCGTAGGTGTTCTCCGACATGACACAGCCCATTGCCACGTAGCCGCCGGGCGGGACCGGACGCCAGCACGCACCGTGGTGCTTGCCGCCGCTGCCCACGTCCTTCCACAGGAGGGCGTAGTCCTCGGGATGCGCCAGGGGCGGCTTCTTGCCCTCACTCGCCTTGGCCGGGCCGCCCTTCACGCACAGCGAGACGACGTGTTCCTTGACCTTGGTGTTGGGGGTCTTGGGGTTCAGATTCTCCGATCCCCACGCCGGCAGCGCGACCGACCCGAGCGCGTGGAAGCCCTCAGGGGGCTTGGGGTGCCAGAAGCTCACCCAGTACTTGCCGCCCGTGCTCTCGTCGTCCCAGCACCAGCTGTACTGGTCGGTGAAGGCAAGCTCCAGCTCGCCGAATACCATTGACTTGGTCAAGGTTGCTCCCTTGTGGCGGATTCATCCGCGTTGACGGAATTCCTTGATCCAATTCGGCCATGCGCCTTCCCCGCACAGGAACCGCCTTCACTCCACCGGCGGAGCGCACCATCAAGCGCTCAGGAGCATGTCCACGGCGCACGCCCGGACAGGGCAGCAGTTGCGTCCTGCCAGGCGCCCCGCACGGGCTCCGGAGCCGAAACGCCCAAAGGACCCTTCTCGCGTGGAACAGGGAAGGCGTCAGGCCCTGATCACGGAGCTCCTGCGGCCCAGCCCACGCCGACCTCGGCGAGCGCACGGAGTTGGCCGGGCTGGCGGTGCTGTCATGCTCCTGTGCGAGGTCACCGCTGCCAGCGGCATTGCCTGTGCGAGGTACTGGGGTGCTGGCAGCGAGCCGATGGCCGAGTTGCGGCGGGCCGGCCGCAGAGTCTGCGCCGCCTGCAGGCTATCGCTCTTGCCCTGGTGCGCTTCACTGGCCGCCACCCCCTGCGGTGGTGTTCCTGGACTGAGGGCGGTGGGTTAGCAGGCGCTGACCGCTCCGCCGCTGGTGCCCACGGGGCGCAGGCCGCGGAGCGGCTGCCCCGGGCCGCCTGCGCTGCCGTCGGGGGTGTCCTTTGGGCGTGCTTGCCCCGGTGTGGTCGGGCCGGCATGCGCCATCTCCCGGTTGAGCCGCTTGGACGGAGGGTCCGGCTTACCTTCGGGCTGTCATCGGCAGACAGCCTGCGCACAGTGATCGCAAGCAGATCGGGGGTGGCGTGGGAGTCGAACTGCGGGTGTACATCGGTTCCGGCACCGGCCCGCTGCGGATGATCCGCTGCACCGGCGACATCGATCACGACTCTGCCGGCCGGCTTGAAGAAGCCGGCCGGCAGGCGCTCACGCAGCCAGGCGGCGAGTTCCTGGTCATCGACGTGGCGGGAGTGACGTTCATGGACTCCGCCGGACTGAACTGCCTGCGCCGGCTCGCCCCCGTTTCCCTCGCCGACCCCCTACCTCACCGAATCGCGCGGCTCCTGCAGCTCACCGGCGCCGATCAAGTCTTCCCCATGACAGATGAGGCCGGCGAAGGCCGAGAGGCCTGACCGAACCGACGTGTGAGGGAGGAGGTGCTTCCTCGCCGTGGCTGATTCGTAAGACGGACGGTCCCGGGGACTCCAGATACCTAGGGTCGCCGCGAACCCCGCTGACGGGCCCGGCCCCGCCCCTGCCTACCGGGGGGTGACGTGTGTCGCTCAGTCTCCGGCCTCCGAGTGGACGGCTTGGACGAGTGTGTCGAGTACCTCGACGGCGCTGCCGTCGTGATCACTGCCGGCGGTCCCGCTGCCGCTCTGGACGTTGGCAGTGCGGTCGACTTCAAGGACCGAGTCGGCGTGGGAGTTGTCGATGACAGTGATCAGGCTCTCGCTCGCAGCCGCGGGAACCGCGCAGCCGCCGAGGATGGCCACCGTGAGGAGCGCGCCGGCTCGCACCCGTGCGCTGGTCACACGTGCACGCTCACGCTCTCCCGGGCAGCGGGGAGGGTGCGGCGGCGAGTGATGTTCTTCGCCACCAGCCGGGTGGACTCGGCCACGCCGATCTCCTCTCCGTCTTCGGCGGCGGGCAGGCGTCCATCAGCGAGCCGGAGCTCGGCCAGGGCGGTGTCCATGGCCTTGTGCGCGGCGAACAGACACGGCGTGCTGTAGATCGCGACGTCCACGCCGAGGTCGGTCAATTCGCCCAGGGGCAGGCGAGGCGACTTGCCGCCGGCGATCTGGTTGAACAGCAGCGGCTTACCGCGGACCACGTTCCGGATCCGCTCGATCCACTCCACGCTGCGCACGCCATCGACAAGGATGACGTCGGCGTCCGTCGCGGCCAGGGCCTCGGCGCGGCGCAGGATGTCGTCCTCCTCCGTGGCGTCGGTGCGGGCGACGACGACCAGGTCGCGACGCGTGGCCAGCACCATCTCCAGCTTCTCCAGGTACTCCGCCGGCGGCAGCACCTGCTTGCCGTCTGCGTGCCCGCAGCGCCGTGGGCGCTTCTGGTCCTCCAGGATGACGCCCGAGGCGCCCATGCGCTCCAGGCCTTCCACGACGTGGCAGGCCACCTCGGGGTCGACGTAGCCGTCGTCGATGTCGACCAGGAGGTGGTGGCGGGGGAACGCGCCGCGCAGCCGTTGGACGAGGGCCACCATGTCGGGCCAGGCGATGAACCCGATGTCGGGAAGCCCGTAGTACGAGGCCGCGAAGCCGAAGCCGGAGACGAATATCCCGTCGTAGTGCTGGGCCGCCACGGACGCCGAGTACATGTCGTACACGCCGATCAACGGTGTCGTTCCCGGCTTCGCGATCGCTTCCCGCAGCGTGTTTCCGTAACTCATGGTCAGACCCTTCCCAATGCACGCGGACATGGAGGAATCGCTGCGACACGGCAGCGCTTTACCGAATCCAGATCATTTCCTGACCATTCCTAGGGGAATGGTTCCTGCGCGGGCGCCCTCACGCCAACGGCGTATCCCGTTCACCGCAGAAACGTCACTCGGCTCCCGCCCGCTGCTGATCAAGCAGGGCATACGCAGCCCCGCCGCCCCCCGAGGGCGAGGTCCGCGCATTGCGGCATGTGAGTGTGACGGATCGATACCTCGCTCCCTCACACGTGTGACGGGGCCGGTTACGGGGCTCCGGCCGGTGCGTACCTCAGGCACGCTTGCGATGTCCGGCCGTCTGCTCGGACCGCACGGCAGCGCGCTCCTCACGCACTGAGGAAAGACCGCCGTCCGTCCACGCCGAGACGTGCCCAGGACCCCCCTTGCTGGCCGGCACGGCGGGCTTCGCCCTGCCCTGCCACAACCAACAGAAAGGCAACGCACCCGTGAAGCACGCACCCACTGGCTTCCTGACCCGGCTCCTGACCGTCGTGAGCGCCCTGCTCGCCACGGCGACCGCAACCACCCCCACGGCGAGTGCCGACGTGGTCTGGAGCAACAACCCCTACCGCATCGTCAACACCGCCACCAGCGGCAACCTCGTGCCCTGGGGCCTTGGCCAGAACCACGCCGACAACATCCTCATCTACGCCTGGAACCTGTCCTCCGCGGGCAACTCCTGGCGCCTGGTACCGGTCGAGGGCGACTACTACCTGCTCCGCAACACCGTCACCAACAAGTGCATCAAGGCCGGCAGCCCCTACGACGGCGTCGAGACCTACGTCTCGCAGCACTCCTGCTCCAACGCCTACGAGTTCCAGTGGCGCCTGAACGCCGGGTACGCCGACCCGACCCAGTTCCAGATCGTCTCCCGCTCCACCAGCCAGGCCATGCGCCCGGAGAACAACCTGCCCAACCAGGCCGTCATCCTCGACACCCCCAGCGCCTCGCCCCTGAACACCTGGTCGCTCAACCCCGCCTGACCCAGGCCCACCGCCGCGCCTCTTTGGCAGACGGCGCTCGGAGGGTGACTCCCGGCAGGACTAGTGCCGGGAGTCACCAGCTCACCACGCTACCTACCCCGCCCTCCCCAGAAGGGCAGCCGAGCCGTAACGGTTCTCTAGGTACACGCGTGCGGATCGCCGGGACGAACAGCAGGACGTGCAGCACGACGGGCGCGGCCGTGTCGAGGTCGTGGTGTCGGAGGGTGGCCAGGGCGGTGGTGGTCAGCCGGACTCCGGCCGCGCTGTAAAGCTTGCCCAAGGGTGATCGAGCCGCTGTGTGGGCTCATGCCTCGGGGTCCAGGCCGAGCTCGGCGCAGTAGGCCAGCACTTGGGTGGTGAAGGGTTCGTTTCCGGCGGCGGTGTCCACGTCCGCCAGGGCCAGGCCGGTCCTGGTCAGGACGGGCCGGGTTGCGGTGACGGGGACGGGGCCTTCGGCCACGGGGGTGCCCGCGCTGACAGCGGTGGCCTGGAGGCGGGCGGGCGGGGTGCGGCCCCCGTCGCGGCCCTGATGGCCTGGCCGCATCCCATACAGCGAGCGTACGCGGCTCACCGGCAACCCGGTCCGGCTCCGTGCCTGACACCCCCTCGCCCGGAACGACCCTGCCGCCGACAGTTGTCTGCCGTGGCGTCCCGGTGCCGGTCACCGCTGCGCTGTGCAGGGTAAGCGGGGAACTTGTCGTGCGGTGCGTGCCGGAATGGCGACTGTGGTGAGCGGACAAGCCGGCGGCCAACCGTCTCGACGACGGGGCGTTCGCGCTCGCGGCCGTGAGTCCGAAAGGGCCACGGGCTCGCAGGGGTGGCGGCACTCGCGTCAGGATCAGGGAGAACCGGTGTGCGCGCCCCGGTGCGCAGGCGCATGGTGGAGTCCATGCCTGCCAGCCGGCACCGAGGCGCTCGCAAGGCGGTGCCGGCTGCGGGGACTGGCGCTGTCGGCGCCGTGGTGGGTCCTCGGTTGTGTGTCAGCGTTCTGCGTCTGGGTGCACGCCCCCGGCCACTTGCTCGGCGATCTCCTCGAGTGCCTTGTTCACCTTCTCTGCGTCTTGGCCGTTCGCTTGCATCAAGGATTGGAAGGCGGTAGCCGCTGCCCCCTGCCACTGAACGGAATCCACTGCCTTAGCCAGTTGTCCGAGCTGCTGCATGAGGTTCTCGTCGGCGTCTGCCTGGCTGGCAATGGTGGAGCGCGGGGAGAGACTGTCCGCGTTGGCGGGTACCGCGGTCAACGCGAGGGCGCCGAGGGTGAGCGCTGCGGAGGTCAGTAGGTTTCGTGTGGTCATCATGTAGTGATCAACGAGTGCAGCCGCGCGCAGACACGCTGAATCAGGCGCCCTTAAAAGCAACGCTAGCGGCTACGGCCCCAGGTCAGCGGCTGATTCGGCAGCCTGACGCTGTGGTCGGTCACTCGGCGGGCGCCGCGGGGCCAGGCAGCGTGGGCGTAGGGCTCGGCTTCGGCGAGCGCGGTGGGGCTGTCGTCGTCAATGCATCGCGCAGCCGCGGCGGCGACGCCGGGTTTGGGAACCGCGCTGCCTGTCTGGAGGGTGGCGAAGTCGGCGTGCGCCTGCTATCCGGCCGAGGTACCGGCCTGCCGGCCGGTATACAACGATCGGCCGCTGCGCGCCTTGTACCTGCCCGACGAGGACTTCCTGGACGCGCGGCGATGGCTCGCGGCCCTGGACACCGCGCTCGCCGCACTGCCGAACGTGACCATCGCGCCACCGGGCGATCTGACCGCCACTCCTGCCGGCGCCTACACCCTGGCATCCTCCGCGGGCGAGGCCTTCCAAGCGCCCACCGCGGTGATCGCCGCCGGCGCCTGGTCGACGGACCTCGTCCACCGCATCGAACCGGACCTACCCGTCCTGCCGGTGGTCATCGTCGAGGGCACCTCCGTGACCGTCTCAGCGCCGGCGGGGGTTTAGGTGGTGGTGATGTGGGTGAGGGCGGTCTGGAGCCGGCGGATGGCGTCTTCGGCGTCCTGGTATTGCTGTGGGGTGGGCTGGGTGGCGCCGAAGGTCGGGCCGGGTCCGGTCGGTAGGGCGCGCCAGTTCAGTACGGGGGTCAGGGCGGTGCAGGTGCGCCGAGGAACCAGGCGAGTCGGCCGTGGACGTGTGCGAGGGCGGCGAGAGCCTCGCGCAGGTGTCGGAGCCGGTCGATCACCGCCAGCAGCTCCTGCCCATCAGGCGGTCCCACGGCGGTCCGTAGATCGGCGGCTGCTTTCGCGGCCACGGCCCGGTCCTGGTCGCTGACCTCCCACACCCGGTCACGAATCTGCTGCTCGGCTTCTTCAGCGAGCGTCTCGATCGTCGTCCGCATGCCCACGCCCCGCGACCCTCGGCGCCGAGGAGACGGTGCTCGAAGCGGCGAAGAAGATGACCCGGCTCGGGGTGGGCGCGCTGCCGATCTGCGGCACGGACGACAGGCTCAAGGGCATGCTCACCGACCGCGACATCGTCGTGAAGGTCCTCGGCGCCGGCAAGGACCCCGCCACGGTCAAGGCTGGCGACCTCGCCCAGGGCGAGGCCGTCACCATCGGCGCCGACGACGACGCCGCCGAGATCCTGCGCACGATGAGCGAGCACAAGGTCCGGCGTCTGCCCGTGATCGATGGTCACCGCCTGGTCGGCATCGTCGCCCAGGCCGACGTCGCCCGCGCGCTTCCCGACCCGAAGGTCGGCGACCTCCTCCAGGCGTTGTCCTCCGACTGACCACCTCAGCCGGCAACCGGCAGGATCCGCGGGCCGTGACCGGCTCGCCTGGTGACGCGTTGGGGTGGTGCCGGAGTTTGCGACTCACCCGGGCCCGCAGCTCCGGCCCCTTGCCGCTGACGGCGGGGCGTCGCCATCTTGCCCGGCCCGCGCCTCGGAGAGGTGGCGGGCAGGGCCGCTCCCTGTGGTCGGCGGCTCCTGGTGGAGCACACGCGGGTTCGTTGCGATCGGGGAGGCCCAGGACGCGATTCATCGCTCGCCGCAGGGGTCGAGTGGCAGTGCCGAGACGTGGACCGGAGGCAGTTTCCAGGTTCGGGGAGGTTCCTGCCGCGGCGGCCGGACGGTGTCCTCGTCCCCGCCGTCGATGTCCAGCACCACCAGGCCGGGCTCCGCGATGTGCTGCTCGTCGATCGGCCTTCGGACGCCGGCCTGCCCGGGAGTACCTGAACCTGCCGATGGTCCTGCACGGCCCTCGCACGGTCGAAGGCGGGCGGGGTGCGGCCCCCGTCGCGGCCCTGATGGCCTGGGCCGCATCCCGTACAGCGAGCGTACTCGGCTCGCCGGCGGCCCTGTCCGGCTGCGCGCCTGCCGCCCCTTCACCGCGGCAGGCCCTGCCGGCGGCTGTTGTCTGCCGTGGTGTCCGCCCGGGCCCGGTCACTGCTGCGCGACGGAGGTAAGGATGACCGAGCAGGGAACTTGCGCCCGCTTCCCGGTCTAGCCTGGCCGGGCACCATGTCGTGCGGTGCGGGAGGGAGGGCAGCTGTGGTCAGTGGACACGCCAGCGGCACTACCCCGCACGACGACCCGGACGGTGCCCTGGAGCTGTATCTGCAGCTGCTTAATGCGCGCTTGGACCCCGACCGATTCACCACGGTCATCCGCGCGGCGCAGGACACCTGCCGCCTGTTGGCCGACGGACACCCCACCCTGCTGAACATGCCTTGCGAAGGCGCCCCCGATGCCGGCCTGCACGGCGAGTACCTGAGCCTGCTGGCCGTGATGATCACCGGCCGGCTCGACCACCGGGTCGTCCAGCGCCCCCTGCCGGACGGACGCATGGGGCTGGCCGTCATCTGCTGCGACGACCCGCCGCCGTCCCCCACCCTGCAAGAACGCCTCGGCTCCGAATCCCGCTCCTGACGCCTCGCGCTCCCCACGCGCCCTAGCCTTTACGTACGCCGCCGCGACACCACCGAAACGGTCATCGGCACGCTTACCTGCACACCTCACCCGCCCGCAGCTGCTCATCCTCGGCAGCCTGCGCCCCGTCGGTCACGGTGCCCCTGCGGGCGGACCAAGCTCGCCAGGTTGCGGAGTACCTGGCTACGGCGGGGCTGGTGGCACCGTGCGCGGTCCGGCACAGCGCGGCCATGTCCGCCGCAGCCCGGGGCCGGGCCGCTCGTGGCTGCTTTGGCCGACTCTGGAAGAAGGAGCGACAGCGGCGGGCGGTGCTGTGTCGCGTTGCGGTAGGGCGTTGGTGCGCCGGGCGGACGTTTTCAGACTTTATGTTCGGTTTTCGGTCATGGTGCGTTGCGGGGAGGCTGCTTGATCGTTTAGGGGGGTGGTCGTGGGTGTGGTGGGGCGTGTGGCTCCTGGCGTGCGGCCGGTAGCGAGGGAGTGTCGGGTGTCGGGTCGCCGGTTGTGGATGGCTGTGGTGCTGGTGTCGGGAGCGCTTGTTCCGGCGGTGCTGGGCGGCGGGGTGGGGGCAGTCGCCGCTCCGGCTGCGGCGACGGCTCCGGTGCTGGAGAAGGTGAGCCCGACGGGGGCGATCGAGGTGGTCGATGACAAGGGCTACTCGTGCTTCTGGGTGACGGTGAAGGGTCACGGCTTCGCGCCGGATGTGGTGACGGAGAAGGACGGTGTGGAGGTGCACTCCTCGGTGGTCCGTCTGGAGGTCGGCACGGACCAGGCGATGGGTGTGCTGAGCGGGGAGCCCGATCTGGTCTACCCGGACAAGGACGGCAACTTCGAGGCGAGGTTCCGTCCGTGTGGGTTGACCACGCATGGTTCGATCGAGACGGACCACGTGTGTACGCAGGAGGACGTGGACGCGAGCACTTGCCCGATCAACTCCGTCGGGGACGTCACCCAGCGGTCTCGTCGCTGGGTGAGCACGAAGGTCCGGGTGGTGGCGAGGGACGACGTGTGCGAGAAGAACGGGCTCGATGAGGACGACTGCAAGGAGCGCAGGCGGAGCCGCGAACTGCCCTTCACGGATCCCGTCCTGGCCGAGGTCACCTGGCCGCTGAAGGTCACCGGCAAAAAGTAGCCGTTCGCTCCAGACGGGCCGCAGCGCGGGCCGCCACCCCTGGTGGCGGCCCGCGCTTTTGCGTGTCCGGGGCCGGCCCTCCAGGTCCCCCACACGAGTGAATCCGGGCCTCGCGTACGCGTAGGCGGCTTGTGCGGTGTGCACCCAACTCGCCCCGAAATTATGCCCATTGACAGCAAACGGGATCTTTCGGCATGTTTCCGGCGCGGCCCGATCGTCGGGCCGGCTGATGTGCGATCGGCGTGCGATTCATGGCGCGTTCGGTACGTGAGAGCTACGACGAGAACCAGGCCGCGGGCAGGCTGCGGGTGCCGTTGGCGGCCTGGCGGTGGGCGGTCGGCTCGGGCCTGGTCCCGCTGGCCGACGCCGGCCCGGGGTTGTGGTCGCGGGTGGTGGTGGAGGCCGCCGACTCCGAGGCCGTGCGCGCGGCCCTGCGGGGGCCGATCGGTGCGGGGGTGGCGGCGGACCGGCTGACGCAGGTCCTGGGGGAGCCGTTGTGGTGCCGCCCCGCGCGTGACCGCGGCGGCGGTCGGTCACCTTGCCCAAGCTGGCCTGCTGGTCCGCCTCGGCGGGGACGCCGAGTTTCCCGACGTTCACCCGGACCAGGTGGCCGCCCTCGCGCGCCGCCGGACCTGCCCGTTCTCTGCGACCGGCACGTCCCCCTCGGGCCGGTCCAGGCCGCCCGGCGCCTCGGCGTCCGCAGGACGGATTGGGACCAGGTGGTCCGGCTCGGTTGGGTCGCCCCGGTCGGCTCGGACAAGCGGCAGGGCGGTCGTGACCAGGTCGCGTGCTGAGGTGAGAGTGAGAGATCGCACCGGGCGCACCCCCGCTTGGCGGTGCCCTCGCACCGCGCCCCCTCGGGCTGGTTGGTGGATTCCAATGGTCGTCGCAACATGGAGTCGGTTGTGATCTTGCGCGGGCAGTCTAAGCAGTGCGGCGTGGTTCTGGTGTGAGAGCTGTCCGGGGGATGGTCGCTCCTGAAACGTTTCTGCGTATCCGCGGGCCGTTTCCAACAGACGATGGCGCCGTTGATCACGGTGCAATTCGTCCGTCGATCAAGAGGGCTTCTCCGTGAAGATCCGCACCGCAGCAACCGCCGTCCTGGTGGCGGCCACCGCCCTGACCGCTCTTGCTCCGTCCCAGGCGTTCGCCGCACCGCAGGCCCCGCCGTGCACGAAGAAGAACATCGCCTACCTCGACGCGCAGAACCACCACGAGGACGCCGAGGCCAAGGTCACGGCAGCCGAACAGGCCCTCGACCGCGCCAGGGCCGACCGCGCCACGCTCGACCGCACGGGAGACCTGGGACGGCACCTGCAAAACAAGCTGACTGGTGGGCCGCGGCAATCCTCAGACGTCGCCACGGCGACTATGTCCGAGTACTACGCGCTCGAAGATGCCGTGGAGAAGCACGATGCGGTCGCCACCGCCGATGCCGCGGTGAAGCTCGCCGACACCACCGACAAGGCGATCAAGGCGATCAAGGATGAAGACATGCAGAGGCACATCCAAGAGAAAGCAGAGCGTCCTGCCAAGCTGCTGCGGGAGCAGGCCGAGAAGGCGCGTTCCGCGACCGAGGCTCCGAACGTCGAGGCCCGCCAGGCCGACCTCGACGCCGCACGGGCCGAGCTGACCAAGGCCGCCAAGGCGGTGCGCCCCGCACGCGACTCGTACCGCAACTGCCTGGACAAGCTCGTCAACTGACGAAACTGAGCTGCCCGGCCGTAAGCAACTCGGCGAGGCGCTCGGCTGGGGTGTCCCAGCCGAGCGCCTTGCGGGGCCGGCTGTTGAGTTCGGTCTCGACGGCGTCCAGGGCCGCGCGGCTGTAGCGTGACAGGTCGGTGTGCTTGGGGAAGTACTGCCGCAGCAAACCGTTGGTGTTCTCGTTCGAGCCGCGCTGCCAGGGACTTCCCGGCTCGCAGAAGTAGACCGGCATGCCGGCGTTGCGCGCGCCGGGGCCCGCCCCTGCGGGGCAAAGGAAGACAACCAGGGGTGGCGGGGCCGGCCCTCGATGGACTGGCGGGCGGTGTACGCCGCCCCTGCGGGCGCCCGGTCCCCGCTCGCGGCCCTCAAGGCGAGCCCGGTGTGGGAGCGGGTGTTGTTGGCGGAAGTGGCTCGGATGGCTCGGGTGGGCCGGGCGGCGGTGGTGAACTGGTGCCGCCGGCACGCCGACTTCCCTGGCCCGGTCGGCGGTACGGACGTGCATCCGCAGTTCGACCGGTCGGCGGTGGTGGCTTGGCTGCTCGCTCACGACAAGATCGGGGTGCCCGTGGCCATGCCAGCGGCCTCGCTGGTCGTGGTGGGCGCCGGGGGCGTTTCGTCCCGGTTCCGGCTCGACGGTCCGTGGCTGGTCCTGGCCGACGATGCCGAAGGGGAGGACCAGTTGTCGGGCTGGTCCACGGATGCGGACGCCGACGAGTTGGCTGCCCTGACGGCGGGGGAGTTCGGGGCGTCGGTGGGCCGGCTGACTGCGCCGGGAACGGCGCCGTTGGCGGTGCTGGGGGAGGTGCGGGTGATCGAGCGGTTTCGTTCGGGGGCGGGTGGCCTGCGGGTGACGCTGGCGTGGCCGGCCGGCCTGCGGGGCGCCGCCGCGGAGGGATCGGCGGGCGGGGTGGTCCGGCACGGCGTCCCGTCCGCCCGGTCGGGGGAGGGGTGCGCGTGCCGTCGGTACGACTGCGGGGGCCTGGTCCCGGTCGACTGGTGCGCTGAACACGGGGACGCAGCCGGCCCGGTCATGGACTGGCACCCCGGCGGCGGCATCCGTTGCACCGCACTGGCTGCAACCAGCCGCAGATGAATCAGGAACTCGGTGACAGCCGGCTGACCGGCCGCAAGCCACCGGGGTAGCACTGCCCGTGGGCGGTGCTACCCCGGTGCAGGCACAACGTGTTCAAGCCCGGGGCCGCGCCTCCGGCACCGCTGGGGGCGATCAGCAGCAGTTCCGGGCGGGCTCAAGCGAGCGGGGCGTTGGTACAGGTCGAGGCGTACTGGGTGAGGGTGTCCTTCTCGGCCTGGTCGACGGAGAGGCCGTAGCGGGTCTTCACCGCGATCCATTCGGTGATGTACCGGCAGCGCACCGCTTCGACGGGGGGCAGCCACTCGGCGACGTCCCGGTCGGCTTTCTGCCGGTTCGACCGCGCGGTGACCGCCACGAGGTGGTGGTCGACGGACAGGTCGTTGGCGTAGGCGACACGCTGGGCCTTGTCCCAGTTGCGGGCGCCGGAGTCCCAGGCCTCTGCGAGGGGGACGAGGTGTTCGTTCCACGCCCACGAGCAGGCCGCCATCGTTGCCAGCATGCCCGGGATCGGCAACCTGCTCGGAGCCGAGATCCTGGCCGCCATCGGTGGCGACATGGATCTCTTCGGCAGCGCTGATCGCCTGGCGACCTACGCCGGCCTCGCACCGGCGCCCCGGGACTCAGGCAAGGTCAGCGGCAACCGACACCGCCCCAAGCGATACCACCGACGTCTTCAACGGGCCCTGTTCCTTGCAGCCATGAGCAGCATCACCTGCTGCTCGGAATCCCGCCGGTACTACGACCGCAAACGAGCCGAAGGCAAGAGGCACTCCCAAGCAGGCCTGGCGCTGGCCAGGCGACGAGTCAACGTCCTGTAGGCACTTCTCCGAGACCAACGGCACTACGAACTCACACCACCAGCGGCAGCTGCCCAATAGGGCTCCTCGCAGATCGCAAAACTGTCGACCAAACCCGACCTATCAGGGAGGATCCTCTCAGCACCGCCGCACGACACCGAGGAGACGCCCGTGATCACGCAAGGAGTACAGGTCACAGGCCGGTGCAGTGCATGCGGAGGCACGACGACCTGCGACATGGGTCAGTTCTTCGACCGAGGCACGCTTCGCTGGGGCACCGAAGGTCGATGCGCAGACTGCCCAAATGCGTGGTGCGAGCAAGACAGCGGCCCCGTCACGCCCGAGAACATTCGACACGCTCTGCTACAAGCACACGGGCCCGCCCGGCTTCGCCTGTCTGGCAACGTGCCCAGCCTCGTTCCCGTGCTCCAGGCCCTCCGGGACGCACGGGAAGTATCCCTTGGCGAAGCCCGAGCACAGGTCACGCAACTCGCTGAGGACGGTCTCACCGGCACGCTCGTCGAGATGGAGGTCTTGGCGGTTCGCCTTCGGCGACGTGCCGTCGAGGTGACCCTTGCACCAGCCGGGTGATCTCGTCCGGACGGCACCCGACGCGGCTTGACACCGGCATTGAGAAGTCTTTGTCCGCGATAGCCGGACGAAGAGGTCTGCTTCGGGTTCGGGGCCGGCGGCGGTGTCAGGGGTACACACGCCGCCGATGTATCGCCGGCTGTCCGCGCAGCTGGCTCAGGCCCGGCGCGAGGGCCGCTTCCCCGACCTGATCGAACCGTCCGTGAAGTTCACGTCTCGCCGGCCTGGCCGAGCGCGGACGCCTTCGTGCGCGAGATGCCCGACTGGTTCCGCCTCGCCGCACCGAGGGCCAGGAGTGCGCCTTGTACGTCGCCGCCGGGCCTGCGCGAGGGTCCCCGGACCGTACAGTCCGGTGCTTCCCCTCGCGTGTGCCCGTCGGGTTCCGAGTCCGCGGAGTGGGTCTTTGGCAGCGGCATTAGCCCAGGGTGACGCCTTGGTTGACGTCGAATCCCTGGAGCTGGCCGGCCTCTGTGGAGTCGTGGCCGTATTTGATCGGCGCCTGCAGCACGTACTTGGTGCCCCCGGTGGGTGACCCGTCCGGCTTCATTTCCTGGGGCGGTGGCGGGAACAGGATGTGGTTGGCGATCCACTTCCCCGGCTCAAGGGTCTCGTAGGAGAACGGGCCCTCGACGTCACCTGAGCGTTGGAAGGTGAGGGCCATCGACTGGGTCCACGTCTCGGTGAGCCCGTTAGGGGTGAGTTGGAGGAGGCTGTCCGGGGAGGAAGCGATGTCCGGTAGCCGCAGGGTCACTTTCCCGAACAGCGGGTGTAGCGCCTCCATCGCGAAGTCGACGGTCCGCAGGCGAACGAAGTCGGCGCCACCGACTTCGACCCTCACGACCCGGGAGCCGATGAAGTTCAGTGCCGGCAGTGGCGGTGGGATATCCACAACCAGTGTTGCCCCGAAGCCGTTGCAACTGAGGGTGAACTGCTGGCCGATCGTCGGCAGCACCGGCGGGGCCTGACCAGATGGCTTCGCGGCAGCGGCTGCACGGGTGGCTGCTGCGCCCGTCGCGAGCAGCCCCATGCCGGCAGCCGCCACAGCGTGGCTGAGCAGACGACGGCGACTGAGGGAGGATGTCATGCCGACGATCATCAACCTCACCACCTCCCGCTGGGCCGGTTCCGGCCGCGATGTCCCTCCCAGGAGTGACGCAATGCAGCTGATCGTGCACCGACCCCTCGAGCAGGGATGCTGGAACTCACCTGCGCGGAGCCCACTGGGCGGCGGTGGCAGTGCTCAGTCGGCAGGATGCCAGGAGGGCGGCAAGGGGTAGGCCGAGGCGGGGGCCTGGGCCACTCGCGTGGCGGGTTTGCCAGCGAAGCGCTGGCTTTGCTGGGGCGGGGGAGCGTGGTGCCGTCCGCGTCCGCTTGCCGGTGGGTGGTTGCGAGGTCAGGTGGTGGGCGGGGTGCACAGGGGGAGGACGGTCTCGGCGGCGTGGAGGATGCGGTCCACGTCCTGGTCGGTGAGGTCGCAGTGCAGGGAGAGCCGTAGTGCGGTGCGGTTGTGGGGTGTGGCGGGGGGACAGAAGACGGAGGCGAACACGTCGTGTTCTTCCATGATGTCGCGTACCTGGATGACTGTTTCGTCACGGCCGGTGGGCAGCGACATGATGTGGGCCCCCGATCCCCGAAGGTCGTACCCGAGGCCGGTGAGCCCTTCCCGCAAGGTTGTGGCGACTTCCCGCAGGCGGGTGCGGCGCCACTCGTCGGCGCGGACGACGTCCAGGGTGGCGGCGATCTGCACCAGGTCGGAGGACACCAGAGTGGAGGCGAAGACCGCCGGCAGGGAGGTCATCTTGAAGTACTCGACGAAGTCCTCGTCCGGGCACGTGATGTAGCCGGCCCGCTTCGCGAACGCCTTCGACAGGCTCATCGTGCGGAAATGCACCCGCCCGGCCAGCCCCGCCTCCACCACCATGCCCGCACCGGCCGGGCCGTGGGTGCCCAGCGAGTGCGCCTCGTCGACGACCAGGACACAGCCCGTCTGCTCGGCCACCTCGCACAACGCGCCCAGCGGCGCCAGACTGCCGCACACGCTGTACATCGAATCCACCGCGATCACCCCAGGCCCGTACTCCTCGATACGCCGCGCCAGGTGGGCGACATCGTTGTGCCGGAAGGGCCGCACCGTGGCGCCGGCCGCCTGCGCCCCCGCCCACAGCGACATGTGGGCCAGCACGTCCACGTAGACCGGTACCTCGGGCCCGGCCAGGGTCTGCAGCAGCCCCAAGTTGGCGTCGAACCCCGACTGGCAGAAGACGCCCGCCCCCGAACCGAGGTAGCGGGCCATCACCCGCTCCAGTTCGGTCTGCGGGTTCTCCTCATACAGCAGCACCGCCGAGGCCAGCCTGGCTCCCCGCATCGCGTGGAGCGACTCGCTCACGGCGTCCACCACGCCTTTGTCACCGGCCAGGCGCAGGTAGTCATTGCTGTCGACCACGGTGGACCCCGCCGTGGGCAGGCGGCGGCCGCGCAGGATGTGCCGGCCTGACCACCGGCCCCCGATCCCGTTGGCGTGGAAAGCCTCCACCCGCTCCCGGACGAACGGGGGAAGCAGGGGGACAGCAGCACAGGCATCGATCATGCAGCGCAATGTAGGCCCACAGATCACCCGACCGGCTCTACCTACACAGGCACGTCTGGGTGACCCGCTGCCCCAGTGTTCGGGCCACGGAACAACACACCGCGTCCGACGGCCGCCGCCGGGCCCGTGAGGGCGGGCTAGGGTTCGGGTGAGTTCGTGCCGATAGGGCGTGCGCGGGCCAGGCCCGGTGCCCGACGTGTCGGGGGCAGTACCACTGGGCCGCTCAAGCCTCAGCCGGCCTCGGCCGCGTTCGGTCTCGTGCCGGTGCCGAGCTGGCGGCGGCCGGGGGACAAAAGCGCCGCCGCTTCTGTCGGCTCGGCGGCCGCCCGGGGCGCGGCCGCGTCGTCCAGCTCGGCGGCGAGACGGCCCCGGCGGCCGCCCGCCGACGGTTCGGGAGAGGACACGGGGCGCGGGCCGGTGCCGAGGGCACGTCGTGCGGTCATGTCTTCAGTGTCCAGGGTCCCGCCCCGCAGCGGGTGGCGGCCTGCACGGCTGCGCTCACGGCCCGTTGGTGTCCGGGCTCCAGAGGGTCGGTCCGCCGCCGCGCCATTCGATGAGGAGCGGGTCGTCCAGGCGGACGGTGTCGGGGTCCAGGCCTGCCCGCCGCAGGAACTCGAGCACATCGCCGGGGCCGAGGGCGCGGCCGAGGATTTCGCCGCCTGCGCGGACGCGGCGTCCGCCCTCGGCGTCCGGCGGATAGACGACGACGCGCAGGCCGAGGCTCACCCCTCCACCGTGCCGGTACCCGGTCACTCCAGCACTCCGAGCGCGGTGTCCGAACGGCAGTGGATGCAGGCGGTGACGCCCTCGGCGAGGAGGCGGCGGATCTGGTCCGGTGTGGCGGGGATGCAGCGTTTGCCGGTGTCCCAGCAGCCCGCGGCACGGACGCGGACGGGGAGGCGGCCGGCGCCGATTCCGCGCTCGATCAGCCAGGCCGGAGGCTCGGGCGCCGGCTGCCGCCGGGCGGCAGCGGCCTCCTGCGCCTCGGCCGCGGCCAAGGCCTGCTCCGCACGGTGCAGCTCGCCGCGGAGGTAGGTGACCAGGGTCCGCAGGCGGGGGAGGTCGGGCGGCGGGACGGACACCACCGAGCGCAGGCCGACGGCGTACCGTACGAGCGCGCATCGGAGATCCGGGACGCCTGCGAGTACCGCGAGTACGCGGAGGGTCCCGGCGCCGAGTCGGAGCGGCTCTTAGCGACTTCAGTGGCCGGAACCGCTGTAGTACCCGCCGAGCTGGTCGCGATAGGCGGGGTCTCCCAGGTGCTTCTCCTTGTGCGCTGGCAGCCCTGACGGCGGGGGAGTTCGGCCGGCTGACGGCGCCGGGAACGGTACCGTTGGCGGTGCTGGGGGAGGTGCGGGTGATCGAGCGGTTCCGTTCGGGATCGGGCGGCCTGCGGGTGACCCTGGCGTGGCCGGCTGGCCTGCGCGGTTCTGCCGCGGAGGGGTCGGCGGGCGGGGTGGTCCGGCATGGGGTGCCGTCCGCTGGCTCGGCCCCGGGATGTGTGTGCCGCAGGTACGACTGCGGGGGCCTGGTCCCGGTGTCCTGGTGCGAGGCGCAGGGGAACGCAGCCGGCCCGGTGATGGAATGGCACCCCGGCGGCGGGATCCGATGCTCAGCCCTGGCTCGGGGGCGGGCACAGGCCGACGCTTCGGTCCCTTCGGCGCATCCGTAGGTGCAGTGGCGTTTCGGCGGTGAATCCGGCGGGCCCGGGGGAGTGAACCGCTGCCCCGGGCCCTGTCGCCGGTTTGGGGGTGGCCGGTAGAACCGCCGCATGATGATCATAATCGGACGGGCCGCCACCGCGGCCGCAGCTGCCCTCGCCCTGACCCTGCCCGCCACCACCGCGCACGCCGCCGAAGAGGTGCGCGCTGCGGTGCCGCAGGTCCTCCCGATCGGCGTCGCGGTGACCGCGCTGCCGCTCGCGACCGAGGACCGTACCGGCTACCGGCGTACCTCCTTCAGGCACTGGAATGCCGGTGACCTGCCGGCCGATGGCTGCAGCACCCGCTAGGAGGTGTTGCTGGCCGAGGCGGTTGACTACCCGCAGATCGGGCCGGACTGCGCGCTGAGTGGGGGTATGTGGGTGTCGTACTACGACGAAGTCTCCGTGACCGACGCAGGCAGGCTGGATATCGACCACATGGTGCCGCTCGCGGAGGCGTGTGGGACAGCGGGGCCTCGGCGTGGACGGCGGCCCGTCGGGAGGCGTACGCGAACGACCAGGGCCAGCCGTCATCGCTGGTGGCGGTCTCGGCCCGCTCGAACCGGTCCAAGGCTGACCAGGACCCGGCGCAGTGGCTGCCGCCGTCGCCTGAGGCGCTGTGCCGGTACGGCGCGGAGTGGACGGCGACGAAGCTGCGGTGGGGGCTGGCGGTGGATGCGGCGGAGCGGGACCGGCTGTGGGACATCGCGGCCGGCTGCGGCGGCACCGATGTGGAGTTCACCCCCGCCCCATAACGGAACGGCAGCACTGCGCAAGGGCCGTCACCCGCTTGGGTGGCGGCCCTCCCGGCTCCACGGCCTGTTGTGGGTGTCGGTCGGCTGGCGGAGGCTGTCGCCTACTCCGCCCAGTGCCGCGTATCCCGGCTGGTGGGCGGTACGGCAGACCGTGGTCAGGCGTGCGGTTCGGCCTGCATGCGCCGCTGGATCTCTTCGGGGGAGACGTCCTCGATGTGGGTGGCGATGAACCAGTTGTGGCCGTAGGGGCAGGTGAAGCCGCCCGCGCGGTCTCCGTAGGGCATGGTGGTCATCGGGAAGGTCGGCTTGCAGCCGGCTTTGACGGCCTTGTCGAAGACGGCTTCGGAGTTGGGTACCTGGATCCAGACGGTCACTGGGGTACCGCCTGCCGTCTTGGGGCTGAGGATGCCCATCTCGGGGATTTCGTCGCTGATGATGATGACGTTGTCGCCGACCATCTGCTCGGAGTGGATGAGCTTGCCGCCAGCCTGGATGCGGGTGCGCTCGCTCACTCCCAGCACGTCCTGGTAGAAGGAGATCGCCTCGTCGGCGGGTGTGACGGCCATCCAGGGGATGACCAGCTGGTAGTCGGTGTTCTGCCAGTGGACCATGATCGCTCTCTTCTCTGCGTGGTTCTCAGGCGTTGCCGAGGGCCTGGGTGATCGCCTGGTCCATCTCCTCCGGGCTGTATTCCTTGATACGGGCAGCGATCCACCAGGTGTGGCCGAACGGGTCGGTGAACGAGGCGCCGCGGTCGCCCTGGTACATGTCGGTCGGGGGATAGACCTCCTCGGCTCCGGCCTTGACCGCGCGCTGGAAGAGGCCGTCGACGTCCTCGACCCACACGTGGATGGGCACCGGAGTGCCGCCGATGCGGGACGGGTCGCGCATCTTCCATTCGGCGTTCTCATCGATCACGAAGATGACGGAGTCCCCGATCTGCAGCTCCGAGTGGTTGATCCTGCCGTCCGGCTGAGGAACGACGAGACGCTCGACCGCCCCGAAGAGGTCCTTGTAGAAGGCGATCGCCTCCGCGGCCGGGGTCGCCACAAGAAACGGGCTGACCCGCGGGTATCCGTCGGGAATCGGATTCACCATGTTTGTCTCCTCTGGTGGAATTTCGCCGCTCTTGTGGCGACATGTTCCACGCTAGAGGCCGTGGAGGACAGAACTTGTCCTCCACCACCGCAAACATGAAGGCATGACCAGTGATACCCCCGCCCGGCTGCTGCGGCTTCTGTCCTTGCTCCAGACACGCCGCACCTGGCCCGGAGCGGACCTGGCCGACCGCCTCGAGGTCACCGTCCGCACCGTGCGCCGCGACGTCGACCGGCTGCGCGCCATGGGCTACCCGGTCGAATCCGGCTACGGCACGGCCGGCGGCTACCGCCTGACCTCCGGCACCGACCTGCCGCCCCTGCTCCTGGACGACGACGAAGCCATCGCCATCGCGGTGGCACTGCGGACCGTCACCAGCGGCCTGACCGGCATGGAGGACACCGCCCTACAGGCTCTGGCGAAACTCGAACAGGTACTGCCCGCCCGGCTGCGCAGCCGCGTGACCGCCCTCCAGGACACCGTCACCGCGGTACACCGCCCACCCTCGCGTTCCCGCATCGACCCGGCCACCCTCGCGGCGCTGGCCTCCGCCTGCCGCGACCACGAGATCGTCACCTTCGACTATGCCTCACGCCACGGCACACCCGCTGCCCGCCGGGTGGAGCCGCACAGCCTGGTGACCGCGGTGGGGCTGTGGTACCTGATCGCCTACGACACCCACCGCGGCGACTGGCGCGTCTACCGCCTGGACAGGCTCACCAGCGCGACCCCGACCGGACACCGTGCCCCCGCGCGAGAGCTGCCCGCCGCTGACCCGGCCGCCTACGTGATCAGCCGCATCAACGCGGCCCCCGCCCGCTACCACGCGATCGCCACCGTCCAAGCGGCGGCCGCCACCGTGCGCACCCGCACGCGAGGTGAACTCCTCGGCGCCGTCGAAGCACTCACCGAGCACACCTGCACCGTCGACCTCTCCGGCGACAGCCTGAACCGCATCGCGGTCTTCCTCACCCGCATCGACGCCGACTACACCCTCGACGCCGACCAGCACGTCCGCGACTACCTCCAGGCCCTCGCCCGCAGAACAACCCGAGCAGCGCAGCCCTGACCCCCACCACCGACAGAACACAGCCGACCGCCCCGCACCCGTTACGCAAAAGACGCCCCCGTACCGCCCAAGGAGACCTCATGCGCTGGGACAACCTGGCCACACGCCCCCAGGACGCCGCCCTCTTCGACGCGGCAACGATCACCACGCGCACCTTCGACACACCAGAATTCCGCGGCATCACCTTCCACGAGATACACGCCCGGACGATCCTGAACCGGATCCCCGACGCCGCCGCCTCCCGCATGCCCTTCCGGTGGACCCTCGCCCCCTACCGCGGCTGCTCCCACGCCTGCGTGTACTGCTTCGCCCGCACTTCCCACAGCTACCTGGACCTCGACCCCGGAGCCGACTTCGACTCCCAGATCATTGTCAAGACCAACGCCGCCGAACTGCTGCGCAGGCAACTGGCCTCCCGCACCTGGCGCGGCGAACACATCGCCATGAGCACCACCGTCGACTGCTACCAGCGGGCCGAAGGACGCTACCGCCTGATGCCGGGCATCATCGCGGCACTGCGCGACCACGCCAACCCCTTCTCACTGCTGACCAAGAGCACCCTCATCCTGCGCGACCTGCCGCTGCTGCAACAGGCGGCAGCCGTCACCGACGTACAGATCGCACTCTCCGTCGGATCCACCGACCGCGAGCTGTGCCGCACTCTGGAACCGGGCACCCCCGCACCGCACAGCCGCCTCCAGGCCGTACGCCGACTGGCCGAACACGGCATCAGCTGCAGCGTCGTCATGGCACCGGTCATCCCCTACCTCGGAGACCACCCCGAACAGCTGCGCGCCACCGTCCGCGACATCGCCGCCTGCGGAGCGGACTCGGTGACACCTGTGGTACTCAACCTCCGGCCCGGAGCACGCGAGTGGTTCATGTCCTGGCTGACCCGTCACCACCCCCACCTCGTACCCCGGTATGAACAGCTGTACGGGGACAAGGCGTACGCACCTACCCACTACCAAGAGCACATCACCCTCCAGGTGACGAAGCTGGCACAGGAGCACGGCCTGAACACGGCCCCTCCCCAGAACTCGCGCAGCGACGCGTCTTCACCCACCGACCCCGTCCTCACCCAGGACACCCTGTTCTGAGCGCCCGATAACAGTTGTTTCCAGCTCAACCGATTGCGGGTGCCCGGTCGTGGCAGGTGGTTCCGCGCGCGGGCAGGGTGCCGTTGAGGAGGTGTTCGTCGACGACTTTCCTGGTGCATGGGCCTTTGGTGTAGAAGCCGTGGCCGCCGGATGCGTTGGTGATCAGACGGGCACGGTCGAGTTGGCCCTCGACGCTTCTGGCCCACTGTGCGGGTGTGGCGGCGTCGAAGGAGTTCTGCACCAGCAGGATCTCCGGCGCGCCTTCGGCCTTGAGGGCACGCCCGGCGGTGGGCAGCGGCTTGGCGGGCCAGTCTGTGCAGGCGTACCGGCCGGCGATCAGCGTCGTGCCGAAGACGGGCGCGGCCTTGTCGACCTCGGCGGCCATCTCACGGACGGACCCGGGGGTGCGCTGGTCGGCGCGCAGGTGCAGGCAGCGTACGGCGAGGCCCCCTGCCGCGTCGAAGGTCCCGTTCGTCTCCTCGCCCGCACGGGTGCCGTCAGGGTGGAGGTAGGAGACCAGGGGCTTGGTGTCGCCCTGGAAAGCGGACCCGAGGGCCTTGTGGACAAGTGGCCAGGCTTCTTCGCTGAACAGCGTCTGGTTCAGTCCGTTGGACAGGTCCTGGCCGGTGACGGGTGTGCCGTCGCCGGCAGTGGCCGCCTGCTTGTTGAGGCGGGTGATGAGGTCGTCGATCTTCTTGGTTACGGCGGCCCGCCCACTGCCCATGGGGCAGTCGGGACCGTCAAGACACGTTTGGACGAACACGCCCAACGCTGTGTCGAACGCTGCCGCCTCCGCCGCGGTGTCGTTCGGCCACACGGTGGGATCGACGACCGAGTCCAGGACCATCCGCCCCGTGGTACCGGGAAACTGCTGCGCGTAGTACTGGCCCAGGAGCGTCCCGTAGGACAACCCGTAGTACGTCAGCTTCTCGTCGCCCAGGACGGCGCGCACCACGTCCAGGTCACGGGCGGTATTGTCCGTACCGACGAACGGCAGCAGCCGGCCCGACCTGGCCGCGCAGGCCTGCGCGAACCCCCGCGCCCACATCCCCACGTCCTCACCCGCCTCCTTCGCCAGGCGAGCGCCTTCCTGCTCGGACAGGCAGCGCACCGGCGAGCTCTTGCCGATACCGCGCGGGTCCATACCGACGATGTCGTAGCGGGCCCGCACCTCGGGGGAGAAATCCGCGGCACTGGCGTAGACGAAGGCCAGGCCCGATCCTCCCGGCCCGCCCGGATTGGTCAGCAGCGACCCGATCCGCTTGTCCTTGTCCCTGGCGGGCAGCCGGTTGACGGCAACATCGATGCTGCGGCCGGCGGGCCGACCGTAATCCAGCGGCACCCGCACCGTCGCACACTCGAACCGTGCACGCTCAGGTGCGCCGGCGGGCACCTCGTGGGCGGGGCAGGGACGCCAGACGGCTTTTTGCCCGTAAAACGAGCTCAGGTCAGCCCCCACAGCCGCAGGTTCGCCCTTCAGCCCGGGTGGCCTCGCCCCGCCGGTGCCACAGCCGGCCGTCGCAAGGCCGGTCAGGGCGATACTGATCACGAGCAACCTAGAGCGCAAGAGCATGAGCGATGCCACTCCTCGATCCCGTTCCGCAGCCGGGCGCAACCCGCTACCGCCACCTGGCCTTGGCCGAGGCGGCTCTGCCGTTCCCGACGTTACGGCCGCCGCCCACTGCGCGCCCTGCCAGAGCACCCGCACGGGCGGACGGCCGACCCCGTGCGCCCCGGTCTTCCGGCTCGTCGCCCAGGTGGCGGGCGATGGATGCCCGAACAGACAACCGGCCGCCAGAGCGGCCGCCGCCGTGACGACGATGCCCGTCACACCCACCGCACCCCGACCTGTCAGAGCAGCTCCACCCCCTGCGGTATCACCATGGTGGCCCGGCGGCGTTCGTTGTCGACCCACGCGGCGGGGAGCAGCGGGACCTCTTGCTGCACGGGGCCGTCCTCACTGGTGATCGTCCAGATGTGCTTGCGGGGAACCGTCAGGTGCCCCCCTGCTCGAAGAACTCCGACGTGGCGGCGTAGTGCATGGCCACCTGTCGGCCCTGCCCGCGTGTGGCTTCGGCCTCTCGCTCTCGTCGGCGGGCTCGATGCTGACGACCTGTCCGCACATCCACTGCTGCACGGCGGTGAGCTGGTCCCACCGACCCGGACGGAGGCGTCCCACCGGCCGAGGTCTTCACCCTGGCGCATCACCTCGCCGGCTGATGTGGGTAAGGCATGGCCTGTGTCGAGGTGCTGACGGACCAGGTGGAAGCATCGCTGTCAGGTCGCAGGCCGCACCGGGCACCAGGACGGGGTGATCTCCTCGAGCCGCTCGTTCAGGGCTAGGGCCTGTTGTGAAAGTGGCGTCGTCAGTCGCCGTTGAAGACGAGATACCGGTGGGCCTTGCGCTCGACTTGAGCGGTCAGCGCAAGGATCTCGTGCACCGCCTCGGCTTCTTCGGCGGCTGAGCCGTTCGCCAAGGCACGGAGTTCCGGGATGAGGACTCTGAGCTGCGATCGGTTGAACACGGTGTCGTCGCAGGGATCGACGTATCCGAGCATGGGCAGGTTCTGGCTCGCCGCCCGTCTGCACAGGTCAGCGATGGATGGATGTACGCATGTGGCTTCGACCGCGCCTGTGACTGTCCGAACCTGAACGCTGATGCCCATGGGGGGCACGCTACTGCTCGACAGTTGGTGTCACCGAAGCATTTGCGGAGGTCAGAGCCATTCGTTGATGGCCGCGATCAGCACGGTCGCTTCGTAGCGGACGGCGAGCTTGTCGTATCGCGTGGCGACGGCCCGGTGGCGCTTGAGCCGGTTGATCCCGCACTCGACCGCGTGCCGCTGCTTATAGTCGTCCTTGTCGAACGCCGGCGGCCGCCCGCCACGCGATCCGCGCTTGAGGCGGTTGCGGACCCGGTCCGCCGGAACCGGGATGGTCGCTTGGATTCCGCGTCTGCGCAGGTAGGAGCGATTACGGCGGGAGTCGTACGCCTTGTCGGCCCGGACTCGGTCCGGACGCTTGCGCGGCCGGCCGAGACCCAGCCGGGGAACCCGGATGGCTTCCAGGACCGGCTCGAACTGCGGGGAGTCACCCCGCTGTCCGGCCGTGATGACGACGGACAAAGGCTTCTGCCCCTGCTCGACCGCGAGGTGGATTTTGCTGGTCAGTCCGCCGCGGGAGCGTCCGAGACCGTGGTCGGCCGGCTCGACGAAGATCCCGCCGGGCGGCTCCTTCTGGAGATCCCCCTTTTCACCGCCCCGGCGGCATGCTGATGGGCCCGGCAGACGGTCGAGTCGACGTTCACGTCCCAGGTGATCAGACCCTTCGCGTCGGCCTCGGCCTGGAGCTGGGTCAGGATGCGGGCCCAGGTCCCGTCCCGCTGCCAGCGCCGGAACAGGTCATAGACCCGGTCCCACGGCCCATAACGCTCGGGCACATCCCGCCAGGGAGCACCAATCCGGGTCCGCCACCGGATGCCGTCTATCAGCTGCCGCCGCGTCCACACCTGCGGACGACCCTTCTTGATACCCATCGGCAGCAACGGCTCAAGCCGGGCCCACTGGCCGTTCGTCAGATCAGCACGCCCCACGGCAAGTGATCATCAACGATCAAGATCCACTTTCGCAACTGACCCTAGGGGCCATCGTCCAGTCGACGACTCCACCGACAGCCCCTCAGCCCGGCCTGGGATGCCGAGGCGGGTCGGCTGTCGCTCGAGGAGTCGCAGCGCCGTGCGGCGGTCCGGGGCCGCAGCGCCCCCACCACGGCGAGGGCGCGCCGGCCGGACCTACCGCATGGCGTTCGACGTGTAGCAGCTCAGCTCGGGGCGGGACGGAGCTCCTCTCACCCCCTTACCGCGAGCGCACAGCGCCCTGGAGGACTTGTTCACCGGGCACGGCTTGAGCCCCGTAGACGCTGTGCCTGAGGACCACCGACGTGGACAAGACCCGCGAGTGGTTGGAGTCCTGGACCGACGCGGGTCACCGACAGGGACGGTTGCGTAGGCGTTCTCCGCTGGTGGCGGGTACCCCGCTGCGGAGTGAATTGCACGCCGCGAACGCGTGCGCTGTGCCAGTTCCTGATGACGCGAATGTGACTGTTGTCCGGTGTGTGCGAATGCGTTCGCACGGTGCCGTACCTGGTGCCGTTTCGATCGAGAAGGAGACATCCGATGCCCACTGCATTGCTCCCGGCCCTCACGCCGGTCACCTCCGCGGCCGAAGAGGCCGCTGTCACCGCTCTGCTGAGCGAGGGCGAGGCGCCGGTCAGCGACGCTCCGACGTACTGCCCCACCGCGACCAGCCTCATCCTCATCCTGGCCTCACCGAAGGAGCCGAAGGAGCCGAAGAAGAAGCCGCGCTGACACCGTCCGCCCCCGCCCTCCGCACCTTTCCACCGCCACAGGAGAGTTTTTCAACGCATGTCAGTCACCGATGCGACACTGCGCGCCGAGTATGGCGCGGCGGTTGAGCGGATGGCGGGCCGTGCCCTCGACGTCCTTCGGGACGGCGGGGGCGCTGGCGCCCTGCCCTGGCCGCTGTCCAGAGCCGAACTCGCCGCGGTGCGGGTGCTGGGAGCGGACCTCTTCGTGCCGCACATGGCAGGGGGCTTGCCGACCGACGACGGACTGGCGCAGGCCGTCGCCGAGGCCTACCGGCTTTTCCCGCTGCAGCCTCCCGGTGATCCGGTGATCGCCTGGCACGACTGGGCCGCGTGCACGCTCGCCTCCCGCACCGCCGGCAGCGCCGAACCAGGTCAAGCCACCATCGCCCCGCCCGAGCCGCTCGCCGGCACTCCAGGCGGATGGCGTCAGTGGGCGCCGTCGATGGCCCGCCTGGCACCTTTGGCCCTCCCCGGTTTCGACAGCCCGATCCACGACACGGCCCGCGCGCATCCCCTGTGCCTGGCCCGCGGAACCGTCCGCGCCATGTTGCGCCGCGATTACCGCGATGCTGCCCGGCTGACCCGCTGGCTGGCCTGGCTGCACCACACGCGGGTACCAGTCCCTTTGGAGATCACACCGCTCCTGACCCGTCTGCGGCAGGTCGGCGACGGCAGTGCCCGAGCCAACCTCGACCTGGCTGTGGCCGAACACCTGCTGCACGGGCACAAGGAGGACGGATGATGCCCCTCACCGACCACCTTGGCACCATTCAGAACTGGTCGTCCAAAGCGCTGAACTGGCTCCACACCACCCACCAGCAGGGCTACGGACACCTCCCACCCCACGCCACGGTCGACCTCGCCGATCCCGACGGGGCCTACAAGCCGCTCGGCGAAGCAGCCCTGGCCGCTTCCCTCGTACTGCGCGACGGCGTCGCCGGCTCCCACGACACCCAAGCAGCACGCGCCCTCATCGACTCCTGCTGGCACCAACTGCAAGACGGCAACCTGCTCTACGAACGTCAGCTGCGCCACCTCACCCTGACCGATCCGCTGGAGCTGTACGCCCACTTCGCCCGGGCCGGCCTGCGTCACCGCCTGCTGGACGAGCTCTTGGCCGACTACGCGGGCCTGCGGGCCCCCGACGCCATGGAGGTCGTTCCCAACCGCCGGCTCGCGGTGGCCAACGCCCGCCGCATCGTCGGCGTGGGCCGTGACCCCGACTGGCAGGCGCTCGCGGCGGCGACCTGGCTGGGCGCCACACCCGAACCGTGGGCGGTGGACTGGGGCACCGGTTACGACATCACGCATACCGTCTTCCACCTCACCGACTGGGGCGCCCGGCCCGACGACCTGCCCGCCTCCATGGCCCGCTATCTCAGGCGATGGCTCCCGGTGTGGGTCGACATCTGGTTGGAAGTAGGGCAGTTCGACCTCGTCGGTGAACTCCTCGCCGTCGATGCCTGCATCGGCGATCCGGTCTGCGGTCCCAAGCCCTGGCAGCAGCTGGCGGCCGTACAGCAACCCGACGGGCTCACCCCCCGCGACAGCGACCCCATCGCGGGCGACGAGCACACGGCGTTCAAGGAGAACGAGCACACCGCCGTCGTCGCCGTCATCTCGGGCACCATCACCCTGGCCCGCACGCTCGGCGCCGCCGGCATCGCCGCATGACCGCTTCCGGCCTCCCGAGCCTGGTCGAGGCCGCTCCCGGCGCGAGCGCAGTCACCCTCGCCGTGGCCCGCGAGGGGGCTCACGACGTGTACTGCCACGGCCGTCTCTCCCACGGCGGCCCGCCCAACACCCCGGACGCCCTCTACGAAATCGGCTCCGTCACCAAAACCTTCACCGCTCTCCTGCTGGCCGCACTCGCCGTACAAAACCGTGTTGGCCTGCACGATCCGATCGACGCCCACCTGCCGCCCGGCCAGCGCCCCCGATCACCGGCAGGCACCCGGATCACACTTCTGCATCTGGCCACCCACACATCCGGCCTGCCCCGCCTGCCCCCCGGACTGCTGATCCGTGCCCTTCCCACCTACTTCACCAACCCCTACGCCCGATACCGCATCGAGCACCTCGACCAGGCCCTGGGACGCACCCGCACCCGTCGGCGCCCCGGCAGTCGCCTGACCTACTCCAACTACGGCATGGCCCTGCTGGGTAACGCCCTGGCCCACGCCGCGGGCACGGATTACCTCACCCTCCTGACCGAACACGTGTGCGCCCCCCTCGGCCTCACCTCCACCACGTGCGACCCCAGCCCCACCGCTCATGCCACCGGCTACCGCAGAAACCGGCCCCTGCCGCCCTTCGCCATCCCCGCCCTCCCAGCCGCAGGCGCCCTGCGGTCCACCGGCCCCGAACTGCTGCGCTACCTCCAAGCCCACCTCACTCCCACCGCCACCCCTCTGGCCACAGCCCTCCACACCGTCCAACAGCCCCGCCTCCATCTCCCACGCTCACAAGACCGCCGCTGCCTGGCCTGGAACCTGCGCGAGACCGGCGGCCGGACCTTCCTCTTCCACTCCGGCGCCACCCGCGGCTTCACCACGTTCGTCGGCTTCTGCCCCCAGGCCGGCACCGCCCTCGCCGCTCTCACCAACACCGGCCCCCGACTTGGCGGCCGCTTCATCCAGGCCGGATACGTGTTCCTCAAGGAACTCAGCACCTGAACACAGCACTCTCGCGTGCCGACGCGCGCCCGAGGCCGCGCTTCACTCGTGTGAAACCTCCGCAGGTCACGGATTGCCGCGGTCTGGCACCCGCGAGGAACAGCAGCGCCGCGCCTTGGAGGAGTCCGTGGGGCCGATCCGCTGCGGCTTCGCTGTGTCGATACTGCCGTTCGGTGTCGATGACTTTGTGATCACTTCGCCGATAGCCGGGCCTCGGTCGCACCGCAAGGCAGTTGTTACAAAACGTACAGATAATCGCATAACGGCCCTCCTACGGTGAAAGGGCGGTTCCGCGACGGGTCTGAACCAGGTAGGAGAGGAGAACTGGAGTTGCATGTCCAGGAGTGGCTGGTCACTGTCCCACCCTTTGCCGTCTATCTGCTGGTCACCCTGGTCGTGGGAGTGGAGAGCGTGGGCGTCCCACTGCCGGGCGAGATCATCCTGGTCAGCTCGGCACTGCTGGCCTCCCAGCACGCAGGAATCAGCCCTGTCGTGGTCGGGATGTGCGCGACAGCGGGGGCCGTGGTGGGCGACTCGCTCGGGTACGCAATCGGCCGCAAGGGCGGCACACCGCTACTGAACGGCCTCACACGCCGCTTTCCCCGGCACTTCAGCGCAGACAACATCGCTGCAGCCACCCGCGCTTTCCAGCGGTGGGGGGTGTGGGCGGTGTTCCTCGGCCGCTTCGTGGCCCTGCTGCGGATCTTCGCCGGTCCCCTGGCCGGGGTGCTGCGCATGCCCTACGTCACGTTCTTCCCCGCCAATCTCATGGGCGGGATCCTGTGGGCCGGCGGGACCACCGCCGCCGTCTACTACCTCGGCGTCCTCGCCGAAGACTGGCTGCGCCGCTTCTCCTGGATCGGCTTGGCCCTAGCCGTCGTCATCGGCTTGGCCATCATCTTGACCTTCAGCAGGAGGAGAGGCACCCGCAGAGCCCGCTGCGGGCGGGGCACGACGCCCTGACACCGCTATCCGAGCCGCCGGACCTAGGCAGTTTCGTTTGGATCACCGCGCAGACCAGAGGAGGATGCCGGCGATGTGGAGTCCGGCCAGGTAGATGGTCGCGGTCTTCTCGTAGCGGGTCGCGATGCCTCGCCACTGCTTCAGGCGGTTGATGCACCGCTCGACGGTGTTGCGCTGTTTGTAAGCCTCACGGTCGAAGGAGGGTGGCCGCCCGCCCCGGCTGCCTCGTCGCAGCCGGTGGCCTCGCTGGTCCGCGGGGACCGGAATCACCGCCCGGATGCCGCGCTTGCGCAGGTGGTCGCGGATCGAGCGGGACGAGTAGGCCTTGTCGGCCAGTACCACGTCCGGCCTGGTGCGTGGACGACCACGTCGTCGGGGAACGCGCAGGCGGCCCATGACGTCGGTGAAGGCAGGCGCGTCGCCGGCCTGTCCGGCGGTGAGAACGAATGCCAGAGGTCGGCAGTCGGCATCGGCAGCGAGGTGGATCTTCGTGGTCAGTCCTCCGCGGGACCGGCCGATCGCGTGGTCAGCCGGTTCGCCGACCGGAGCCCCTTTTTACGGGCGCCGGCCGCATGCTGGTGGGCGCGCACGATCGTGGAGTCCACCGAAACGGTCCAGTCCAGGTCTTCGTCGGCGTCGGCCTGGGCCATGAGTGCGGTGAACACCCTCTCCCAAGTGCCGTCGAGGGCCCACATCCGCAACCGGTTGTAGACGCCACGCCAGTTGCTGTACTTCTCCGGCAGATGCACCCACTGAGTACCGGTCTGGAACTTGAAGGCGATCGCGTCGATCACTTCCCGGTGATCCCGCCAGCGACCACCCCGCATCGGCGTCCGGTCCGGGAGTAGGGGCTCAATCCGTGCCCATTGCACATCTGTTAACGACACACCCGGTCCAACGAGCGACCGATCCAAAATGAAACTGCCTAGCCCTGCTTCGGTAGGCCGAGCGCGCCGGTCCGCGTTGCACCATCCAGCTTCACGCCATCTAGCTTGGCGCCACGAAAGTCCGCGTTGGTCAGGTTCGCGCGGGAAAGGTCCGCGCCACGAAGATCTGCACCCGTCAAAGTCGCGTCGCGAAGGTTCACGTCGCTCAATTTGGCGTTTCGAAGATCCGCTCCGTCTAGAACGGCCGCGTCCAGGTCTATGCAATCAAGTCGCTTTCGCCCATCGCGTGAGATTAGGAAGCCCCCGCATGTGCGTTCCACTCCGCGTAGGTTCGCGTTCTCAAGTGTTGCGCTGCGGAAGCTCGCCCTGGCGAGATTCGCCCCCTGGAGATCGGCCTTCTCTAGCCAAGCCCTGTCCAGGTGGGCGCTGTCCAGATTGGCATTGCGAAGATCCGCTCCTGGCAGCTCGGCTTCGCGCAAATCCGCGTCGTTCAATCCCACCCCTGGGAGCCTGATAGCGGCTTCACCAGGAACTTTGAGGCCACGGAGATCGGTATTACTCAGGTCGATAAACGCTCCGGCGTCACGGTCGGGGTTGCGCCTAGCCAGCGTGGCGATGGCTGCCCAGATATCTCGCTTCGGAGCCCAGTCATGCAATTCGTCGCCAAGCGGTTCCTTCAAGCTTTCAGTACTCGACCCGGAATGCTCCTGTGCGAAGGCACCCAGTACGGAGACGACCGCGGGATGGTCGCGGGCGGAGTCTTCCATGATGCGCTGCAGGGCATAGATGCCACCCAAACGGATGTCCAGGGACTGCGATCCCAAGTTGCCAATTGCGGCGTTGAACCGACTGGTGATTTGTCCCTGCTCGGAGATCCGCAGTTCCTTGCCAGCCTGTCCGACCTGCATCCAGGTAAACAGCAACGCCCCCAAAGCGGCGAGCCCTGGGAGACTGGCCGCGATCAGACCCACCCACTGCACCCGATCCCAGCGCTCGGACCTGGACAGCGCCGATCGGCCGTCGTGCCGACGCTGGCCGGCACCACGCCGGCGTGCGGTACGGCGAAGCCCATCGGCACTCAGTTTCCCGACCACCTCCTCAGCGCATCCCACAGAACCAGCAGCAGCAACTCGTCCTACTCCAGATGGACCGCAGTCACCCGTTGATCCGAACGACGCCTCCTAGCAGGCCCGACCGCCGACTGCTGCCCGTAGTTAGCCGAGGGTCGCAACGAAGCCTGTCGGCTCCGACGGCCTCGCAGATCCCGCCGGAGGAAACATCGTGCGGAGTAACGCAATAACTGAGCTCGACAGGGCAATCGCGGAGCGTATGGCGCTCGGCTGGCGGGTCGAATCCCGCACCGCGTGGCGGGCGACGCTCATCAAATGGCACCGGCCCAACCGGATCCTGCACGCGATGCTCGCCGTCCTGAATGTCATGGCCCAGGGCAGCGGTTCTCTGACCCCGCTGGGCACCTCCACCCGCGAGCGCCTACTGATCGAAGTGGACGCTGAGGGTGCTCTGACGGTGCACCCTTTGGCAGGCCTTGGCACCGATACCCACCAGGACGACAACCATCCGATGCCATAAACGGCAGCGAATCCGTCGGTTAGGTGCCCTGGCACTGGCAGGGCGTCAGCAAGGACAGGAGGGCCGTCCCTGCTCCTGCTGCGCAGCGGTAGTGATCATGGCTGTCACGAGATGACCGAACCGCTGTTGTCAGGCGCCGATCGCGAGGATGGCCGGCTGTCATGGGCGTGCCTGTTCACACTTGTGAGTGGGTGGGGTGGTGGTAGTTGTTGGGTGTGAGCGGGTGTGCGGGGGTTCGTCGTGTTGAGGACCTTGTGTGGCTCGGGGTTTCGTGGCACGGGTTGTTTCGGGCCGGTGGTCTTGGCTGTCGTGGGGTGACCAGGCTGCTGCTATGAGGTGGCTAGGACGGTGGTGGGTGGCTGTCATGGGTTTGCCCATTCCTGTGTTCGTTGCGGTGGTCGCCGGGTGTGCTGGCGGTATGGGTGAGGACGGCCGGTTGGCGCGTGGTGTGGTGGTGCGTCGGTTGTTGGCGGTGGACCAGGGGTCGGGATCGGTGTCGTCGCTGAATGTGCGGGTAATGGCCAGGCGGCGGGTGTGACGGTCCGGACGGTGTGGCGGTGGCTGTCCGAGGCGTGTGAGGGCCGGCTGGAGCCGGTGGGCGGCAGGACGGGTTCGTTCTGGATGACGATCAGTGGGCCGTTCTGACGCAAGTGGGTGGGAGCGTTGCGGTGTTGCACGGGCGGTTGACGGCCGACAGTTCGTCCTCGCCGGGGAGTGTGCCGTCCCTGGGAACGCTGCATCGTGTGGTGCGCCGTGATCTGCAGGCGGGGCGGGTGTTGGAGGTGGCACGGCCGTCCCGAAACCGGGTCGAAGTCGCTCGGGCCCTGGTTGTGCGGGTTGGTTGAGTAGTGCGCAGTTTCACTGATCCACGACATCGGAAGTGGGTTCGCTCCGCGGGTGGGAACGCTAGGTTTCCTCGGGATGCTACACAGTGCGCCGAGTCAATGATGCAGGAGGTAGCTCTTCCCGGAGCGGCCGACTAGAGGGCAGGACACCCGTGATGCCAGGCCGCTTCTCGTGGAGAACCTCACCGGCCGTCAGCCAAACGAGACCGCGGCCCTCGCTGTTGCCGGCCAGGCCCGCTTGCGGGCCTTCGACCTGGAGGCGAAGCCGGAAGGCCGGGGTGGGAGCGAAGCGGACACCCCAAAACGCCGAAGGCCTGGACCTCGTGAAACGAGGTCACCTCCCGCGCGAAGCGCGGGAGTGCCCAGGGGCCCGCAAGCGGGCCCCTGGGCCGGGTGGAGCGCAGCGGAACCCGGGCAGTCCAAAGCGCAGCGAAGGACCCCGGCCGAAGGCCGGCCCT